>NZ_JBGBYL010000002.1:0-729889 GCF_041260495.1 Paenibacillus sp. RC84
GCAGCGAAAGCTAAACAAGCTGACGCCGATGGAATATCGACGCCAGCTTGCAGCCTAGGCTTTTTTCATTTGTCCGTTAAATGGGGTCTTGACCAAGAACCGGATAGGCTTTTTCGCGTGCGCAATCATGCGCCGGAAGCTTCCGCTTCTTCCGTCCATGCTTGCGGGTGGTTGTCGCTCAGATACGCCGCCGCTTTCGCGTTGCTTTCGACTTGAGCGACGTTTTTGCAGCCCGGGATGACGGCGCTGACCGCGTCATGCTTCAAGCACCACGCGAGGGCCCACGTCGCCATGTCCATCGCTTCCGGCACTTCGTGCTCGCGGATGCGCTGCACTTCCTCGAGCTTGCGCTGCGTCTCGGCGGGGTCGTGCCGGTGGCGCGTGTCCGTGGCGGCGAAAGTGGCGCCCGGCTTGTACTTGCCGCTGAGATAGCCGCTTGCGAGAGGAACGCGGGCAAGCACGCCGAGGTTCTGCTGCAGGCACGACTGGAACACGCTCTCTTCGGGAGCGCGGTCGAGCCGGTTGTACACGACCTGGATCGCTTCCGAGCCGACCTGTGTGGAGGCGGCTACCTGATGCAGGTTGTCGTTCTTCGCGATCGAAGTGCCGATGTGAAGAATTTTGCCCGCCTGCTTCTGCTTGTCCAGCGCCGTCCAGAGGGCGTCGTTGTCGAACACGGAGTCCGTTCCCGAATGGAACTGGTACAAGTCGACATAGTCCACTCCCAGCGCTTTCAGAGAGGCGTCGAGCTGCCCGATCATATCTTCCGCCGAAAAACGCTCGTCGCGTTTAAACCGGTCATGATAATGATGGCCGAACTTGGTCGCCACGACCCAGCCTTCACGGCCCCGGCGGCTCAAATAGTTGCCGATAAACGATTCCGATAAATGATCGCCGTAGCATTCCGCGGTATCGATAAGGTTGATTCCGAGCTCCTTTGCCTTGTCCAGGACAGCGTCCACTTCGTCCTGCGTAAAGTCCTGTCCCCATTCGCCGCCGAACTGCCATGTGCCGACGCCGATTACGGACACTTTTAATCCCGTTTTGCCGAGTGTGCGGTATTTCATCGTTTCAGCCTCCCGCGTGCGTATTTGACCGTGTCGGACCCGGAATCCGTAACGGTATATTCTCTTTCATTTAACGGGAAAATGAAGACAAAGTCAAAATGCCGCTTGATCTCAAAGCGGAAATGTGACATACTATGCCTAACTAATGTTAGTTAGGAGAATGAGGCTCATGAACACCCCCGAGCGGATCAAGGCCGCGGCACTCGATTTGTTTGCGTCACAAGGCTACGAAGGCACCTCTATGGCAAATATCGCCGAAGCCGTAGGGATAAAAACGCCTTCCATCTACGCACACTTTAAAGGCAAAGAGGAATTGTTTCTCAGTGTGCTGCAGGATGCGTCCCGCGGCGAGCTGGAATTTGCCTCCTCGCATCTGGAAGCGGGCGGCGAGGCGCTCGACCGCAAGCTGTATAAGCTGTTGTCCCATACGCGCGGCAAGTACGAGCATAACGGTTCGACGAAGTTTTGGATTCGGATGATGTACTTTCCGCCGGCCTCGGTGTACCGGGAAACGATAGAGCTCTCTTATGCGTACTTGTCCCGGATGGAGGAGCGGCTTACGTCCGTGTTTACCGAGGACTGCTCGGCTATCGGCGTCGATCCGGATAAAGCTGCGGCGGCTTTTCTTTGTCTGATGGACGGGATCATTGTGGAACTGCTGTACGGTACCGCCGAAAGCTACGATAAAAGGCTGGAGGCTTCGTGGGACGTCTACTGGCGGGGAATCTCTCATTCATGAGCCTTCATGAGCATAAGGGGAAAGAAGGAGGCATAATTCGATTATGAATCGGAACTGGTTTTATGTACTGGCGGCGGGATTGCTGGAAATCGGCTGGGTTTCGGGTCTGAAACATGCGCACGACGCGTTTACCTGGATCTTGACCGGAGCCGCGATCCTGCTCAGCTTCTGGGTGCTGCTGATGGCGACAAGCCGTCTGCCCGTAGGAACGGTGTACGCGGTATTTACGGGGATCGGCACGGCGGGAACGGTCCTTACGGAAACGATCGTGTTCGGAGAGCCGATCAGCTGGCTGAAGATTGTCTTTATCCTGATTCTGCTCGGCGGTGTGGTCGGGCTTAAAATCACGACGAAAGAACCGGAAGAACCGGCGAAAGGAGCGAATTCCTGATGGCATGGGCCGCACTGATATTGGCGGGATGTTCGGAAATTTTCGGCGTACTCGCCATGAACAAAATTGCGCAGAAGAAGACGATTTGGGCTTACGCGCTGCTTTTCTTCGGCTTCGGCATCAGCTTTTCGCTGCTGTCCTTTGCCATGGAATCGATCCCGATGGGCACGGCTTACGCGGTGTGGACGGGAATCGGCACATGCGGAGGCACACTGCTGGGCATGTTTATGTTCGGCGAGTCCAAAGACTGGCGCCGCATCTTGTTTATCGCCATGATTATTTCGGCGGCCGTAGGACTCAAGCTTCTTACGTAACCGCCGCATGTTCTTTTTTTTGCAAGGGAAGCGGGCATTGAATGGGCTTGCAACGCCGCGCCGATTTTCATATAATAGGTGGCATAGTTAAACGCAGCATCAATTCCATAGCAAATGCAATGAAGGAGAAGAGTACGCAGTGCTTCCTGACAGGGAGGAGACGCCGGAGATTGAGAGCGTCCCCGTGGAACCAGGCTGCCGAAGTTCGCTCCCGAGCAGTCTCTTGAACCGTGGCCTGCGGCCAGTCAGTAGAGAGTACCGGCTACGAACCGTTATTTCGAAGAGTGAGACACGTCAGAGGCAAATGACCTTCCGGGAAGGCATTTTGCGCAGCAGGCGGTCTAACAAGGGTGGTACCACGGCTTTTTCGTCCCTTACCGGGCGGAGAAGCTTTTTTTGTTGTCCGGAAACCGTCAAGGGTTGCCAGATCTAAAGGAGGGATTACACATGAGAGAACGTTTGGAAGCGTTAAAAGTACAAGCGCTGCAGGAATTGGCCGCCGTCGGCAGCCAGCAGGAGCTGAATGATCTCAGAATCAAGTATTTGGGCAAAAAAGGGCCGCTGACCGAAATTTTGCGCGGCATGGGCGCGTTAAGCGCGGAGGAGCGTCCGGTTATCGGCCAGGTGGCCAATGACGTCCGCGGTGCGATTGAAGAAGTGATCGCGGCGAAGCAGGAAGAATACGACCGCCAGGAGACGGAAAACCGCCTCCGCGCCGAAACGATCGACGTTTCCCTGCCGGGCCGTCCGTCCGTACAGGGAGCCGTTCATCCGCTGAACAAGATCGTCGAAGAGATCGAGGACATTTTCATCGGGATGGGATTCACCGTCGTGGAAGGGCCCGAAGTGGAGCGCGATTACTACAACTTCGAAGCGCTGAATCTGCCGAAGGACCACCCGGCCCGCGATATGCAGGATTCGTTCTACATCACCGAGGAGCTCCTGCTCCGCACCCAAACGTCGCCTGTCCAGGTCCGGACGATGGAAGGCCGCAAAGGAGCCGTGCCGATCAAAATCATTTCTCCGGGCAAAGTGTACCGGCGCGATGACGACGACGCGACCCACTCCCACCAGTTCACGCAAATCGAGGGGCTTGTCATCGACAAGAACATCCGGATGAGCGATCTGAAAGGGACGCTGCTCCAGTTCGTACGCGAGCTGTACGGCCCGCAGACGCAAATCCGTCTGCGTCCGAGCTTCTTCCCGTTCACCGAGCCGAGCGCGGAAGTCGACGTGTCCTGCATGATGTGCGGCGGCGAAGGCTGCCGGACCTGCAAGCAGACCGGCTGGATCGAAATTCTGGGCTCCGGCATGGTTCACCCGAAGGTGCTCGAAATGTCCGGCTACGATCCGAACGAATACAGCGGGTTCGCTTTCGGCCTGGGGGCTGAACGGGTCGCGATGCTGAAGTACGGGGTAGAAGATATCCGCAATTTCTATACGAACGACCTGCGCTTCCTGAAGCAGTTCGTCCACCTATAAACCGGAGAGAAGGAGGAGAAGACGATGAAAGTTTCTTATCAATGGCTGTCGGAATATGTAGACGTACAGGGCTTCACGGCTGAAGACCTTGCAGATAAATTGACACGGAGCGGTATCGAAGTCGACATTGTCGAATCGCTGAACAAAGGCGTGTCGGGCGTTGTCGTCGGCTTTGTCAAATCGAAGACGAAACACCCCGATGCGGACAAACTCAACGTGTGTACGGTCGATGTGGGAACGGGTGAGGACCTGCAGATCGTCTGCGGAGCCAAAAATGTGGATGCCGGACAAAAGGTCCCGGTTGCCGTAATCGGCGCCGTACTTCCCGGAGATTTCAAAATCAAGCGCGCCAAGCTTCGCGGCGTGGAATCCCAGGGCATGATCTGCTCCGCCAAAGAGCTGGGCATGAACGATAAACTGCTGCCGAAGGAAATTCAGGAAGGCATTCTGGTTCTTCCGGAAAATACCGAGATCGGCAAGCCGGTCGTGGACGTGCTGGCTCTAAGCGACAACATTCTGGAACTTGAGCTGACGCCGAACCGATCGGACTGTCTCAGCATGATCGGCACCGCTTACGAAATCGGCGCGATTCTCGGGCGTCCGGTGAAGCTGCCGGAAGAGGGACGCAACGTTAATGTGGATTTCAGTACCGTCAAAGCGGAAGACAAAATCTCCGTTTCCATCGCCGCTCCCGAGCAGTGCACGCATTATGCGGCACGCCTCATTGAAGGCGTCCGTGTCGGCACGTCTCCGCTGTGGCTCCAGAACCGTCTGATGGCGGCGGGCATCCGGCCCATCAACAACATCGTGGACGTGACGAATTACGTGATGCTGGAATACGGCCAGCCGCTGCACGCATTTGACGCGGATCAGGTCGCGGGCGGCAAAATCGAGGTCCGCCTTGCGAAGGAAGGGGAGAAGCTGGTTACCCTGGACGATGTGGAGCGCACGCTGGAGCCGCACATGCTGCTTATAACCGACGTCCTCAAACCTATCGCGATTGCTGGCGTTATGGGCGGAGCCAATTCCGAAGTGACGGAAAGCACCACTTCGATTTTGCTGGAGTCGGCACGGTTTGCCGGCCCGTCTGTCCGTAAAACGTCCCGCCAGCTCGGTCTGCGTTCGGAGGCGAGCCTCCGTTTCGAGAAGGAAGTCAATCGGGAAGCGGTCATTCCTGCGCTTGACCGTGCGGCGGCTCTCCTTGTGCTTTGCGCCGGAGGCCAGGTCGCCCAAGGCATCGTGCAGGAGACCGTTCAAACCTTCTCCGGCGTCAAGATTCCGTTGAAGCTGGAACGTGCCAATACGTACCTTGGAACGGATCTTTCGCTGCAGCAGGTCAAAGAAATTTTCGACCGTCTCGGTCTGGAATACGGACTGCTCGAAGAGGGCTCTCTCCTCGTTCACGTGCCGGGTCGCCGTGGGGATATTACCCGTGACGTCGAACTCATTGAAGAAGTGGCGCGCCTGTACGGCTACGACAACATCCCGACGACGCTGATGACCGGCGTAACGACTCCCGGCTCCCTGACGCGCGAGCAGTCCCTTCGCCGGACTATCCGCCGTCTGCTGACGGGCAGCGGCCTGCATGAAGTGATCACGTACACGCTGGGACAGCGGGAGAACGCCGCCGACTATCCGGGTCTATATCCGGAATACACGCCGATCCCGCTTGCGATGCCGATGAGCGAGGACCGCAGCGCGCTGCGCACGTCCCTTGTTCCTCATCTGCTTGAGGTCATGAGCTATAACCGCAACCGGAACAACGACGATGTCGCGATTTTCGAAACGGGCACGGTATTCCTGTCCAAGGAGACGGCCTTGACCGCACAGCCGCAGGAAAAGCGTCTGCTGAGCATCGCGATGACCGGTAACTGGAGCGGCGCTCACTGGGGACAGAAAGCCCGCAAAGCCGACTTCTACGACTTGAAGGGCGTGTTGGAACGGGTGATTTCTTACCTGGGCGTAACGATCGAATTCAGGTCCGCACAGAAAGAAGGCTTCCACCCGGGACGCACGGCAGAACTGTTCCTGCTCACTCCGGATGGAGAGCGCCGGTCCATCGGCTACATGGGGCAGCTGCACCCGACGCTTCAGAAGAAGCGGGACCTCGAGGACACCTACGTGCTGGAAGCCGAGCTTGATCCGCTTCTCCAGCAGGCCGACTTCGAAGTGGACTACCGCATACTTCCCCGCTATCCGGCGGTAGGGCGCGATATGGCGCTCGTCGTGGATACGGCTGTACCGGTAGGCGATCTGGAACGCCTGGCGGCGGAAACGGCGGCGGAGCTGCTGGAATCCATCCGCGTGTTCGATATTTATACGGGAGAACGTCTGGGCGAAGGCAAGAAGAGCGTCGCTCTGGCGCTGGTCTATCGTCATCCCGAGCGCACGCTTCAGGACGAAGAAGTCACAGAAACGCATGCGCGTGTCGTGGCGGCATTGGAATCGGCTTTCGGAGCCGAGCTCCGCAAGTGATCTTTCGCTGAAATATCAAGGCTACGGAAGGAAATAGGGCCGGTCGCATCGAATTCTTTTTCGATGGACCGGCTTTTTTCTATAAAACAAGGAAACAAATGGAAAAGTCCGATGTCTTCAACCGGAACCGCCATGCAGGCGGCCGGATTTCGAGTGTTTAAACCGAAGGAGGATATCTCATGAATTCGGAAGAAAAAACGAAAATCATCGTTGATATATATGGAAATGAATATAAACTGAAAGCCCATAACAGCCCCGGCTACGTGCGCAAAGTGGCGGCGGAAGTCAATGACCAGATGGTCCAGATCGCCGAAAGCTATCCGAGACTCGATACCTACAAAATCGCGGTGCTGGCGGCCGTCAATCTGACGGATGAGAAAGCCAAAGTCGAACAGAGATTCAGCGAGACGGAAAACCGGCTGAACGATTTGCAGCGGGCGCTTTCCAAGGCTGACGCCGCCGTGGAAACGGCCCGCGGGCAGCTCGAAAGGGCCCAGCAGGAGGAGCAGCTGCGCAAAGCCGAGCTGGCGGAGGCCCGGGAGCAGGGAGCCAAGGCGGCCAAGCGCCAGCAGGAGCTTACGGCATCCCTGGAGCAGACGAAGCAGCGGGCGGAACAGAATCTGCGGGAGTTGAACGCGGCGAAGGAGAAGGCCCAGCAGGGAGCGAAGCGGGAAGAGCAGCTCAAGGCCGAGCTTCAGCAGGCCAGACAAAACACGGAGAAGCTTCAGCGGGAACAGGTGTCTCTTAAACAGCAGATGGAAAAAGACGCTCGTCAGGCCGATCAGTGGAAAAAGGAGCTGGAGCAGGCGGCGGGGCAAATCAAGACGCTCGAAAGCAAAATCGGGCAGGCGGAGCGCGATGCCGAATCGCTGCTAGAGCAGCTGGAACAGGAAAAAACGGCGGCCGGTCAGGCGAGAGAAGAATCGGCGGCCGCTCTTCTACAAATCCAGGAAGCCGCGGAGAAGGAACAGACCCTGCGGGCCGAGCTTCAGCTGGTCAAACAGCGCAGCGAGCAAGTCCAGCGCGATCTGCAGGCGTCCAAAGAGCGTGAGCGGCAGCAGAACGGGCAGATGGAGCAATTGCGGCAGGAGCTTGCGGAAGCGGCCCAAAGAGAAGCCGCGGTCCGGAAGGAAGCGGATCAGGCGAAGCAGGATGCCGAAGCGCTCTTGGAGGAGCTGGAGCTTGAAAAAGCCTCCGCCGAAGAGAATCGGCAGCAGGCTGCGGCCGAGCTGGAGAGACTGGCGCGTGAGCAGAAGCACACGGACGAACAGCTCCGCCAGCTGAAGGACGAGCTCGAGCTGGCGAAGCTGGAGGCGGACGAAAGCCGCGAAAGAGAAGAGCGGCTGAATACCGACGCGCAGCAGGCCGCTGAACGCGAGGAAATGCTGCGTAGCGAACTCCAGCAGGCCCAGAGAGACGCCGAAGCGCTTCTGGAGGAAGCCGAGCGGGAAAAAGCCGAGGCGGAGAGCTTGAAGGAACAGCTCCGCGAAGCCGGGGAGCGCGAGCAGACGCAGCGCACCGAACTTGCGCTGATGAAACAGCGCGGGGAGCACATGCAGCGCGAGCTGGCCGAAAGCAAAGAACAAACCGCACAGCGCGAGCAGAGTCTGCGGGAAGCGGCCGATCAGCTGGAAGAAATCCGCGACGAGCTGGAAAAATCCCGTAAAGACGCGGAGGCGCTTCTGGAAGAGCTGGAGGCGAACAAGGCTTCGGCGGAAGAAGAGCTGCGCGAATCCACGGAAGCGCTCAAAGCGGCTCGTCTGGAATCCAAAGCGGTGCGAGAAGCGGCGGAGAATGAGAAAGCGGCTGCGGAAACGAGGCTGCGGAATGCCGAAGAAGCGCTGGTAACGGCTCGGCAGGAAGCGGAGGAAAGCCTGGCCGCAGCCCGTCTGGAAGCTGCGGAGAAGCTTGAGGCTCTGCAGAAAGAGTCTGCCGAGCGGTTGGAACTGGCGCAGCTTGAAGCTGAAGAGCAGCTTGAAGCATTGCGCAGGGAAGCGGCCGATCTGGAAGCGGCCCGGAAGGCGGCGGATGCGCAGCTGGAAGCTCTGAAGCGGCAAAGCGCCGAAGAGCTGGAACTGGCCCAGATGGAAGCCGAGGAGAAGCTGGAGGCCGCACGGCGTGAAGCGGCGGAGAAGCTGACGGCGTCCGAGAACGAAGCGGCAGCCAAGCTTCTGGCGGCCGTACGCGAAGCCGAAAAGATAGAGACTGCCCGCAAGGAAGCGGTAGTCAAGCTTGAAGAAGCACAGCGTGAAGCGGCAGCCGCACGCGAGGCGTTCCGGCAGGAGCTGGAGGCGGCGCGTGAACGGGCCGAGCAAGAGCTCCTGGAAGCGATGGAAGCGGCGGAACAGGAAAGCGAGGCGCGCAAGGAGGCTCAGCGGGGCCAAGAGGGCGCCGAGGCTAAGCTGCGCGAAGCGTCCGAGGCTTTACAGGCATTGGAGCAAAGAGCGTCCGGGCTGGAAGCGGAGAAGGAAGAAGCTGCCGCGCGGCTGGAAGCGCTGGAGCGGGAAACCTCCGAGCGAATGGAAGCTTTGAAGCGTGAAGGAGCCGAAGAACTGGAGCTGGCTCAGCTGGAAGCGGAAGAACAGCTCGACGCCGCAAGACGGGAGTCGGCAGCGGAGCTGGAGGAAGCGCGGCGCGAAGCCGCAGCAAAATTACAAGCCGCTGTACGCGAAGCGCAGGAGCTGGATTCGGCCCGCAAGGAAGCGGCGGATAAGCTGGCGGAAGCGCAGCGCGAAGCCGAGGCCGCGCGTGTAGCGTTCCGGCAGGAATTGGCGGCAGAGCGCGAGAAGTCCGAGCAGGAGCTGCTGGAAGCGATGGAAGCGGCAGAGCGGGAGACCGAGGCGCGTGCAGCGCTCCAGCGCGAGAAAGACGACGCCGAGGCCAAGCTGCGCGAAGCGTCCGAAGCGCTGCAAGCCGCCGAGCGTAAAGCGGCCGAGCTGGAAGCAGAGAAGGAAGCTTCCTTGGCGCAGCTGGAAGCTCTGAAGCGGGAAAGCGCGGATGAGCTGGAACTGGCTCAACTGGAGGCGGAAGAGCGCCTGGAAGCCGTGCGCAGAGAAGCGGCGGCCGAACTGAAAGCCGCGGAGAACGCTGCCGCGGAGAAACTTCTGGCGGCGGAGCGCAGGGCGGAAGAGCTGGAAGCCGCCCGCAAAGAGTCGGCGGCCCGGTTGGAAGCGGCACGCCGCGAGGCGGAAGCCGCACAGGAAGCACTCCGCCGGGAACTTGCCGAAGAGCGCGAGAGAGCGGAGCGGGAGCTGCTGGAAGCGATGGAAGCGGCCGAACGGGAGACCGAGGCGCGTGCAGCGGTCCAGCGCGAGAAGGAAGCCGCGGAAGCGCGCCTTCGTGAGACGGAGCAGGCGCTTGCGGCCGTCCGGCAGGAAGCAGGAGAACTGGCGGCTTCCCGCAGCGAAGCGGCGGAGGAATTGGCGGCCGCCCGGAGAGATTTCGCCGAACAGCTCGAGTTTGCGGAGCTGGAGGCGGCGGAGAAGCTGCAGGAGGCTCAGAGGGAAGCGGCCGAGAAGCTGGCTTCCGCACAGCGGGAAGCCGAAGCCGCCCATCAGCGCGAACTTGCCGCGGAACGCGAACGTGCCGAGCGGGAGCTGCTGGAGACGGCGGGAGCGGCGGAGCGGGACAGAGCGGCCCGGGAAGCGGCCGAAATGGAGAAGACCGACGCCCTAGCCAAGCTGCGCGAAACCTCCGAAGCGCTTGAAGCGGCCCGGCAGGAAGCGGTGCAGATGCGCGAATCGGCCGCGAAGCTTGTCGAAACGCTCCGTGCGGAGCTGATGGGGGCGCGTCAGGATGCCGAAGCCCTGCTCGAAGACCTCGAGCAGGATAAATCCGCGGCGGACAAGGAGCTGCGGAAAGTGACCGAAGCCTTGCGCGCCGCACAGGAGGAAGCGGCAGCCGCCGCAAATACCGCTAGTGCCGCGAAAGCCGCGGAGCGGGATGCGGAAGCCCGCGCAGCCTCCTTACGGGAAGAAATGGTGGTTCGCCTGAATGCCGCCGAAGAGCGCGAAGATGCGCTCCGCGGCGAGCTGGAGCAGGCGCGCAGGGATGCCGAAGCGCTGCTGGAAGACCTGGAGCAGGGGCGGAGCACCGCGGACGAGCGGCTCCGTGAAGCGGAGAAGGCGCTGGAAGAAGCGCGTTTGGAAGTGGAACGCGCCCGTGAAGACCGCGCCAAGCTGGAGGCTTCTCTTAAGGAAGAACTGACCGAAACGCTCAAGCAGGGTGAACTCATGCTTACCCAGGTGGCCGCTGCCCGCGAGAAGGCCGACAAAGAACTTGCGTCGGAACGCGGCCGTTCGGCCCAAGAGCGGCTTGCGGCGGTTGAACTTGCCGCCCAGTTGGAGGGAGCTCTTAAGCGTGAAGAGGCACTTCGGGCCGATCTGAACCAGGCGCGTCAGGACGCGGAAGCGCTCCTCGAAGATTTGGAGCAAGGCCAGGGCGCGGCGGCGGCTAAGCTGCAGGAAACGGCTGCCGTATTGGAGGCCGCCCGCGAAGCCGCGGTACGCGAGCTGGCAGCCGAGCGTGACAAGTCCGCCGAAGAACGTCAGAAAGCCGAAGAGCTTGCGGAACAGCTCCATGCGGCGGTTTCCGGTCGGGACGAAGCGGCAGCAAGAGAGGCTAACCTGCGCGAGGAGCTGAGCCAGGCGAAAGCGTCCGGTGAGGCGCTGAATGCCGAGCTGACGGCCGCCCTCCGCGAAGTTGCCGCGACCCAGCAGATGGCTCACGAGCAGGTGCTGCAGGAGCAGTCCATCCGCCGGGAGCTGGACAGCTCCATGCAGGAGCGCCGGTCGTTGCAGGAAGAGCTGGACGCATACCGCCAGCTTATGGACGAGCAGGCCGATCAGGAGCGCGCCAGCCTTGGTGAACTCGGCGGCCTGCGCGGAGAAACCGAACAGCTCCGCCAGGAAGTGGCCCGGATTACCGAAGAACTAGAAACGGAAGCAAAGCGGAGCGGACTGCTCCGGCATCAGCTGGAGGAATTGGAGCAGGCTCACCTTCAAGCGGAGCAGGGCCTCAAAGAAATGAGCCGTCTGCATGAACAGATGAGCGGGCGATGGGATGAGCTGCAGGAAGAACACCGCAAGCTGCAGGACGAGTATGCGAAGCTTCAAACGGAGTATAACGAATGGATTCAGCTTGTGATGGAAGAACCGAAAGGATAATGACTCTTCCTTCCTGGAATGTACTGGATTGGTCTATCCTCGTGCTTATTGCCGGAGGACTTGTTCTCGGCTACGCGCGGGGATTGATTTCCCAGCTGGTTTCAATTGCCGGATTGTTTATCGCCCTGTACGTCGCCGTCCGTTTTTACGAGCCCGTTGCCACGTATTTATTGCAATGGCTTTCCCTTTCTTCTTTTTCCGGTTATGATAAATATGAGTTTTTGGTAAAAGGGCTGAATTTGGAGCGTTATATCGCGAATGCCCTCTCTTTCGCCCTGCTGTTCTTTCTGGTGAAGCTTGCGCTTGGAATCGGGGGGAGAATGCTCAACCTGATTGCCCGGCTGCCTGGTTTGCATACCGTTAACCGGGTGACGGGAGCGCTGCTCGGAGCGCTGGAAGCGTTTGTGATTGCCGCGGTTGCGGTTCATATCATGACAATTCTGCCGTCCGACTATGTTCAAGACAGGCTCGGCCAGTCCCGGTTTGCTCCTTATATCCTGAATGACGTTATGGAATGGGCCCGGAAATTGTGGCAGCGGAGCATGTAAGTTCAAGGATACTTCCTCCCGTAAGGGAGGTTTTTTATTCATTTAATCGGCTCTCCAGCGATCCGGTCGGCGTGAAGCGCGGAGGCTGGAAGTTGCACCGGTACTCCTCGTACAAGCAAGACTACGCAGATGCGCGCGGCACTCCCGCTTAAGCCTGCTTCCGTCACGGCGAGCGACGACGATGCGATTGTGGAGCAAGGGAGGGAGAAACCGTATGGAACAGACGTTAGCCGCCGGCAGCGTTGTGACCACAGCTTGTATCATGGCTGCAGCATGTCTGGGTTGGTTTTATGTATGGATTCGTAGAAAACAAAAAGCGGAGGGCGCCGCCCTCCTGCAGTCGGTCATAACGGCTTTGGCCGTGACGTTCTTTTTCCTGCTGCCGCTGCTGATTATGTTCGTGTGCGTCTATGCGGCTCTTCTCAGTGCGGGGACGTTCCTGCCCGACAGTGTCTGGTTCCAGCAGTCGGAAGATTTGCTCAGCCTGGCTCTGCTGCTTATTTTCGCCCAGACGCTGCTGAGCATTCCGGTGAGGCTGCTGCTGCGGATGGGAGCTTTGAAGGGGCTCGGGGAATTCCGTAAAAAAATCGGGATGCCGATCGTTCCGCTGCAGCTCAGCCTGACGATGCTGACTTTCGCTCTCGGCTATCTGGCCGCCAGAGAATGGCACCTCACTTCGGTTGAACTGACCGAAAGCGGGCTCTATTACGTGTCGATCCTGCCGCCTCTGGCCGCATTCGGTATTTTTACCCTTCTGCGCAGAAAAAGAGGAAACCATCCCGGCGCGTAGGCCGAAGATGAACAGACTGTGGCAGGTGTGTCGCCCTTGCTGGAAAAGCGATCACGCGCTGCGGCCCCGCATGACGGCGGTCAATCTAGAAGCTTCTCAGGGGGCGGCTGGCCCGCTTTGCAAAACAAAAAAGGCTTGCGGAACGTATCGACGATACGTAACCGCAAGCCTTTTTGTTAATTCGCCGGTCATTACCGGCGGGCTTATTTTATTCTACAACGAGCTTGGCTGTCATCGTGGAGTGGCCGCTTCCGCAAGGAATGCTGCAGAGAATGTTGTAAGTGCCGGCTTTCTCCGGAGTGACGACCTTACTCTTGCTGTTGTTGTCGAGACTGACTTTCAAATCCGGAATCGATACGCCGTGAACGCCTTCCTTGATGTCCAGGTTAATTTTAAGCGGTTCGCCTTTTTTGACTTTATATTCAGCCTGGTCGAATTTCCAGTTGGAAGCTTGAAGCGTAATTTCCTGGCTTGCCGTCGCGTTAGCGTCCGTTGCCGCCGTATCCGTTTTTTTGCCGCAGGCAGCCAGAGCGAATACAAGGACAAGAGCCATCAGCAGTGCTGCTGTTTTTTTCATAAATTTCCCTCCCTTTGTTTCATACACCCTCATCATACACCCGGAAGGCGGGGAAGTCAGCGGCTAACAAGTGAACCCTTTATGACAAATCATCGAATAAGATGTGAAAAAAGAAGGCCGGATCCCGCTCGAGAGAGCGTGAATCCGGCCGCGGCATCCCGCCGGTCAGTGCGTGCTTTTGCGCCGGCTGTCTTTTCTGTCAAACGGAGAGACCGGAATAAACAGATCGACAATTCCGACGACAAGAGCGGCAAGGATCGCACCGATGATGGAGGCGTGTACGCCCGTAACGATGAACTGGGACAGCCAGATGACAAGCGCGCTTGTCAGGAAGCCCACGATTCCCCGTCCGAACGGCGTAATCTGCCTGCCGAAAATGCTTTCGATAATCCAGGCCAGCACGGCGATGACGACGGCCAGCAGCAGGGCGCTTACGAACCCGCCCACTGAAAAACCGGGAACGATCCAGCTGACAACCATCAAAACCAGTGCGGAAACGATAAATCTGATCACATGACCGAGAAATCGCATCGGAAAGGCACCTCCTTGATTTGTTGACGGAACGGCGCAAAGCAGCGGTCTGCGCTTAATTCGCCCGCTGAACCGGTTTCCCCGCTTCTTGCGGCCCGGGGACCGAAAGACGTAAAAGTACGCCCGCCGCAAGGCAGGATGCGCGTCTTTAGCATGCCCGTCTTGGCGTTTTCGCATGAACCGGAGGTTATAAAAGAACTCTCCATAGCTTCGTTGTCCCGGATTGGATATAATAAAGAGATCATACTAGATGTGATGAGGGAGAATGCTTTGAATACCAAAACGTTTAACACAATGGAATTTCATAAAATCACACATAAACTGAGCAGCCACGCGGCCACCTCGCTGGGAACGGCAAAAGCGGCGGAGGTAAAGCCTTCCGGGGATTTTGAGGAAGTGAAGCTGCGCCTGCAGGCGACGGACGAAGCTTTCGCCGTCGATCGTCTTAAGGGCGGGGCCCCTTTCGGGGGCATCCGGGATATCCGTGCGGCCGTGCACCGTGCCAGAGTGGGCGGGATGCTCAATCCGAGCGAGCTGCTCGATATCGCGACTACGATCTACGGGGGCCGCAGGCTCCGCAAGTTTCTGGAGACGATGAACGAACAGCATCCGGTTCCGATGCTGCTGAGCTGGGCCGAACTCCTGAGCGACAACAAGGATACCGAGGACCGGATCAAAAGCTGCATCGACGACAACGCGGCGGTGATGGACAGCGCGAGCGGCGAGCTTTCCCGGGTGCGCAGCGAACTGCGTACGGGCGAAGCGCGTGTGCGCGAGAAACTGGAGCAGATGATCCGCAACCCGTCCGTGCAGAAAATGCTGCAGGACGCGCTGGTGACGATGCGCGGAGACCGCTATGTCATCCCCGTTAAACAGGAATACCGTTCTTCGTTCGGGGGCATGATTCATGATCAGTCCGCGTCGGGCGCCACTCTTTTCATTGAACCGGAAGCCGTCGTTACTCTAAACAACAGGATCCGCGAGCTGAAATTCAAGGAAGAAGCCGAAGTGGAGAAAATTCTCCGCATGCTGACGGCGCAGGTTGCGGAAATCGAGGAAGATCTTCTATCGGACGTCGAACTGCTCGCGCAGCTGGATTTTACGTTCGCCAAGGCGGGACTTGCCCGTGAAATGAAAGCAACGCTGCCGAAGTTGAACGACCGGGGCTTTCTGAAGCTGAAAAGGGCGCGTCATCCGCTGATTCCGCTCGACAAAGTCGTTCCGATCGATCTGGAACTCGGCGGGAGCTTCACGACGATTATCGTGACGGGACCTAATACCGGCGGTAAGACGGTGTCTCTGAAAACCGTCGGCCTGCTCAGCCTGATGGCGATGTCCGGCCTGTTCGTCCCGGCGGAAGAAGGCAGCGAGCTGTGCGTCTTCGACGGCATCTTCGCCGATATCGGAGACGAACAGAGCATCGAGCAGAGCCTCAGCACCTTCTCCAGCCATATGACGAATATTATCGGTATCCTCCGTGATATGACACCCAAGAGTCTCGTCCTGCTCGATGAGCTGGGGGCGGGAACCGACCCGGCGGAAGGGTCCGCGCTCGCCATCTCGCTGCTGGAGAACATCCACCGGATGGGCTGCCGCATGATCGCGACGACTCACTACAGCGAGCTGAAGGCGTACGCCTTCGAGCGCCGCGGCGTGATCAACGCGAGCATGGAGTTCGACGTGCAGACGCTGAGCCCGACGTATCGTCTGCTCGTCGGGGTTCCCGGCCGCAGCAACGCGTTCGCCATCGCGGAGCGTCTCGGTCTTCCGCGCGCGATTATCGACAAAGCGCGCGGACAGGTCAGCGACGAGGACCAGCGCGTCGAGACGATGATCGCCTCGCTGGAGGAGAACCGGCTGACCGCCGAAGCGGAACGCCACAGCGCCGAACAGATCCGGCGCGAGAACGAAGAGCTGCGGGCGGCGCTCTCCGCGGAGCGCGCCAAGCTGGACGAGCAGCGCGACAAGGTGCTGCTCAAAGCCGAGCGCGAGGCGCAGGACGCGATCGCCAAAGCCCGCCGTGAAGCGGAAGAGATCATCGCCGACCTGCGGCGTCTGGCGAAGGAAGAGGCCGGCGCGATCAAGGATCACAAGCTGATCGCGGCCCGCCGCCGCCTCGACGAGGCCGAGCCGAAGCTCCGCAAGCCGGGAGCTAAGCGCCCCGAGCGGAGCAAGGCGGAGGTCGAGCCGGGCGACGAGGTGCGCGTGGTGAGCCTCGGCCAGAAAGGCCACGTCGTGGAAATCGTGAATCCGTCGGAAGTCACCGTGCAGCTGGGCATCATGAAGATGAAGGTGAACAAGACCGACCTCGAAGTGATCAAGGCGTCGCCTCAGAAGAAACCGGTCCAGCAAGTTGCCGCCACGGTTAAAAGAACCCGGGACGACAACATCCGCATGGAAGTCGATCTTCGCGGAACCAACGTGGAAGAAGGCATCATGGAGCTCGACCGGTTCCTCGACGAATCGTTCCTGAACAACTTTGCCCAAGTGTATGTCATTCACGGCAAAGGAACGGGTGTGCTGCGGACGGGCATCCAGGACTATCTGCGCAGACACAAGCATGTTAAAAGCTTCCGGATCGGAGCTTATAACGAGGGCGGCACCGGTGTGACGGTGGTTGAGCTAAAGTAACCGGACGGAAGATCCGGAAAAAATAATTTGGAAATGATTGAAACGTTCTTACAGGTCCCCCGTATGAAAAAGTATGAAAGTTATAAAAGCACAATTCAAACGAAAGCGGGAGGGAATTCCAAATGGGAATTTTTAAAAGACTTAGAGACTTGACGATGGCTTCGATGAACGATTTACTCGATAAAGCGGAAGATCCGGTAAAAATGCTGAACCAGTTCCTCAGAGACATGGAGCAGGACATTCAGGAAGCGGAAGTGGCGGTAGCCAAGCAGATCGCGATCGAGAAGAAATTCAAGCAGCAGTACGAAGAAGCGGAAGAAATGGTCGGCAAGCGTACGGAGCAGGCCATGAAAGCTCTGGAGCAGGGCAATGAAGACCTCGCCCGCCGCGCGCTGGAAGACAAGAAAGAGCACCAGACCCGTTTCGACGAAATGAAGCGCCAGTACGACATCGCCAAAACGAATGCCGATCAGCTCCGCAATCAGCTGGCCGAAATGAAAGACGAATTTTCGAAAATGAAAAACAAGAAAGACCTGCTGATCGCCCGTGCGGAAGCGGCGAAAGCCCAGAAGCACATCAACCAGGCGATGTCCGGTTTCGGAACCGACAACGCGGCGAAAGGCTTCGACCGCATGTCCGAGAAGGTGCTTCAGCTTGAAGCCGAAGCGCAAGCGAGCGGCGAGCTCCGCTCCAAAGGCAAGAGCCTCGACGACGAACTCGACCAGCTCGGCAAGAACGACGGAGTCGACGACGAGCTTGCGGCCATGAAAGCGAAGCTGGCTGAAAAAAAACAATAAGCATGATATAATGGCGGTATGCCTAACGCGGAGACTGAGAATTTTCTCAGTCTCTTCCCTTGTTTACCATTCCTTGCGACGGAGGAGGCATACATTTGTACGAAGAGGTGAATCAGTTGGTCAGCAATCCTTACCTTGGAGCGTTAGCGTACTTCTCTGTGGCGGTCGTGGCCGTTATCGTATTTCTTACCATTTTCGAGATTGTAACGAAGTATAATGACTGGGAAGAGATCAAGCGAGGGAATGTCTCTGTGGCCATGGCTACAGGCGGTAAAATATTCGGAATCTGCAATCTGTTCCGATTCGCTATCGAAAACAACGATTCGCTTATCCGCTCTCTCATTTGGGCCGGATACGGCTTCCTTCTATTGATGGCCGCTTATTTTATTTTTGAATTTTTGACGCCGTATTTTAAAATCGACGAAGAAATCCAGAAAGACAATCGCGCGGTGGGACTGCTGTCGCTGATGATATCCGTCTCCATTTCGTATGTCGTCGGAGCTTGCGTGCCCTAAAGGGCATCCGAATCCGGCTCTTCGACCGCTTGGCGATGGCGGAAAGGAAAGCGAAAGATGAAATATTTATGGGGAATCTTATTTGCTCTGGCCGTACTGTTTATGGGGCTGGGCGTCTGGTATTTGATGAATCATTGACCTGTCGGAGGTGAACTGGCGTGAACGAGGAAGAACTGAAAACCGTATGCCCGTGGTGCCAGACGGAAATCGTATGGGACCCGGAAATCGGACCGGAAGAAGAATGTCCGCACTGCTATAACGAACTGAGCGATTATCGCAGTCTCCGGCTTGGTGCGGATGAAGAAGACGGGGACGAGCCGGCTGAAGAAGCGGAACCGGCGGCCGCTCCGGATGATTTCCTGGACTGGGAAGAAGACGCCGGGTATACGAACGAGTACGCCGAAGCTGTCCAGAATGTGCTGGATACCCAGGAGGAAGCGCCCGAGTGCTCCGCCTGCCGGGAACTCATGCTCCACGGGGGCACGCAGGTAACCGCGGGTACGGGTTATAGCCCCGTTATACCGGGATCGGTCGGCAGGGCTTTCCTGAATCCCGGCTACAAATTGAATGTGTTTGTGTGTCCGTCTTGTTTCAAGGTCGAGACTTTTTTGGCGGAAGAAGACCGCGAGAAGCTTCTGGCCGTATTGAATCCGTCCAAAGAACAAGCCGACAACTAAAACAGAGGCAGCGTAAACCGCTAACCGTCCTTAGGATGGCAGCGGTTTTTTTGCATACGATGTCACATCGCGCGGCGAGAGCTCTACGCGGTGTTAATTTTTCGTATTAACGGGGTTATGCGGCAAGGGAAACAGGAAAAAAACGGAACCTATCTGCTTCTTTGAAGAGGCCCTCTTTTGGACAGGATAAGGAAGATCAGGCTTCGAAAGGAAGGGATTTGAGGATGCAGCAGGACAAATACCGGGGACGCTCCCGGCTGGCAGGCTGGCTCGGAGCGGATAAGGAATCGGCTGCGGCGCAGCCCTGGGAACATGAAGCGGATGCCCCGGCTTCCGCCGGACAGAAGAAGAGACCTACCATTGGAAGACTGGATGCCCAGTCCGCCCTGCTGCTTATAGAAAATATGCTTTTTGCGGCCGCCAACGCCTTGTCCGGGACGTTCGTCAGTATTTATCTATGGAAAGCCAAAAGCGATTTTGCCATGATCGGATGGTTTACACTCACGCATCAGCTTGCGATGGCGCTCACCTTCTGGGTGGCGGGCAAGTGGGTGAAAGAGCATAACAAAATGAACTGCCTCCGTGCGGGTGTTGTCATGTCGGCGGTTTTTTACCTGCTCGTTCTGATGCTGGGTCTGTCCAGCGTGAATTACATTTTCCTGCTCGGTGCGGTTCAGGGGATGGCTTCGGGTTTTTTCTGGTTGGCGTTCAACATCGTCTACTTCGAGGTTACGAGCAGGGAAACGCGGGACCAATTCAACGGCTGGGCGGGCTTGCTGGGAGCGGGCGTCGGCATGCTGGCACCGTGGATTTCCGGACTCATCATCGTTCATATGGCGGGTACGAGCGGTTACCGGGTTATCTTCTCGATCTCGCTGGGTATTTTTGTTCTCGGCGTGGCGGTGAGCTTTTTTCTGAAAAAGCGGAAGATCGAAGGCACCTACGGCTGGACGTACGGTTTCCGTCATTTGCGGCAGGGCGATACTCCGTGGAGGCCGGTTTGTGCCGCTTTGATGGCGCAAGGTTTCCGCGAAGGCGTATTCGGGTTTATGATTTCGCTGCTGGTGTATATCGCGACGACGAGCGAGCAAAAGCTCGGAAGCTACGCTTTGGTTACTTCGGGAGTTTCCTTCGTGAGTTTCTGGCTGGTCGGCCGTGTGCTCAAACCCAGATACAGAAGCAGAGGGATGCTCCTCGGGGTGCTGATGGTCATCGCGGCCATACTCCCGTTTTTCTGGAAAGTGAATTATATGACCCTGCTCCTGTTCGGGATCGGGACGTCCCTTTTTCTGCCGCTGTTTACGATTCCTATGACGTCGTCCGTATTTGATCTGATCGGAAGAGACGAGGAAAGCGTGAGGCACCGGGAGGAGTTCGTCATTCTGAGGGAGCTGGCGCTGAATGCCGGGCGGATTCTCGGTACGCTGCTGTTTATTGCCGTTGTCTCCCAAAGCACCTCTACGATGGTGATTAATACGCTGCTGCTTGTGATCGGAAGCGCGCCGTTCCTGAGCTGGCTCTTTATGAGAAAGGTTCTGCATCCAGAAAACTCTTGACAGAGCTGTCCATTCCTATAAAAATAGTGGGTATATGTTTGGACCCATTGTGTTGGAAAGAGAAAGAATTGTGTTACGGGGAGGAGAGCGGAAATGAGCGGGAAACTGGTTAACAGCATCGCCGAACTGATAGGAGACACGCCTGCCGTACGGCTTAACCGCCTGACAAGCGAAGAGCATGCGGACGTGTATGTTAAGCTGGAATATTTCAATCCGAGCGGGAGCGTAAAAGACCGCGCGGCCTATAATTTGATAGCGCAGGCCGAGAAAGACGGCCTGCTGAAGCCCGGCGCGACGATCATCGAGCCGACGAGCGGCAACACCGGCATCGGACTGGCGATGAACGCGGCCGCGAAGGGGTATAAAGCGATTCTGGTCATGCCGGATAACATGACCAAGGAGCGGATCAATCTGCTCAAGGCCTACGGAGCGGATGTGGTGCTCACGCCTGCGGCGGAACGTATGCCGGGTGCGATTGCCAAAGCGGTGGAGCTTCAGCGCGGCATTCCCGGCAGCTTCATCCCGCAGCAGTTCGAGAACAAGGCGAACCCGGACATTCACCGGGTGACCACCGCCTTGGAGATTCTCGAGCAGACGGGCGGCAGGCTCGACGCGTTCGTCGCTTCGTCCGGCACCGGCGGGACGATCACGGGCACGGGCGAGGTGCTGCGCGAGCGGATTCCCGGCATCGAGATCTACGTCGTCGAGCCGGCCGGATCGCCGGTGCTGTCGGGCGGAGAACCCGGCCCGCACAAGCTGGTCGGCACGTCGCCGGGTTTCGTGCCGAAGATCTTGAACACGGACGTCTACGACGAGATCGTCCGGGTAGAAGACGAGGATGCGCTGCGTACCACCCGCGAGCTCGCGGCCCAGGAAGGCATCCTCGTCGGTCCGTCCGCGGGCGCTACCGTGTGGACGGCTATCCAGGTGGCCCGCAAGCTGGGGCCCGGCAAGCGCGTCCTGTGCATCGCGCCCGATACGGGCGAGCGGTACCTCAGCATGGGCATCTTCGGCGAATAAAGCGCCGGAGGCGGCGGGATACGGCCCATATCCCGGCAGCATCGCGGAAGGATGAATTCCCGTAGGCCGGGCTGGGCGCGGTCGTGCCTCTGATTCCCGGCTACCTCCGAGGGCGCTCTCATAACAGCGCGTGCCGGGATAGGATGCGTAATCGGTGTCCCTATACAAAAGAGCTTTCCCTGAATCCGGGGAAAGCTCTTTTTGTATGCGGTCCCTTTTAGGAACAGGAAGATCAGTGGACATGGATAAATAAAAATAAAGCGGCAGCCCGTATACATAGGGGGATAAGCAGAATGCTTCACCAAATTTGTGGAGGTTACATATAAAGAACGGAGAGTTTCATCTCCGGCGCCTGGGGGCGGAAGATCACCGTCATGCGAGGTCGCACTGTGCGCTGGGAACCGTACGTGCTGTGAAAGCGGAATGGCGTGCCGCTTGCAGCGTCTTTAACGAAGATCCTGGACGCCAGCAGGAGTAATTTGTCCTGCGCGTATTACGGACGATGCGGCCGGAGGAGAATAGGCTTTTTTTGTGAAGGTGTGGAATATGAGAGGAAGTCATTGAATAAAAATACATTATCATGTATAATTATCACAACTTCACTTGTTCGTAGAAAGGTGGCCTGCAAGAATGATTTCGTTGTCCGGTGAGATGCCTAAACCATGGGTCCTGAACCCTTTTATACAATCCTATACAGAATTGACTTCCCAGAAGGTCGATCGCAAAAGTTTGAAGCAAATCGGAAACGGCCGTTTTATTTCCGCTTACGAGGATCAGAAACTGGTCGGAATCGCCTTTTGTACCGGAGATGTGGAGTGGGAGAACGAAGTATCCCTTTCGGTTCTTATTCTGCCTTCCTACCGCAAAAGAGGGATCGAATCCGCCATGCTGCGCCTGCTCCGCGGCAAGCAGTCGGCCTACAGCCGTACAGTTGGCTGAGCGGAATGCAGCCGGCAGGACGGCGGGCTCCTGCGATCAGCAAGCCCCGCACAAGCACGTCCGGCTGCCCCGGAGACCGGGCAAAGGGAGAAATGCTTATACACGGAGGTCTTTCAGGCAGAAAGCCGGTGGGACCGAAGCCTCGGCAGGCTGGGGGAACGACCTTGCGGTTTTGCGCCGCCGGTCGATGCCGCACCGCTTGCCGGGACGGGGAGATGAAGCTGCAAGGAGCGCGTGCTTGCGGCTTTTTTGCGCTTCCGTTTTTTATTGAATTCGGCGGGGGCTGCGTGTAATATGGAAGATAACGATTTTCCCTATCCGATGCTTGATTTCATTGGACCTTATTCATGACGATTCTTAGTAGGAGGCTTGACGATGGACGATTTGAAGCACAAGATTCTGGATATTCTGAAAGAAGATTCCCGCCGTTCTCCGGCGCTTATCGCGACCATGCTGGGAATTACGGAAGAAGAGGCGACGGCGGCCATCCGCCAGATGGAAGACGAGCACATCATCGTGAAGTACGCCACCGTGCTCAACTGGAGCAAAGTGGACAGCGACAAGGTGAACGCGCTGATCGAAGTGCAGATCACGCCTGAACGGGGAACCGGATTCGACGCGATTGCGGAACGCATTTATTTATATCCAGAAGTGAAGTCGGTCTATCTGATGTCCGGAGCTTACGATCTGCTTGTGGAGATCGAAGGCCGTACGCTGCGGGAAGTGTCTTCTTTCGTTTCCAGCAAGCTGTCGACACTGGACCGGGTATTGTCAACGAAAACTCATTTTATTCTGAAAAAATACAAACAGGATGGGATCATTTTTGATGACCGTGAGGATGATCATCGGATGCTGGTCTCACCATAAAGGACGATGACGATGATAAACCAGGAAGAAATCGGAAGTAAACCGAAATCCATGCAGGGCTATTTGTCACCGCTGGTCCGGGATATTCCTCCTTCGGGCATCCGGCGTTTTTTTGATTTGGTAAGCGGGAGCAAGGATATCATTTCTCTGGGCGTCGGGGAACCGGATTTCGTGACGCCGTGGCATGTCCGCGAGGCGTGCGTGTATTCCCTGGAAAGAGGGCGGACGAACTATACGCCGAATGCGGGCCTCCCTGAGCTTCGCGAAGCGATCGCCGAGTATTTGTACACGAATTTTGCCGTAAAATACGAGCCTTCGAATGAAGTCGTCGTAACGGTCGGCGGCAGCGAGGCGATTGACCTTGCGCTGCGCGCGCTGATTACGCCGGGCGATGAAATTCTCGTTCCGGAGCCCTGCTATATCGCTTACAGCCCGATCGTCACGATCGGCGGAGGAGTCCCGGTCGGCATCGAGACCTTCGCGAAGGACAGCTTCAAGCTGAAGCCCGAGGCGCTCCGCGCAAGTCTGACGCCGAAATCCAAGGTTCTCGTTCTGAGCTATCCGAGCAACCCGACGGGCGGCATCATGACGTACGAGGACTGGGAGCCGATCGCCCGGATCGTGGAAGAGAACGATCTGATCGTCATCGCCGATGAAATTTATGCGGAGCTCACTTACGGAAGCAAGCACGTGAGCTTCGCGTCGCTGCCCGGCATGCGGGACCGCACTGTTCTTGTCAGCGGCTTCGCGAAAGCTTTTGCCATGACGGGCTGGAGAGTCGGCTACATGTGTGGGCATCCGGACCTGATCTCGGCGATGCTGAAGATCCATCAGTACACGGTCATGTGCGCTCCGATCATGGGCCAGATTGCCGCGCTTGAGGCGCTCCGCAACGGACTGGAGGAGAAGGACCGGATGATGGAGTCCTATAACCAGCGCAGACGCCTGGTCGTTCAAGGCTTCCGGCAGATCGGTCTCGACTGCCACGAGCCTCAGGGAGCGTTCTACGCGTTCCCTTCCATCGCTTCGACGGGCCTCAGCTCGGAAGAGTTCGCTCAGCGGCTTCTGACCGAAGCGAAGGTGGCGGCCGTTCCGGGACAGGTATTCGGCAACGGCGGCGAAGGCTTCGTCCGCTGCTCCTATGCGACTTCCGTTTCACAGCTGAACGAAGCTTTGGACCGTATTGGGTCTTTTGTGAAAAAATTGTAAAGACTTGTCCCAAAAAATAGTTTTCAGAATCGGAAAAAACTGATATCTTTAGGGTAAAGGAGGGATATGTATGGCTTATTTAGAATATCGTCTGGCCGACAACTCGGGTTGGTACAGCCATGACGTTTCCGATCAACGCTGGTTATCCAAACGACCTGCCAAATTAGCCTCCCTCTTTCACCTGGAAGAAGAAATTCAGTTTATGCGGCACAGACTGGAACAGATGGTTCAGTCCGGTGAGGCTATGACTTCCGAGTCCGTAATTGAAATGAGTACGCTACTTGATCATAAGATTAACGAATATATGAATCTAGTCCAGAAGAGCCGGTAAATGCCGGCTTTTTTGCAGCGTTTGCACAGGCTATCAGGCAACGGAGGGATTACGATGACACAGAAACGCTGGTTTTCGGCTGCTGTACTGCTTCTATTATTCACCGTCTTGGTTTCCGGGTGCGGGAAGGCCCAGCCCAAAGCGGATGTTTCCATCTTTATGATGGCCCGTGACGGTATACCGGTCGATGCCGCTTTTAAGCTTGAAAATTCGTTGAAAGCGCTTGTGGGGGACAAGCCGTCCATCTATTTGAATACGTCCCCGCTTTTTTCCAATGAGAAGATGATCGTCGAAATGGGATACGGCAATCACGGTATTCTGATCATCCCCGAAGAACAGTTTAAGATTTATGCGGCCGAAGGGGCATTTTTACCGCTGGAAGAGCATTTCAAGCAGGAGGACTATCCGGAGGGCGTACTCGAGGCGACGATTGAACCTGCCGGGAAGAAAAAGAATCCGCCCGAAGCGCCCAAGAAGGAGACGCATCTGTACGGCATTCCGCTCCAGTATTCCAAGTGGATGAAGGATAACGGCGTAGAGGGCAAAGGGCTCGTCGCTTTCATGGCGGTGAACAGCCGCAATCCCGAACAGTCGTTCGAGGTGCTCAAAAAGATCGCCGCTAAATCCTGACGCGACGGCCTCGGCGCCGCCACGACTCTATGGCCCGCGCGAGGAACTGCAAGCGGTGCGGTGACTAAAGTCCTTGTCTTTCCGGCGCCGCTTGGCCTATAATGGGGGATGAACTTGAAGGCCCAACCTCATACGTTTACCGTCAGGTCCCGAAGCGGCGTCTCCCAACGGAGCCGAAGCCCAGGGTGAAAAGGGAAGCCGGTGCAAATCCGGCACGGTCCCGCCACTGTAATACGGAGATCGTCTTACGATGCCACTGTCCGCGCGCGGATGGGAAGGCAAGACGGTCAGTCATCCGTAAGTCAGGAGACCTGCCTGCCGGTTTGCAGCACAATATCCTTCGAGGAGAGGATCGCGCGAAACCGGAAAGGACGTCCGACTGACGGCCGTTTCACCTCGTGATTCCGAAAGTTATCCCCTCTATCTCCGGATAGAGGGGATTTTTTGTTGACATGCGCGAACATCGTGGGACAACTTCAAGTCAAACTAAATCAGCAAGGGAGTAGAGAACATGAACAACGAACGAAGAACCGCTAGGGGTTTTAAATACGCCCTGCTGCTGCTTGTTTTGACGATGGCCGTCGGCCTGGCAGCCTGCGGCAAGCAAAGCACGGATAACGGGACGGCGGGCTCGGCCTCTCCGGCGGCAAGCACCGCTCCGCAAACGAGCGCGAAGAAAACGCAGTATCCTTTGAAAGTAACCGATGCGACAGGCAAGGAATTTACGTTCGAGAAAGCGCCCGGTAAAATCGTGTCGGTTTCGCCGGCTGAGACGGAAGCTCTTTTTGCGATCGGTCTGGGCGATACAATCGTCGGCGTGTCCGATTTTGACGATTATCCGGCGGAAGCGAAAACGAAGCCGAAAATGGGCGGAATTACGCAGCCTAACCAGGAATCGGTTATCGCGTCGGGAGCCGACGTTGTTTTCACAGGCGTTTCGATGAAAAAAGAATCGGTCGAAAAGCTGCGCGCCATGGGCATCAACGTGTTCAAGGTGGAGCCTAAGACGCTTGACGACGTCATGAAAAATATTCAGCTCTACGGTCAGATTACCGACCATCAGGAACAGGCGGAAAAAGTTGTCGCAAAAATGAAAGAGGACCGTCAGAAAGTTACGGATGCCGTAAAAACCGTAGCGGCGGACAAGAAGAAAAAAGTCTACATCGAATTCTCTCCGGGCTGGACAGTCGGCAAGGGCGAATTCATGGATGAGCTGATCACGCTGGCGGGCGGTGTCAATGTCGCTTCCGACATTACGGGCTGGAAGCAGATCAGCGAGGAGAAAATCATTCAGCAGAACCCGGACGTTATTTTATTCGCCAAAGACGTGGTGGATGACAAAACGAAGAAGAGTCTTGAAGAACTCATTCGCGGACGCAGCGGGTGGAACGAAATCAATGCGGTCAAAAACAACCAGGTAATCGGTCTCGACCAGAATACGCTGACCCGTCCGGGACCGCGTCTGACAGAGGGACTCCTGCAAATGGCTAAAGCCATCTATCCGGACTTGGTGAAATAAATGAAACCTAAATGGGGACTTTGGGGAGGAGTAGGAGTTTTACTCCTTCTTCTTTCTATTGTGCTGAGTCTTTCGCTGGGCTCGGCCCATCTGCCGGTGAGTCAGATCGCTTCGATTCTGGGGAGCAAGCTGCCTTGGATCGGAGACCGAATCACGCCGGACTGGCCCGTATCCTCGGAGCAGATTATTATGAAGGTAAGGCTGCCGCGCGTAATGCTGGCCATCCTTGTCGGGGCCTCCCTTTCGGTAGCGGGAGCCGCTTTTCAAGGCGTTCTGCGCAATCCGCTTGCGGACCCGTATACGCTTGGGGTCAGCAGCGGAACGAGCGTCGGCGCGGCGTTCGTCATTTACTTCGGTCTGCAGACGACGTTTTTCGGGACGTGGACGATACCGGTCGTCGGGTTTGCTACAGGAGCCGTTTCGCTTTGGATCGTTCTACGACTGGCCCGGACTGACGGCAAAATCCGTATGGAGACGCTGCTGCTTTCCGGTGTCGTGATGCAGGCGTTTCTCGGCTCCGTGGTTTCTTTTCTGGTGTCGATGTCCAAGCAGGTCGTCAATGAAATCATTTTCTGGCTAATGGGCAGCCTCGCTATGAAAGGCTGGTCGTACACAACCGTTCTCCTTCCGTATTTCCTCGTAACTTTCGTTGTGCTCTACAGCTATGCGCGGACACTCAACTTGCTGGCGCTCGGGGAACGTCAGGCCGCCCATCTGGGTATCCATGTCGAACGGACGAAATTGATCGTGCTGATCACCGCGACACTGGTGACGGCTGCGGCCGTTTCCGTATCCGGCGTCATCGGGTTTGTCGGGCTGATCGTGCCTCATCTGATCCGTCTGATCGCGGGACCGGATTACCGGCTGATCGTGCCGCTTTCCGCCGTTGGCGGAGCCATCTACGTCCTTTGGGCCGACACGCTGGCCCGGACGCTTCTAAGCCCGACAGAGATTCCGCTCGGCGTAATCACCGCGTTTCTGGGTGCGCCGTTCTTCGCTTATCTGCTGCGCAAACAGAAGAAATGGGGGAGAAGCTGATGGAACCGATCATCGAAGTGCAGGGTGCTGGAAAAAGTTTCGGCGGAACCCGCGTGCTCAAAGATATCCGTTTCGAGGTGAAGCCCGGCGAATTTTTCGGCATCATCGGGCCCAACGGGAGCGGCAAATCGACTCTGCTGAGGCTTATCTCCGGCGTAGACCCCCTTACGGAAGGCCGTATTCTTCTCCAGGGGAGGGAAGTCGCGGGCTACGCCCGCAAGGAGCTGGCACGCTGGCTTGCCGTGCTTCAGCAGGATGCGCTGCCTCCGCTCGGTTTCACCGTCCGTGAGGTGGTCGAAATGGGCCGGTTCCCTTTCCAGAACTGGCTCGGCGAAGACCGGGAGGACGCCGCTGCGCTTATCGACCGGATTATGCGGCGGCTCGATCTGGAGCCGCTGGCCGACCGGACGGTCGAGAACCTGAGCGGAGGCCAGAAACAGCGCGTGGCGCTGGCGAAGGTGATGGCGCAGGAGCCCCGACTGCTGCTGCTCGACGAGCCTACGACTTACCTGGACATCGGCTATCAGATGCAGCTGATGGACTACGTGCGGCAGTGGCAGCGGGAAGAAGGGTTGACGGTGGTCGCCGTCCTTCACGATTTGAACCTGGCCTCTCTCTACTGCGAACGGCTTCTCGTCGTTCACGAGGGAGAAGGCGTATCGATCGGCACGCCGGAGGAAATTATGAGAAGCGAGCTGATCCTGGACGTCTACGGGACGGAACCGATCGTCCTGGAGCATCCGGATCACGGCATTCCTCAAATCCTGCTGCGCCGGGGAGATTGAATAGAGTGAATCCGGACCGCCCGCAGGGCGGTTTACATACATACCGACTTATACTACATACCGAGGAGGAACAAACATGAACGAACTTCAGGATGTAATCGGCGCCATTCGCCCGCTCCGTCAGGAAGCGAAGGATGCGGCATCCGTCCATCTCGATAATTTGACTAAACCGCCGGGAAGCCTCGGCAAGCTGGAAGATATGGCACGCCAGCTTGCGGGGATTACCGGAGAGGTTATGCCCGATATGAGCCGCAAGGCCATCGTCGTCATGGCGGCCGACCACGGCGTCTGCGAAGAAGGCGTCAGCGCGTTTCCGCAGGAAGTGACCCGCCAGATGGTGATGAACTTCCTGCAGGGCGGCGCGGCCGTCAATGTGCTGGCCCGGCACGCGGGCGCGGAGGTCGTATGCGTCGATATCGGCGTCAACGCCGACCTGGAGCATCCGGACCTCTTTACTCGCAAAGTCCGGAAAGGTACGGCCAATATGGCCCGTGAAGCCGCTATGACCCGTGAAGAGGCTCTCCAGGCCATCCGCGCCGGCATTGAAGTCGCAGACGAGCTGGCCGGACGCGGCGTGCGGGTTCTGGCGACCGGGGAGATGGGGATCGGCAACACCACGGCCAGTTCCGCGCTGCTGAGCGTGCTCGGGGGCATCGCCGTAGAAGACGCGGTAGGACGCGGAACGGGCATCGACGATGCCCGCTGGCTGCACAAGCAGGAAGTTGTTCGCAGAGCCATCGAGGTCAACAAACCGGATGCGGGCGATGCGCTCGATGTGCTGGCGAAAGTCGGCGGCCTCGAAATCGCGGGCCTGGCCGGAGTCATACTCGGTGCGGCCAAGAACGCTTGTCCGGTCGTGATCGACGGTTTCATCTCCTCGGCCGCCGCGCTGGTTGCTTCACGGCTGGCTCCCGAGTCCCAGCCGTATATGATCGCCTCTCATCAGTCTCACGAGCAGGGCCACGCACGGATGCTGGAAGCGGTCGGGCTCAGCCCCATGCTTCATATGGATATGAGACTGGGAGAAGGGACCGGGGCTGCGCTCTGCTTCACGCTCATGGATGCGGCGGGCAAAATCATGCGCGAGATGGCTTCCTTCGAAAGCGCCGGAGTGTCGCGGGGCTGATGAATCTGGCGCATGAACATACACCGGGAGCGGGAGCTGTCCTCGTGACGGGCGGCGCCAGAAGCGGCAAAAGCTCGTTTGCCGAGCAGCTGTCTTCGCGGCTTGCCGCACACGGGACTTATCTCGCTACGGCCCAGATCTGGGACGAGGAGATGCGGCAGCGGATCGCTCTGCACCGCACGCAGCGCGAGCAGTCCGGCTTCCCCTGGATTACGGCGGAAGAGCCGGTGGAGCTGTCCGCCGTGCTGAAAGCTTGCAGCGGCGGCAGGAGCCAGGGCGTCGTTCTGGTGGACTGTCTGACGCTGTGGCTTTCCAATCGTCTGCTGAAGGCGGAGTCTTCGCCGGATGCGGCCGAACAAGTGAATGCCGCCGTGGACGAGCTTGTCCGGACGGTTGAAGCCTACGAGGGACCGCTCGTTCTTGTCACGAACGAAGTGGGGAGCGGCATTGTGCCCGAGTATCCCCTCGGGCGATTGTACCGCGATCTCGCCGGTCGGATGAATCAGCGGCTGGCACAAGTTTGCGGCCGGGTTTTTCTGGTGACCGCCGGGATACCTGTCGAGTTGAAAAGCCGGGCTTACCGGTTTGAATAAAGGGAACTCATGATTTTTTATTCGCTGAAAGAAATCTTGTGGATGATGCTGGCGGCTATTGCCGTCGACCTTGTGATCGGCGATCCGAAGTGGCCGACGCATCCGGTGATCCGCATCGGGAGTCTGATCAGCTTTCTGGAACGGAAGCTGAGGAAAGAGCCGGCACCGCGGAAGAGCGCGTCAGAATGCGCCGGAGGAGTCCGAGGCGAGGCCGGGACCGGGGCTGCCGGTGGCGTGCCGCTGGAGGCCGGCACATCCGCCGACACGGCCGGACAAGCGGCCTCTCTGTCACCGCGCTCCTTGAAGCGGCGGGGGATTGTCCTGGCCGCAGCCGTCATGCTGGCCGCATTTGCCGCCATGACGGCCGTAACGGCCGCAGCCGCGGCGATACATCCGTGGCTGGGATACGCGGTGACGACGTGGTTTATTTCGACGACGGTAGCCGTCAAAGGCTTGAAAGATGCCGCACGGCTGGTAGCGGTACCCCTGGCCGCGGGAGATTTGGCCGCCGCTCGCAAATATACGGGCTATATCGTCGGCCGCGACACGAAGAACCTTGACGAAGGCGAGCTGACGCGCGCCGTCGTGGAAACGGTCGCCGAGAACACCGTCGACGGTGTCGTATCGCCGCTGTTCTACGCCCTCATCGGCGGAGCGCCTCTGGCGATGCTGTACCGGGCGGCGAACACGCTGGACTCCATGGTCGGCTACAAGAACGACCGGTATGTGCATTTCGGCTGGGCCTCCGCGCGGTGGGACGACGTGATGAACTGGATTCCGGCCAGACTGACCGGAATCCTGCTGATTCTGGCCGCGGCCGTACAGCCGCGGATGAGCGCTTTCCGGGCGGGCCGCTCGATCGGCCGTTTCGCCCGGCTTCATCCGAGCCCGAACAGCGGGATTCCGGAGTCGGCGGTCGCGGGCGCGCTCGGCATCGAGCTGGGCGGGCGCAATACATACGGAACCGTGGTCAGCGAGCGCGCACGCATGGGCTGGCCGCTGCGGCCGCGGAACCGCGGAGACATTGACGGCACGGTCCGGCTGCTCTACGGGGCGACGGGCTGGCTGGCAGGAGGGGTCCTATGCGCAATTTGGCTGCTGAATTAAAGCTCTGGCTGTTTGGACTGATAACGGCCGTCCAGTTTCTTACCCGGCTGCCGCTTCCGGTAAGGATCGAGTGGACACCGGCTGTTCTGCGGCGGAGCCTCGCTTTTTACCCGGTGGTCGGCATGATCCTGGGCCTCCTCCTTACCGGCTCCGGCTGGGTGCTGGAGAAGACGCTTCCCCCTCTGCCCGCTGCCGCGCTTCTTCTGTGCCTGTGGATCGGGCTGACGGGAGCGCTGCATCTGGACGGGCTGATGGATACGGCCGACGGGCTGCTCAGCCACCGTTCCAGGGAGCGCATGCTGGAAATTATGAAAGACAGCCGCGTCGGAGCCATGGGCGTCATTGTATGTGTCGCGGTCTTGCTTCTCAAGTGGAGCGTAATGGTGCCGCTGCTGACGGGCGGCGCTCTCACCGGGAGCTGGATTCTGCTGCTTGTTCCGGTCTGGAGCCGGACTTTCATGGCCGCAGCCGTGGCTTTATGGCCGTATGCGCGGAGCGGAGGCGGTCTGGGCGGTTTTTTTGAAGGGGAAAAAAAGCCCTTCGCGCTGCTGGGAGCGGCAATCGCCTTATTTCTGAGCGCCGGAACGGTCGCGTTTTTCCATGAATCGGGCGGGACGCTTTCGCTCAAGCCTTCTTTGCATGTTTTGGAAGGGGCGGGGCCCGTATGGTGGGGGATTATGCTCCTCATGGTCACCTTTGCGCTTGGAGGAGTCTTGGCGGCCTGGATGGCTAAAAAGCTCGGCGGGCTGACGGGGGACACCTACGGGGCTTTAAATGAGCTGCTGGAGGCTCTGCTGCTTCTTGCCGCCGCTTTCATGCTGCATTTGACCTAGTTTGGATGCCCGGATACCCTCGAAAAGCTTTTTGCCGTAGGGTGAAAAGGAGCGTGCGGAGCAGGCGGGCTCTCCGAAAGGAACCAAAAAAGAGGCGGGATGGATTCGTTCGTCGGACTCCCGGCCTTTTTGCATATAAACGGACAGGAAATGACAAAAAAGTGGGGGGATCACTATGCTGGAGCGATACGGACACGGCGGGGATGTGTGGACGGCGGAGGAAAAGTTCGGGCGCGGCCGGGAACAGTTTCTGGATTTCAGCTCGAATATGAATCCGTTCGGTCCGCCTGATGCGGTGGAGGAAGTGCTGCGGTCAGGCTGGAAGCATATTGTCCGGTATCCGGACCCGGCTGTCCGGGAGCTAACAGGAAAAATTGCCGCCAAATACGGAGTTCCCGCAGAATCCGTACTGGTGGGCAACGGCGCCGCCGAATTGATCGACCTTATCGTGCGTGTTCTGCAGCCCGAGGTGACGGGGCTTGCGCGTCCGTCTTTCAGCGAATACGAGGATGCGGTGCTGAAAACGGGAGGCCGTATCCACGGGATTCCGCTGCGTGCGGAACACGATTTCCTGCTGCAGCGGGCGGATGCCGAGGAAGCCGTGAAGCGTTCGGATTTGCTGTTTCTGGGACATCCGAACAATCCGACGGGAAGACTCCTTTCCCGGGAACTGCTGAACGACTTGGCCGGCAGCGGACATCCGCTCATTCTGGACGAGGCGTTCCTCGATTTCGTACCCGACGAAAAAAACGTGACGCTTCTGCGGCTTGCGGCCGAATCCAAGCATGTAGCCGTGATTCGCTCCATGACGAAGTTTTACGCGATTCCGGGGGCCCGGCTCGGCTTCATTGTCGCTCATCCGGATGTGATCGCCCGGATGTCCCGTCTGCAGGTGCCGTGGAGCGTAAATTATTTCGCCCAGCTTATCGGATGCGCCGTTCTGGAGGACGAGGCTTTTCACGCGAAAACCATCCGCTGGCTGCAGGAAGAGAGTCCCTGGCTTGCCGACAAACTTGCGGGTCTCGGGCTCTCGGTGACACCGAGCGACACCAACTATTTGTTGTGCGCGCTTCCGGAGCACAGCCTAATCGATGTCCGCATCCTTCAAGAAGAAATGGGCAGACGCGGGGTTCTCATCCGGGACGCTTCGCTTTTCGAAGGGCTCGGCACGCGTTATTTCCGTACGGCGGTCAAACTCCGCGGCGATAACGAGCGCATGCTTGCCGCTTTGTCAGACGTGTTGAAAGCGGCTCAAGCCGGTGAAATTTCCTTTGAAAGGGGCGGCCGATGAACATGAGGAATTCCACTCATACAGAAGGACGCACAGGCACGGTCCCGACTCACCTTGACCGTGAAGCGGATCAACCGGAGGGCAACGGGAGCGGGACGGACGGAACGCGGGCCAGGACCCTTATGGTACAAGGGACGGCTTCGGATGTCGGCAAAAGCATTTTGACGGCGGCTCTGTGCCGCATTTTCGTGCAGGACGGCCACCGCGTGGCGCCGTTTAAGTCGCAGAACATGTCGCTGAACTCTTACGTGACGCCGGACGGCAAAGAGATCGGGCGGGCTCAGGGGGTCCAGGCCGATGCGTGCCGCATACCGGCTACGACCGATATGAACCCGATTCTGCTGAAGCCGTCTCAGGATATGCGTTCCCAGGTCGTTGTTCACGGCAAGCCTTATCAGGATATGGACGCGAGAGCTTACCGCGAATCTTACCTGCCCCTGGCGGAGAAAGTCGTGTGTGACGCGCTCGAACGGCTGCGTCGGACGGTTGACCTCGTTGTGCTTGAAGGAGCCGGAAGTCCGGCGGAGATCAACCTGAAAGACCGGGATATCGTGAACATGCGGATGGCGAAATGGGCCGACGCTCCCGTAATCCTCGTGGCGGATATCGATCGGGGCGGGGTGTTTGCGTCGATCGTCGGGACGCTGGAGCTTCTGGAGCCGGAAGAGCGGGAGCGGGTAAAGGGATTTGTCATCAACAAGTTCCGGGGGGACGTCAGCCTGTTGAAGCCGGGATTGGACTGGCTGGAGGAACGGACGGGAAAACCCGTACTCGGCGTCGTCCCTTACTATCCGAAGCTGGGGATTGAAGACGAAGATTCCGCTTCGCTGGATTCCAAAAGAAGGCTGGAACCGGCTCCGGCCGCACAGCAGGACGGTCGGCGGCCCGATGTGCTCGATATCGCGGTCGTCCGGCTGCCCCGGATTTCCAACTTCACGGATATCGATCCGCTGCACGAAGAGCCGGATGTGTCCGTGCGTTACGTCGGCAGCGCCGCCGAATGGGGGAATCCGGATATCGTCCTTGTGCCGGGGAGCAAAAATACGATGAGCGACCTTCTTTTCCTGCGGGAAAGCGGCCTGGCCGACAAAATCGTCCGTCACGCGGCCGGTGAAGGCAGGGTTGCCGGGATATGCGGGGGCTACCAGATGCTGGGCGAGGCGCTTTCGGACCCGCTCGGAACGGAATCCGATTATAGGGGGGACCGGGAAGGACTCGGCCTTCTGCCGGTGGCGACTGAATTCACGCCGGAGAAAAAAACGGTGCGTGCCGAAGGCAGCTGCGGACTCTTCCGCCAAATGCCGGATCTGCCGGTCGACGGCTATGAAATTCATATGGGCGTGACGAGGATGACGGACGAAACGTCGGAGCGGCCGTTTCGCCTTCGCGCTTCCTTGGCGGGTTCCGGGGATGAAGCCGGTGCGGCGGACGGTTTGCATCCGGAGGGAGCTTCGGCTTTCGAAGGACGGGTCTGGGGAACGTATCTGCACGGCATTCTTCATAATGACGATTTCCGCAGATGCTGGCTGAACGAAGCTCGTCAAAGCAAAGGCTGGGAGCCTCTTTCCGCCGAACTGCGTTTTCGCGAAAAGCGGGAGGAAGCGTTTGACCGGCTCGCGGGTCACGTCCGCAAACATATTGATATGGATCTCTTGTACGAGATAGCGGGATTAACCGCTGAATAAAAGCGTCCGGACCAGTTTCCGCAGAGAGCGGATATCGGACCGAATCCATTTGCACTGCCTGTCCGGGGAAGCTATGATAAGAAAAAGAGCCTTTCGGAGCTGATGAAGCGAACGGGCGATGTTGATTTTTTACCCTGAATATAAGAAAGATATTTGGCGTGAGCGGGAGGAATACAGGTGAAAATTTATACGAGAACAGGGGACGCCGGCAAAACGGGTGTCATCGGCGGACGTGTCGATAAAGACGACGAACGGGTGGAAGCGTACGGAACGGTAGACGAGCTGAACTGTTATCTGGGGCAGGCGATGAGTTTTATGGACCCTGAGAAGTTTGCCGACCTGCTGGAAGACCTGCTTACGGTCCAGCATGAGCTGTTTGACTGCGGCTCGGATTTGGCTCTGCTCAAAACGGAGCTGCGGCCTTTTAAAGTGACGGCGGAGATGGTGGACAATCTGGAGACGTGGATCGATAAATACGATGCCGAAACGCCCGATATTACACGGTTCATTCTGCCGGGGGGAAGCCGGAGTTCCGCTGCGCTCCACATCTGCCGGACGGTATGCCGCCGTGCCGAAAGACGCGTCGTGACGCTGGCCCGCACCCAGGAGATCAACGTGGAGGTACGCCGTTACCTGAACCGCCTGTCGGATCTCTTCTTCACGATTGCCCGCACGGCCAACTTCAGGGAAGGTCAGACGGATGTGGAGTACGTCCGCAGCGGCGAGGTGTTCCGCCGGAAAAAATGATAAATTATTACAGTCCTTTAACGTATGTGGTTCCTCCCGATGAGGAGGGTTTCTATCTGAAAACGATTTTGCAGAACCGGATGGGTCTCTCGCGGAAACTGCTCTCCAGGCTCAAGCTGACGGAACAGGGGATTACCGTCAACGGCAAGCGCGAATATATCAGCATCAAAGTGAACAGCGGAGATGTGATCGAAATCCGGATGCAGGAGGAAGAGTCGGAGGATATTTTGCCTCAAGACCTCCCGCTTGAAATTTTGTATGAGGACGAGTACCTGCTCATCGTCAATAAAGAGTCCGGGATGATCGTGCATCCGACGCACGGGCATTATTTGAACACGGTGGCCAACGCCGCCGTGCATCACTGGAAAGAGCGGGGGGAAAACGTCCGCTTCCGGCCGGTTCACCGGCTGGACCAGGAAACCTCGGGCGTGCTTGCGATTGCGAAAAATCCGTATGTGCACCAGCAGATTTCGGAGCAGATGATCGCTCACAGCATAACGAAGGAGTACCTGGCCATTGTGCACGGCACGGTAGTGGAGGACCGGGGTACGATCGACGCTCCGATCGACCGCGACCCGGAGCAGCCGCACGTCCGCATCGTGACGCCGTCCGGTTACCGCGCCGTCACGCATTACGAGACGGTGCGGCGCTACGACGGGATCACTCTGGTGCGGCTGATGCTGGAAACCGGGCGGACGCATCAAATCCGCGTCCATATGAAGCACCTCGGGCACCCTCTCCTCGGTGACAAGATGTACGGCCCGGACTTCGCCGCCGCAGCGGACTTCGCTGCCGGAGCGGACTGTGCCGACGGCGTGCCGGGAGCGCCCTCCGCCGTCCCGTCCCCGGCAGTAGACGGCGAGGCGGTCCCGGCGCTCGCCCGGCAGGCGCTGCACGCGTACCGGCTGGGCTTCGTCCACCCGGGCACGCGGGAGCCGGTGGAGTTCACCGCTCCGCTGCCGGCGGACATGCAGGCGGTGCTCGACGCCTGCCGGTAGGGTCTCCGCGTCAGCGGGCTGTGCTGCCTGGTGCGTGCTTAAGCTGCTGCGGGTCTCAATCTCGCCTGCACCCGGCCGCGCGCCGGCAGGACTATGCCTGCCGGTTACGACATACGGAAGCAGGCGCTCCGCCGCTTATCGCCACAGGCTTTGCCGACCACCAGTCACGAGCCGCCTGCGCGCATGGCCGCCCGGTGGAACTTTTTCGGCAGCCCTGCGTATAAAGCATACGGCAAGCAGGCCGAGATTTTTTTAAAACCAGCCTCCCCGCCGCATCGGCAGCGGAGGTTTTTTTCGGGTACGCGAACCGCAGACCGTTAGCTACCATTGTCCCATGAAAGGAAGTCATTTTATGTCCGTAACGATTTATGAATACAGCAAATGCAGCACGTGCCGCAGCGCCCTGAAATGGCTGCGCGCCAAAGGGCTTGATCCGGTAACCGTTCCGATTATGGAGCAGCCGCCGACCGCGGAGGAAATCCGCGTACTTGTCCGCAACAGCGGCCTGGAGCTCAAAAAGTTTTTCAATACCGGCGGAGAAGTATACAGGGAGCTGGGACTGAAAGACAAGCTCGGAAGCATGACGGAGGACGAGCAGCTGGCCCTGCTTGCATCCAACGGCAAATTGCTCAAACGGCCGATCGTAACGGACGGCAGCAGGGTTACCGTAGGTTTTAAGGAAGCCGACTTCGAGAAGGCATGGGGGTAACGGAGAAGTCCCTCTGGGACCGTCCGTTTCCGGAAAGGGGTGACAGAATTGCCGGAAAAGCAATCGTCCAAATCATCTAAAAAAAATCCGCTCTGGGTTCTTGGAGCCATCGGGGCTTTTCTGCTGAAATTCGGAAAGTTCGGAAAATTCGGGGCGACGATTATTTCGATCGCGATTACGATCGCCAGTTATGCGATCATTGCTCCGCTGCCGTTCGCTATCGGGCTGGTAGCGATGATTTTTATCCATGAAATCGGTCACGTGCTCGCGGCCAAGCAAAAAGGGCTTCCGGTCACGGCGCCTCTTTTCATTCCGTTTCTGGGTGCGCTGATTACCATGAAGCGTAATCCCAGGGATGCCGTTACGGAAGCCTACATCGCCTACGGAGGACCGCTGCTCGGAACGATCGGAGCTACGGCGGCATTTGCCCTGGGCGTGTACACCGACTCCAACCTGCTGATCTCGATCGCGTACACCGGATTTTTTCTGAACCTGCTCAACCTTCTTCCGATCCATCCGCTGGACGGGGGGCGTATTTCGACCGCTGTGACCCGCTGGCTGTGGCTCGTCGGTCTGATCGGTGGACTGGCCGTTATCCTTTATTTGCGAAGCTTCCTGTTCCTGATCATCTGGGCTTTGTTCGCTTGGGATTTATACAAAAAATTCGTCAAATTCCGCGACAAGCCTCAGCTTATGCATTTTCAGCCGCGTTTTGACATGACGGCCCACCATTTGCTGGCGCACGGGTATATGATTCCGGGAGAGGATCACCGGCGCGATCTTGCTTTTACGACCTACTCCGAGCTGAGCGGAGATGAAGCAGGTGTGCAAATGGTGCATACCTCTTGGGACGCGATCGAGTTCGAAACGAAATTCGCCCTGCCCCGGCAGGCAGTGGTTCACCGTGTCCAAGTGGTTAAAATCGAACGGGTTACGCGTGAAGACGGCCTGCATCTGGTGCTGCACTTCGATGTCGAACTGGAGCCGTTCGAGAACGATGCCTATTACGAGGTTCCCACGGCTTCACGCTGGAAGTTCGGCGCGGCTTATTTCGCACTCGCCGTGTATCTGCTGGCCATGATGAACTGGGTCCACCGGGTACTGCCCGCGGCCGCTTATTAAACAAGTCGATTCAAGGGGGAAACGTTCCGGATGAAAGCATACGGCTCGACAAGATTAGGCAGTCTGGGGTCGGCGATTTTCGCCGAGGTCGCCCAGTGGAGGAGGGAGGCGGAGGAACGCGGCGTCGATGTCATCGACCTTGGAATCGGAAGTCCCGACCTTCCGCCTTCTCCGCGTGTCATCGAGGCCCTGGCGGAGGCCGTGAAGAATCCGCAGGCCTACGGCTATCCGGGCTCTGAGGGAACGCCCGAATTCCGCAGGGCGGCCGCGGGCTGGATGAACCGGCGGTTCGGGGTTACGCTCGACCCGCAGCGCGAGGTGCTGGCCCTGATGGGATCGCAGGACGGATTGGCCCATCTGGCGATGGCTCTGTGCAATCCCGGAGATACGGCGCTCGTGCCCGATCCCGGCTATCCCATTTATGCGGCCAGCCTCGTTCTGGCCGGCGTTCAACCCGTTCTGATGCCTTTAAGGGAATCGAACGGGTTTCTTCCGCAGTTGGAGAGCATCCCTCCGGAAACGGCGGAGAAGGCTTCCTTCCTGCTGCTGAGCTATCCCGGCAATCCGATCCCCGAGGCGGCGGACCGGGCCTTTTACGAGAAAGCGCTCGCCTTTGCGGAGCGTTACGATCTTTTGATCGTGCACGACCTGGCATATTCGGAGCTTGCGTATGGCGGCTACAAACCGATGAGCATTCTTGAGCTGGAAGGTGCGAAGAAGAGAACGGTGGAATTTCATTCCTTGTCCAAAAGTTTCAATATGGCCGGCTGCCGGATCGCCTTTCTGGCCGGTAATGCGGAAGCGGTGGACGCTCTGCGCAGGTTGAAGTCCAACATCGACTACGGCGTCTTCCTGCCTGTCCAGCAGGCTGCCGTCGTTGCACTGGAGGAGGAGACGTCGTTCCCGTCCTCCATTTCAGCGGTATACGAACGGAGACGGGATGCGCTCGTGGACGGCCTGCGCCGCATCGGCTGGCATGTCCCCCGGCCTAAAGCGACGATGTTCGTCTGGGCGAGGATTCCGAAAGGATGGACTTCCCGACATATTTCTCGGGAAATATTGGACCGTGCGGGAGTAGCGATGATCCCCGGAGACGCTTTCGGGGCGGAGGGTGAAGGCTATGTCCGCCTAGCGCTTGTCCAGCCGGAAGAACGCCTTCGGGAAGCCGTGTCTAGAATCGGCGAAATATGGCAGTCGGTTAGCGAAGGAGAGAGAAATACATAAATTTTCCAAACAACCCGTTTTAAAGAAGGAAAATATGCCAAGAATGAGTAAAGTAATAGAGGTTCCTCTACGAAACAGGGTTGAAAGGAGTTAATTTATGGATTCTATCTTTTCGCTGTCCGAGCTGCTGTCCCAACAGAAGCCTTCTTCCCTTGTGGAAATTCCGGGTGTGCTCGGCCAAACTTTTGGACAAGCGACGCTTTCGACAACTTTGCCTATTAGCAAGCTTTTTTCTATTTACGAGGTGGATCTGGAAGTTCAGCGTGCTATCATTCCGCGCAATCTCAGCAAGCTGATGGATTATGTTTCGCTTTATCTGGATAATCATCAGCCGATTTATTTCCCGGGTGTTATTTTCTCCGCAAGAGGGGCCGGAAGCTACGATTCCGAGAAGCGCGTGTTCCAACTGCAGCCGATTGAAAAGTTGTATGTCGTCGACGGGCAGCACAGGCTGGCGGCCTTCCAGCGTTTGATGGAAACGCTTCAAAGCCAGATGGCGCGCGCCAAAGACCGCAGGGAATACGACCGGATGGAAGTAATCACGGAAAAACTGAGCCGTCTGTACGCATTTCCGGTCTCAACGATGATCTATCTGGACATCGACGCGCGCCAGGAACGCCAGCTGTTCTCGGACATTAACAAGCTTCCGCGCAAAATCGGCGGAAATCTGGCCGTTCTCCGGGACCAGCGCCGCTTCTATCACGTGACCGCCTCGCAGCTCGTAGAGAAGGCTCCGGTGATGCAGCACATTCCGGTCGATATGTTTTCCGAGCGGGGAAAAGCGCCGGAATTCCTGTTCACGTATCACCTTCTGATCGAAATTCTGGTGGCTCTGTTCGAAGGGCGGATGAAGTCCGGCGCCCGCAATAACGGCTACCATTATGAGGAAGAGGAGGTAACGGATCATCTGTCGATCAGTTCCTTCTACTTCCAGCAGCTGCTGAAATATTTGCCGGAGCCGGTAAAGGGCGAGCCCGCCTGGTCGGAGAACATTCAAATCGCGCTTGCGCTCTTCTTTCACGAGGAAGCGACCAAAAGCGCGAAGTTCAACCGCTACGCGCTGGAATACGCGACGAAGATCCTGCCTCACATCGACTGGAACGCGATTTTCAGCGGAGACGAGAAGGATCGGCTTCCGCGCCGTTCGCGGATTATGAAGGCTTATCAATATATCCGCTCGTTCTACCAGGAGCAGCATCTGTTCCTGATCAGCGATAAGGAGGATGTCGGCTGATGGATGGATTATGCCTGCGAATGACGATTCACCCGTTCTGCGAGCGCTTCGGTCTCGCGACTGTGGCCCTTAAAGTGCAGGATCTGCTCAACTATACGATGATTGATGCGATTGTACAGCGCAAGCTGAGCAAGATGCAGCGCCGTAAAATCTCGAATTATCTCCAGGAGCGCGAGCTCGACCAGGTCTTTTTCGGCCCGGTAACGCTGTCGCTTCGCGATGTGAGCCAGCTTACCCGCACGAGCGAGGAGCTGTATCTGAGGCACGGGTCCAAGCTAAGTATAATCGACGGGCAGCACCGGATTCTGGCTCTGGGGTTTGTCAATGAACAGATGCAGAAGGAAGTGAAGCGCACCGAGCGCAAGCTGGCTTCCCTGCGAGTTCGGCACCGCAAAGAAACGGACAACCGGGAGCTGGCCGACGAAATCGCTCAGGTAAGCGGTCTGTTGGAGCAGATGGAAGCCCGGCGGCTGGGGCTGATGGAAAGCGAGCTGGCCGTACAAATTTACATCGGGCTTAACGAGGTGGAAGAGCAGCAGCTTTTCGGGGACATCAACTCGAAGGTGCAGTTGGTGAGCAAAGAGCTCGGGCATTCGTTCGACTCCGTCGATCCGCTTAATCTCGTGATCCAGCAGGTTGTCGACCATAACATGCTGCTGAAAGAGGCCGGCGTGGAGAAGCGCAGCAATTTGACGGCTTTCAACCGGAATTTCACGTGTCTGTCGTGGATGTATTCGACGGCGGTCATGCTCTTTTCGGGCAAAATGCAGTCGTCTTACGAGCTGCAGCGCAAAATCCGCAAGGAAACGGCCACGTACGTGGAAATTTTGCACCAGTTCTATAACACGATTCTGCCGATGATGCCGGAGCAGCCCGGGCTTGTCCAGGTCACTTCCGCCAATCGGGTTATGCAGGAAAGCATTGCGCTGTATGCCAACCAGTTCCTGTTCCGGGACGGAGTGTACAACCCGGACTGGACGTCGTGCCTGCGGATTCTCGAAGGCTTCGACTGGACGCACGGCAATGAGGAGCTGGTCTATATTTTCGGCTCGCTCGATAACGGCAAATTAAATCTCATTCATGAAAAATCTCTGCGCAAGCACGGCAAGCTCGTGAGCTTTTTCCTGGAAGGCATTGAGCCGGACGGATTAAAATCGGCTTCGCTGGCTTAATCGAACAAACGAACAACCGGATTGGAAGACGTCTGCCCGAACGGGGCGATGTTCCAAGATCCGGTTTTTTTGTATGCTTGCGGGCGGAGGCCGGTACAGGAGGTGCGGCGTCGTCAGGGGGCGTGAAAGCGCCGAAGGTAAATGTGTTTGCCAACCAAGGGACCGTTCCTCCATAATAGGAAGAAATACGCTGGATTTTACAAAGCTGTAAAGGAGTGAACGCATGCAAATCGGGGAAACGATGCCCAAGGAGGCGAATGTTCGGCACGCTATGTTCGCTTTGGCGCTGGCGGCAGCCGTTCTCATCCGCTTTCTCGTGGCTCCGAATGTTTTTGGCTACGAAGCCGATGTGCGCACGTTTATGGCGTGGGCGGATCGGGCGTTTACGGTCGGGTTCGGAAATCTTTATACCGATCCGGGCTATTTTCTGGATTACCCGCCGGGGTATATGTATATCCTGTACCTTATCGGCGCCGCCCATCATCTGTTCGGAATCGAATGGGGAACGGGTCTGTCTCTGGTCCTGCTGAAAACACCTCCAATGCTGGCGGATCTGCTGGCTTCGGTTCTTCTGTACCGGCTGGCTCTGCGTTCCGTAAATGTACGGCAGGCCGCCGTGCTGGCTTCGCTGTATATGCTGAATCCGGCCGTATGGATCAATTCGGCGGCCTGGGGCCAGGTCGATTCGCTGTTTATGCTTTTCGTTCTTCTGTCCCTTCTGCGCGTGGAAGACAAAAAGTTCCCGGCAGCGGCGGTTTACCTGGGACTGGCGGTTCTGCTTAAACCGCAGGGCCTGCTGTTCGGTCCGTTCTTCCTGCTGGCTCTGCTCTGGCGGGTCCGGCAGAAAGGATTCGGGCGGGAGCTTGCGGTCAGCGCAGCAGCCGGAGCGGCTGCCTTTCTGCTGCCGGCCCTGCCTTTCGCCTGGAAGATGGAGCCGCTTTGGCTGCCCAAGCTGTATTTCGGCACGCTGGCTTCCTATCCGTACGCTTCGCTGAATGCCTTCAACCTGCTGGCGCTGCTCGGCGGCAATTTCGAGTCTGTTGACGGCCGCCTCTTCTCTTTGACCTACGGGGCTTGGGGCACACTGTTGTTTGCGCTGTCGCTCCTGTTCGTTCTAGCGTTTTTTGCCAAAAACATGGGCAGGAAGGGCGCGGGCCTGTACGCGGGGTTCCTGTTCGCCGCAAGCGCGTTTATGCTGATGACCAAAATGCACGAACGGTATTTATTCTACGGGCTGCTCCTGCTGCTGGCCGCATATTTGCGGTCGAAGGACCGCAGGCTGCTTGTGCTGTTCGCCGGTTTTTCCGTGACGCATTTCGCGAATGTGGGCTATGTGCTCTGGAAAAGCGCGAAGGGGGTATTCCACATCCCTAAACACGATCCGGTTCTCCTCCTGGTGTCCCTGCTGAACGTGATTCTGTTCGTGATGGCGTGGCAGGCTGCGCGCACATGGGCGAAGAAATCCGCCGGAACGGACACCCGGCCTCAAGGCAGCGCCGACGCCGGGAAAGGTCTCTTCGCCGGCGTCATGAACCGCGGTTCCGTCGTGTGGGACCGGGACGGAGCCGTGGCCGCCAGACAGCCGCTTCTGACGAAGAAGGACGGCTGGCTGATGGGTGGAATCACCGTGGTCTACGCGGTGATCGCGCTGGTCAACCTGGGGTCGTTCGACGCGCCCCAGACGTTCTGGAAGCCTGCGAGTCAGACGGAGGCCGTCGTCGCCGATCTCGGCGCGACGAAGCATCTGACGCGCATCCAAGATTTTGCCGGCGCCGGAGAAGGCGAATTCCGGTTTGAATTCTCCTTGGACGGCGTCACCTGGAATGAGCCGATCGACGTGAAATCGGATTATACCAAGGTATTTACCTGGAATGTCGTGAAGACGGAACGGGATGCCCGGTATGTGAAGATCACGCCGCTCGCTACCGGGTTCGCCCTGCATGAGGCGGCCTTCTTCGACGGAACGTCCGATACACCTCTGCCGGTCAGCGTTCTGCCGGGAGACGATACGCAAAATTCCGGGGAACACCGGAAAATATTCGATGAGCAGGCGATTGTACCGCCCGCTCCCGGCTATAAAGACGGCACTTATTTCGACGAGATCTATCACGCCCGGACGGCTTACGAGCATCTGCACCGGATCGAGCCTTACGAGAGCACGCATCCGCCTCTGGGCAAAATTCTGATCTCGGCGGGTATCGCCCTGTTCGGAATGAACCCGTTCGGCTGGCGCATTGTCGGCACGCTGTTCGGCGTCGCGATGCTGCCGCTCATGTATGTGATGGCGAAGCGCTTATTCGGCCGGACGGAGTATGCGGCGATGGCGACGTTCCTGTTCGCCGTCGATTTTATGCACTTTGCCCAAACGCGGATTTCGACCATCGACGTGTACGGCGTATTTTTTATCATGCTGATGTTTGCCTTCATGTACCGATATACGACGCTGAGCTTCTATGACGTACCGCTTCGCAAAACGCTGCTTCCGCTCGGGCTGGCGGGCGTCACGTTCGGCATCGGCGCCGCCTCCAAGTGGATTGTGATCTACGGCGGGGCCGGTCTTGCCGTACTGCTCGCCCTGTCGCTCTGGGAGCGGTTCGGCGAGTACAGGCAGGCGCGTCGCAGTCTTGCCGAGTGGAGCCGTGAGGCATCCACGGCGGAGGGGCCGGATACGGTATGGAGCGGGGGAGGACCGGCGGGAGCAGCCGATGCGTCAGGCGTATCCGCCGTTTCCGGTGAAACCGGACAGCCGCGCATCCCGGGCGTATTCGAGCGTTTCCATACCGCGGAGAGCAGCGACGAGGACCGGGAACGGTGGCGGCATATCGTTCGTAAATTCCCGCGGAATACGGTGTACACTCTGCTTTTCTGCGTGGTCTTCTATGTACTTATTCCGGCCGCCATTTATGCGGCGTCCTATATTCCGTTTATGCTGGTGCCGGGTCCGGGTCACGGACTTGCCGATGTGGTCACGTACCAGCAGCATATGTACAGTTATCACAGCGGGTTGGTCGCGACCCATCCGTTCTCGTCAAGCTGGTGGGAATGGCCCCTGATGCTCAGGCCGATCTGGTACTACAAAGGCGAGTTCGTTCCGCCGGGCAGCATGTCGAGCATCGTATCCTTCGGGAATCCGCTCGTCTGGTGGCCTGGGCTTATCTGCGTCCTGCTTGCCCTGTGGGCCGCCGTTAAAACGAAAAACAAGCCGCTCCGGTTCTTGCTGATTGCGTACGCATCCCAGTATCTGCCCTGGATGCTTGTGCCGAGGCTGACATTTATTTACCATTATTTCGCCATGGTTCCGTTTATGATTCTGATGATTACCTTCTTCCTCCGGCATCTTATTGAGACCAGGCCGAAGCTGAAACGGTGGATTTACGTGTATCTGGCCGGCGCAGCCGTGCTGTTCGCCGTCTTTTATCCCCTGCTTTCGGGTCTTGTCGTGGATGATTCGTACACCGGATGGCTGCGCTGGCTGCCGGGCTGGAGCTTTTTCTGAAGACATGGAAACAATTGTTCACCCTATCATCCGTTTCTTGTAAAGGAAGGCTTGCCCCCGTGTGATATAATAGAGGGGAAGAATCAGGGTTCGGCCCATGATGGGAGAGATATTTGTGACACAGACCAGACCTTCAGTCCTGCTGGTAGACGGAATGGCCCTGCTGTTCCGGGCTTACTACGCATCGGCTGTGACCGGATATATTAAACGGACGAGCGCGGGAGTGCCGACGAATGCCGTGTACGGCTTCGTGCGGTATTTCTGGGACGCCGTCCAGACCTTTTCGCCGACGCACGTCATCGTATGCTGGGATATGGGCGCCAAAACGTTCCGTTCCGAGCAGTTCACGGATTACAAGGCTAACCGGGCCGCAGCGCCCGAAGACCTGATTCCCCAATTTGACCTCGTCAAAGAAGTGGTGGACAGTTTCGGAGTGCCGAATGTAGGGATGAGCGGCTATGAAGCGGACGACTGCATCGGAACGCTGGCACATGCGTACAAAGATTCGGCGGATGTGTTCATCTTGACCGGGGACCACGATCTGCTTCAGCTCGTGGACGACAGCGTAAGCGTCGTTATTATGAAAAAAGGCCACGGCAACTACGCCGTTTACACGCCGGACCTGCTGCTGGAGGAGCGGAATCTGTCAGCGGCCCAGATCATTGATCTGAAAGGGCTGATGGGCGACACCAGCGACAACTATCCGGGCGTAAAAGGCATCGGAGAGAAAACGGCGCTGAAGCTTATTCAGCAGTACGGCACCATCGAAGGGATTCTCGAGAATCTGTCCGAGCTTCCGAAAGGCGTGCGGGCGAAGATCGAGGCGCAGCTCGATATGCTTCATCTGTCCAGGGAGCTGGCGACGATTTTCCTCAAGGTTCCGGTCGCCTGCGCGCTGGAGGAGTGCTGCTGGGCCATCGATCACGAGCGGGTGCTCACGAAGTTCGAGGAACTGGAGTTCAAGGGATTGGCCAAACTGGTCGGCCAGCCGGCTTTTTTGTAGGGGAAATGAAAGGGAAAGTGTAACGCTATAGAGCCTGCAGTCCGGCTTGCCGGCCCTTATGGAATTCAAAGGCGATTCGTTCGGCTCCGGCCGGCGGATCGCTTTTTGATTGTTAATTACGCCTTTTCTCTTATTAAAATGTCACAAAAGGGTTCCCACCATTTCATGTTTTTGGTATGTTAGGGAATGAACTGTTTACAGCATTTCGGAAAAAAATGAAACAAAATCGCCGCTCAAACGTTAGAAATAGCATGATAATTTCCTAACCGCATTTTGAAAGGATGAAAACGATGGAAGCTAACGTATTGATTATTGAAAAATTGGAAAACGGCGAATTGAAGACGATTGATGAGCGTCATTGGAATGCGACGATGCTGGCAATGATGGAGCATGCCAATTTTCTGTATGTTGGGGGCAAAGAGTACGAAATGATCGAAGGAAGACTCGATGTAGAAAATCAGAAGCTGGAAGTACTGGTACTGCCCATAAATAAAGCAATCGAGTAAGAAGTCAGAATTGGAGGGACTTGCAATGAACGACAATCTGAACAACAACGCAGGTGGGCTTAACGATACGGAAGCGGCTGAAACTCTTGAAGCGGCGACGAGGGAATGCGCAGCGGAAGCGGTTGCAGCGGATACGGCGGGAGCGCCCGAACCGGACTCTCCCGAAGCGGTGCTTGCCGCACGTGCGGCTGCGGAGGCTAAAGCGGCGGAAGCGCGTGCCGCCCGCAGAACGCGCACCCCGAAACCGCTTCGCGTGCTGAACACGTCGCTCGGCGTCGTGCTGGCGGCCAACCTGCTGCTGGTTCCGGCGGTTTACGCCGAGAGCAAAGCGGCCGAGCCGCAAATCATCGAATGGTCCAACGAGGATGTCAAAACCTATTTCGATCCGAGCGCGGACTGGAGCATTCCGCTCCCGGAGCAGCTGGATAAACCGGGAGCGACCCCGACTCCTACCCCTTCCGCGGGCGTAGGTACGGGCGGAACGGGGGCGGGAGTCGGCACAGCCGCTCCGGTCGTGTACAACCACGGCCTCGACTGGACCGACCTGATGCTGTATCATCTGATCTTCAACAGCGGCGGCTCTTACTCGTCGAGCGGCTGGTCCAGCTCACGTCCGTCTTACGATTACCGCACGAAGAAGCCATACTCGGTGCCGACGTACGATTCGACGAAGTTCCAGAATAAACAAACGGCGAATTCGACGGTTAAGCCGAAGACTTCGAATACAACAGGTGCTTTTAACAGCAAATCGACGATCAATTCCCGGAACAACTCAAGTAAGAGCTCGTCCACTACAGGATCTTCTTCGACCAAAAGCTCGTCGAGCACGGGATCTTCCGGCAGCGGCTCTACAAGCACGAAATCGGGATCTTCTAGCTCTTCCGGCTCCGTATCCTCCGGTTCATCGAGCAAATCCTCGTCCTCGTCGTCCGGCAGCATCGGCGGCAAGTCGGGCGGATTCAGCTCGTCGGGCAGCTCTTCCAGCGGAAGCTGATGGGCAGCCGGACATTCAGGGTACTCGGGCACCCGCATAAGGACCGCAAGGCTTATGTAGCCGAGCTGGGCCGGATGGGTTTTACATGGGCCGATCTGGAACAGGAGCAATACTGGATCGACCAGCTTGTGCTTATGAACCGCGGTGTTTACGAGGAGCTGAACCAAGCGTCGAGACTCTTGTGGGACATTTTCGATAAAGGGGCCCGGTTTGTTATCGGCCGGCGAGATTTGTACGATATGCTGAGCATCCCGGAGGTGCTTTGGGACGGCTTGGATGGACTGGAACCTGGGCCGAAAGGACTTCTCAGCCGCTATGCGCGCTTTGATTTCAGCGTATCCCAGGAAGGGGATATCAAGCTTCTGGAGCTGAATGCCGATACCCCGACCGGTTACGTGGAGGCATCCGTTGTCACTCCGTGGATGTGCAGCCGGTACGGCGGTCACAGCCCCAATACGGCAATGCCGGATCTCGTCCGCCACGCCTGGTCGGAAGAGATGCCGGAGGCTGCCGCATGCATAGATTACGGCAAACACTTGGAAGATTCGGGAACTGTCGATATGCTGATCCGTCACAGCGGACTTGAAGTTCGTCCGGTGGATTGTCTGGAACTGTGGGTGGACGAAGGAATTCTCAAAGACGGGGAGAACCGGGAAATCCGGAGCATGTTCGCCCTCTATCCGAAAGAGTGGATGGGTGTGGACGACGGAGGAGAAGCTCTCGCGTACTCCATTGAGAACGGCCATTTACGGCTGTTTAATCCTCTTCACGCGATTATTCTGCAATCCAAGGGGCTGCAGGCCGTCATTTGGGGCCTGCATGAGATGATGGCCCCTCTGTTTACGCCGGAAGAGCACCGGATCATTGAGCGTTATATGCTGCCGACTTACAATCAGCCGGTTTTGGAAAGCAATTACGTGTCCAAGTCGATGTTCGGCCGCGAAGGAGGCTCCGTGCGGATGTACGGCGCTTCCGGCGAAATCGATATCCAGGATGAGGACGGCTTCGATACAAGCACTCTTTTCACGAACGTGTATCAGGCCCGGGCGGATTTGCCTCAAATCTCACTCACCCGTGGAGAATATCGGCTGCTTACCGGAATGTTTGTCATCAACGGACAGCCGTGCGGCCTGCTGGGCCGTGCCGGAGGTTTGATTACCGGCAATGCGAGTCATTTTGTGGCGATAGGAGTTGAACAGAAATGAGCAGACCTGCGATGAACAGGAGATACGGGACGGGAAAAAAACGGAGCCGTCTCGCGATCGGGATTTTCTCGGCGCTTGTCCTTCTTCTGGTTTTCGGGTTAATCGGCGCGTGCTCCGACAAGAAAGGCGCGGGGGGTGCCACCGCATCCGGCGGGGCTACAACCGAATCGAGCGTAGTTCCGTGGGATTATAAAGTCGAGCAGGCCAAAGTAGGAGATCTGATCGGGGGAGACATGACGCTGCTACCGAACAACGACATGCTTCCGAACGACGGTAATTTCGCTACGGGAGACTCGGTTTGGGTCATGAGCTTTATGACCGCCGAAATGAAAACCGGAGCGGACGGGAAGAACGATGTCAAGCTTTCGGGATGGACCCCTCTGAAAACATTTAAAACCGAAAGCGAAGCAAAGGCCGACATGGGCCAGCTCAAAACGGAAATTCAGACCGAGGTCGATCTCGTCGGCGTCTACAAGACGCAGTACGGCGATAAGCATCGGGACTTCGCCGTCGTATCCATGCCGTCGGGACACAAGGTGAAACAGCCGATTTCCGATGAGCGCTATACGGCGATTAAAGACAAGAAACGCGTGAAAATCGTCCTCGAAGAAGTGCACGATTTCTCGAATTATGATTTGGCCATGTCCAAGTTCAGGGGGTGGGCGGAATGATCGCCTTGAATATTTTAGTCAGCTTTATCGTTATCGTGGCTTTACAGATTATCGGGATGGTCATTTTTAACTGGATTACGCCGTTTAACGACATGGAGGAACTCCGCAAAGGCAATAAGGCGGTGGCCTTGGCCCTGGGCGGGAAATTTTTCGGAACGGCCATTATTCTGGGCGTTGCGGCTTACACGAACTCCTCGATCTTTCATATGGCCATGTGGTTTGCGATCGGTTACGTCTGCCTGCTTCTCACCTACTTCGTTTTCGACTTGCTGACGCCAGGGATTAAACTGTCCGAGCAGCTTAAGGACGGCAATGTGGCGGTAGGCATCATGCTGTTCGCGATCTATGTCGGCGTCGCGTTTTCCATGAGCAGTTTGATTATTTAAGATCATTCGCTCGAAAAAAACAATCCCCGCAACCGGAAGCCTTGGAGGCCCGGTGCGGGGATTTTTGCTTGGAACGGAGCACGATTGACAACCGTCATGCCAAGCCGCACCGCGCGCTGGGAGCTCGTAAGGTGCGAGCGTCTTAAGGTCCGGGCGTTTCTTCCGACTGATCGTCGCCGGGATAATCCCGCTCGATACCGTAATGAAGCTCGCGGTTTTCGTAGCGGAAACGGTTCGTTGGACGCTGGTCATCCCGCCACGGAGTGCTTTTGCCGAGCGATTCGCTTAGAACGGACGAGCCGTACGGACCCTCCGGAAATTCTTCGGGGATCGTATCGTTTCGCTGGGACTCGACGGTAGACAGATCGGCGCCCCGGCTTTCTTCTTTTAAAAATTCATCACCCATGGGAAATCCTCCTGATCAGGCGGCCTGATTAAGCGCTGCCGGTGGTCTTTTCCCATTTTCTCCCCAGGAGGCTTCAAATATCCGTGAAATTGACAGTGCCCACGATCTGGAAAAGGAAAGAGCGAAGCTCTTCGGCCTCTTCCTCGGAGATTTTATATACGTGTTCGAGATAGCCTTCTTCATTCAAATCGTCCGGACCGATGATGGCGGTTTTGCCGGATTGCAGGTCGGTGATCATTTTTTTGCCGTAAAAACGGTTCGTATTCGTGACCGCCAGATCGAAGCGGTGCAGGGACGAGCCAACAAAGCAGACAAAGCGGGTCGAGGTATCTTCGGTATGGTCATATAAAAAATCTAATTCGGACATCACGTTCACTCCATTTACCGGTTAATACTCCCGATTATATCGGAAGTGGGGCGCGGCGTCCAAGAGGGGTCACGAAAACGGGAAAAAAGATAATTTCGTTTTTCAATGTTGTCTGAAGGAAAGAATTTTGCCGGGTTCAAGCGTTTGCGGTATGATAAGGGCGAGCGGTATATTTTCGAAAAGCGGAATGGAACAAGCGGGACAGATTCGAGCTGGCCGCAAAATCGGACGGCGGGGGCGCACTATATACCCGTACCGGGAAGTTTCGTTGTTAGATATGAATGGCAGAGTGTTTTAAAACTAAAACTCAGGTGTATCTCAATCGTTTCTCGGGAAAATGGGCGGATTTGGAGCCCAGAAGAAGGATGGAAAGAACGATACGTACGCTTTTCTGAACGCGGCGGTCTTGTGTGGCTTTGGTCATGGCGGGCTGCCTCCTTTTTTTGTGTAAGGGGATGAGTCACTAAAGCGATCTTGTTTATAAACCAATTCTACACCGGACAACGGTCTGGCGTAACGGACTCCGGTACGAGGCGAGACCCCGACAAAGGTCCAGGCTTCGAGGATTGGACCGATCCTAAAGTTTGTTGTTTGGAAAAGAGGGAACAGTATGTCGCCGCATTTATTCAAAGTGGAGAGTGTTATCCGGCAGGGACAAGGCGTGTGCAACGAGGATGCGCTGCTTCTGGCGCCCGAAGAAGGCGTGTACGGCGTGATCGACGGCGTCTCGGGCCTGACGCCGTATCGGGACGCGCTGGGCCGCACCGCCGGCCATATCGCGTCCGCGCTCGTGGCGTCCTGCTTTGCGGACGCCGGCGGGGCCGATCTCGAGCGCACCACGCTCGAGGCCAACGCGCGGCTGCACGGGGAGATGGAGCGCCTGCAGGGGCGCTCCGAAGACACCGGCAGCCGGTGGGGCGCCGTCCACGCCGTTGTGCGCGTGGACGAGGACCGCGTCGCCTGGGTGCAATCAGGCGACTGCATGGTTTACGCCGTCTACGAAGACGGCGTGGTGCGCGCGGTGACGCGGGACTCCGTGGAGCCCCACGACGAACGCGCACTGGCGCTCTGGCGCCGGGAATATCCCGGCGAGTGGGAGCGCAGGGTCCAGCCGCCGGAAGTGACGGAAGCGCTGCGGGCAAACCGCAGGCGCGCCAACCGGCCCGGCGGCTACAGCGTCATCAACGGCGATGACGCGCTGGCCCGGCACCTGGAGAGCGGGAATATCGCCCGCTCGGGGCTGGCGCACCTGCTGCTCGTCACGGACGGGATTTATCCGTGGCGGGAAGAGCATCGGCACAGCACGGAGGAGTGGGTCCGTGCGGTAATCAGGGCCGGGCTGGAAGCTTATGTGGACGAGCTGGAGGCATTCGAGGAGGACGATCCGGAATGCCGCAGCGTGCAGCGTTTCAAACGTTCGGACGACAAGACCGGGATTTTACTTTCTTTTTCCAAAGAAAGCCGATCGGATAGCAAGACTGTTCGTTGAAAGAGAGATTCTTGTAAAATCGGTTCGTGTATGGTAGAATATGGGATATAGCTCAGTGCACAGAGGAAGCACCTCTCCACTTGCGTTTTATTACGCATAAGGAGAGGTGCTTTTTGCGTTTCCGGGCCTTATTCACAATCAAAATAGAGGAGGAAAGGTATGAACGTCATTTATTTAACGACTTTGGAGAAACAAGTGGAAGAAGGGAAGGTTAAGCAGGCTCAATTTTTTGCGGGGGAAAAGACGGGAGTCTGGCAGGCCATGTGGAATGAAGTGAACGACAACGGCAAGCCGATCCAGGATATCTGGTATGAAGGCATTTCTTGGGAGGAACTTGTCGGTGCCATTAAGAAAGGGCTTCAATTAAAGCTGGCGGAAGGTTTTAAGCCTCTGCTCCGGGGAATCGGGGAAGAGCAGGCGGGTTTGTCCGCCAAAGCGGAGATGACGCAGCTTCTTCAATACTACGGTGAGGTTCATGCCGATGAGACCCTCTATGAAGAGCTGAGAGCGTGGAGACGCGAACAATCTTTCAAAGAAGGCCGCTCGCCGTTTATTTTGGCATCCAACCGAATGCTGCAGATGATCGCCGCATTTTGCCCGCAATCGTTGGAAGAATTGCTTCACATTCCAGGCTTCGGACAAAATCGGGCTTCCAAATACGGAGGCGATGTCCTGCGGATCACGAGAGACAAGCAGCGCCAGACGGATTTTCCGCTGGATTGGGTCGCGGCCGCGACAGACCGTTCGCAGTTTGAAGCCTGGATGAACCGGCAGATGGAACGCCGGGTACAGAAGGAGGCTGCGAGACAATCGGGCAAGCGCAGACTTCTGGAAGCGATGGCAAGCGGCGGCAGTCTGGCGCAGCTCCGGGCCGAGCTCTCGTTTACTTCCCGAGAGCTGGTTGCCTTGCTCGAAGAGCTGGAGCGAGATGGCTACGATGTACTCGCGGGCATCGAGAGCGAGCTTGCCAAAGTGCCTTCCGAGCAGCTGGCCGAGGCGGAGCGCCTGTTCGCCGAGATGGGCGACCGCTATCTGAAGCCCATCCTCCAGGGCTTGTACGGGGAGCAGCTGCCTGATGCCCAGACGGCCGACGGCGTCTATGAATGGCTGCGGCTGCTGAGATTCAAAACACGGAAGCGGAAAGAGGAAGCGGCGAAGGAACGGGATGGCGGGCAAAAAGCCGGGTAGCCGTGATACGGCAAACAGACAACGAAAAACAGGCCGCTCTGACCTGTTTTTCGGAAAGTCCATTGTATTAGAGAAAGAACAGCGGATGCCGGCTCGAGGTCCGGGGGTCCTCTCCTTAAATCTTAACCTTTTTGTAACCAGTCTGGAGGCTCCGTTCAATTGTAAATAAAGGGTGGTTTTGCTACACTTGAACGTATAGATTGTGAGAGAGGGCTGGCTTATGAAATCGCCTTATACCGAGCAGGACCCCGCTAAAAGAGAAGCGGACAAACGCATTCATTTTACGCTTCGGATCAATATTTTTTTCTTCGCTACTTTCGCCCTGTTTTGTGTGCTTATCGTTAAACTTTCCTACCTTCAATTCGTTAAAGGCCCTGAACTTCAGATCGCAAAAACGAATGGGATGAATACGGATACCGCCATTCCCCCCATACGCGGCAATATATTGAGTAAAGACGGCGTGCCGATTGCTTCTTCCAATTCAACGGAATCGCTGTATTTCCGTGTCGAAGGCGGTACCAAGAATCAAGATCCGATCATTGAGACAGCCAAGAAACTCGAGAAAATTCTGGGTGAACTTGGCGACAAGAATCTGCCGAAGATGACTATGGAAGATATTATGAAGGCGATGGATCTGGATTTTGACATCAACAAGCAGAAGATCAAACCCAAAACGCCTTATTCGGAGCCGAGAAGAATAAAAGCCAATTTAAACAAGGAAGAGGTTGCTTACCTTCTTTCCCACCGGGATGAGCTTCACGGCGTGGAGGTTGTCGAGGAAAGCATCCGCATGTATGATCAGCGGAAAATAGCTGCCCAGCTCGTAGGCTACTTGAAAAAATACGATGATACCGCAAATCTTAATTTTTATAAGAGCAGGCAGGACCAAGGCTATTTGCTGCGAGAAACGGTTGGCTTTGACGGGCTTGAAATGATGTATCAGGATGAACTGCGCGGAAAGCCGGGCAAGAAAATTTATCCGGTAAACGCGGCGGGTAAAATTGTCGGCAACGGAACTTTGGAAAAACCGATGAAAGGCAACAATCTCCGGTTAACCATTGATACCAACGTGCAGCTCGCTGCCCAGCAAGCTATTATGGATCAGCTGAAATGGCTTCATAACCCGCCGTCCGGCTATGCGAAGTTTGCCGCTCCATACGCTCGTTCCGGTTACGCGGTAGCGATGGAAGTCGATACGGGCAAAGTGGTCGCTATGGCCTCCATGCCGGACTACGACACCAATTTGTGGACCGGTGGGATGTCTATCGAGACGTATAAGCAGCTTGAATATTTTATCAATAACGGGACCATTCGGACTTCACCGGCCAATTTTCCGGAAAAAGAGCAGAAGAAGCATCCGTCTTCCCTTGTATATCTGGGATCGACGATCAAGCCTCTTAGTGTGTTAGTAGGCCTTCAAGAAGGATTTCTAAGTCCCGGAAGTACTTATAACGACACAGGATCGTTTTCGTTCGGTAAAGATAAAAGTACCATTCATAACTCCGATGGTAAGAGTTACGGAAACATGGGTCCCACAAGAGCGATAGAAGTATCCTCAAATACTTACATGTCCGCTATGATAGGAATTCCGTTTTATAACAAGTATCAAAAAAAATCGGGTGAGTTATGGGATAAACATATGGCTGAATTTGGTTTGGGCGTTCTGACAGGCAGCGGGTTACCTAGAGAGATAGAAGGGTTCTCAGAAATCGATGCCGCCGCTAAAACAAGCAGTTATCAATCCGCCATGGTTTATGCTTCTTGGGGACAAAACGAAAAGTACACCACTTTGCAGCTAACTCAATTTGCCGCTACCTTGGGGAGCCGCGGCAAAAGAATGAAACCGCAGTTCGTGGAAGAAATTCTCGATTCCGACGGCAAAGTCGTCAAAGGCTACGAACCGGAGATTCTGAATCAAGTCGATCTTCCCAAAACCTACTGGGATACGGTCATTAACGGGATGAAGAGCGGAGCGGAAGGCATCGACAAACTGCCATATCCGGTAGCCCGCAAAACCGGTACTTCGACGCAGCAGGTTTCTGGCGGAACTGTCGATAACGCGGTGTTCATTTCTTTCGCGCCCGCTCAAAATCCTAAGCTGGCCATTGCCGTTGTCGTGCCGGAAGGCGGTTACGGCCGTTACGGGGCGTCACCGATCGCGGCCAAGATTTACGAAGCCTACGACCAGTATGTCGGCGGCCTCAGCACACCCAAAAAATAATAACGGCACAAAAATAGCATCGGCTTCCATTTTGTTCTTGGTCAAGAACAATGGAAGCCGATGCTTTGTTAGGTCGACGTCGTCATTCTGCATAGTCAAATCCACCCTTTTTTACGGAAGAGTAGGAACATGCACAGCCCGAGTACACCCATAAATCCGAAAATGAATAAATCCGCATAAGGAACAGTCAGCAGCCCGAGAATATCGGTGAAGTTCATTCCGAAAATACCGGTGATAAAGGTCAGTGGCATAAAGATCGTGGTCAGTGCGGTAAAAATACGCATGATTTCGTTCGCGCGGTTCGCTACGCTGGACTGATAAGCCTCTCGTAAGTTGCCCATGAGATCGCGGAGCGTATCGAAGGTGTCGACGATTTTGACGGCATTTTCGTGAATGTCGCCGAAATATTTTTGCAGCTGATTATCGATCAGCTTCAGTTCTTTGCGGTTTAATGTCGCCACAACGTCGCGCTGCGGCACAAGCATTTTTTTCAGCCACAAAATTTCCCCGCGGAGACCGACGATCTCGTTCAAATGGGATTTTTTCGTGTGCATCAGGATATCTTCTTCAAGCTTCTCGATCTTATCTTCGATCCGGTCTCCGACAATGACGTAGTTGTCAACGACAAGGTCAACCAGATGATACAGGAAGCGGTCCGGGCTGTTAACTTCTTCATCCCAAAGAAAGGGTTTGATGGCACGGAGCTCCTGGATTTTCTGTCTCGTAACGGTAATGATGAAATGCCTGCCCAGAAAAATATTGAGTGCGCGAAGAAAGATTTCTTCATCATCAAACCGGATGCTGTTGATTACAATAAAATAGTGCGTGTCGTAAATTTCGATTTTGGGCCGCTGTTCTTCTTCGCTGAGACAATCCTCTACGGCCAGATCGTGAAGATGGAAGAGCGGCTGCAGCTGCTCCAGATCGTCCACATCCGCATCGATCCAGTAAAAACCGGATTCGGGTGGTGTCAGCGCTTCGTGAATGTCTTCAACCAGCGTAAAAGCGCCCTTGTGTACCAGGCGTGTTTTCATCCGTTTCACCTCTTTATGCGAAACGGCGCACAGCACTCCGGTCCGTAGGGAAACTACGGACGCTGGAGTGCCGGCCCCGGTTCGCTGCTATTCGATTTTGATCGTACCGGGTAAAGCGTCTACTTCTCGGTCGGTCCCCGTCCATCCGTATGTTCCCCCCTTTATCATTCCGTGTCGAATATACTTGTCTAGTATATACCTACATTTTCCACGATTCAAGCATCAAACTCTGGTACTTTTCTCCTGTCAATCCCCGTAGTCTGGGGATTTTTTATCCTATGCGGGAGAAGGGTTTGAGGTGCGGGCGAACGGTTGGACAAACAGCTCGGAGGGTTCATACGGAATGCGGTCTGCACCAAAGAGGCAACCGTCATACGACTCCACACATGCGCCAATAGCTGCGAACGTTGTGAAAGACATCGGTTTTTTTCTCAGCAAGTTTATTATGTGCAACTTTTCAAAAAGCACTTGACATTTGCCGGGTAACCATTAAGATAGGAGATAACTGAATAAACTTTCTTATCAAGAGTAGGTGGAGGGACTGGCCCGATGATACCCGGCAACCGACATTGTAACCCCCGAGGGGCAATGCACGGTGCTAATTCTTGCGGGAGCCGTATGAATAGCGGCTTCTGGGAGATGAGAGAGGAGCATGTTGCATAGGGATGAACAGGCCTTTCTCAACTTTTTGAGAGAGGCCTGTTTTAATTTCTTTCGAGGAGGAATGACCGATGCCGATTAAAATACCTGATAATCTTCCGGCTAAAGAAGTGCTGAACCAAGAAAATATTTTTGCGATGGATGAGACGGTTGCCTACCATCAAGATATCCGCCCTCTGCGGATTGCGATTCTGAATCTGATGCCGACAAAGGAAACGACGGAAACCCAACTGCTGCGCCTCCTGTCCAATACGGCTCTTCAGGTCGAATTTGTCCTGCTGCATCCTAAAACCCACACCTCCAAAAACACTTCTCCCGAGCACCTGGAGATGTTTTATAAAACGTTTGAAGATATCAAAGACGAAAGATTCGACGGAATGATCATTACCGGGGCGCCCGTTGAGCAAATGGATTTCGAGGATGTTCATTACTGGGATGAGCTGAAGAACATCATGGACTGGAGCGTAGACAACGTAACCTCGACGCTTCATATATGCTGGGCTTCCCAGGCCGGACTTTATCATCATTTCGACGTGCCGAAGTACACGGTGGACAAAAAAGTGTTCGGTGTTTTCCCGCACATGATTGCGGAAGAGAACGTGAAGCTGCTCCGCGGGTTCGACGAGTTTTTCTTCGTTCCCCAGTCGAGACATACGGAAGTGCGCCGTGAAGACATCGAGAAGGATGAACGACTCGTGATTTTATCGGAATCGGAAGAAGCCGGCATCTATATCGTGGCGACGAAGGACGGGAAGCAAATTTTCGTAACGGGACATTCCGAGTATGATCCGCTGACACTGAAATGGGAGTACGACCGTGACGTCAATAAAGGCATGGACGTGGAGATCCCCAAAAATTATTATCCGAACGATGATCCGAGCAAGAAGCCGATGATCACGTGGAGAGCGCATGCGAATCTCCTGTTCTCCAACTGGCTGAACTATTACGTTTACCAGGAAACGCCGTATGATCTTAATGCGGGTCGTGAACTCAGCGCGCTTAGTGCCTGTCTATAGTATAGAACGAATGATACCTTAAAGGAGAGATTCCACGCATGAACATCGAAAGTCGATTGGCCCAAATCGGTTCGGTTTCCGAACCTGTGACCGGAGCGGTGAGCTTCCCCGTATACCAGTCAACGGCGTTCCGCCATCCGCGTCTTGGAGAAAGCACCGGATTCGATTATGCCCGCACGAAAAGTCCGACCCGCAGTGTGCTGGAGGACGCGATTGCCGATCTGGAATCCGGAGATGCCGGCTTTGCCTGTTCCTCCGGCATGGCTGCGCTGCAGACCGTTTTTACGCTGTTCAGCCAGGGGGACCATCTGATTGTATCTCTGGACCTTTACGGCGGTACATACCGTCTGCTGGAGCAGATCATGTCCCGCTTCGGCGTGAGCGCTTCCTATGTGGATACCAATGACGTCGAAGCGCTGGAAGAAGCCTACCGTCCGAACACGAAAGCGATTCTGATCGAAACGCCGACAAATCCGCTCATGATGGTCACGGACTTGAAGCTCGTCTGCGGCTGGGCCAAGAGTAAACAGCTTCTCTCCATCGTGGACAATACGCTGCTCACTCCTTATCTGCAGCGTCCCATCGAGCTTGGCGCGGATATCGTCATCCACAGCGCGAGCAAATATTTGGGCGGCCACAATGATGTGCTGGCCGGACTGATCGTGACCAAGGGGCAGGAGCTTTCGGAACAAATGGCGTTCCTGCACAATTCCATCGGCGCCGTGCTCGGCCCGCAGGACAGCTGGCTGCTCATGAGAGGGATGAAAACGCTCGCTCTGCGCATGGAGCGGCATGAACATAACGCAACGACGATCGCCCGCTATCTGCAGTGGCATCCGCTTGTAACGGATGTATACTATCCGGCGCTCGAATCCCATCCGGGATATGCGATCCAGAACAGGCAGTCGTCCGGCAACACGGGAATTTTCTCCTTTAAAGTAACGGATGCGCGTTTAGTGGAGCCGATTCTGAGGCACGTTAAACTTATTGCGTTCGCGGAAAGCCTGGGCGGAGTGGAGTCGCTTATGACGTACCCGGCCGTTCAGACGCACGCCGATATTCCGCTGGAAATCCGGGAAAAAGTAGGCGTTGACGACCGGCTGCTGCGTTTTTCGGTTGGCATCGAACATGTGGACGATCTTATTACCGACCTGGCGCAAGCGCTCGAACAGGCACAGGCTGAGGTGGAAGGGGACAATCAGGCGTGAGTACCGACAAAAAGCTAGGAACGAAAATCATCCATTTCGGTGGAGAAATCGATAAAACGACGGGCGCTTCAAGCGTTCCGATCTATCAGGCATCTACCTTTCACCATTTCTCGCTGGATAATCCGCCGGAATTCGATTATTCCCGTTCGGGCAATCCGACTCGTCAGGCGCTGGAAGACTATATCGCTCTGCTGGAAGGCGGAGCGCGGGGATTCGCGTTCGCTTCCGGAATGGCGGCCATTTCATCGGCCTTCTTCCTGCTGTCGAGCGGCGACCATGTAATTTGTACGGAGGATGTGTACGGCGGAACGTACAGGCTGCTTACCGCGATTCTGACCCGGATGAATATCGAGACGACGTTCGTCGATATGACGGATCCGGAGAAGGTCAAGGCGGCGCTGAAGCCGAACACGAAGGCGGTCTTCTTGGAGACGCCGTCCAATCCGACGCTGAAGATTACGGATGTCGCGGTCATCTGCGCGTGGGCGAAAGAAAACGGGCTGCTCACGATGCTCGACAACTCTTTTATGACGCCGTACTATCAGCGTCCCATCGAGCAAGGTGTCGACATTGTGCTGCACAGCGCCACGAAGTTCCTGAGCGGTCACAGCGACGTGCTGGCCGGCCTGGCCGTGGTGGCTAACGAGAGTCTCGGCCGCCGCATGAAGCAGATCCAGAACGGCCTAGGCAACGTGCTCGGCCCGCAGGACAGCTGGCTGCTTATGCGCGGCATGAAGACGCTCAAGGTGCGCATGGAAGGCTCCGAGCAGAACGCCCGCCGCCTGGCCGAATGGCTGGACAGTCATCCGGCGGTCGGGGCCGTGTACTATCCGGGGCTGCCGGACCATCCGGGCCGCGAGATTCACGAGAAGCAGTCGAGCGGCTACGGCGCCGTCGTCTCGTTCGACGTGAACGGGGGCGAGCGCGCCAGGAAGCTTCTAAGCGAGGTCAAGATCCCGCTGGTCGCCGTCTCTCTGGGCGCGGTTGAGAGCATCTTGTCCTATCCGGCGATGATGTCCCATGCCGCGATGTCGCGCGAGGTGCGGCTGGAGCGGGGAATTACGGACGGGCTCGTGCGTTATTCCGTCGGTCTGGAAGACATCGACGATATCATTGCGGACCTGGACGCGGCTTTATCTCATCTGCAGGGATAAGCGGCTGTCTGAGGGCTCGAAGGAAGCAAGCGCAAGCGGTATATTCCGTTCGGATGAACGGATGCCGCTTCGCTTGCTTCTTCTTTTTTACCGAAATCAAGTATGAAAGATAGCCGAAAGGCCTATTTTTCCCGTAGCCGGATTTGGGGCGTTATGTTACAATGGTGATAATGTTTTTTTATACATGTAACTTTTTTCACATAGTATATCGTGAGCCGCGAATTCATACCTAAATTCGTGTGCGGAAGTCAGAAAGGAGTGAATGCCATGAATCCGATCGACCGCATTCTGGATAAATCCCTTGCAGGCGGACGAATTGATCTGGAGGAGTGTGTCACACTGCTCGAATCCGACCAGATCGAGAAAATGGGTCATGTCGCTAACCAAATTATGCTGAAGCACCATCCTGAACCGATCACCACGTTTGTAGTAGGCCGCAACATCAACTACACGAACGTTTGTGACGTTTATTGCAGATTTTGTGCATTCTATAGAGCTCCCGGTTCTACGGAAGGATACGTACTTACCAATGAAGATATTTTCCGCAAAATTCAGGAGACGCTGGATGTAGGCGGAACCGAGATTCTGATGCAGGGCGGCACGAATCCGGATTTGCCGTTCAGCTACTATACGGATCTGCTGCGCGAAATCAAACAGCGCTTCGATATTACGATGCATTCTTTCTCTCCGGCGGAAATCTGGAAGATGAAAGATGTGTCGGACGGCCTGTCGCTGGAAGAAGTGATCCGTCAGCTGCGTGACGCAGGACTGGACTCTCTGCCTGGCGGAGGCGCGGAAATTTTGGACGACCGCATCCGTATGAAAATTTCCAAGAAAAAAGGCTCCTGGCGCGACTGGATGGATGCCATGGAGACGGCTCACCGTCTGGGCATGAATACATCGGCGACGATGGTTTACGGTTTCGGCGAGACGATGGAAGAGCGCGCCATGCACCTGCTCCGCGTGAGAGAAGCGCAGGATAAGTGTATCCAGAACGGCTACGATTCGCTGGGCTTCCTGGCCTTCATCCTGTGGCCGGTACAGCCGGACAACACGAATTTGCGCGTAGAGAAAACGAAGCCGGAAGAATATCTGAAAATGCTGGCCATTTCCCGCATTATGCTCGACAATATTCCGAACTTCCAGTCTTCCTGGGTAACGATGGGCCCCGAAATCGGCCGCCAGTCGCTGCATTACGGCTGCAATGACTTCGGAAGCACCATGATCGAAGAGAATGTCGTTTCGGCTGCGGGAACTACCCATAAAGTGAACATTTCCTCCACGCTGGAAATGATCCGTGCCGCAGGCAAGATTCCTGCCCAGCGCAATACGAAGTATGAGATTCTCCGTGTGTACGACGAGAACTCGGTCGTTGAAAAAGATTTCATTATGCAGAACTAATCGTATCTAACATAGATTTTCCCTTTTTCAAAAAAGGAAAGAAACCCGGAAGCCGTCTACAATGGTCTTCCGGGTTTCTTTTTGTGTCAGTGGAGTCTGGCAATGAAGTCGATCCTTTAGAAATAGGAGGTACTTAATACCGGCGAAGTTTCACATGGAACATGATCGATTTGCCGCGGCTCTCCGCCCAAATGCGGCCGTCATGAGCTTCGACGATGCTGCGGGCGATGGCAAGGCCTAGCCCGGAGCCGCCTGTATCCGAGGAACGTGCGGCATCCATCCGGTAAAACCGGTCAAACAGGCGATCAAGCTCCGCTGTTTCCGAAAGATCACTTTCGTTGATCACCGTCACTTTGACGTCGTGGCCTTCTTCCTGGACGATCACCTCGATGGTGCTCGGTTTGGGGCTGTATTTGACCGCATTCGTAAGCAGGTTTTCGAAGACGCGGATCATCTGATCCGGGTCCATGGAGACGAACAGCCGCAAAGGCGGGAGAACGAGGCGGAGGGTGAGGCCGTTCTGTTCCGCGATCGTGATATATTCCTCCGAAAGCTGGTAGATCAGGTCGTTTACGCAGACCGATTTTTTGGCGAGCGGCACGCCCTCGTTCGTCATCCGGCTGAATTCGAACAGCTCGTCAATGAGAATTTTAAGTTTTTCCGCACGCCCGTAAGCGATTTGCATATAATTCGCCGCTTGCTCCTCGTCTCTATAATCCTTGTCCTTCAAAAGCCGGAGGTAACCGATGATGAGCGTAAGCGGCGTGCGGAGATCGTGGGAAACATTGGTGATCAATTCGTTTTTCAGCCGCTGGGATTTGCGCTCTTCTTCCAGAGAATGCTGAAGATCGAAAGCCATGGAGTTCATATGTCCGGCGAGCACGCCGAGCTCGTCACGGCTTCTTTCGGGAACCCGGTGGGCGAGATTACCTTGGGACATTTGAACAAGACCCTGCGCCATTTCTTCGATAATCTGCATTTTTCGCCGGGTGATCCAATAGAAGAGTCCCAGAAAGGTAGCGAGCCCGGCGATCAGGGGAAGAGAGGTATCCTGCTCGTAATAAGAGATCTGAGCTTCCGGAATCGCCTTGGCTACGAGATACGACTGGGTCCCGTTCAGGGTAATCGGGTACATGAACGTGAACTCGCGGTTTTCGCGACTCTCCCGGAATGTTCCTCCCGAATCCATGGCGCTGCCGATCAGCTGCGGGATATCGAACCGGCTTTCTCCGCTTCCTTTTGTTCGGTACAGTACCTTGCCGGCCGAATCGATAATATAGAGCGATTTTCTTCCGGGCCTGTCGGCTTCGTCGTCCAGAAGAGACTGAATATCCGCCGGATTTACCAGGAAAAAGGAGGGCGCCGGCTGCTCGTCGGACTTGCCCGGTGTCGGCGTTTTTTTGTCCGCTCCCGCTGCGCCTGGACCGGCAGGCTCCGGAGCCGTTTTGCCGTTCGTACCCGTTCCATCCGGGACGACGGATTCCGGCATAGGAGACGGGGCAGCCGATTTCGGCACGGCGGAAGCGGCAGAGCTTCCGAAGTCCGCCTGTTGATCCGGTCCGGAGCCGGTCCCGGTATCTCCGGTCTCCTTCGGGTCTTGAACTTCCGGATCGGAGACCGGCGACTCCTTCAGGACCGGCTCCTTTTTAGCGGCAGGATACTTGTCGGCATCTCCGCCGTACTTTTGAATCTGTTCGAGGCGTTCCACAAGGCGGTGAACCTGGTTCTCCGTAATCTCTTTGTCCTGAATATACGAAATGCTGCTTGCCGTCCGCCAAGATTTAGTAAGCTCGGACACCAGCCCCCCGGCCGCGGCCGCGACCCCTATACATAGAGCGAACGCCAGAATAAGCTGCATTCGTATGCTGCGCATCACATTCTGCTTGCACAAAATAACGGGACGAACGATGCCGCGCACCAGCAGTCCCCATATCTTCCCGAACTTCCGGCTTCGATTAGGTTTCAATTTTGTGACCTACCCCCCAAACGGTTTTGATGTATTTCGGCTGCCTCGGGTTGCTCTCCACTTTTTCCCGGATTTTGCGGATATGCACCATCACGGTGTTATCCGATTCGAAGTACGGGGTATTCCAGACCGTTTCATAAATGCGCTCCGTACTGAACACGATTCCCCGGTTGCGCCCCAGCAGCTCCAGGATTGAAAATTCCCGGGGAGTCAGTTTGACCGGCCGCCCCTCGACATGCACTTCGTGCGTAGCCGTATCAATGATCAGATCGTCCAGTTCGATACGGTTTGAAAGCGTTTCGGATGGCATGGGGGCGTTTAATCTTTTATACCGGCGCAGTTGGGATTTCACCCGTGCCATCAGCTCGAGCGGATTAAACGGTTTCGTTAAATAATCGTCCGCCCCGGCGGTTAATCCGAGAATTTTGTCCATATCCTCGCTTTTTGCGGAGAGCATCAAGATGGGCATGTTTTTCTCCTTCCGGATTTCCAGACACGCCTGGACACCATCCATACGGGGCATCATAATGTCGAGGATAATCAGATCGACCTCCCGGCTTTTCAGCACATCCAAGGCTTCAAGGCCGTCCCCGGCCGAAACCGTTTCATACCCCTCGTTGGTTAAATAAATACGGATGAGTTCCACGATCTCTTTTTCATTGTCCACGACCAGAATCGTCTCTTTTCCCATAACCTTGCGATCCTTTATATGCCGGAAAACGGATGCCGCCGCGTTAACCGGACCCTGCTTTTCCTTTATTCCATTCGTATAAAACAAGCTATTGTGACGTTAGCACAGGAAGAAGGGGTTGGCAATTCCGTTATTCGGGGAGCGGCACCTCCATCAACAAGTTTTCATAGGGATGATTATAAGAGATTGTTCTTAACAAAACCGCGCTGAATTTCTTAAGGAATGTTTAAGATCGGCCTTATTTTCCCGAATTGAACGGCCATTGGACATGTCAAGAGTTGGTTGTATATCCGCCTCCGGCCGACCATATACTTTTAGAAGGAATTCAGCGTCAGGAAGGAGTGAGCCCATGTCTTTCGTACAGTTTGTATTCAACAATTCCGCCGTATTTGATATTTCTGCGCTGCAAAGCCGGATAGAAAGCCGCCTAGCGCTTCTGAATCAGGAAGGAAACCCGGTCCGGGTCGTCCGTGACACGTTGGAACAGTGCACGATACTGCGGATAGAGGGAACGATAGGCGGTAAAAAGCATCAGCCGAAGCCCGAATCCGTTATCGAAGCCGCGGCTGCGGCCGCCGCCGAGCAAATCGTGGAGGGTGAAGAAGAGAGGCTGATCCGGAAGCTGCTGGTGAATACCTTTCATTATAAAGATCCTGAAGAAGCGGCTAAAATCGGCCGTTACTGCCGCCAATTCCTGAACGGAGAGGAAGAGGGGGGAAGCGCCGCGGGCGAATACGGCCTGGACGATTACCTGGACTGGGGGCCGATCGACGGCATGAAGCTCCGGGCGGGCAAGATCAGCGAGCCTTTGAAAGCTCTGCTGCAGGAAGGGCAGCCCGTAAACTTGCCGGGTTTCATTACGTTCCGGCTGCAGGAATACATGGACGAGCTGAAAGAGGTCGTCGAGTACGCCATCGACGAATATGTAATGGACCAGCAGTATCAGGAATTTATTTCTCTGCTCCAGTATTTCGTCTATATCCAGGAAACGAAGACGGCAGCAGCTCATTTGATACATAAGGAAGGCGCCGAATTTACGATTCTGGATGAACATATGCAGCCGATCGACACCAGTAAGATGGAAGCGTCCTTTACACTGGAAATGATCGAGAAGGATATCAGCTTCGAAGATATGATCGTCTCGACGCTGATTTCGGTATCGCCGGCGACGATTTATATTCACACGCGGGAACCGGATCTGCCCGTTATCCGCACGATTATGCAGATTTTCGAGTCCCGCGCCACTATCTGCTCCTACTGCGGAATATGCCGCACGAAGCTGGCGGGGAACTCGGACAGCGGGTCTCCGTCCCCCTTGACCTGATTCCGCGGCAGGCTTATAATGAGGGAATCAAAGGCTTTGACCGAAGATACGAACAGCTTGTAACACTGCTGCCAGAGAATGGGGCCCCGGCTGAAATCCCCTGCAGATGTACGGCATGTTTACCCCTTCGAGAGCCGCAAAGCGGAAACCGAACAAGAGCGGACGCAGGACGTCCGGTCCGGAAGTAAGCTTGGCCGATTCATTCCCGTTACCGGATGCTGAATGAGGATTCGTCCGCTTAAATCTAAGCGATGAATCGAATGAGGGTGGAACCACGAGTCGAGCGCACTCGTCCCTTTCGGGATGTGTGTGCTTTTTTGCGCTCTTTTTTTGAAATTTATAGAGCTAAGGAGCTGACGAATCATGATTAAACTAACTTTTCCGGACGGTTCCGTGAAAGAATACGCCCCGGGTACAACGGTTGAGCAGGTAGCGGAATCCATTTCCACGGGCCTCAGAAAAAATGCGGTGATCGGCGTAGTGAACGGCCGCCAGGTCGATTTGAACGCTCCGATCGAAGAGGATGCCGAACTTAAAATCGTCACGCTTGATTCCGAAGAAGGAGTCGAAGTGCTGCGCCACAGCACCGCCCACTTGATGGCCCAGGCAATCAAACGCTTGTATGGGGAGCGGGCCGTGAAGCTCGGCATCGGACCTGTCATCGAAGACGGATTCTACTACGATATCGATATCGAAAATCCGCTGACGCCGGAAGATCTGACGAAGATCGAGAAAGAAATGGCCAAGATCGTTCAGGAAAACCTGCCGATCGTCCGCCGTGTGGTCAGCCGCCAAGAAGCGATCGCGATTTTCGAGGAGCTCGGCGATCCGCTTAAGCTGGAGCTGATCCGCGACCTGCCGGAAGACTCCGTGCTGACCATCTACGATCAGGGCGAGTTTTTCGACCTCTGCCGCGGACCGCATCTGCCTTCCACCGGCAAAATCAAGGCCTTCAAGCTGCTGAGCGTTGCCGGCGCTTACTGGCGCGGGGATTCCAAAAACAAAATGCTTCAGCGCATCTACGGCACGGCATTTCCTAAGAAAGCGGAATTGGACGAGCATCTCCATCTGCTTGAAGAAGCGAAGAAGCGCGACCACCGCAAGCTGGGCCGCGAGCTGAAAATGTTCACGTTCTCCAAAGAAGTCGGCCAAGGACTGCCGATCTGGCTTCCTGCCGGAGCCAAAGTACGCCGCATTATGGAGCGCTACATTGTCGATCTGGAAGAACGCCTGGGCTACCAGCACGTCTATACGCCTGTCCTGGCTAACGTGGAGCTGTACAAAACAAGCGGACACTGGGATCACTACCACGAGGACATGTTCCCGAAAATGGTCATGGACAACGAGGAACTCGTTCTCCGTCCGATGAACTGCCCGCATCACATGATGGTGTACAAGAGCGACATGCGCAGCTATCGCGAGCTGCCGGTCCGCATTGCGGAGCTCGGCACGATGCATCGCTACGAGATGTCCGGCGCTCTGACCGGGCTGCACCGCGTACGCGCGATGACGCTGAATGACGCGCATATTTTTTGCCGTCCCGATCAGATCAAGGAAGAGTTCGCCCGCGTCATCAACCTGATCCGTCATGTGTACGAGGATTTCGGCATCAAGGATTACCGTTTCCGTCTGTCCTACCGGGATCCGAAGGATACTGAGAAATATTTCCCGAACGATGAGATGTGGGAAATGTCCCAGCGCATGCTCCGCGAGGTTGTGGAAGAAATGAACCTGCCGTTCTACGAAGCGGAAGGGGAAGCGGCCTTCTACGGTCCGAAGCTCGACGTTCAGATCCGCACGGCGCTGAAGAAAGAAGAAACGCTCTCCACCGTTCAACTGGACTTCCTGCTGCCGGAGCGTTTCGAGCTTGAATACATCGGCGAAGACGGCCAGAAGCACCGTCCGGTCGTTATTCACCGCGGCATTATTTCCACGATGGAGCGGATGACGGCGTTCCTGCTGGAAAACTACGCCGGAGCCCTGCCGACCTGGCTGATGCCGGTGCAGGCCAAAGTCATTCCGGTATCGCCGTCTTACGAGGCGTATGCCAATGACGTGACGGAGAAGCTGCTTGCGGCCGGAATCCGCGCGGAAGCGGACAACCGCAACGAGAAGCTCGGCTACAAGATCCGCGAAGCGCAGCTGGAGAAGACGCCGTACATGCTCGTTGTAGGCGAGAACGAAATGAACTCCGGCACTTTGTCCGTCCGCAAACGCGGCGAAGGCGATCTGGGCGTTCACAGCCTGGCGCATGTGGTCGGCCTCATTCAAGAGGATGTCGCGAACAAGTCCAGATAAGCAGGCGGCTGCTATAGCGTTTTGGAGCCATACGGCCGCAGCGCCGGTTTTCTGAAAATAGGTCTATAAAACCGCAAAAACAGGGGGAACCTCAATAGAGGCGCTCCCTGTTTTTTTTGTCATTGGACATTATCGAGTAATTAAACTATAATTACTTACAAAAAGTAACTAAATATATTTTGTCTCGTTCGCTGTGTTTTCTAACTACTATTGAAAGAAGGGTGACTGTTATGACGCCTGTTATCGACCCCCGAACTGAAATCGGATATGTGCATCTTAAAGTCGGCAGTCTTGCCCGGTCTCTTCCGTTTTACCAGGACGTGATCGGACTTAAACTGCTGAAACGGGACGGAGCTTTCGCCGAACTGACGGCGGACGGCAAGAAGCCTCTCGTTATTCTGGAAGAGATACCCGGTGCCGCTAAAGCACCGAAACGCGGCTATGCGGGTCTGTATCACTTCGCCATTCTGCTGCCCGGCCGCAAAGAGCTGGGATTCGCGCTGCGCAGCCTGATCCGCAGCCGGATTGAGGTCGGCCAGGGGGATCATCTTGTGAGCGAAGCGCTCTATCTGGACGATCCGGACGGCAACGGCATTGAAATTTATGCCGATCGCCCCCGGGAGACGTGGCGGAAGGACGCGAACGGCCATTACGTGATGGCGACCGATCCGGTGGACTGGGAAAGCCTGCTGGAGCTTGCCGGTGAGGAGCCGTGGGGCGGAATGCCTGCGGGAACTCAAATCGGTCACGTTCATTTCCATGTGAGCGATTTGCGGGCGGCGGAGGCGTTTTACTGCGGCCTGCTCGGCTTTGAGATCACGCTCCGCTTCGGACCGGCGGCTCTCTTCGTGGCGGCTGGAGGCTATCACCACCACATCGGGCTGAACACGTGGGCAGGCGCAGGGGCGCCGCCCGCACCCGCCAATGCCGCCGGAATCCGCTGGTTTACCGTCGTGCTTCCCGATAACGGCGAGCTGGACCGGGTTCTGGCACGCCTCCGGGAAGGAAGCGTGGACGCCGTATCCCGGGAAGACGGATGGCTCGTGACCGATCCTTCGGGAATCGGCGTACTGCTGACGGTACGGGATTAGCGGGAGCTGAATCGGCGGGCATCCGGCCCGCCGACCTATGAACAGGCCACAAAAAAATCACCCTGCCGGAAAGATCCGGAAGGGTGATTTTTTTGCTTTTTTTGCGTCTTACATCGAGATGTTATCGTGGTCCTTGCTGTTCTGTTTCTTATCCCAGAAGCGTTTGACGGCCGGAATGCTGCCGATACCGACGGAGATAATAAAGGCGGCGCCGAGAGCGACCATGACGACCATGTAACCGGACGTGATAATGACCGAACCCAGTCCGATTTCCGTCAGACCGATGACGACGGCCAGAACGATGATAACCGGCTGGACGAACCCTTTGAGCGGGTTGCCCGGACGAATCATGCGTTCTGCAAAGCCGGCCAGGATAATGCCGATCAGAACGATGATGACGATCAGAATAAATTTCGGCAGCATCACCATCAGAGCGGCGAATGTGGCGGAGATGAATTCCAGATCCAGCACGTTCGTGGATTCGACGAGGAAGAAGCCGAATACGAAGACGGCGATCAGAGTCGCGATCCATTTCGTGATAGGCAGAGCGGAAACGGATGCGGCCGGGTTTAAGCTGCCCGGCACGCCCGTTTCGGCGCCGGCATCGGCGGCTTTGCGGCGGAACATCGGCATCAGGCTGTTCAGCTTGCTGTCGATATCCATCGGCGAAAGCAGCGTAATGATGAGATTGCGGACGATTTTGGCCAGAATGTAGCCGATGTAGAGCAGGAACGCCGCAATGAGAATCTTCGGAATCCACGCCATAACGAGATTCAGAATGCCTTGAGCCGGAACCCGGATGGATTCGATTTGCAGCAGGTTAAGCGCTTGTACCGCGATCGGGAACAGAATCAGGAAGTACACGATGCTGTAAACGAATTGGGATACGTTCATGCCTGCTCCGATCCAGCGCTGAAGATTCAGCGAGGACGTGAGGGTGGAAGCCAGTTTGGCCACGAACTTGGCCACATAATGACCCAGCACGACAAGCAGAATCGCGCCTGCGAGCAGAGGCAGATAGCCGATGACCATATTGATGACCGCGCTGATCGGCACGGAAATGGCCGGAATCTGAAGCGAGGACAGAATGCTCGGCGCGAAGAGCAGGATCACGATGGCATAGGCGATGTTGCCGGCCACTTCGCGGTAATGCACCAGATTCGGCATTTTGCTTTTAATCGTATGAGAACCGAAGAATCCGGAAACCACACTTTTCAGCATTGAGCCGAGAATATGAGCGACTGCCCCAAGCAGCGCCGCAGCCAGCAGGTGAGGTATGTAAGAAGTGATGATGGCGATGAAACCGACGAACGGATTCAGCACATTCGTGAAATTCAGAAGTTCAAGCACGACGAGAAGTGTTACGAGAATGATGAAATACTTGACTACCTTGGACACAATCCGGCTGACGGAGCTGTCCGGCGGGAAAAATTTTCTTCCGCGGGCATCCACGTTCGCCTTTAGAAGTCCTTTATAGACGGCTTTCGAAGCAGCGCCTGCTATCCATAAACCAATGATCAGAACAAGAACGGCCCCAATGAGCCTCCAAATGGAATTTCCGTTCATCATGAGAAAGTTCCATTCGCCCCAATTCCTTACGTCCATTCGATCATCCGCCTTTCTTTATTAGGTTGTGATGGGAGTTTATTTCCCACCCTATTTACCCGGCCCCCCGCAAGTTAAACCCTGTAAAAAAATAGGAATTATGGCGTGCATAAAATTCGTCTTCCAGGGAAAACCTTACTTTGCAAAGATTGGAGAATGTTTAAACTCTTTTAAAATTGGACAAACTCTTATAGTAGGGGGAGGTATCGAACAAATGTTGCCTGATTCAAGCAATCCGACCAAATGGTTCAGTATGGTTATGATGTTGAACATCGCTCTTGTCTTGTGCGGTCAAGATCAAACAAGTCTGACAGGATTAACAGATACAGCGGCACTCGAGAAAAAAATCGCTCCCGCGATTTCGGGATTGGCATCCCGCCAAACATCCGAAGCACCCGAGAAGCCGGCCCAGTCACAAAACGGAACCGCCGATGCTCAAGCGGCTTCCGGTCAGTCACGCAAAGTCAGCTACAAGCTGATGCCCGATTCCAGTCAGGATCTATCCCGGTACAAGGCGGTAGAAGTGGTAGCGACCGGCTATTACTCGGGTATCGAATCGACCGGCAAAAATCCGGGGCATCCGGATTACGGCATCACCAAATCCGGCATTAAGGTCAAACGGGACGAGCATTCCCTGTCGACGATCGCGGCGGACCCGAGAGTGTTCCCGATCGGAACGGTCCTTTATATACCGGGTTACGGATACGGAATCGTAGCCGATACGGGCGGGGCCATTAAAGGCAAAAAAATTGACCTTTATTATGAAACGAAAGACCAGATCTACAAAGAATGGGGCAAGAAAACAGTCAATGTCTTTGTCGTCAAAGAAGGTACAGGCAAAGTGACCCAGATGATCTGGAACCAGCTCGTACAGGAAATTTTCAAAAACAATCCTGTCGATACACCGGAAGCCTAAACATTCACATATACCGCGCAAGAAGTAAGTACCGCACAAGAAGCGTCTGCGATTTCCGCAGGCGCTTTTTCTCGGTCTCGGGACCGAGTAAGGAATCAACCCTTTGTCTCTTTTCAGAAAAGATGGACAGAGGTACACTTAATTCAGGAAAACGAAATTCAACGGGGGAATAAGTCATGAACGGTTCTATATGGGGAAGATTGGCGGGAGGCTTTATCCTGATTGCGCTCGGCCTGCTTTTTTTTCTGAAACAGCTCGGTTTTATCACCTTGAGCATCGGAGAGCTCATTTCGACCTTTTGGCCGCTGTTTCTGATATACGCGGGACTAATGAGCGTGCTCTTTAACAGGAGAAGGCAGGACGGAGCCTGGGGGCTTATCCTGGTTCTGATCGGAGGCATCTTTCAGCTCCGTAATCTCGGATGGGCTCCTTACTCGCTTGGAGAAATGTTTCAGTTTCTCATCCCGGTCGTGCTGATCATTTTCGGAATCAAAATGATTTTCGGCCGGAAAAGCTCCCACCGTCACGATTCGGAATACGGCGGAAGCCCGGAAGGGCATCGGCACGGGGACGGACACGGGCATTGGGGAAGCGAGTGGGAACGTAAACTGGAGGACAAATGGGAAGAAAAAGCGCGTAAATGGCAGGAGAAAATCTCCAGACGCGAGGCAAGACGCGCCAGGAGATCCGATTGGAAGAACGACGGCGTTTATCCGGGAGCCGGTGAGGAAAGCGGGGAATCCGGTTATGCACCACCGCCACCACCACCGCCTCCGGCGGGAGGTTCTTATCGACCCGGGCCGGACTACCACTATGTGAACTCCTACGCCCCTCCCCAGAACAAGTCGGGTTTTATCGGGGATGTGTACTTGGGACAGGATTACTGGGAATTGACGCCTCTTAACATCTCGCACTTTATCGGCGACACCTCGCTGGATCTGACAAAAGCGAGTATCCCGATGGGAGAGACGCGGATCAACATCTCGGCCTTTATCGGGGATGTGAAGGTATTCATCCCGAACGATCTCGACGTGGAGATCAGCGTCACCACGTCATCTTTTATCGGCGATATGAATGTGCTGGAGCGGCGCGAGGATGGAATCATGCGCTCGATGAATTACCGGACGCCTTATTACCAGGAAGGCGCCAAAAAAATCAATCTTCACGTATCGATGTTCATCGGAGATATCGTCGTGAAGAAAATGGGTTAGGAGGCCGGACGCATGGTAAAGCTGTGGAGCATGAAATGGCAGCTCATGCTGTATTTCCTGGCCTCCAGCCTTCTGACCCTCGGCATCCTGGGCTTTTCGCAGCTCTATATGCCTTGGGAAACGGCAGGCGGCGGGTGGAAGTTCGGCCTGGCCGTTTTTGCCGTGCTGTTGGGGCAGGCGGTCGGTTTCGTGGCCTCCCGCTCCTTCCAGCGCAAGGTGGATGTGCTGCACATCGCCATGCTTCAGCTGGCGAAAGGCAACTTGAAGGATCGGATACAGATCGATCCCATCGATTCTTTCCATCCCGTCTACAAATCGTTCAACGAGATGGCGGGGGCGCTTGAAGAGCGGACGCGGCTGCTGCAGGAAATGGGCGAGGAACGCTCCGTGATGGAGCGCGGCTCCGTCGAGACTGCGGTAGTCGAGGAGCGCCGGAGGCTGGCCCGGGATCTGCACGATACCGTCAGCCAGGAGCTCTTCGCGATTCACATGTCGGCATCCTCTCTGCCGAAGGTGATCGGACACAATCCCGACGTCGCCAGCCAATTGATGGAGCAGCTGATCCAGATGTCGCACCATGCCCAGAAGCAGATGCGAGGGCTCATTTCCCAGCTGCGGCCGATCGAGCTGGACGGCAGCACGCTGGAGCAGGCGTTGGAGAAATGGTTCCCGGAATACTGCCGGGCCCATGAGCTTCAGGGCCGCCTGGATGTTGAGACGGAGCAGCCGATTTCCGAGGCGATCGAGCATCAGCTGTTCCTGATCATCCAGGAGGGGATGGCCAACGTCGTCAAGCATGCTTCCGCTACGGAAATCGAGCTGCAGCTGCATGACTCCGGGCGCCAATATGTGCTTCAACTGGCGGACAACGGCAAAGGCTTCGAGCGGAGCGCGATATCGTCCGCCTCCCACGGCTTGTCCACGATGCGCGAACGCGCGCAGAAGCTGGGCGGAGATGCCGAGGTCCTCAGCGGATCGGGCAGCGGGACGACAGTCCGTGTACGGATACCGAAATTTGTGAAAGAGCCGAAAGGGGAAGCTTCGTTGTGAAAGAACAAATAAAAGTGATGGTTGTGGACGACCACGATATGGTGAGGGTCGGTCTGCGCACGTATATTATGCTCGATGAGGAGCTCAGCGTCGTGGAGGAAGCGTCGAACGGGGAAGAAGCGCTGCGCAAGCTCGGAGCGCTGGACGCCGAACGTATTCCCGATGTGATTCTCATGGATCTGACCATGCCGGTTATGAACGGAATTGAGGCGACCCGGGAAATTACGCAGCTTTTTCCTTCTATTAAAATCATCATGCTGACCAGTTTCCTGGAAGAAGACAAGGTCGTCCAAGCGGTTGAAGCGGGCGCGATTTCTTATGTGCTCAAAACCATCTCCTCGGAGCAGCTCGCTCATGCGGTCAAGGGAGCCGCCGCCGGCATGCCGGTTCTTAACCCCGAGGTCTCTCTGGCGCTGACCCGCGGGCTTAGGCAGCGGTCGGCGCAGACGGAAGACGAGGGGCTGACGGCGCGTGAGCGCGAGGTGCTTTCCCTCATTTCGGACGGCAAATCGAACAAGGAAATCGCCGAGGCGCTGCATATCAGCATCAAGACCGTGAAGACACACGTGAGCAACCTGCTCATGAAGTGCGAACTGGACGACCGCACCCAGCTGGCTATTTATGCTCACCGCAAGGGCTGGGCCGGCACCGGGGCTTAACGCGGACTTCTGCGCAGCCGGACCGGAGACGGTTCCGGTGTTTTGCCTTGTCCCGGCAGAATTTCCGGCGGGCCGAGGGGACTATGCAGCCGCCGGGCTGCGGCCCAGCCTCCTTGCCTGTCCCGATCGTAATGCGAGGGCCAGCCGGTCTTGCCCGTCCCCCGGGCAGCGGCCCCGCTCTCCCGTCCGGGCCGGACTGCGATACCTGCACCCCTCCGCTTTTTCCAACCGCTCATAAAAGAAGGCAGAAATACGCAACCTATTGCTGCGCGGGTTCATTTTCAACGGCGCGATGAAGAGGAGGTTGCCTTGTGAAAGCTTTGAATTCCTCACTCCAGGAAACGGTAGAAGCGTTCGACAATGTCCGGGACTATTTGCACACGTTCGAGTTTACATTAGGCGGGAACTGGGAGTACGATCACGGTTCGTTCGACCGTTATCTGGACGAGGCGCACAAAGTGTGGCTGCGTATCCCTTTTGAAGTAACGGAAGGGACTCTGGACGGCGATACGGACGAAACCGACGCGATGGTGAAAATCGGGGCGCCCTACGTGCTGAAGCACGTTTATAATGAAGGCAATGATCCCGAAGCCCATATGATGACGGTTTCCGCGCTGGTGAACCAGTTTCAGACCCCGCTCGATCCGGACGCCGAGATCGAAAGCGAGTGGATCGGTAAAGCGGAGAAACTTCTGCGGGATGTCGAACGGAAATGGCTGCACTGAGCGTCCCCGCCCCATGTTTTTAGTTAAAAGGACCCAGATCGACACGATGCCGGCCGGCGAGCCGGCTTTTTTAACTCCATTTTATTGAATTTTAAGGTTTGCTTAAGGAAGGAAGTCCATTATAAAAGTACAGAGACGGTGAACAACACGAATTACAAAAAAAGCCTTCATGTCAACCGTCCTTCGTTTTTTATACTCTTTTTCCTAACTTTTATAAATGGAGGAATTGCCATGGATGATTATAAAAAAGAATTCGGCCCTGACCGCAGCAACGATTCGGATTTGAACCGCGACCGTCACCGGGAGCGTGAACTGGAAAGACGGGAGGCCGGCTACGAACCCGGATACGACTCCGGGGGCGAGGAAGCGGCGGCGCAGGAGAAACCTTCCTACTACTATTCTTACGGTCCCCACAAGACGGGCATGACCGAGGAAACCCACCACACCGAATCGGACACGACCGCCTACTCGAACCGCGAAGGTTCGGCGCCTGTGGAAGTGACGCCTCCGAAGCCGGTAAGATCCTTCTCCTTCAGCAGAGACGGCGCCTCTAAGCCGGGCGGAGGCTGGAACGGCAGCGGACCCGCCAAGAAGCGCTCGTCCCTCCGCAGCGGATTTGCCGCTTTCCTGGCCGGTGCGGTCGTCGTGAGCACGCTCATGTTTGCGGCGGACAAAACGAACCTGTTCACCGGCAAACAGCCGATGACCCTGCCGGGCGCGCAGCCTAATTCTTCTCAGACGGTAGCGGCGGGCAGCGCAAGCAAAGTTTCGCTGGACTCGGCCCGTCCGGACAACATCGCTCAGATTTTCGCCCAGGCAAGTCCGGCAACCGTTAAGATCGAATCTTACGTCAAGACGAAAAGCAGCTCCCAGAAGAACCAGATGAACGATCCTTTCTACCGGTTCTTCTTCGGCGACCAGGGAGACTCCGGGAAGCAGGACAGCGGTTCGGGCAAAAGCGACGGCGCCCTTCAACTGGCGGGCAGCGGAACCGGCTTTATCTTCGAGAAAAGCGGCTACATTCTGACGAATGAGCATGTAATCGACGGAGCCGATGAAATCCGCGTCACCGTTCAGGGCTACGACAAGCCGTTCGTCGCCAAGCTTCTGGGCAACAGTTACGACCTTGACCTGGCCGCGATGAAAATCGAAGGCGACAAGGACTTCCCGATTCTGCCGATCGGTAAAGCGGACAGCCTGAACGTAGGAGACTGGGTGGTCGCGATCGGCAACCCGTACGGATTCGACCATACGGTAACGGTCGGGGTGCTCAGCGCCAAGGAGCGTCCGATCACGATTCAGGATGAGCAGGGCACGCGCAACTACAAGCATCTGCTGCAGACGGACGCGTCCATTAACCCCGGGAACTCCGGCGGCCCGCTGCTCAATATGAACGGCGAAGTGATCGGGATCAACACGGCCGTAAGCTCGCAGGCGCAGGGGATCGGGTTCGCTATTTCGGAAAGCACCTTCTCGACCGTTCTGGATAACTTGAAGAACAACGTGACGATTCCGAAGGAAAAAGCTCCGTATATCGGCGTGAGCCTTCAGAACGTGGATAAAGAATGGGTCAGCGAGCTGAAGCTGCCGAACGCCGAAGGCGCAATTGTAGCCGAGGTTACGCGCAAGAGCCCGGCCTTCCAGGCAGGCATGCGCCCCTATGACGTCATCGTCGACGTGAACGATCAGAAAGTGACGAATTCACAGGACGTGACGACCAAGATCCAGGCCCTGAAAGTGGGGGACAAAGCCAAAATCGGCGTGATGCGTGACGGCAAACGTGTCGAAATCAACGTCACCGTCGGAGACAAAAACGCAGCGGATACGACCGAGAAGAAGTAACGGTCGGACTGCCGCACCATGCGGAGCAGAGAACGGCAGCGATGCCGTTCTCTGCTTTTTTTTCGGCAGCTAGTCGTGCTTCAAGGGCGGAGGGCGTCCGAGATTTTGCTCCAACGCCGAATTTGATACAATAGAGGGTAAAAGCGTCCCGCGAGGCTGCCTGCAGCCCGAATCCATCTACAGAAGGGTGAAAACATTCATGCGTGAAACGATATTGGTAATAGATGACGACGAGAAAATTACGTCCATGCTGCGGCGCAGCCTGGCCTTCGAGGGCTATACGATCGTAACGGCCAACAACGGCAACGACGGCTTGAAAAAAATGCTCGAGCAGGAGCCCCATCTGGTCATCCTGGACGTGATGATGCCCGTCGTGGACGGGTGGGAGGTTTGCCGGCGAATCCGCGAAAGCGGAAGCGGCGTGCCGATTCTCATGCTGACAGCCAAAGACGAAGTCACCGACCGGGTGAAGGGGCTTGATCTCGGAGCGGACGACTATCTCATCAAGCCATTCGCGCTGGAAGAGCTGCTGGCCCGCGTGCGGGTGCTGCTGCGCAGACGGAACGAACGCGCCGAGCAGCCGACGAACCGGCTGCACTACGACAACGTCACGCTGGATATGGATACGCGCGAGGTGTTCCGCGAGAGCCAGCTTATCGAGCTTACGACGAAGGAATTCGACCTGCTGCACCTGTTTATGCAGAATCCGAAGCGGGTTCTCTCCCGGGACATCATCATGGAAAAAATATGGGGCTACGATTACAGCGGGGAATCGAATGTGCTGGAAGTGTACATTGCCCTGCTCCGGCAAAAAACGGAGGAGTACGGCCATAAGCGCATTATTCAAACCGTGCGCGGGGCCGGTTATGTGCTGAGAGGAGAGAACTAGATGTCTATCCGCCTCCGGCTGACGCTGTGGTATTCCGGCATTTTGTCGGTTACGCTGCTGCTGTTCGGCTTCGGCCTCTATTTATTTCTTTCCTTTTACATCTACAACGATCTGGAAAAACAACTGGGCCGCACTTGGACGGAGACATACGAGCGGATCAAGCCGCTTGCCGCCCCCTCGATCCGGGGAAGGGTTCCGATCAAGCTGGAGCTCGACAACGTGGACATGTTTTCGGAAAACACGCTCCTTCAGCTTGCCAGTTTGAACGATAAGGAAGGCCCCGTTATTCACGACCGGTCTTCCGTTCTTAAAAATTTGGAGCTGACGCTGCCCATTACAAACAATGCGGCCCAGAAGCTGCGGGGCAAAGATTCGCTTGTGGTCGAGCGGCTGAACTTGAAGGTGATGGACAAGTCCTATCCGATTATTCTGGTCAGCCGGGGGTTCGACATCACCGATCCGGTAACCGGGAATAAGCTGACTCGGGGCGTGCTACAGGTCGGAGCGACCATCAACTACTACGAGAACTTTTTCAACCTGCTCCAGTATACGCTGGCGATTCTGGCCATGCTGACGGTGCTGATCGCCGGAACGCTCGGCTGGTTCCTGGCGAGGAAGGCCCTGCGGCCGATTGAGCAGGTCATCGTGGCTACGCAGCAGATCGAGAAGGGCACGGACCTCGACAAGCGGATTCTGTACGACGGGCCCGAAGACGAGATCGGGCGGCTCACCGTCACGATCAACGGCATGCTCGGCCGGCTCCAGCTCGTGTACAGCGAGCTGGAGGAAGCTTACCGCGCCCAGCGTCGGTTCGTCTCGGATGCTTCCCACGAGCTGAGGACCCCGCTGACGACGATTCGCGGCAACGTGGAGCTGCTCGAGAAGATGTGGAGCCGCACGCTGACAAGCGGGCAGGGCGGCGGCCAGGACAAAGAGCAGATGGAGATGTCCATCGAGGCGATGCAGGATATCGCCGGAGAAGCTCACCGGATGAGCCGGCTCGTCAACGACATGTTGTCGCTGGCGCGGGCGGATGCCGGCTTCGAGATGCAGCGTCAGCCTCTTGAGCTGAGGCCGCTGGTCGAGGAAGTCGCCCGGCGCGCCCAGTTTCTGCCGCGCCAGGTGCAGTGGGAAGTGGGAGACCTGGACCCGCTGACGGATGTGGTCGTGGTCGGCAACAAAGACTATGTCCAGCAGCTTTTGTTCATTTTTATCGAAAATGCCTTCAAATACACCGAGCAGGGCAGCGTCCGGCTGGATGCGCTCCGCTCCGGGAATCAGATCGGTCTGCGTATTGCGGACACGGGGATCGGGATGGACAAGGAAGAGGTTCCGCATATTTTCGACAGGTTTTACCGGGCGGACGTTTCCAGGGGAAGGACGGCGGGCACCGGACTCGGCTTGTCGATCGCGAAATGGATTATCGACGAACATAAGGGCTCCATTGAGGTAAAAACCCGCCAGGGAGAGGGCTCGACCTTTATCATTTGGCTGCCCGTTGTCTTTCTTCCCGTCTCCTGATCGGCTATAATGAAGGTACGAACGACAAAAAAGGTGGTGCTTTCGTTGAAAGTCGTCAAAATTTCCCCAAGGGGCTATTGCTACGGCGTGGTGGATGCAATGGCGCTTGCAATGCAAACCGCCAAGAATCTGGATCTGCCGCGGCCGATTTATATACTCGGTATGATTGTTCATAACTCGCACGTAACCCGTTTCTTCGAAGACGAGGGGGTTATCACGCTGGACGGTCCCAACCGGCTCGAAATTCTGGAGCAGGTGACGGGCGGTACCGTTATTTTTACGGCACACGGCGTTTCGCCGGAAGTCCGCCGCAAGGCACGCGAGAAAGGCTTGACGGTTGTTGACGCAACTTGTCCGGATGTAACGAAAACACACGATCTGATCCGCGAGAAAACGGCGGAAGGATACGAGATTATTTATATCGGCAAGAAAGGCCATCCCGAGCCGGAAGGCGCCGTCGGTATCGCTCCCGAGCACGTTCATCTGATCGAGACGCTGGCGGACGCGGAGGAGCTCGATATCGCTTCGGCCAAAATTCTGATCACGAATCAGACGACGATGAGCCAGTGGGACATCAAGCATATTATGAAGAAGCTGCTGGAGAGTTTCCCGACGGCTGAAATTCACAACGAGATTTGTCTGGCGACGCAGGTCCGCCAGGAAGCGGTTGCGGAGCAGGCTAAGGAGACGGATCTAGTCATCGTGGTCGGCGATCCCAAGAGCAACAATTCGAACCGACTGGCCCAGGTGTCGGAAGAAATCTCCGGCGTCAAAGCATACCGGGTTTCGGACGTTTCCGAAATCGACAAGAGTTGGCTGATGGGCGTCCGTACGGTCGGCGTCACTTCCGGCGCTTCCACGCCGACTCCGATTACGAAGGAAGCAATCGCTTATCTGGAGCAATTCGATCCGGCTGATCCGGCTACATGGGGCGTTACACGGACCGTGAATATGAAGAAATTGATCCCGATGGCCAAAACAAAGGCTGCCGCCGAATAACCGGCCTAATTTACAGGATAGGATGAGGCACCATGCAGGTTAGTGAAGGGGCACTCCGAAAGAAAAAGTTTGATCTTAAACAGACGGGTCGCTGGTTTAAATACAAATATCTTCTGCTGCTTCGCGCCAAGGGCGGGCCTTCAATGGTCGCCACCGGATTTTCCATCGGACTGGCCGTCGAGATGTTCACTCTTCCGACGGTCGGGCTGGCTTTTTTTCTTATTTTTCCCCTCGTGTGGCTGCTGCGAGGCAATTTTGCGGGTGCGCTGATCGGGTTCGTGTTCGGTAAAATCATTTACGTGCCGATGGCGATCCTGTTTAACAAACCGGTGGGTTCCCTTGTCGTTCCTCCGGGCTTCAAGGAGTACCTGATTCACCACGTTCCTGCTTTTCTTGCGAATGTCCTGAAAGGAAGCCTGGAGCTGATCGTAGGCGGAATGATCGTCGGGGGCGTTCTCGGCCTGATCATGTACTTCCCGATCATGCTTCTGCTGAGGCTCCATGCCAGCCGGCGTAAGGACAGGCGCAGACTGCGCAAGGAACATCAGCACGCTATGGCTTCCGGGCTTCCGGGTGACGCGGATTGACGCCGGCCTCGCGGCTTAATACGATAAACAGACAGATGCAGGCTTGACGGATAATCGTCAAGCCTGTTATTATTATTTTAGCGAGTTACTTTAATGGATAAAAGCGTAGAAGCTAAAAAGCTTAAAAGCAAACAAGCGTTGAAGTGAGAAGGTAACCCATTACTCTACATTCAGGAGCGTGAGCGGAATGATCGTCATTCTTTCAAATAAGGTTGAAGAAGCGCGTATTCAGGAAATCGTACACATCATCGAGAAGCATGCAGTAAAAGCACACGTATCGCACGGAGAAGACCGTACGGTTATCGGCATCATCGGGCAGGCCGATCCGGTATTGGCCGAGCAGCTGCGCCAGCTGAAGGGAGTCGAGCAGGTGGTCAAAATCTCGAAGTCCTACAAGCTGGCAAGCCGCGACTTCCATCCGGCGGATACCGTCATCCGCATCAAGGATGTGGAGATCGGCGGCGATCAGCTCGTCGTTATGGGCGGCCCGTGCGCCGTCGAGACTTCCGAGCAGATCGACGAAATCGCCCGCCTGGTCAAGGCGGCGGGCGGTCAAGTGCTCCGGGGCGGCGCCTTCAAGCCGCGCACGGGCCCTTACAGCTTCCAGGGCGTCGGCGTGGAAGGGCTCGTCATGATGGCGGAAGCCGGACGCAAGCACGGTCTTCTGACGATTACGGAGGTCATGACGCCGGAATACGTGGATGTCTGCGCGGAATACGCCGACATTCTGCAGGTGGGCACCCGCAACATGCAGAACTTCGATCTGCTGCGCAAGCTGGGCTCGATCCAGACGCCGGTGCTGCTCAAGCGCGGCTTCAGCTCGACGTACGACGAATTCCTTAATGCGGCGGAATACATCCTTGCGGGAGGCAACCCGAATGTGATGCTCTGCGAACGCGGAATCCGAACATTCGAGACTTATACCCGCAACACGCTCGATCTTTCGGCGATTCCGGTGCTTCAGAGCTTGAGCCATCTGCCGGTCATCTCCGATCCGAGTCACGGAACGGGACGCCGTGAGCTGGTCGAGCCGATGACGAAGGCTTCCGTGGCCGCCGGAGCGAACGGCCTGATCATCGAAATGCATACGGATCCGGACAATTCGATGACCGGAGACGGCGTCCAGTCCCTGTTCCCGGACCAGTTCGCCAAGCTGCTTCAAGATCTGGAGAAGCTGGCTCCGCTTTGCGGCAAAAGATTCGATACCGCCAAAACCCCCGTACTTGTCTAATCCGACAGGTTGTCCGAAAATCCCCGAAAATCCCTCAGAAACAGCTTGAAAACCGGAGAAATCCGGTTTTTTTGTTTTTCATGTAACATTACCTAACATTCTTTAAAAAAATACCTGACATGAGTATTGACGACATTTCTTCGGCCGCTATATAATATGAAAAAAGATCGAATGAAAACTGGAACATTACACAGGGAAAGCATTGTGAATGTACGGAATTAGGAGGGTTTACACATGTCAGTACAGGACGTTTTGAACATCATCAAGGAAAAAAACATTGAGTGGATCGATTTTCGTTTTGTGGATCTTTTAGGTAAGGCGCACCACATTTCTCTCCCGGCTTGCGAAGTCGAGGAAGAAACTTTCGAGAACGGAGTTGCCTTTGACGGTTCCTCCATTCATGGTTTCCGCGGCATTGAAGAGTCGGATATGGTCATGATGCCTGATACGGAGTCGGTTTATGTCGATCCTTTCACGGCTCACCCGACACTGATCGTAATGTGTAACATCCACACGCCGGACGGCGAGCGTTACGAGCGCGATCCGCGCAGCATCGCACAGAAGGCGGAAGAATTCCTGCAAACAGCCGGCGTAGGCACGACGGCGAACTTTGCTCCCGAGTCCGAGTTTTTCATTTTCGACGATGTCCGTTACGAAAGCGGCATGAATACTTCTTACTACTCCGTTGATTCCGAAGAAGGCGCATGGAACACCGGACGCAAAGAAGAAGGCGGCAACCTGGGCTTCAAAATCGGCGTTAAAGGCGGCTACGTGCCGGTTCAGCCGGTCGATACCCAGCAGGACATCCGCAGCGAAATGTGCCGTCTGCTTCAAGAAGCGGGCCTTCGCATCGAGCGTCATCACCACGAAGTGGCGACAGCCGGTCAAGCGGAAATCAACTTCCGTTTCGATACGCTGACCAAAACGGCCGACAATCTCATGAAATACAAATATATCGTTCACAACACGGCGAGACAGTACGGAAAAGTCGCAACCTTCATGCCGAAGCCGCTCTTTGGCGATAACGGATCGGGTATGCACGTTCACCAAAGTATTTTCGACGGCGACACGCCTCTGTTCTACGACAAAAACGGCTACGCCAGCCTGAGCGAAATGGCTCTGCACTACATCGGCGGTATCCTGTACCATGCCCCGGCTCTGCTCGCTCTGACGAACCCGTCCACGAACTCGTTCAAACGTCTCGTTCCGGGTTACGAAGCACCGGTTAACCTGGTGTTCTCCAAAGGAAACCGTTCCGCGGCGGTCCGTATTCCGGTTGCGGCCGTAACGCCGAAAGGCTGCCGCATCGAATTCCGTACGCCGGATTCCACGGCTAACCCTTACCTGGCTTTCGCGGCTATGCTGATGGCCGGTCTGGACGGCATCAAGAAGAAAATCGATCCGCGTGCACTCGGCTACGGTCCGCTGGATAAAAATATCTATGAACTGTCCGACGAAGACAAGTCCGAAATCCGCAGCGTGCCGGGTACACTGGACGAAGCTCTCGACGCTCTGCAAGCCGATCACGACTTCCTGCTGGAAGGCGACGTGTTCACGCAAGATTTCATCAACAACTATGTCGACATCAAACGCGGCGAAGCGAAAGATGTTGCGATCCGCATCCACCCGCACGAGTACTCCCTGTATTTCGGCTGCTAATTAACCTCTTTTCTCCTCCCTCAAAGCAGGCAAAACTCCCGGACATTTCCCAAATGTTTCGGGAGTTTTTGTTTTCCTAACATTCTCTTAGCATGTTCCTAAATCCGATGTCATATTTTGGTTGTATAGTAAGTAGGAAGTAAAAGAATTAGGTGGTGTACAACATGAAACCCTGGACCGAAAAGGAAGTCCTCCATCTGCTGGGGAGAGCTTCTTTTTCCGCTACGCCGGGAGAAGTGGATAGATGTCTGAAGTTAGGCCGGGAAGAGACGGTTCGCAGGCTCACCTCGGGCCAGCCTCTGGCCGACGGAGCCGCTTCCGCCCTTGTGTTCTCGGAGGTAAAGGCCGACGACAAGCCGCTGATTGTCACGGGTGTGGGCGATCAGCAAACGTACTGGCTGTACCGGATGGTTGCTTCGCCGACTCCGCTGGTGGAGAAAATGACGTTGTTCTGGCACGGTCATTTTGCTTCGTCCCAATATAAAGTGAGCGATATCAAGCTCATGGTGCGGCAGAACGACCTGTTCCGGCAGCACGCCCTGGGCAGCTTCCGCAAGCTGACCGAAGAAATCGGCCAAGACCCGGCCATGATGCTGTATCTTGATTCTTACACGAATCAGAAGGGGAGTCCCAACGAGAATTACGCCCGCGAGATGATGGAGCTGTTCACACTCGGCATCGGCAACTATACCGAACAGGATGTGAAGGAAGCGGCAAGGTCCTTGACGGGCTGGAGCTATAACCGGAAAACCGATATCGTCCAGTATCAGGAAACGCGGCACGATGCCGGACATAAGGTTTTTCTGGGCGAAGCCGGATATTTCGATTCCGCCGATGTGGTGCGCGTCGTTTTCAAGCAGGCGGCGCTCCCAAAGTTTCTGGCGACGAAACTGCTCCAATATTTTGCTGCGGAAAATCCTCCCGATGCCTGGATAGACCGGGTCGCCCGCAATATCGCGAAGATGCCGACGATCGGGGACGTGCTGTACGATTTGTTCGCTTCCGACGAATTTTACGAGGAAGCCTACCGGCTGTCTCTTGTCAAAAATCCGGCGGAGTACGTGGCGGGCACGATGCGGACGCTGGGGCTTCCCCTAACGGCGGTGTTCCGTGCGAGTATGGGGCTCATGGGCATGGAGCTGTACGCGCCGCCGGATGTCTCCGGCTGGAAGGGCGGGGCTTCCTGGCTGGCGACAAGCCGCCTGATCGCACGCTACCAGTTCGCCGAAAAGGTGGCCAAACGCGTCACGGAAGACCAGCTCCAGTCTTTGGCTCCGCAGGGGGCGCAGGCCGGTCCGGAAGCTTATGTGGAGGGGTGCAGACGCGGCGTAGGGCTGGCTCCGCTCGGCAAGAACACGATGAATGTGCTGACGCAGTATGCGGCGGAGACGATCGTGAGTTCGAAAAAACCGGCCGTCGGCAAACGGAGCCTGCTGCAGCTTCTGCTCATCAGCCCGGAAGCGCAGATGAAGTGAGCGGAGGATAACGGATATGAATTTAACGAGAAGAGATTTTCTGATCAAGGGGACGGCTCTCATCGCGGCCATCGGCTTTGGCGGCCCCCTGCTTTATGCGGACAGTAAAAATATGCTCAAGCCCGGACCACCCGCGGGGGCGAAAGACCGGGTTCTTGTCGTGGTCCAGCTTTCCGGCGGCAATGACGGCCTCAATACACTGATTCCATACGGAATCGGAGCGTATCACGACGCGAGGCCGCGTCTTCGTCTCCAGCAGCATGAGGTGCTGGATATCAACGGCCAGCTTGGCCTGCACCCGAGTCTCACGCAGCTTCACGGACTGTACCAGCGCGGAAAGGTCGCGATTGTCCAAGGTGTGGGCTACCCGAAGCCCGACCATTCCCATTTCCGTTCCATGGAAATCTGGCATACCGGGGAGCCGGAGAAGCGGATCAGCGACGGCTGGCTGGGGCGCTACGCTTTTTCGTCCCTGGATACGGCGAATCCGCTCCGGGCCGTCCAGCTCGGGAAGACGGAGACGCGTGCTCTCCGTCACGATTCCATTTCGCTTCCCGTTGTGTCCGCGCTGGATTCCTATAAGATCTTTACCAGCAAGCCCCCCGATCCGGACAGAGGCCGTCTGAACAAGGCTTTCCTGGATATGTACAACCTGAACAAGCAGGCGGCTCCCTTGCGGGTTGCCTGCTCCAGCGGAATTGAAGCTTACCGCAGCGTGGAAGCGATCGGCTCTCTGCGGCCGGGGTATGCGGCAGGCGCGCCTTATCCGGACACCTCGTTCGCCAAGGATTTGCAGCTTGCCGCGCAGCTCATGGCATCCGGCTCCGGCACCCGGGTCTTCTACACGCAGTTGGGTCCGTTCGACGACCATGCCAACGAGAAGGCGCACCATGCGGCTATGCTGTCCACTCTGGACGGGGGGCTCGGCGCGTTCTACCGCGATCTGGAAGCTCACGGCCTCCAGGATCAGGTCATGGTCATGGCGTTCTCCGAATTCGGCCGGAGAATGAAGGAGAACGGCAGCGGCGGGACGGATCACGGTACCGCGGGACCGGTTTTTCTGCTGGGAGGCGGAGTGAGCGGCGGGCTTTACGGGGCCTATCCGAGTCTCACGAAGCTGGATAAGGGGGATTTGAAGGCGGAGCTCGACTTCAGATCGGTGTATTATACCGTCGTGGAGAACTGGCTGAACGGAGACGCCCGCAGTGCGGTCGGGCGCTTGTACGAGAAGCTCTCGTTCGTTTAGCCCGGCACAACGCAATGAAAGAAAGACCGTTCCCCAAGGGGGAACGGTCTTTCTTGTCGTTCAAGCTTCAGCCGGTTTGAGCTGAATTAGTACAGGAACGATCTGCTGATGATAACCAGCAGAATGAACAGAACCAGAATGGCACCTGTGCTTGTAAAACCGCCGCCGTATCCGCCAACTCCTGACATTTCGCATGACCTCCTTCGTAATGGAGTACGTGATATCGTATGCACCGCGAAACCGCAGGGTCTGGGTGGGCAGTGCCCAAGTATGCGGACGGCCCGAAATTCGCACGTTTTGGCTTCTGCGGCCGTATGATAGAAATCAGATGAATAGATCTAACAAAATCGCCGGTTTACTTGCCGGATTTCGCTTACACGTCAACTTGCATATGGAGAAAACGGGAGGCTGGCCATGGATTCACAAAACGTTCTGCCCAATACCAAACTGGGTAAAACCCAATTTCTGAATCGGCACTCGGAGCTGAAAAAGTTTCAACCGGATACGGCGCAGGCAACGAAAGATCATCTGTACGACTTTCTTAAACGGTACCGGATGGTGTACGTCAAGCCCAACAACGGGACGGGCGGGCGGGGCATTTTCAAGGTCGAATACAGCCCGAAGGGCCGGTACCGGTATCAGATCAATGAGACGAAAAAGAAATTCGACACGTACGATGAGCTGTACCGCACCATGTCCAAGCATTTCGGGGACACGAAGCATCTCGTTCAGCGGGGCATTCATCTTCTGACGAGCAAGGGCCGGCCTTTCGACATCCGGATCATGGTACAGAAAAATTTGCGGGGCGATTGGGAAAACACCGGTATTATCGGCCGTGTAGCGCACCCGGATAAGATTGTGACCAATTATCACCGCGGCGGAACCCCGACGGAAATTTCGAAGCTTTTGAAAGAGTACCTGAAAAAGGAACAAGTGCCGGATTACGTGTCAAAGCTGAACCGGCTTGGCCATGAAATCGCCGAATATATGGAGACCGGTTATCCCAAAGTAACGGCGATCGGCGTGGATATCGCGCTGGACAGCGAGCTGAAGCCCTGGATACTCGAAGTGAACACCAAGCCGGACGCGTCTATTTTCAAAAAACTGGACGACAAGAGCATCTACCGGAAAATATGGAAGTACAAAAAAGCAAACCGGATCATCCTCCGCAGAAGGAGCGTCGACAATAGTCTTAAATCCCAGCCTCTTACCAGGGTATAGACACCAGGACCGGAACCGCTCGGAAAAAACGCATAAAAGGGGTGCAGGAGATTCTCCTGCATCCCTTTATGCGTTTTAGCCGCAAGACCGCTTATGAAGGAACGCCCCGTCGGATTTGCGATCCAGTGACGAGGCGCCCCGGTTATTTTTCCTGCTCCTGCTTCTGCTCCTGCTTCTGCTCCTGCTTCTGCTCTTGTTTCTGTTCCTGCTTCTGCGCTTGTTCGTACAAATGGAGCGCGTACTGCAGCGGCCGGCGAATGGATTGCTGGTACAGATCTTTGCGGCCCATCTTCTTGAACAGTTCACGCCCCGGCTTCGGATTTACTTCGATCAGCCACACGCTGCCCTGCTTATCGATCCCGATATCGAGCCCGTATTCCAGCATTCTGCCGAAATGCTTCTCGATGACGGTGACGACCCCATGGGCCAAATCGTGGCACTCGGCGATGATCTCGCGTGTCTTCTCGGGCGTGAAACGTTTGTGAAGCACGGCTTCCGTGGAGGACGCGCGGCCGCCTCCGTGCAGGTTCGAAGTGGGATTATTAACGGCGCCTATGCGCATGCCTTCGCCGGTAACTTCCCACTTGCCCTTGTCGTTTTTCTGGATGAGCAGCCGCATGTCGGAGACGTGGCCAGGCAGAAGATCCAGATCCAGTCCCTGCTGGATCATAAAGCTGCCCTTGCGTATCCTCTCCTGGCGGACCCACTGGTTGAGCCAGTTCGTGAGCGAGGTGAGGTTGCGGAAGAGGACGTTGCGTTTCGCGTACCCTTTCGTCCGTCCGAGCAGTCTGTAGCCGCCCTTCACCCGTGAAATCTTCACGATGCTTTTGCCGCCGGTTCCGTTTCCGGGTTTGATGTAAACAATCTGGTGATTTTTAAACATGCGCACGAGGTTTTCGGCGTTATAATCGACGGTAGCCGGAATCCATTTCTTGAGTGCTTCCTCGTTCGAAAAAAGCCGGGTCGCGCTCATTTTGTTCGTAAACGTATGATTGGCGTACACAAAATGCTTTTGTTTGCGGAATTCGCTGTAGCCTTCCTGTGCCGTTCGGCACCGGTCGATGACGACGTCCGGCCAGGGGAAGATACGGCTGGTCCAGCTTCCGTTTCCGACCGGTACATAGCCGCGGACCTGTTTTTTATCCGGGAACGCATCTTTGTGAGAGAAGATAAATACGGTGGCGTCTAACTTCTGGCCTTCCCTCACCAGCGAGCGAAAATAGCCGGGTTCCTTGAAGGAGTGCCCCTCCCGCCAGGTGAGGATGCCGATTACGGGCTTTGCCATTACGATTCCCAGTCCCTTCTTGTTAAACTGTATTATCATATGGCCGGCGGGAGCGGTTTGTGAGTTTGAAACGGGGGGCGCGGCGCCTATCCTTCCCCGGCGGGGGAACGGTCCGGAACCTTTTGACATACAATGAATGTACGAGTAGGGATTGGAAGTCCGCATACGCAAAAAAAACCGGGAGCCAAGCTCCCGGTTTAGAAGGCCATGACGCATTATTTGAGAATGCGGGCCGATGCGACGTAGTGATTTTTCTGCCAAGTGTTGTTGAGATCACCGATTACGACATCATCCTTTGGGTTTACGTTATGGATGAATTTGTTATTCCCGATGTAGATACCCACATGGCCGATTTTGTTGACGGTATCCTTGTTCTTAGCTGTAGCCGTAGTGGAGAAGAAGACGAGATCGCCTTTGCGCAGCTCGCTCTTGCTGACAGGCGTTCCCAGCTTGTATTGGGCACGTGCGCCCCAAGGCAGGTGGATACCTTCCTTATTGAAGACATACTTCGTGAACGAAGAGCAGTCGAAAATGAGCTTATTCGTATCGTTCTTGGCGTAAGCGTATTGCACCTTACCTTGAAGAGACTTGGCGAACGAGAGAATGCTGTCCGCCTGCTTGCTCCAGGTTGCGCTGCTGGAACCGGAAGTTCCGGGTTTAGAAGGAGCCGGAGCCGTAGAAGTTCCGCCGCCGACCGCCTTTAAGTACAAGGTGGAAATATAGCCGGTTTGACCGTTATAGTTCACCTTGACGTAATACTGGTTTGTATTTTCGAGCACAGTCAATTTGGTGCCTTTAGGCACGGTTCCATAAATTTTTCCTTGGCTGGAATAAGGAAGTTGTTTCAGATATGGATTGCCTGTGGTAATAATAGTAGATGATGTTGTTATTGCTGGTGCCGTCGCTGCAAAGGCGGCCCCGGCGCTAAGACTGCTTCCTGCAAGAAGACTTAGTCCCAGCACAAGCTTGGCTATTTTTTTCATAGAAAGAATCCTCCGCTAGTAAAAAGATTGTGTGAGTTACTTGATGACTCTTACTGCGGTCACGTAATGGTTGTCCCACCAGCCGGAACCCATGTTGCTGTAGGTGACGCCCCCTTTTCCAAAGGTGTGAAGGACTTTATTATTGCCGGCATAAATCCCGACGTGACCGATGCGGTTAACGGAGCTTGCGGAATATTTCATTGTTTTGGTCGTGGAGAAGAAAACGAGATCTCCCGGTTTAAGCTCGCTGCGTTTGATCTTGACTCCGTTTTTGGACTGATCGCGTGCGCCGCGGGCAAGTTTGATTCCGTTCTGCTGATATACATATTGAACGAAAGAAGAGCAGTCGAAGGAGCTCGTGTTGCCTGTCTTGGCTCCGAATTTGTAAGGTCTGCCGAGGTATTTGTTACCCAGTGTGATGATCTTATCGGCTTTCGCTTTGAAAGCGGAAGAAGAAACGGCGGCGTGCGATTGCTGAGGAAGAGCAGTAAGTCCTCCCGAGAGGGCGATTGCGGCGCTCAGACTTGCGATGATGAGTTTCTTTCCTAGTTGTTTTTTCATGTCTTGTACCTCCATCTCGTGATGTGTCTCAGTATAGCACACACAAAGATGGGGTTAATTGGATAAAAAAGCGCAAACCCAGACCTCGTCTGGGTTTGCGCCGTTTAATTAGAAAACTATTAGAAATAGCCCGAAAGGAACTACTGAGCGGATGAGAAGCCTTTCATTCTGTTTTCTCTCCGCTATCCTCTGTTTATCTCGGGTTTTCTTGCGCTTACATTAATGATTCGCCAAATACTTGGAGTAGCGGATGACCCTGCGGACGGACGGCCTGATTTTACTGCCCCCGTCCAGGGCGGTATTGTCGTTCTTCGACGGCTTCGAATTGATCTCCAGCAGCCACACCCGCCCGCCGGTATCGACAGCCAGATCGACCCCGAGCTCGCCGAACAGGGCGGGGATACGCGTCTGGATGCCTTCCGCTACGGCAAGGGCCGCTTTACGGATCTGCGCCGAGATCTTCTTGTGGTCTGCCGCCGGCAGAGAGGTTTGGGTGAGCGCCTCCTTGACCGTGCTGAGCGATCCGCCGCGGGCCAGGTTGGAGACGAAGTGGTTGGCCCCCGCAATCCGGGCGACGACGGAGGTAATCGCCCATTCTCCCTGCTGGTCCTTCTGGACGAGGGCGCGGAAATCGACGGGGCGGCCGCCGACCTGCACGAGCTGAAGACCCTGCTGGATCTGGTAGCGGCTCGTTTTCAGCTTCCCGGCCTGGGCGTTGAACAGCTTCAGCAGACTCGGGTACACTTTGCGGCTCGTGCCGTTCAGCGTAGGGATATCACAGCTGTACGATCCCCCTCCCAGCGCGGAGATACGCAGAATGCCTTTGCCGAGGCTTCCCAGCACGGGCTTGAGGAAGACCGTGGCGTGCTTTTTGCACATAGACTGCAGCATGGCATAGTTTTTGAAGAGATACGACTCGGGAAGAAAGCTTTTGCACGCCGCTTCGTCTTTTAAAGCTTGAAACACTTCCGTTTTGTTCAAATATTTCTCGTTAAACACTTTGGCGCCGTAGTTTGCTTTGGCATCCCGGAAAAATTGCTGGACCTTCGGCCGGTTTTCCAGAATGCGCGAGGTGAGCCGGTTATAAATAACGGAAGGCATCGGGAAAGTTTCTTTTTTCCAGCTCCCGGAGGCATAGTGCCAGCCGTTTATTCGCGGGCTTCCCGGCTTTATGCCGTCAACGGAGAAGAAAAACACGCGGGCTCCCTGCTCCTTGCTCGCTTCATCCAGCTCTTTGCAAAAAGCCGTAATTCCTCCGAACAGGTTCGGTGAGGAGGGCTGAAGCGTTTTGACAAGTACGCCGATCAGCGGGTTGGAGGGGCCCGTTTTCGCAGTGATTTGTGCCTCAAGAAGTTCATCTTCGGTCAACCCGTTGAGACAGCCGGTCTCCGCGGAACGGTGCTGCTGGCTTTCGGCGGTATCCAAGGCGGAGATTGCTTCCTCCGGTCCCGTTGAGCCGCCGGGGGGCGGGGTTTTGCTCCCGGGGGAATGCGGATCCACCCGGAGCAGTCCCGCCGGAAGTGGTGATGCTTGCCGCTTTTTGCGGGACGGAACCTGTTTGGCCATATATAATCCCCTTCTCCAAACGAATCTCCTGCAAGCATTTTATTAGAAGGGGAGGGTTGGTGTGCCTGTACGATGCCGCGGATTTACCAGACGGAATACCGGAGGAAATAATGGGCGGCCAGCGCCAGCAGGCCAAGCGCCAACTGCACGATCCCTAGCCATAGCGTAAACGTCTTTTCCTTGCGCCAGCCGCTTATGGCATAAATCCGCTTGTCGATCCAGAGGAGCATCAGCCCCGATACCGCAAAATAACCTCCGAGATAATGCAAAAAGCCGATTTTTAGGATGAAAACCGCCTCCTATCTGAACTGCATGCCGGTCCGGTTGATGCGGACCGTGGTCTGAACCTCGACGGGGAGATCGGCATAACGGGTTTCCCATTTTTCTTTTGAACCGATGCGGGCGGACCAGTATGCGTGCTCTTTCGCCCGGATGTACTCCCCGAAGCCGAAGATATCCGATTTCATCCGCTGTGTTTTCCGGATAAAGTTTAGGATGATTTTGTTCACTTCTTTGCTTATCGCTTCTTCGATTTTGGAGATGGCCTTTTCGTCGATTACGCTGTCTTCCAAGTACTTCTCTTCCAGATCCTGCTCCAGATAGATCATCACTTTGAAGCGGGGAGAACCGTCCTTCATCTCCAGATGAATCCTCGATTTTCTTAGTGTAGTCGTTGCCATGACCGGGCCTATCCCGGGCACATCCACAAGCGGGGAATAGCCGCCCGGATTCATCTCTTTTACGGACATAAAGGCCCCGATTTCAAGAGGTTCGGAAGTTCCTACCATTTTATTGTTGCGGAAAAGAGCCATGCCCCCGATCAGGATGTTCTCGTTCCGGCGAATATCGACATAAGGAAGATAACCTTCCTGCCCCTGCTTGGACTGGGTGCTCCAGAACGTCCCGATATAATCGCGGGGGAACTTGCCGAGTTTGACCGATTTATCGAGCATGGCCAGGACATAGAGCGTCGGGACTCTTTCCAGGGGAGGGGCCACGTTAAGGAAGCGGGCGGCCTCTCCTTTGGAAATAAGCAGCCATGTTCTTCTGCGCACCTCGGAATCGCGGCGGAAATAATCGTTGATGTGTTCGAGGGTATCGTAGGCAACCTCTTCGCTGACGACTACCACCCGCAGATGGATCAGAAATTTGGGATCGGCAATCTGCTGCTGCAGATTGTTCAGGGCGTCGTTGACTGTATGACCGAACACGGAAACGATCCAGACCGGCTTGGTCGTGTCTTGTCCGCCGCTGCCTCCTCCGCCTTCGCCGGGGCCGAGCGGAATGCGGCCGGGCACGGCAATAGAAGCGGTCACGCGGATCATTTTGTCGGCCGGAATCGGATTGGGCTCCAGATGATTAACCCGGTCTTTGCTCTGAATATTGGGCGGATTTTCCGCCCGGTCTATGGCCATGCCGAGAATGAGAGCGCGGTCCTCGACCTCCTGCTGATCCCAGCAGCCGGCCAGGAGCAAAGACAGCAGCGGCACAGTCAGAAGCAGAAACGGCAGCCTAGTCCTTGTCGGGCGCATGGGCGACGCCTCCTTTGCCGCGTATGCCCGCTATAAGCAGCAGAGCAGACGGAATCACGATCATGGCGATCAATCCCCATGGGAGAATGTGGGTACTGAGCCTGTACAACTGGATCACGTTCTGCGGCATCATGGCCGCCAGAAACATGAACGGCATCAGGAAGGTCGCCAGCATCCGGTGATCTTTGAGCCCTAATTCTTCTTTTATAATAAGGAGAATCAGGTAGTATCCGCTCAGGAGGGAATTAAAGACCGAAATAATCCATGTGACGAGGAAAATGGCATCCATTCTCTCCAGAAATTCCCCGGGAACGATCGTCGCTCGTCCAAGCTCCAAAGTGGGCCAGACGAGTCGTTTGATTTCCTCCGCCCCGAAAACGCCGACCGTGGTGATTACGATCACCAAATAAAGTCCTCCGGAAATCGCCGTTCCGGTTAACCCGACCTTGAGCGCTTTCTGCGGGTTTCTCATGCGCGGTACGATAAACGTGTAGATCACCACGTTCCGGAACAAGGTGGTGATGCCCAGAGAGCCGATCCAGAACGTGAAGTCCGGATTTGTCGTGAAGGGCTGCAAATTCAGCAGTTCCACTTCCTTAAACGAGAGCATCATGATAACCACGACAGGACCTACCACGAAGGGAGTATAAAACGCGTGAATCAGCGTAAACGAGTAAATATCTTTGCGTGCGGATAGCACAACGAGCAGCAGCATCATAAACAGGATGACTTCAAGCGGTGTGCGCCGCAGAACGAAAGTTCCGGTTACTTCGCTGAATTCCCGGAAAGAAAAGGCCGTCGCGACGAGATAGAACAGCGCGATGACAACTAACAGCGCGCCGGATGCCCATTTGCCGAGTATCAGCTTGCTGTAAGCCACGGGGGACAGGTCCGGAAACCGCATCCCGAGCAAGGACCAGAGCATGACAAGCAGGGCGCCCAGCAGGATGCCGCCGGCCGTTATGAGCGGCGCGGCCGTTTCGCCTGCGGTAACGGCGAGTCTCGGCAGGGGGAGCACGCCTACTCCGGCTATCGTGCTGATGAGAATGCACATGGCCTGCCAGTTCGTTAAGCGCTGGTCATTCATCCGGCACACCCCCTTGGTCCGGGTCTTCGGGAATCTTGTCCCAGGAGCTGGACGGCGACCGGTAATACCGGTCGATATGCTTGCGTCTTTTGGTCTGAAGCGATTTTAAATGTCCCGGCCTGTCGCTCATCCACCAAATCGGTCCGCGCAACAGCGTATCTTTCCATTCCTGCGCGTTAAAAGGAGTGACCGGGGTCATATAGGGGACGCCGAACGAGCGGATGCTGAGCAGATGATTGGTAATGAGAATCATCCCGAACATGATGCCGTACAGCCCAAAGCAGCCGGCAAGCACGATAAGCGGAAACCGGAGCATCCGCAGAGCGATGGCGGCGTTGTAAGCCGGCGTAGCGAAAGAGCCGACGGTGGTCATGGCGATGATGACGACCGTAATAGGGCTGGAGAAACCGGCCGATACGGCCGCCTGGCCGATGACCAGGACGCCCACGATGGAAAGCGCCCCGCCGATAAGCTGGGGCAGGCGGATGGTGGCCTCGCGCAGCACTTCCATAGAGATTTCCATCAGGAGGACTTCGACCATGGCCGGGTAAGGAACCCCCGCTCTGGAGCCGGCTACCGCCACGGCAAAGTCCGTCGGGATCACTTCCGGATTGAAGGAGATCACGGCCACGTAAAGCGAGGGGAACACCAGGGAAAAAAGCAGCGCAACCAGCCGGATGAACCGGGTCATACTGCCGATCAGGAACCGCTCCGTGTAATCGTCTACGGTCTGGTAAAACTGGCTGAACACAGTCGGCGCTATAAGCGCAAAGGGGGAACCGTCGACCATAATGACGAACTTGCCTTCCACAAGCGCGGCGACGGTCTTGTCGGGGCGCTCCGTATTCTGAATCTGCGGAAAGGGCGAGAGCGGATGATCCTCGATGAACTGCTCGATATACCCGGCATCCAGGATGGAATCCGTATCGATGGAGGACAGGCGCTTCTTGGCTTCATGGACCAGTGCCGGATGGGTAATTCCCTGAATGTAACAGAGCGCCACCTTCGATTTGGTCACGCGCCCGATGTGCATCGTATGTACACGGAAATCGGCGGTTTGCAGCCGGTACCGGATCAGGGCGAGATTGGTCTGTAAATGCTCGATGAAACCTTCCCGGGGACCGCGGATCACCTGCTCGGTCTGCGGCTGCTCGATCGAGCGTTTTTCGATCTTCCGTGTATCCGCCAGGAAGGCCGTCGCGATTCCGTCCACCAGCAGCACGGTTTCCCCCATGGTCAATTCGTCGATGATCCGGTCAGGGGCCTTTTCCTCCGTGATCCGGCTCACCTGAATGACCTTCTCCGTCAGGTAGGAGGCCAGCGATTCGGAATCGACAATCAAATCTTCCTGCTCCGTATGAGTCATAAGCGGCTTAATCAAATAAGAACGGATCATCTCCTGGTCCGCAAAAGAGGAGAAGAACACAAGAGCGGCGGAAGTTCCTTCGAACAGCTGAAAACGGCGGACGGTCAGATCATCGTTGTATTGAAGAACATCTTGAAAAAGCTTCAGATTTTCCTCGATTCCCGCGGAAAGCTGCTTGCCGCTCAAAATTTCTTCTATATATAGGCTCGGTACCGCTATCCGCGGCTCGGGCATGGGGCTGCCGGTTTTACGGTTTTTCATCCAGTTCCACATCATCGTTCTCCTCCTTTCTTGGGCGGGTTAGGGGAATGGACCGGACGTTCGTTCCTCAACCAGGAAAAATCACTTGGATATGGGGCTTAATATTGATCATTCCAGCCGCTTTCATTCATAGGGAGGCGGATAAGAAGTTCAACAGAAATAAGAAAAAAGCGGAAACCTCCCGCTTTTTCTTTGCTTATCTTTATGATTTACTGGGCAACAAAGTCCAGGGATAAAGGCAGGTTGTTTGAAGGCTGAACGATAGTATGAAGCGTATAAGTCGGTGTATCGTTAATGACAATGCCATTCCCCTTATCTACATGGCGATTAGTCACTGTACTGATTTTATAATTGATAAATGCGCCGCTGGTTCTGCTGCCATACAAGGTATAAACATTCGGAAGTCCGCTGGAATTGGTAATGTTAATGTGGTACGTATAGTCCGTACACCAGTAAGCGCCCCTGATTTTACCGTTGAAGGATGCAGGAGTTTGATCTTGCGGGTTTCCGTCGATATTCCATCTGGACAGGAGAATGTCTTGTTCATTTATATACCCGCCATCGTCGCTTTGCGTAATAAATCTAGCAGGTGCAGCGCTCGTCAAGGTAAGATGGATATCCGCAGTTCTTCCCGAATATTGCAGCAGACCCCGATAATCGTCTTTTGTTTTGGCATTGTAGTTGGTCGAGGCAATGGTTGCCGTATTTGCGTAGGCGGCTAAATTCGTCGTTCCCGTATTTGTTGAAATATCTGAAATTTTCACATTAGCGTCACTGCCCGTAGTTACATCTACTGCTCTGAAATCCGCGATATGTACAATCGCTTTCTGACTTGCAATTCCTCCCGCTGCGGAATATTCATAAGCGTATCCTTGACCCGGCGCAATAGTTGCTAGATAGGTTCCGCCGGCATTTTTGCTCATAAAGCCCGAAGTGGCCGTAGAAGCCGCTTTCGTAACATCCCCGCCCGCATTGGAATCTCCATAACCATCCTTTATCAAATACAATTTAACGGAGTTTGTGGCAGACGGGTTTTTAACGTACAAAAAGAATTTTACGTTTTCGGTCGTCATATTTCTGTGGGAGGACCAAAATCTAAACGTACCATTCAGGGTGTCCCGGTATAACGTCTTGTTGACTTGATGATCATAGATGGATTCCGGCGCATTTGAAACGAATACGGGATGCCCCGTTTTGGAAAAAGTAACATCGCCGGAGGTATAGGATTCCTTGACTGATGGAGTTGGAAAAGGTGTTTCCGTTCCTATGGTGTAAGCAGCAAAGGCGTTACTAGGTACTAATAAAATTGTACACATCAACAGTAATAAACTGGCTGTGTTAATCATGCGTTTTCTCATCCTATACACTCCTAACCGTATCGGTTTATTTGGCATGCTTATGTAGATCAAGCTTGTCTTGTAACCTGTGATATCGTTTTTAAACGACTAAACGAACTCCCTTCCTTATTGAATTTTATACATCTGTATCTTAAATAGAAAATATTTCCAATACAACTAACCAGATGGTTTAAGTCATTGATTTACCAAAAAATGTCATCACTTTGCTATACATAGCCTTGTTTATTATCGAATTGTTCCATTGTCTGACCATGGATGAAATGAAAAGTCTGCTAGACTAAGACAAACAAAAAAAGCCTGTGCATGAAGCACAGGCTTTTGCGTAAGCGAACTCAATAGGATGCCGGAACCGACGGTTACAAAGAAATAAGGATGTTTATTAATGTCTGACCGGTGGTTTAAACGAGGCCTAATTATACATACATCGGCCGGTTCATTGGAGTTATTTCTCGTAAGGCTTGTTCTGGTAATAGAAATTCGGGGTTTTCCAGGTGTTCTCATACTTGCTGTGAAAAATAGGCGTAGTCGCCGGAGATACCGGGGGAATCAGCCACGTCCAGTCTCCCGTTACTTCCCTTCCCGCCTGGGCTTCCTGCTGCTCGAACAGCTGAAACTGCTGGGCTGCCGTATGATGATCGACAATGGATACGCCGGCGTTGCGGTAGGAATGATAGACGGCGGCATTCAGCTCGATCAATGCGCGGTCCTTCCAGAAGGTCGCATTCGAACCGGTATCCAGCCCCATGAGGGAAGCCGTCCGCGGAAGCAGGTTGTATCTTTGTTCGTCAGCCAGGTTGCGGGCACCGATTTCGGTTTCCATGTACCAGCCGTTAAAAGGGGCGGCGGGATAAGAAATGCCGCCGATTTCCAGGCGCATGTCGGCGATAATGGGCACGGCGTACCATTTCAGCTGCAAATCCTCGAAACCCGGCAGTTCGGGATGACGGAGGGGAACCTCCAGAACGAGGTCGCGGGGAAGCTCGAACCACCGGGGAGCATCGTCGCCGATCTGGATGACCAGCGGAAGCAGATCGAAGTGCGTTCCTTCGCCTTCCCAGCCCAGCTCCCGGCAAATCCGTGTGAAGGGGATGGAGTTCGGATCGCCGACCGGTCCGTTCTCCGTCTCGTAACCGGCGTAACGGATGAGCTGGTGGTTCCAGAGGCGTACGGGACCATTGCCGTCCTTCCCGGCGGGCGGGAGAACGGTGATGGCCGGACGGATTTTTCCGTCATTCGTGGCAAAACGGATATGCGTAAGCAGAGCGTCGCGCACTTCTTCGAAGGTGCCGGTATGACGGCCGTCAAATACACTCAGCGTGTTCCAGAACAAACGGCCGATGCAGCGGTTGCTGTTGCGCCAGGCTAATTTGGCGCCGTACTCCAGTTCTTCCGGCCTATGTACGTAAGTGCCGGTTTCTTCGATTTGGGCGCACACGTCGAGCCACCGTTCTTCGGCTTCCTGTTCGCTGCGGCCCCATTCGCTGTAACAGGTATAGAGGAAGGCGCGGGCTTTGTCCGCGATGTCGTTAGTTGAGTTCATTCGAATGCCTCCTTGGTTCAAGGATCGGCACGGGGTAGTCCGTTAGTCCTTGCTATGTAATGAGCGTAACATAAATTCGGACGCGCAAAATCGACAGTTTTGGGAACGCGTGCGCCGCCCTGTCAGGATGTCTCCCGGCGGCGGTTTTCATACGGGACGGAAGGGAGCGGGCGTGTGCCGAAGAGTGGGGCGGTAGCGCATGGGCGAAGCCGGCGAGGGAGCCGGGCGGCGACGTCGAGCGCGTGGGTGCGCAGGATGCGCCAGGCGGAGCGAGCAGAAGCGGGGCTGCTGCGCATGGGCGAAGCCGGTGAAGGAGCCGGATAGCGATGTCGCGCGCATGGGAGCGCAGGATGCGCCAAGCGGAGCGAGCAGAAGCGGGCGAGGGAGCCGAGCGGCGACGTCGAGCGCGTGGGCGCGCAGCCGCGGCAAAAAGGCCGCCGTAACGTCCCCGGCGGCCCTTCCTTCACCCGCGCAGAGCAAAAGCTCCTGCGCGTTCATACATCGGTGACCGGCCCATATGGGTCCGGTACACCACGATCTCTTCCGCCGTCCAAGAGGCGGAAGGAGGCTCACCCGGCGCGTCCAGCAGGTCACGCGCCCATTTGCGCCCGCCTGTACAGCGGCGGGCGAGCGTGATGTGGGGCCGGTAGGGCCGGTCCTCCGGCTCGAAGCCGAGAGACGAACAGGCCGCTTCCACATCACGCTGAAGTCTTTGCAGGGCGTCCAGATCGCCCTGCAGACCGGCCCAGAGGATGCGCGGGGCATCCTTCGGGCCGAAGGTTCCCGCACCCGCTGCGGTAAGCTCCAGCGGAGTATGAGCCTCTGCCGCTTGTTCGAGCAGAGGGGACAGGGCGGGCAGGGTAGACCGGGGCGTGTCCCCGATAAACTTCAGCGTGATATGGAAGTCCTCCGGATGAACCCATTTGTGGAAGGGGGTTCCTGAATCTCTCAGCCTCTCGGTCCAGCCGCTCAGATTCTCCCTGACGGGTCCGGACAGCGGAACGGCGACGAACAGGCGCTCTAACGGATCGGTCATGTCGGATCTGCTCCTTTTGCGTAAGCTTCTTTTAATTTTGGCGGAAAGGCCCGTATCCATGCAACTTTCTCTTGATGGTGCTGGCGAATACTGCTATCATAGCGATAAATCAAATGAAGCAGAGGGTGTGGAGAGAAAAATGGGAAACCGTGCTTACAATTTTAACGCCGGTCCGGCGGCTCTGCCGCTGGAAGTGCTGGAACAGGCGCAGAAGGAATTTGTCGACTTCCGCGGCATCGGCATGTCGATTATGGAAATTTCGCACCGCAGCGCAGAGTACGAAGCGGTGAACAACGAAACGCAAAACCTGCTTAAAGAATTGTTCAGCATTCCGGACGGCTACAAAGTGCTTTTCCTCCAAGGCGGAGCAAGCACACAATTCACCATGATTCCCATGAATTTTCTGCAAGCCGGACAAACCGCGGCCTATGTTCAAAGCGGCGCGTGGGCGGACAAAGCGATCAAGGAAGCGAAGCTTTTCGGGGAAACCGCGGTTGTGGCGAGCTCGAAAGATCAGAAGTTCATGCGCATGCCGGATCTCGGTGCGCTTAACCTGTCCGATCAGACGGCTTATCTGCATGTCACATCGAACGAAACCATCGAAGGCTCGCAGGTTCAAAGCTACCCGGACACCGGCAGCATTCCGCTCATCGCGGATATGTCCAGCGATATTCTCAGCCGTCCGGTCGACGTCTCGAAGTTCGGCCTGATTTACGCGGGGGCTCAGAAGAATCTAGGTCCTTCGGGCGTAACGGTCGTTATTTTGCGGGAGGACATGCTGGAGCGCGCGAATGCGAACCTTCCGACCATGTTCCGCTACGACACCCACGTGAAGAACGATTCGCTTTACAACACACCGCCTTCTTATTCGGTGTATATGATCAATCTGGTGCTGCACTGGATCAAACGCCAGGGCGGACTTGCCGCACTGGAGAAGATCAACCGCGACAAAACCGACCTGATCTACAACGCTATCGATGCCAGCGGCGGCTTTTATCAAGGCTGCGTCGATGCGGACAGCCGTTCCAGAATGAACATTACGTTCCGTCTGCAATCGGAAGAGCTGGAAAAACTTTTCGTCAAGGAGTCCCAGGCAAACGGATTTGTCGGTCTCAAAGGTCATCGCAGCGTCGGCGGTCTGAGAGCCTCGACTTACAATGCGGTTCCTTACGAGTCGTGCCAGGCACTCGCCCAGTTTATGAACGATTTCAGCAAGCGCAACGGGTAATGGTTTACAAACAGGCATTCTTCTTTATCATGACCGGAAAACGGGGCCCCGCAAAGGGCCTCGTTTTTGTGCTTGAACGTCCGCTTTGCAGGACTTGAACAAGCGTTTGAAAGTCGCGTGCGCTTCTGTCCCGGACTGCCCGCGAAGCGATTTGGCCCGTAAAGCCATACAAAAGGAACGGCGGAATCATCCGCCGTTCCTTTTTACTCCTTGTGTATGCTTGTATTCCGGGAGGCCCTCAGGCAAAACTCTCTTTAATGGCGGGTTCGGTCAATTTGTAGCCGACGTTGCGGATGGTCATAATATATTCGGGTGTCCGGGCGTTGGCCTCGATTTTATCTCGGAGATGTGAGATGTGGACATCGACGATACGGGTATCGCCGAGGAAATGATAATCCCAGACGCCGTGCAGCAACTGCTGGCGGCTCAGTACTTTGCCTCTGTGTTTGCAAAGGAACACAAGCAGCTCGAATTCTTTGGGGGTCAGATCAACCGGCTTGCCCGCGCAGGTTACCTCGCGTTGATCGGGACGGATGCTGAGCTGACCGATCGTGATCGGAGCTTCTTCGCCCGAGGCCGGGAGGGTCTGGATGCGGCGGATGATCGCCTGAATGCGCGAAATCAGCTCCTGCGGACTGAACGGCTTGGTCATGTAATCGTCGGCACCGTTATCCAGTCCGGCGATTTTATCCGATAAATCTTGCATGGCGGTGAGCATAATGATGGGAACGAGATTGTTCTGGCTGCGCAGCTTGCGGCAGACCTGCAGGCCGTCCATTTTGGGCAGCATCAGGTCGAGAACGATAATGTCGGGACGGAACTGGCCGATGACGTCAAATACGGCCTCACCGTCATATACACACTGGACTTCGAAGCCTACGAGCTTCAGATTGAACTCGATGAGCATGGAGATCGAAGGTTCGTCGTCTACGACTAGCACTTTTTTCTTCATGAATCGGTCTCCTTTGGGTTCGGTTATTAACTCTATTATCGCACCTATGTATCACGGTCATATTAAGAACACGTAAAACGAGTGTTAAAATTGCGGAGCGGAAAGTGGTATACTAGCAGAGGAAAGAGGTGAACGTGCAGCATGGCTTTTCACATCGTATTGGTTGAACCAGAAATCCCCGCGAATACGGGCAATATTTCCCGGACCTGCGCAGCGACAGGGACTTACCTGCATCTGGTGCGGCCGCTCGGATTTTCAACGGACGACAAAACACTGAAACGGGCAGGGCTCGACTACTGGCATTCCGTCAAACTGGAATATCACGATTCTTTTGACGAGGTCAAAGAGAAATATGCCGGAAGCCGGTTCTTTTTTGCCACCACGAAAACCGATAAGCGGTATACGGATTTCGAATTCCGCGACGGCGATTTTTTCGTGTTCGGCAGAGAGACGAAGGGGCTCCCGCCCGAAATTCTGGAAGCCCACCCCGGCCAGACCATGAGAATGCCGATGTCGGATGCGGTCCGCTCGCTGAACTTGTCGAATTCGGCGGCTATCGTCTTGTTCGAAGCGCTCCGCCAGAACGATTTTCCGGGACTCCGGTAAACAGAGGGGTTTATCATGTTTTGAGATCATTCATACATTACATGAGACAAATTATAGGTTCGTGGATACAGCTAGAACAAAAGATAACCCCTTGATTTACAAGGGGTTATCTTCTTTTTTTGAACAAAGTTATTTTCAAATATCAAGCCTTATTCGGCAAAAGGGGAAATAATCATTTCCTAATACTTGCATTCATATTTATGAGAGTCTAAATGGAGATTAATGACGATATAAAATAACCCTCCATAAGAGATTTTTGTCATACAGATATTTGAATATTAGGAACTATTTAAAATAATAGGGAAGAAGAATTATAATGAAAGCGGGGATTTAAAAATTCAGGAGAAGAGCAGTCTTATGATAAGAAAGTTTCTTGTTTTAATCTCTGTTCTAATAATCCTGGCGGTAGAGTCCTCTATTTCAGTTTTTGCGAAGTTCGAAGTAACGGGAAGATATCCTTTTCTTACAAAGTTTGATTGTGCTACAAAAATTGGCTTTGATAATCCTCCCGCTGGTACATTGATTTGGGTTAAGAACAAAGATAATAACCTGACAGCAGGTCTTCAAAAATGGGATACTGGTAAAATGGGTGGGCCCAGCTCCGGCGTGATTTTAGATGTAATGCCCGAAGTTTTTACACAAGCACTAGGTGGAAAAACCATAGATGGATTTCTGTAAAATGGGTATTACTGGCATAATTAATTTACCTTATTTAAATAAATCCCAAACCTCTTATACAAAGTGGATTGGGGTTTTTTTGATAAAAAGTAAGCATGCAAAAATTAGAAATAGATCATGACGAGGAGCAAATGGGATGAAACTTAAGATAATAATCATTCTTGCAGTATTTATAACAATTGGAACTGTCCTTGTCGTACATAAAAATACTTCTAGTGAATCTGACTATCAAGATATGCTTATCTTGTTTACAGATCAAAATCTTACGGTGAGCTATTTTTTCCACCATAAAAATACGGATGATCTGGTTAACATAAAAAAAGCGGCAGATTTCCCTACTGCTGTGCTGTCAAACAATAAAAATGAACTTTATTACACGGATTTTGATTCGAATAGTGATACTCAACTATTCAAAAAAGATTTGAAGACAAGTAATATATCTCAACTTACTAAAAATTTGAAATCAGTTGACACCCTTAAATTAGATGAAGAAAATCAGAAAATGTACATGAGGGTTCTTCTTAAAGGAGATAAAAACTTTCATATAGCTACCCTAGATCTTAAAACTAAAAAAATGGTTGTATGGAATGAAGGAAATAAAGATAGAAGTGTTAAGTTTTTTGATTTCAATAAACGAACAGGCTTGGTATATGCAGTTATTTACTCCGAAAAAGAACTCTATCATAATCTTGTGGAGTTCAACAATAATCATACAACATTTAAATCCCCCCTACATCGCTTCGTTATGTTTGATGATAAAGGCAGACAACTAAAAGAGATTGGACAGATTAATGTACAAGTTCAAGATATTTCCGTATCAACAAGTGGAGAAAAGGTACTGTTTACATCCGTGAGTAATCCTAATGAAGATTCAAATTATGTCATTAATGAAATGAGAACTGATGACGGAACATATTTTTCTATATTTGAAAGCGCCCAAAATAAACTATCCAATTTGCAACAGGCACAATATTTACAGGAAGGAAGGAAAATTTATTTTCTTGCTGCCGCAAATGATGCAAAGGTACTAAAAGATGAAAGTGGTACTACGGCCAAATTGAGGTCAATTTATCAATATAATTTGATCGACCAAAAACTCACTATGAAATGGTCTAAGAATAATGGAATAATCAACGGTTTCTTATTATTTAATAAGTGAATAATTTTGGATCTGGGTAGCCTGAAAAAAACCTAAAGAGTGAGTGCCGAGAAAAGTGAGAATCATCATCGGGATAAGGAATTCATCCATGTCTGATTTCACCTCCCTTCTTTCCGAAAAGAAGGAACTTACGAACGGAACCTAGCTTTCCTAGTTTTTTTCTTCCTTTATACTTGTCTGTTATATTTAGTTGGAATGTATGTTATGTTTATGGAAGATGGCAGGAACTAAGCTTTATCCAATTTCGCCGGTTTCAACGATTCCCTCTCCTTGACAAATGGTTTGATGGGGCAGATGCCTTACCGTGCTACATAAAAGGCCGGATGGTGCCGCGGGATAAACGGGATCTCGTTACAGGCGGACGTGGGCCGGAAGGTTCATTTCGGATTCTTGAAAAACCGGAGAGCCCGGGATTCGTTACGGGATTGCATGAGCCTAAAGCAGCAGTGCGGTATTCGTGGAAAGGGAAGCCGGACGATTTTCCGGGAAAATTTACTAGGCGTATAGGCATATCCGGGCTAATTTGCGAGCCGGACAAAGGTTCTTTTGCTCTGGTGCTTTGGAATCTTGCAATCTTCTCCGTTTTATATCCCTAATTAAAAAGAATATAACGAAGTTAGAAGGAATTAGCAGAAATTTGGCGAATAAAAATGGGTAAAGATTGTAAAGCCGATTATACTTCGGTGAAATGAGGTGAGTGGCACAATGATGAAACCAGCTGGGGTTGTCCGTAAAGTGGATCAGCTTGGACGTATCGTATTACCTAAATCGCTGCGTAAAAGATACCAAATGAACGAAGGCGATCCGGTCGAAATTTTAGTACAAGGGGACCATATCATCCTAGAGAGATACCGCCCGAAATGCGTGTTCTGCGGTGAGATGGATCATGTTAACGAATTTAAAGAGCGTCACATCTGTTCCAATTGTCTGGGTGAAATGAACGCAATGAAACAACCGAGAGTTTAGTTAGGGCTTATTGCCTATTTTTACCGAGAAGATCGAACACAGAAGTTAAAAAGACGCCGTTTCCTTCGGGAGACGGCGTCTTTTTATGGCATTGTCTTTTTTTTGACCCCCTAAAAGCAAGGGGATATGGTAAAATCAGGACAGATCTTTCAGATGCGGAATAGAGAGGAGAGAGAGCCGTGATAAACATAGATGGCATAGGATTCGGAGACGGACCGGGGATGTTCGGTCTCATATCGGCGTTGTTCCCTATCTTTTTCATCGCCATTCTGGCTTTTATCGGATTTACCTTGGTGAGGAGCATTCTGCAGTGGAACCATAACAACAAGCAGCCGATACTGACGGTAGAAGCGCGGGTCGCCACGAAGCGCACGCAGGTATCCCACCACCATTCGGCTTCGAACGAATCCATGCACAGCCACTCCACGGACACGGCATACTTCGTCACGTTCGAGGTGGAGAGCGGCGACCGGATCGAGTTTCGGGTCAGCGGGTCCGAATACGGCCAACTTGTGGAGGGGGATATGGGGAAGCTGAATTTTCAAGGCACCCGTTATCTCGGTTTTGCGCGGCACCGGGTGGTCAGTTATCCCTAAGCCTTGGCGATCGGATTCTGATGCAGGCCGAATCGACTAAAGGAGCTGAGAAATCAGCCCCTTTTTTGCCCGGTACATTCTTGTTCAATGCCGGAAATGATTTCGAAAGCTCCGCCCGATTTGTTGGAACAAACCACGATAGAACGTGCCTCTTCGGGATAATAAACAGACCTGAAGTTCACGCCAGGATCATACCCCATTAAAATATACTTCTCTACGTCCTGCTGCCGAAGCTTCATTCGAAGTCCGTATCCATAGTAAATATCGTTAGTTATATGCACATGGGGCTGCAGCAGCGCAGCGGTCGTTTCTTCGCTCAATAATTCAAATGTCATTAAACTTTCCCAGAATCTCGTCATATCCGGTGCCGTTACATAAGCGCCGCCGTCCGGGCCGCCTTTGGCGGGAAGCGAAAATACATTGGTTTTCCAACTTCCGTCTTCTTGATCGATATAACCGACTGCCGCACGTTCAGGCAAACAATCCGCTTCGAAGTATCCGGAATCCATCATGCCCGCTTTGGCAAAAATAAATTTCTCTACATAGTCGCTGAATGCGAGTCCGCTGAGGTGTTCAACGACCAGTCCCAAAACAATATAGCCTCCGTTGTTGTAATGGAACACACGACCGACCTCATGCTTCATCTTCTTATCCGCAAACAAGGGGAGGAAATCTTGAGGCCGTCTGACGCGGTACATGGGATAATGGGTCCATAAGTCTTCGAAATTATCCATAGTCTCTTCATCGAAATAGTCGGGTATTCCGGAAGTATGCGTTAACAAATGATGAATCGTGATTTCTGGATCAAAATGTTTGAACTCTAAAGGGAGACAGTCCTGCAGCCTGGAATCGTAAGAGAGTTGACCTTTCTCCACTAGTTGGCAGATTGCTACGGCTGTAAACAGCTTGCACCCGGATGCTATTCCAAAGCGGGTATCTGCCCGATTGCGAATCCCTTCGGAACGATTGGCATAGCCGCCGCTGAAGTTCACGAGCATCTCGTCCTTGTTTCTTGCGAGGGCTGTACCGGAAAATCCGATTGCTTCTTTAAGGCTTTTCATGGACTCGGTGATGATTTCTTTCATGTCGCTTTCCTCCGCTCTTTGTACAGGAAACGGTATCGTTCCCATGTCTCCCTGCTCCCATAAAAAAATCCCCACCGCAGCCTGACAGAACAAGAAATTCATTCTGCTTGCTAGGGTGGGGATCATTTCATATCCAGGGCTTTCGTTTATTTCCGCATAACAGGCGAAACTTACAGGCCTTTGGTTTTATCCTCGTTGTACGAAGATGTGAAGATGGCCACGATAAACATGGTAAGCACTGCAATAATGATCCAGAAAGCATGAGACATCCAAGCGCACCTCCAAGTAAACATACGTTAGCCTAATTATACCCAATCACCGTTCAAAAGAAAATGACAAAAATGTGAACAAGGTTATTACATCATCGGCTGGTTGGCTTTCCGGTATTCATTCGGCGAGCAGCCGGTCACTTTTTTGAACACTTTGCTGAAATATTTCTCATCGCCGTACCCGACCATTTCGCTGACCTGGGAAATCCGCAGGTTGGGATTCATCATGAGCAGCTTCGCTTTGTCGATGCGGATGGCGCCCAGATAGTCGGACAGATTCGTGCCGAATTCCTGCTTGAACTTGCGCGAAATATATTCACGGGAGAGGAAAAAGCGGCCGGCGATATCCTGCAGGGAAATTTCCTCGTGATAATGCGTCTGCAAATATTTCGCGATGTCGTAGATGACGTTCTTCTCGCGGTGCTGCCTTTTGAGCAGCTGCTTCGAAAGCTGGACGAACGAATGCGTCAGCTCCTGCTGCCAGTCGGCAAGCGAGAGCGTGCCCTGCTCGTTCAGCGGGACGATGGTCTGTCCGTTCCCGGTTTCCGAGCGCAGCTCCGCGAGCAGCTCTTCGGGACCGTCCGGGAAGAAGTCCTCGATCCATCGGCCCCGCATGGTGTCCGCTTCGCGGCGCCACTGCTCGATCTGCTCGAGCGTAATGGCGCTCAGGCTCCGCACGCCGTCGAACCACGCCTGCACGGCGGAGGAGATCTCTTCGGCGCTGCCGCTGCGGATCGCCGTCCGGATCACCTCCTCGAAATCGCTGAAGCGCAGCCGCCGGGCCTGGAGGCCTTCGGGCCGGACAGCCTCGTGAATCCAGCCGACGCGGCTGAGCAGATTGCGCTGGCGCAGCGCGTCGCGGGCTTCGCGGTAAGCCGCCGGAAGGCCGTCCGGGAAGGCGTGGGCTCCGCTGAGCCCGAAATCGAGCCGGCTGTGCAGGGCGGTCAAGATGCCTTCGTTGATGTCTCCGAGAAGGGCGGGGACCTTATCCGGCTCGCCCCACACCAGGAGCACGATCTCGTTGGAGCTCCAGTAGCGGAAGGCGGCCCCGCGGCTGCGGCGATGCAGAAACTCGTTGCAGATGTTGATCAGCGAGAAGAAGAGCAGGTCCGTGTTGCGGCCGAATTTGTTCTTCAGCTTCGTCTCCATTGTGACCATGCTGAGGATGGCGATACGGCACGAGCCCGTTCCCGCCGGAAGGCCCCAGTCGGCCTGCAGATCCCGGACGGCGCCCGGATTCTGCGCGGGCTCGTCGAGCAGCCCGGACAACTGCCGGTCCCAGTAGACCGGCTTGATGCGGTTCATCTCGATGTTCCGCTCCAGGCTCCGGGAGCGTTCACTCTCTTCTTTGTTCCAACTGGCGACCGCTTTGGCCAGCGCCTCGTTAACCTGATCCGGATCGATCGGCTTCAGGATATAGTCGGTTCCGCCGTATTGGATCGTATGGCGGACGAGAGCGAAATCGTCGTGGCCGCTGATTACGATTGATTTGGCGGAAGGGTCGTTGGCCTGCAGCCATTGGAGCAGCTCCACGCCGCCCCTTACCGGCATCATCATATCCGTGATGATGATCTGGGGCTTTTCGCGCCCGATCACCTCAATGGCTTCTTCTCCGTTCTCCGCCTCGAATATTTGCGAAATGCCGTGTTCTTCCCATTTGATCAGCATCCGCAGAGCATTGCGGACGTGTTTCTCATCGTCTACGAGTAATGCGATCATGTTGTGGTATCCTCCCCGAGCGGAATGCGCATCGTAATCCGGACGCCGTGCGGGTCCGTATTTTCAAGTGTCAGCGAAGCTTGCGGATCGAAGTAAAGGCGCAGTCTCGTCCTCACGTTGCCGATCCCGATTCCGCCTTCTTCGTCCATCCCGGTCTCCTCGCGCATAACGGCAAGTCCGGCTTGCAGCTCCGTCAGCTTGTCCTCCGGGATGCCGCGTCCGTTGTCCTCGACTTCCACGAAGAGGACGGGCCTAGCGCGGGGCCCGCCGGAAGCGGGCGACGCGTCCGCCGCAGCGGAATCTTCGTCCGTCCGGGATTCCGGCGCGTTTCTCAGAGCGGCGTCGCCGTCGGCTGCGGTTCCTCTCTCTGCGCCGATCCCGACTGGACCCGCTTCTCCGCCCGGTTCGAGCGGGATCTCATCGGGTCCCGTCTCACCGCCGGGTTCGAGCCTGACCCGTACAGTCAGATGCCCGGGGCCGAGCTTCGGATCGAAGCCGTGCTTGAAATAGTTTTCCACCAGCGGCTGAATGATCATCTTCGGAACCTCGATGCCGAGAGCGGCTTCGTCCAGTTCGAAGTCCGTGCGGAATTTGCCCTCGAACCGCTCCTTCTGGAGTTCCAGATACGCTTTCACATGGCCGATTTCCATGGAGAGCGGGACGGCTTCCTGGTTCGTGTTCATGCTGTAGCGCATCATTTTCGCCAGCGAGTTGATCAGCGAGTAGATGCGCGGGACGTTATGCTGGAGAGCCAGCGTGCCGATGGACTGCAGCGCATTGTTCATGAAATGCGGGTTGATCTGGGCCTGCAGCGCCTTCAACTGGTTCGTTTTATTGGCAATGTTCAGTCTGTACTCCCGCAGAATCAGGTTGTTGATCGTCTCCATCATCGTGCGGAACCGGCGGACCAGAATGCCGATTTCATCCTGCCCTTCGCCGTCTACGCGGGCCGTCAGATTACCGGCCTGGATCTGATTGATCGTTCCGATCAGTTTTTTGATCGGGGCGGTAATGCGGATCGTCACGAACAGAGTGGCCGCAATGACGAGCAGCAGGGAAACCGCCGCGATGATGATATTGATCTGGGTCAGGCTCCGCGCCCCCTCATACAGATAGCTGTGCGGGATTTCCTTCACGAGCGTCCACTTCATGTAAGGGGTGTCCATTTTTTCGTACAAATAAACCGACTTGTTCAGTTCCAACTGCCCGCGCGGTTCCTTCGACTCCAGAATCGGGCCCGTCCAGGCAGCGGAGAGGGGTTTGCCGATCAGAGCGCTGTCCCCGGAATACACGACCATGCCCGACTGGTCGAGCAGGTAAAGACGTTCGTGCTGCTTGTTAAAAAGCTGGTCGGCAATGTCCTGAATCGCCTCCAGCTTGATATCGATCGACAAAGTCCCCAGCCATTCCGTCGTCGGGACGTTGTAGATGGCCCGGTGTAATGTAATGACGGGGCGGGGGTCATAATAAGGTGGACTCTGCCCCAGGCCGTAAATGGAACTCATATGCGTGGGCTCCACGACGGAAGACGGGTTGCCGGTCGTATATGGCTCGCTGAAATTATCCGTATCGTAGCCGCGTTTCGGGATATCCCCGATGAGCAGCGTAGACCTGCGGGCTTTTGCCATATAGAAATAGATCTGGTAAATGCCGTCTACGGAGTGAGTCATATTTTGCAGCAGGGTATAGGTCTGGGCTTCGTTCGTGTAATCATGCACATTCCGCCGGAGCATCAGTAGAATGCCCGGATCGTTATAGAGGGAGAGCGAGTTGCGGTTTAGCGTATCCATGTACGCTTGTACATTCGTTTTGCCCTGGTAAATCAGGTTCGCGTTCTCCTGAATCAGTTTCGTTCCGACCGAACGGGTGGTGTAGAAATACGTGACGATCATGGAGATGACGATCGGAATGACGGTTGCGGCCAGCATGAGCAGGATGAGGCGTGTACGAATGCTGCTTTTGTTCATCGGGCAGACTCCTCAGATCAATATATTCCACCTAACGGTTCACCTCGTGCGGTAGTGGGGAGCGGGTGGAGCGCCCTATACTAAATACACAACCTTCCGTAGAAAAAGGAGGAAGACAGATGCATAAGCGTTCATCGCAATGGGGTCAGCAATTATTTTTTCTCGGACCTGCGGTCCTGTTCTTTACCCTGATCATTATCATCCCTTTCCTGCTCGGCATGTACTACTCGTTCACGAACTGGAACGGGGTATCCGGCGAAGTCAGTTGGGTGGGCTTTGATAATTTTAAAAGAATCTTTACCCAGGATCAAGATTTCTGGAGTGCGTTCTGGTTTACCGTCCGGTTTACGATCGTGGGCGTCGTGCTGTCCAATCTGGTCGGGTTCGTTCTGGCGTATCTGCTGACGAGACCGCTTAAGACCCGGAATTTCCTGAGAACCATCTTCTTTATGCCGAACGTAATCGGCGGGCTTCTACTCGGGTTTATCTGGCAGTTTATTTTCGTAAAAGGGTTCTCCGCTATCGGTGAAATGACGGGAATCGGTTTCTTCAACCTTCCGTGGCTCGGGGATTCGACCACCGCCTTCTGGGGCATTGTCATCGTATTCGTCTGGCAGACAGCCGGGTATTTGATGGTCATTTACATCGCGGCTTTCAGCAATGTGCCCAAAGACGTGATCGAAGCGGCACAGATCGACGGAGCTACGCAGGGACAAGTTCTGCGCTCCATTATGATTCCGCTCATCATGTCGGCCGTTACCGTCTGCCTGTTCCTCGCCATCTCGTGGACGTTCAAGATGTTCGATCTCAATTTGTCGCTGACGAAAGGCGGACCTTTCCGCTCGACCGAATCCGTCGCGATGAATATTTACAGCGAAGCGTTCCAGAACAACCGGTACGGTCTCGGAACAGCCAAGGCGCTGGTGTTCTTCATCGTCGTTGCGGTCATCACGTGGCTGCAGGTCCGATTCACGAAAAGCAAGGAGGTCGAAGCGTAAATGGAAGCACAAAACCGTTACTCCGGGCGTGTGTTTATCGCCGAAATCGTAACGTTTGTCATCGCTCTTCTGTTCCTTGTCCCGTTTTACTTCCTTCTCGTGAACTCCGTGAAAAGCTTCGGCGACCTGCTTTCCAATGCCGCCAGTTGGCCGGAATCGTTTCACTTCGAGAATTACAAGCGGGCCTGGAGCATCACCAAATTCCCGACCGTCTTCTGGAACTCTCTGATCGTTACCGTGATCAGCAACATCGGCATCGCGCTCATCAGCGCCATGGCGGCTTACCGGCTGGTGCGCTATAAAAGCCGCATCAACCAAGTCCTGTTCGGCATGTTCGTGGCCGCGATGGTCATCCCGTTCCAGTCGATCATGATTCCTCTCGTGAAGGTCCTCTCCGGCGTAGGCTTGATGGACAGCCTGTGGGGCCTGATCATCTGCTACCTGGGATTCGGGGCGCCGATGGCGATCTTCCTCTTCCACGGATTCGTGAAATCGATTCCTTTGGAGATCGAAGAGTCGGCTGTCGTGGACGGAACGTCCCCTTACGGCGTGTTCTGGCGCATCGTGCTGCCGCTGCTTAAGCCGATGTTCGTAACCGTCATCATTCTCAACGCTCTCTGGACGTGGAACGATTATCTGCTGCCGTCGCTCGTCCTGCAAAATCAGTCCCTGCGGACCATTCCGCTGGCCACGTTCTCGTTCTTCGGCCAATATATGAAGCAGTGGGATCTGGCTCTGCCGGCGCTCGTGCTCGGGATTACGCCGATTATCATTTTCTTCCTGGCCATGCAGCGCTATATTATCGAAGGCATTACGGCCGGATCGGTTAAAGGCTGACATACGGATCTGACAAAGCGCGTGAGGTCAATTTGTTCCACTCAACAGATCAACAGCCTACGTGTTAACGGCTTTTTCCGGTCTCTATAATGAAGAAGAAGTCATCGAGAAAGAAGCAAGACCATAAAGGGAGGTTTCACCATGAAAAAGCTTTCTACACTCGCACTCGTTTCCGTATTCGCGATGTCCACCGTGCTCGCAGGCTGCGGAAGCGGCGATTCCGGTAAAACCGCGGATGGCGGCAATGCGGCCGAAGGCGGAACGAAAACGATTAAAATTTTTCAATTTAAAGTTGAAATCGCGGAAGCGCTGAACAAAGTCAAAGCCGAATACGAAAAAACGCATCCCGGCGTGAAGCTGGACATCCAGACCGTAGGCGGAGGCGCGGATTACGGCGCGGCGCTTAAGGCGAAGTTTGCCGGCGGCGATACGCCGGACATTTTCAACAACGGCGGCTTCCAGGAAATGAACACGTGGATGGAACATCTCGAAGATCTCTCCGACCAGCCCTGGGTAAAAGACCTTGTTCCGGTTGCGAAAGAACCGATGACCAAGGACGGCAAAATCTACGGACAACCGATGGGACTGGAAGGCTACGGCTTCATTTACAACAAGGACCTGTTCAAGAAAGCCGGCATCACCGAGCTTCCGAAAACGCTGACTCAGCTCGACGAAGCCTCGAAGAAACTTCAGGCGGCGGGTATCACGCCGTTCGCGAACGGCTACCAGGAATGGTGGGTGCTGGGCAACCATACGCTTAACGTCGCGTTCGCCAACCAGCCGGATTCCAACAAATTTATCGCCGGCCTGAACGCCGGAACCGAGAAATTCAAGGGAAACCCGGTCTTCGAGCAGTGGACCAGAATGGTGGATCTGACCCTGAAATACAGCAACAAAAATCCGCTGACGACCGATTACAACACGCAGGTCACGATGTTCGCGAACGGCCAGGCCGCTATGATGCAGCAGGGCAACTGGACGCAAGTTCAGATCGACGGCATCAACAAAGATCTGAACATCGGTATTCTGCCGATGCCGATCAGCGACGACGCGGCTCAAACGGACAAGCTTTATGTGGGCGTTCCGAACAACTGGGTTATCAACAAGAACTCCAAAGTCAAAGCCGAAGCCAAAGAATTTTTGAACTGGCTCGTCTCTTCCGATGCGGGCAAAACGTTTATCACCCATGACTTCAAATTCATTCCGGCCTTCACGAACATCGAAGCCAAAGCAGAAGATCTCGGCGACTTGGCCGCGGATATTATGACGTACAGCAAAGAGAACAAAGTTCTGGGCTGGAACTCCTCCAAGTATCCGGAAGGCGCCATGCAGGAATTCGGAGCCACGATGCAGGCTTATGTAGCCGGCAAGAAAACGAAAGATCAAATGTTCGACGACTTCCAGAAAACGTGGGACAACCTTAAGGGGAAAACCGCGCAGTAAGGAAAAAGCTTAAGAAACGCTTGCGATGTGAATCGCAGGCGTTTTTTTGTGTGTGGTAAAGCTTGCGGATGTATGGCGGGGAGCGGCTCTCGGTAAGGGAAGGAAGCGTAAGAATGCAGAACGAAGATTAAGGAAGAACCGGTAAACGGAGGAAAGGCGGTCCCTTATCCGTAAGGGGACCGCTTTTGTTTATTCGGAACCACGCCCTCGTGTAAGGGCCCAAAAGAGAAGGGCCAGCCCGCTGACGGCAGCGCCGAAAAGGCATACTCCGCTCCAGCCGCCGATAGCGTACAAGCCAGTCGATACAATCGCCCCGGTGGCGCTGCCGAGCGAGTAGAAGATCATGTATCCGGCAGTTAACCGGCTGCGTGCTTCGGGGCGTACGGTGAAGATTAAGCTCTGGTTCGTCACATGGACGGCCTGGACGGCAAGATCGAGCAGGATGACGCCGATGACCGCGGCTGCCAGTGAATGGGGCGTGAATCCGATAAAGCCCCAGGACGCCAGCAGCAGAACCAGAGCCAATCCGGTGGTTCGCTGTCCCAAGCCCCGGTCGGCCAGCCTGCCCGCTCTGGCGGCAGCTAAAGCCCCGGCTGCTCCGGCAAGGCCGAATGCGCCGACAGCCGTATGGGAAAGCGACAGCGGAGGCGCGCTGAGAGGGAGGACAAGGCCGGTCCACAAGGTGCTGAACGCGGTAAAGATCAGGAAAGCCAGGACAGCGCGTATCCGCAGCAGGCGTTCTTCCATAAACAAAGCGAAAACCGACCGGAGCAGCTGCGGATAAGAGAGCTCCGTCTTTTTGTGAAGAACATCCGGCAAAATCCGGTACAGGGCGGCGCCCGTCGCGAACATCAGCAGTGCCGAGGTGAGATAAACCGATCTCCAGCCGGCCAGATCCGTCAGAGTGCCGGCGAAGGTTCGCGCCAGCAGGATGCCGATTACGATGCCGCTCTGCACCACGCCTACGACGCGCCCCCGTTCAGCGGAGGAGGCAAGGGTGGAGGCGTAGGCGACAAGCACTTGAGTCACGACGGCGAGCAGCCCGACAGCGGCCATTCCGGCCAGCAGTACCGGAGCGGACGGGGCGGTGCCGACGATCAGGAGAGCGCCCGCCGAGAGCAGCATCTGAACGACGATCAGCCGTCGCCGGTTCAGCAGATCCCCGAGGGGGACGAGCAGCAGCAGGCCCAGAGCGTAACAAATCTGAGTTACGGTAACGACAAGGCCCACGGCAGCGGGAGCTACCCCGAATTCGGACGCAAGAGCGTCGAGCAGAGGCTGCGCGTAGTAAATGTTGGCTACGGCAAGCCCGGATGCGGCGGAGAAAAGCAGCGCCTTCGAAGCGGACAAGGAAGACGGGGCCGATGCCGGAACGGGGAGTGAGGCTGGAGCCGAAGGCGATGCGGAATGGGATTGCGCTTTCGATTTCCATTTCGGTGGCGACTTTGGTGACGATGCCGAAGCAAATAACGAGGTCGGTGCCGGTTTCAAATCCGATGCCGACGTCTGATTTTGATGGTGAGCCGCAGCCGGAGTCGGGACTGAAGCATCTACAACGGCAACGTCTGACGCTGCTTTCGCATCGGATGCGCCATCCGTTTGTCCGGCGGGAGAGCCGATTTTGCAGGGGGGAACCATGTTCATTTCACTCCTTTGGGTGAATTTCAATGTTTATAATATACCGAATGGTACATAATGATTGTTAAATTACCAGCAAAAAATACATCTGTCAAGGGACGTTTGAAGACGCAGCGTAAATTAAAAAGAGCTGTAACACATATTTTCAACCAACACTAGGGGTGTCGTCAGGTGTCATACAACAGAAGCCCTTGATTTATTGACAAGAACCAGAAGGGAAACTAAAATGATAACATACTGAACGATATATTAAGGGGTGTTCCTATGGTCCGGCAAAGAGAATTCGATGAGGACGCTGCCTTGGATGCGGCCATGCGGTTGTTTTGGGAAAAAGGATACGAGGCCGCTTCGTTAACCGAATTGACGGCCAGAATGGGCATCCAGCGGCCGAGCATGTACGCCGCTTTCGGCAGTAAGAAAGAGCTGTTCGAGGCCGCTCTGCGCAGCTATACACAGGATCACGCCGCCCGCGTCCGGGCCAAACTGCAAAGCCGCACTTCCGTAAAAGACGCCTTTTGCGCTTTGTTCGAAGGAATCGTAGCGGATGAATACGAGGGAAACCTGAACCGGGGATGCTTCAGTATTAACACGATGGTGGAGCTGGCGCCCCACGATGAGAAATTCGAGATTCTTACCAGGGAGCATCAACTGTACCTCTCGGTAATTTTCCAGGAAACGATTGAACGGGGCATACGAGCGGGGGAGCTGGATGCGGCACTGGAAGCAAGAGGAACAGCCCAGGCTCTGCTGGTTTCGCTGATCGGGCTTACCGTCATGCTGAAATCCCGCCCGGACCGGCAATTCGCAGATAACACGGTAAAGACGGTGCTAACTTTGCTTCGCTGACCGGCTGGATTGACACCGGACGTTTCAAACCGCGTGCAGCTCTCGGCATGTGGTGCGGCGCCCGGAAAAAGGCTGCCTGAACCTGATGAGCGTGTAATCGAACCGATTACATTTTGTAAGCGAAGGGTATAGTAAAGAGAAGGTTTGACGTCGTTTCACTTGTCTCTCTACTATAAAAGAAGGTGACTTATGACATACGATTCGATTATTGTCGGAGGAGGAATTGCGGGCCTGCAGGCGGCCATTCAGCTTGGACGCTACGGTCATCGCGTCCTGGTTATTGACGCGGGATACGGCCGCTCCACTCTGTGCGCCAACTACCATAACGTGCTCGGCTACCCCGACGGGATATCCGGCGAAGAGCTGCGACGCACGGGCCGGGGGCAGGCCGAGGCGCTGGGCGTCGCGTTCGCCGAAGGACTGGCCGTCCGGCTTGCGGGCTCGCTGGAGTCCGGCTTCCGCGTCGGCGTGCGGAAGCTCCTGCCGGACGAGCGTGGCGGACGGCATCCGCTGGCGGCGCACGATCCCGGCGGGCAGGGGCTGCCCGATGAGTCCGGTGCCGGGCCGGACGCCGAATACACCGGTGCCGCGCTGCTGCTGGCTACCGGGGTGATGGACCGCTTCCCGGAGCTGCCGGGGCTGCGGGAATGCCTCGGACATACGGTGTACGTATGTCCGGACTGCGACGGCCATGAGGTGGCGGGCCGGCGGACGCTCGTGCTGGGCGCGGGAAACCCCGGCGCCGGCATGGCCTTGACCCTGCGTCCGCGGACGGACAAGCTCACGTTCGTGAATCACGAACGGAGCCCCGTTAACGCGGACCTGCAGGAGAAGCTGGAGCACGCCGGCATCGACACCGTCGCCGGGCCGATTGCCGCCATCCTGGAGGATGGCGGCAAGATCGGCGGCGTGGAGTTGGCCGGCGGCGAGACGCTGTCCGCCGAGAGAGGGTTTCTCGGCTTCGGCGGCAATGCCGTCCATTCCGGTCTGGCCGCGCAGCTCGGCGTGGAACGGATGGAGAACGGCCATCTGCTGGCCGATCCGCGCAGCAAAGAAACGAATATCCCGGGCGTCTACGTTGCCGGAGATATCGGGGTGCACGCCGAGCAGCTTACCGTTGCGATGGGCGAAGGCGCCATGGCGGCTATCTGGATGAACAAAGCGATCCGCAAGAAGAATAACTGACCGCACGAAAAAGGCGGAGGACGGCACCTGTCGGACAGGAGGCCGGTCCCTCCGTCTTTTTTAGTGCCCGCGGCGTTGGAAGACTTGGATTACGCGAGAGCTTGGCTAGGCGTGGCGTGACAATCCGGCCGATTTCTTTTTTTAGATAAAAAAATTTCAAAAGAAGGTTGTAAAAGCCGGGCTCCGTTCACCTTATTAAGTGAAGGAGCAAAGCCGTGCCTTTTTTCAAGGCTTGGCTGTCCGGCGGGAGACGCCCGGATTAGCTCCTACCTTTAGAATGAACCTGAGGAGGAACCAATCTATGGCGGAGTATGCGAAAATTTTACGGTGGACCAAGAGCGATGCGGTTTACGGGCTGAAAACGAACATCCAGCTGCCTTCCGGCGCATCGATCGGAACGACCGGCGGTTTTATTAATTTTTACCTGGGGGCTTACGGGTCCAATACGAATTACGAGTGCGGCCTGTCCACGAACTATACGGAAGCGCAAAACGGCAAGTGGCACTGGTTCTGGAACACGGGAGCCGCCAACGACGGCGGCGCCTTCAATCTTGCGGCCGGAAGCACCGTGCCCATCGAGCTGTCCGTCAACAGTTCAAACAAGCTGGACTTCAAAGTAAACGGCACCGTGGTGAAAACTTTTTCCGGCGCGACGGGCACTTTCGGTTCGCTTACGAGTGCGCGGCTGGTAGTCGCGGCCTGCGACCGGTCGTTTACGACGATTCCGAATCCCTTGCCGAACTGGAATACGCTCCATAACCAGGTGGTGTGCAGCGGCATCAGCTTCCGAAACAGCGCGGGTGCGTGGACGGTGCTTTCCTCCGCGAACTCGACGCCGCCTTCTTCGACCACGTTCTGGCCGGACGGCTACACCCATACGGGAACACCGGCGGATTACACCAAGGTCGTGTCCACCGGCCAGTTGATCGCTTCGCTCAAGCGTTAAAACGAAAAAGAGTCTTCCTCGGTTCTCTAAGCCGGGCGAAGGCTCTTTTTGCAACCGGCATGGCGGAACAGGCTGCAGGGAAATAAGCGGGAAGCCGTGCCTGCGCGATGATTCGGGCGGATTTTGAAATCTATCGCGCTTAATATCTAGAAAAGATGTATGATATTTCTATAAATACAATTAATTGAATGAGGTGAATGTTGTGACCGAACGCTCGAACCTGAAACTGAAGAAGGGGAAAAACCCGTGGAGCCTGACGATCCGGCTGCTCAATATTTTGCTGATACTGGTTATAGTGGGCATAGTCGTTTTTGTAGGCTTATGGTTTGTAGGTATTTATGGAATGAATGCAAGGGGGTAAAAAGCTTCTTTACTTAAAATAAATGTGTAGCATCTCAGCAGTGTGCCTTTCGGATTTTGAAAGAACATATTCAAACGCCAAAGTCCCACGGCTAGGAGCGGCACGTTGTGCTGCAATGATGCTTTGCGTCTACAGGCAAGCGCAGGGCTGCTGCTTCTGTAACCTCAACGGGAGAAGGTGTTACTTATGGTGTACTTGATAACGCCAGTCGGAATCATATTTTTAACGATTATTATAGTAATAATAATTGCTGCAATTTTATTTCTAATAAAGAACTTATATAAAAAATAAAAGCTATCGGTGTACTTATATCAGTTAGAAGTATATGAATGTAAAGTACTTCCCTCGGTTCTCTAAGCCGGACGAAGGCTCTTTTCGCATCTGGTATGGCGGGATAAGCTGCAGGGAAACAAGCGGGAAGCCGCGCCTACGCGATGATTCGGGTGGATTTTGAAATCTAACGTTCGTAATATACGGAAAATATGTATTATATTTCTATAAATATAATGAATTTAATGAGGTGAATATTGTGACCGAGCGCTCGAAACTGAACCTGAAGAGGGAGAAAAACCCATGGAGCCTGACGATCCGGCTGCTCAATATTTTGCTGATACTGGTTATATTGGGTATTGCGCTTTATGTGGGCTTATGGATTGTCACCATACTTGGAATCAACATATAGGGGCAAGGGGCTTCTTGGAGAGAAGCCTTTTTCTATGCAATGAATTACCCTCTATTCAAAAAATGGGGATTCGTATATGCTGGGATAGTAAATTTTACCCAATTGCTAGAGCGGTCGTAAAATTTGCTGCTTGTAAAACGTTTATGGGGGAATTTTTCGAATGAGAAAGCTTGTCAGTTTTTTATTTGTTTTTACCTTAGTTTTCAGTATGATGGCCGTTACAAATGCAAACGAAGCTTCAGGCAGCGGGAGTGTTCCACAACCTGGCTATCTGCCATATGCAGAGGTAGGTGTTCTATCGGAAGGACTAGCCTGGTATATGGAAGCCGGGGAAGAGACCGATTCCTTCGGATTCATCGATACATCTGGGAAAATCGTGATCAAGGCCCGGTTTGAAGCTGCGGGAATATTTCATGACGGGCTCGCTCCCGTCCGAATCGATGGATTATGGGGCTATGTCGATAAAACCGGACAGTTTGCTGTGCCACCTATTTATACGGGAGTGGGAAGAGTATTTGAAGAGGGGTTTGTCCAAGTAGTAAAAGACGATAAATGGGGGTATGTGGATAAAACCGGAAAAGAAGTGATTGCGTTTGATTATGAGGATACCAACCCGTTTAATAACGGGCTTGCTCCCGTGAAAAAAAATGAAAAATACGGTTACATAAATAAAGAGGGCAAAGAGGTCGTTCCGTTCCGATACGAAGCCGCTTCAGTTTTTAGTGAGGGAAGGGCTATGGTTAAGATCAAGGACAAGTGGGGCGTTATCGACCAAAATGGCATAGAAATCGAAAAGCCAAAGTTTGAGGAAGCTTTTCCGTACAGCCGCGGCTTGGCAGCTGTCAAACATGAAGGAAAGTGGGGATACATCGATTTGTCGGGTAGAGAAGTCATCCAAGCACATTATGATGAAGCCCGACCCTTCCAAGAAGGTGATCTGGCGCCCGTTCAAATCGACGGCAAATGGGGGTATGTAAATAAAGAGGATACGATGATCATCCAGCCGCAATTCATTGATGTATATACTGTTTTTTCTGAAGGACTTGCCTTGGTGTCCATCGAAAACGAAGATGAAAATGAAATGTTAGGCTACATTGATCAAACGGGAAAAGCCGTTGTGTCTTATAGCTACGATTTGATGGGTTCCTCTTTTAGCGGTGGTCTTGCTACCGTAGCGGACGGCGGACAAGGAAGTTTTTATTTTATGCCGAATCCGCTGAATGTCCAAACTCAGGAGCCGCAAACTCATTCCGCTTTGCCTTCCGCGTCCAAAGTAATGATAAACGGGCGGGAAGTTTCCCCGGAGGCTTATAACATCGGCGGGAACAATTTTTTCAAGCTGCGCGATTTGGCTATGCTTTTGAACGGGACGAACAAAGGGTTTGAAGTCGGCTGGGATCAAGATGCCAAGGTTATTCGCCTCATCTCGTCAAAAGCTTACACCGAAGTGGGGGGAGAACTTGCCGCAACCGGCCAGCATTCCGTCAAACAGGCGGCCCCTGCTACGGCAAAGCTGCTTGTAAACTCGGAGGAGGCCCGCTTCACAGCCTACTCGCTCGATGGCAACAATTATTTCAAACTTCGGGATCTTGCTCAAGCGCTTGATTTTAACGTTTCGTGGGATGCTGCCTCAAACGCTTTAACGATCGATACGAAATCCGGCTACCAGCCCGAGTAAGATGACATAGAAACAGATTCAACAAAAAAGGAGGCTCACGTCGAGCCTCCTTTCTTTGCTTTGGCTGAATTCCTTCTCCGCGTAGACGGGGCCTGCTGCAAACCGGATGCGTTCGGCTTATCCCGCTTGTCCGTCTGAGCGGTAATGCCCCGCTGACTCGATGCGTCCCGCAGGCCCTGCGGGTCCGGAGGCACCGACACGCCCTGTGCGTCACGCACGTCCGCAGATCGCGGCACGTCCTGAAGCTCTGCCGTAGCGGCCACTCCCGCCTCCGGCCGCTCGTTCAGCTCCGGCAGTCGGACGCGCGTGGCCGGTCCTGCCCCGGCAGCCGCTTCCCGCTCGTCCGCCGCGTCCGCACCCGCCTCCGGCCCGCGAAGGCTGCCGGCTTCCCCTTCGCGGGGCACGAAGTGCGCCGCCACGTGGGCGAACGTGTCCAGCGCTTCTTCGCCCGAGCGCGTCAGCCCGTACAGCCCGCGCCTGACGCGCGTGAACCAGCCGTACACGTTGCGCTGGAGCAGGGCCGCCGTCTTGGCGTTGCCCGTAAGCTCGCGCAGGCGGCGGGGAGAGAGCGGTCCCTGCTCGCGGAGCAGCAGGGCGCAGTGCAGCGCCTTCTCGCGGTAAGCCGTGACGAGCTTGAGCCCGCGGCTGCCGCCGACGTTGTAGTCGGCGCTGCGCTCGCGGAACTCGCCGAGCACGCGCTCCGCGGCGCGTTTTCGCACGGACGTCTTCCGCGCGGGAGCGGCGTCGCCGAAGCCCGGAGGCTCACACACCACCTCGACGGCGGGCTTCTTCGTTTTGTAGAACTGCACCGTGATAAGTCCGAGACCGAGCCGGCCGCACAGCTTGCGGATGTCCGCCCAGGTCATCCGATGGGGGACACGTCCTTTGGCGGGAAGCTCGATCGCGATATAGACGCGGTGCGTCACGTCCTGCCGCCGGAGTCCCTGAATCAGCAGGGGGACGGTCAGGCTGCGTTTGAGCTCGACGACGACGGGCGGCTCGCCTTCCAGGACGGCGACGAGATCGCAGTGCCGCACTTCTCCCCGGACGTCGTAGCCGAGCTTCTCCCAGTAGGCTTTAACCGGGCCGTACAGCTCCGTTTCGCTCCGAATCGCCACTGTTTTATGCGCCCCCTTCCTTCTTAAACGGTTTTTCCGGTTTCTTGATTATAGCATGAAAAAGACGTGCGGGACGGGTACCGGCGGTAAAGACTTCCACCGATCTCCCACCGGTTGTGAGGCTTGTTTTTCCTTTGTTCCTGTACAAATTTAGTGGCAAGAATTGTCCTTGGACCGCATAGGATTGTAGTACCCTAAAATCACTATCACGAGCTATCCGCTCTTTTGAGTCAATGGCAGTGAGAGGAGGTACCCATGGATATTTTCAAACGCATCACGGAGCACCGGACCGAGAAGGAACAGCTTGCATGGTCGGGCACGCTCCGGGAGTATCTCGAGCTCGTGCGGCAAAATCCGGGTCTAGCGATGACAGCCCATGCGCGTGTATATGAGATGATCGCTTCTCACGGCATCCAACAGAACGACGGGCACGCCCGGTACAACTTTTTCGACCAGGAGATCTTTGGGCTCGACCGCGCAGTCGAAAAGCTGGTGGAGGAGTATTTCCACTCCGCCGCACGGCGTCTGGATGTCCGCAAACGGATTTTGCTGCTGATGGGGCCGGTAAGTGGAGGCAAGTCGACGATCGTAACGCTGCTGAAAAGGGGTTTGGAGCAGTTCTCCAAGACAGACCGGGGAGCCGTCTATGCGATTAAAGGCTGCCCGATGCACGAAGATCCGTTTCACCTCATTCCAAGTGAATTGAGGCCGGAAATAGAGGCCGAGCTGGGTATCCGCATCGAAGGGAACTTGTGCCCGTCCTGCCAGCTCAGGCTGAAAACCGAATACGGCGGCAACATCGAGAACGTGCTGGTCGAGCGGGTGCTGATCTCCGAGGACGACCGGGTGGGGATAGGCACGTTCAGTCCGTCCGATCCGAAGTCCCAGGATATTGCGGACTTGACCGGAAGCATTGATTTTTCCACGATCACGGAGTACGGCTCCGAATCGGACCCGCGCGCCTACCGTTTCGACGGGGAACTGAACAAGGCGAATCGCGGACTAATGGAGTTTCAGGAAATGCTGAAGTGCGACGAGAAATTTCTCTGGAATCTGCTGTCCCTGACGCAGGAGGGCAATTTCAAAGCGGGCCGCTTCGCGCTTATCTCGGCGGATGAGCTGATTGTGGCGCATACGAACGAATCCGAGTACAAGGCGTTTATCGCGAACAAAAAGAACGAGGCTCTCCAGTCGCGGATGATTGTCATGCCGATTCCTTATAATCTGAAGGTAACGGACGAAGAGAAAATTTACACGAAGCTTATCAAGCAGAGCGACATGTCGCATATCCATATTGCGCCGCACGCGCTGCGGGCCGCCGCTATTTTCTCCATTCTGACACGGCTTAAGGAAACGAAGAAACAGGGCATGGATCTCGTGAAAAAAATGCGGATGTACGACGGCGAAGCCGTGGAAGGCTACAAGGATGCGGACCTGAAAGAGATGCAGAACGAGTATCTGGAAGAAGGAATGAGCGGCATCGATCCCCGCTATGTCATCAACCGGATTTCCAGCGCGCTCATCCGCCACGATCTTCAGTGCATCAACGGACTCGATGTGCTGCGGGCGCTGAAGGAAGGACTGGACCAGCATCCGTCCATCACCCGGGACGAACGGGAGCGGTACCTCAACTTTATTTCGGTCGCCCGCAAAGAGTACGACGATATCGCGAAGAAGGAAGTGCAGAAAGCGTTCGTGTACTCGTTCGACGAGTCGGCCAAAACTCTGTTCGATAACTATCTCGACAATATCGAGGCGTACTCCAACTGGGGCAAAATCAAAGACCCTCTGACCGGGGAGGAGATGGACCCCGACGAGCGTCTCATGCGTTCGATCGAGGAGCAGATCGGCATTTCCGAAAATGCGAAGAAGGCGTTCCGCGAAGAAATTCAGATCCGGATTTCGTCTTACTCCCGCAAAGGGAAGAAGTTCGATTACAGCACGCATGAACGGCTGCGCGAAGCGATTGAGAAGAAGCTGTTCACCGATCTGAAGGATATCGTCAAAATTACGACCTCCACCAAGACGCCGGACGAAAGACAGCTGAAGAAAATCAACGAAGTGACCCGGCAACTGATTGACGGGCACGGCTACTGCCCGGTTTGCGCGAACGAGCTGCTGCGGTATGTCGGCAGTCTCTTGAACCGGTAATTTTTTTCTTAAACCAAGATAACCGAAGAATACCGCCTAACTATCGTGAATTGACGAGGTAGGCGGTTTCTGTTGTCCGCACAGGAACTTCGCTAATCGGGTTTACGCTATGGTAACATTAGGATATCGGTTTGCTGCGGTTGGTTTGATTCCCGAGAGGGAATTATACAGGCGCGGCTCATTTTATTAGGAGGAAGCACCCCGCCATGGCGAAAAACGAAGCACAAATGGATTTGACCCAAGGCCCGATTGCGAGAAAATTGCTCCTGTTCTCCCTGCCCGTGCTGTACGGGAATGTGCTGCAATCACTGAACGGGACGGTTAACAGCATCTGGGTCGGTAAATTTTTGGGTGAAAGCGCTTTTGCGGCTACATCCAATGCGAACAATGTCATGTTTCTTATGCTCAGTTCCATTTTCGGCATAGGAATGGCATCCACGATTATGATCGGGCAGAGCATCGGAGCGGGCGATATCGCCCAGGCGAAGCGGGTGGTGGGAGCAAGCGCCCTGTTTTTCTTCACCCTTTCGCTGGTCGTAGGTCTCCTGGGCGTGCTTTTGTCCCCGCAAATTTTGCAGTGGATGCACACTCCCGCGGATGCGATGGACATGGCCAACGCTTATCTGAGAATTATTTTTATGAGCATGCCGTTTATGTTCTGCTATAACATGATTATGACGATCCTGCGCGGCGCGGGGGATTCCAAAACGCCCTTCCGGTTTCTCGTGCTGTCCATCATTCTGGATATCGCGCTGAATCCGCTGCTTATTTTCGGCTGGGGTCCGATCCCCGCTCTCGGCATTTCGGGCTCCGCGCTGGCTACGGGCATCTCGCAGCTTGCCGCTCTCGTCGCTATATTAGGGTCGCTGTACCGGAAAAAATATTTTCTCCGCATTACGCGCGAAGACCGGCATCTGCTGCGCTTCGACGGGGCCATCATCGGATCGCTGGTAAAGAAAGGCGTTCCCATGGGGCTTCAAATGATCGTGGTTTCGACAAGCTCGCTGGCTATGATCAACCTCGTAAACCGGTTCGGATCGGAGGCGACGGCGGCCTACGGGGCGGCGATCCAGTTGTCTTCTTACATCCAGATGCCGGCTATGGCGATCGGCGGAGCCGTTTCGTCGTTTGCGGCCCAGAACGTGGGCGCGGGCAGGTGGGACCGGGTGCACCGCGTAACGGGCGTCGGGGTCATGTACAATGTCCTGATGACGGGCGTTCTCGTCTGCCTGATCTATTTGTTCAACCGCAGCGCCCTGAGCCTGTTCCTGCCGGAAGGCCAGGCCATCGAAATCGGCATGCGGATCAACCTGCTGACGCTTTGGAGTTTTATCATTTTCGGCATTACCTTCGTGGTCTCGGGTGTCGTTCGTTCGACGGGGGCCGTCATGTTCCCGCTTCTGATCACGTTCCTGGCGCTTTGGTGCGTGCGCATCCCGCTCTCGTATTATCTGGCCGATTCCTACGGTCTGGATGCCGTATGGTGGAGTTTTCCGGTCGGATTTACGCTGGGTTCCCTCCTTTCGGTCGCCTACTATTTCTGGGGCAATTGGAAAAAAGCAAGCATGCTCGCCGGCGGCGTTCAAAAAGCGTAGCGTCCGCTGCGTCTGTACCCTTTTCCAAGCTAAATTCCAAGCTAAATTCCATAGGCTACATTCATCCGGATTTATCTAGGCAGGCGCCCAAGTTTGGGCGCTTTTCTCACGTTCTGGGCATCTGTTCATACGATGTGTTAGATGCAAAATGCCTTTGGGCACAACATACAGAGGGTGAGGGATTGCTTATGACATTTGAAACTCAAGGTCAGGGCACATACGGTCAGGACATGTACAGTCAGGGCACATACAGCCAGGACATATACGGTCAAGGCACATACGGCCTGCAGCAGGAATGGAACCAAAACGAATGGAGCAGTACGGAAGCGGAAGAAGAAGCGCGTAAGCAGGGAGAATACGAAAGTCCCGCCGGTTATCATGGAGGTCAGGGCGGCTACCATTGGGGCCAAGGAGGTTATCATGACGGCGGTTACCATGGAGGTCACCACGGCGGCTATCCTTACTATCCCTATTATCCGTACTACCCGCAGTCTTACTACCCGTACTATCCGCCTTACTACAACTATCCTCCCTACTATCCGTATCCTTATAAAAGATAACGCAAAGGATATAGGCGTAAGGCCGCAGCAGGCTGTCCGCGGAAGCGGGCGGCCTTCCTTTCTTCAGGCGGACAGCAGGGGGAAGGACGGAAGAGGGAGATTCTATTGAACAAATGAAGTATAATAGAGACATAACCCGTAATCGGACAAGATAAGGATGGTCGCTTGTGCTTAGATCAATTTCGGATACGTTATTTTTACTGGCTTTAATTCTGCTCATTGTGTCGGCAATCGTGAGCGGCATCGGTTTCCAGGCTTTTACGATGAGAAGAAAAGACAATGACCCGCGTCAAATCGAGGTTCCTAACAAGCAAAAGCAGCTCGAAAAGCAGAACAAAGGCATGGCCGGATTCATTCGTTCCAAAATTACGCTGACGGCGGTCGTATTTGCTTTGGTGTCTGTCGTTTTGTCCTATTTGGAGCGGTATGTGTAAAATAGAGAAACAAATCCGCAGGCGTAGAAATGCGCTTGTCCGGGATTTGTTTATAGGTATAAACTATAATGAAAGTAGTTTTTGTGTATTAGACATTATAAGTGTTTCTCTTCATACTGAATGTACTACCCGCACAGACGGGAACGGGAGGCGTTCGGAATGAAGGAAGCGGAACAGGGAAAATGGGACGCGGGGCATTATGACACGCAGATGCATTTCGTATCCAAGTTAGGCAAAGGAGTGGTGGAGCTGTTAAACCCGGCGGCGGGGGAATCGATTCTCGATCTGGGCTGCGGAACGGGCAGTCTGGCTCATGAAATGGCCCTTCTCGGCGCGAAAGTGACGGGCGTGGATTTCTCGGAGACGATGATCGAGGAGGCGAGGCAGAAGTATCCGGAGCTTGCTTTTGAGGTGGGGGACGCGAGGACATACCGGAGCGGCCGGACGTTCGACGCGGTATTCTCCAACGCCGCGCTGCACTGGGTCCCGCAGGCCGATGAAGCCGCGCGGACGGTAGCGGAAGCGCTGCGGCCGGGAGGGCGGTTCGCGGCCGAATTCGGCGGCTTCGGCAACGTGGCCCGGATCGAGCGGGCGATCCACGAGGCCGTTCGCGAAGCCGGGATCGATCCCGAGCCGCGAAACCCCTGGTATTTCCCGACTATCGGGGAATATACGGGCGTGCTGGAGAGGGCCGGGCTCGATGTCCGCTGCGCGGAGCTCTTTGACCGGCCGACGCCGCTGCCGGGAGGAGAGCAGGCCATCCGGCACTGGCTGCATGCGTTTGCCGGCAGCTTCTTCGCCGGAATCGACGCGGCGACGCAGGAGCGCATCACGCAGGGCGTGGAGGAGCGTCTGCGCCCCGCGCTGTTCCGAGACGGCGTCTGGACCGGCGATTACTGCCGGATCCGGGTGCTGGCCCGGAAGCCGCTGGGCTGAGGCGGGCGGGGGCCGGCAGGCCGAAGGGCGCGCTCTCCGCGTGAAGCTCGCGGCAGGCACGCCGGGCACAGGTCCGCGCCGCAAGATTCGCCGCGGCTGTGCTCACGCCCACGGCATGCGCCTGCGCTAGCCCGACGCCCGCGCGATAAACTCCGGCGCGAGGACGATCTTCTCGTGAGCGCGGCCGGGATGGCGCTTGCGGTACAGGAGCGTCTCTACCGCCCGGATGCCGAGGAGCTCCTTGCTCAGCTCGACCGTGCTGAGCGCAGGCGACGAAGCGGCCGCCGCTTCGATGTTGTCGAAACCGATCACGCGGCACTGTCCGGGGATGTCGAAGCCCCGCTGCTTGAGCAGAGCCATCAGCCGCAGCGCAATGTGATCGTTCGCGCAGATGAAGCCGTCCGGCAGCTCGCTCGTGGAGACGGCGCCCACGCGGACCGCCAGATCGTGGGGCCACGTCGGACTCAAGTAAGGCACGTTCCACTTGCTCAGGCAGACGGGACGGCCGGATTCCGCCGCTTCCTCGGAGGCAATCCGGCAGCCTAACGCGCGTTCCCTGAAGCTGACGGAGAAGGAGTCGCTCCCCACGAAAACGAGCGAGTCGCAGCCTTCCCGCAGAAGCTGCTTGGTCGCGGCCACTGCGGCGTCGACATTGCTGTTGACGACGCAGTCCACGTTAACGAGCGGCTCCTCGTGGTCCACGAGCACGAGCGGCAGTCCGGTCTGCTGCAAGGAGATGACGGCCCGCGTCGAAAAGGTGCCGAGCAGAATGTGGCCCATACAGCGTGCGGGGTCCAAAAATCCCGGCATGGCCAGCTCGTCTTCCCGGTGAGGCGGGACGGAAATCAACATATAGTGCGCTTGGAGGTCGCGGCACGTTTGAGCGAGGCCGTCGATGACCTTTGGCCAGAAGAACGGGTCTTGCTGCTTGGCGCTGTGTATCCATACCAGCATATAAGGATCGGAGGAAGAAGAGGTTATTTCTTTTCTTCTGCCATCCCACTCCTGGAAAAGTCCGGCCGCGGCCGGGCTTTTGTTTATTTTTTTTCGGTAGCCCATAGTCCGGGCGGTTTCCATGATTTTCAGCCGCGTTTCGTCGCTGACCCCGTCTTTTCCTGAAAGCGCTTGTGAAACGGTGTATTTTGAAATGCCAAGCCGGTCGGCAATGTTTTGCATGGAGACGTGTTTACTCATCGTGCACCGCCTTTAAGTGGGTTCGGTTTGACAGCTCTGCCCCCTCATTTTTCCTTCAAAAAAAGGTTCTGTCAATACCCGCGGCGCAAATAGTTGCGGGATTTTTTCCGGCTTTCTTTTCTCCCTGTTTGGAAAACTTGTGCTAAACTAGCAGAGGAATGGATTCCGGGCATGCGAGGACGCCTGGAACCTCCGAAAGCTGAAGGGAGGGTTTCCCATGATTCGATCCGTACGTCACGGGATTCGGCAGCTGCTGCTTTTCGGCTGGCTGGAAGCTCTTTCGTGCCTGTTTCCCGTTCTTATTTTTATCAGTCTGGCTGTTCTGAAGACGGCCGATGTGCCCCACATGTATGACCTTATGCTGGTCATTTGTCTGCTGATTCAATGGGCGATGGTCCGGACGGGGCTTGAAACAAGGGATGAAGTGAAAGTGATCTGCCTGTTCCATCTGATCGGGCTGGCGCTGGAGATTTATAAGGTGAATATGGGCTCCTGGTCGTATCCGGAGGAAGCCTGGACGAAAGTATGGGGCGTACCGCTTTACAGCGGGTTTATGTACGCGAGCGTGGCGAGTTATTTGTGCCAGGCCTGGCGGAGATTGCATGTGGAGCTGACCCGCTGGCCTTCGCCTTGGTTTGCGGTTCCGCTCGGAGCCGCGATCTATCTGAATTTTATGACCCACCATTATATCTGGGATTTGCGCTGGGTGCTGACCGTGCTGCTGTTCGTGCTGTTTTTCCGGACTGCGGTCCTGTTTACCGTCGGCAGGAAAACGTACCGGATGCCGCTCGTCCTTTCTTTTTTTCTTATCGGCTTTTTTATTTGGCTGGCGGAAAATATCGCAACCTTCCTGGGGGCGTGGCAGTATCCGAACCAGAGGGAAAGCTGGCAGCTCGTTTCTTTCGGCAAAATGAGCTCGTGGTTCCTGCTTGTCATCGTGAGCTTTCTGATTGTCGCGCAGCTTAAGCGGGTCAAACAATCGGAAAATAAGCCTGACGGGAGAATGGCACCGGCGGCGGTTCCGGAGGAGTAGTCTATGTTTACAAATTGGGGAATGATTTTGCGGCTTGCGGTTCCGTCGATCGTGTCGTTCGCGGCCGCGACGCTGACGGGTACGATTAATTTGATGATGGTGGGCCCGATGGGAGCCCTCGTCATCGCTGCGGTAGGAATTTGCAACATTATTATGTATAATGCCTGGGCCGCCTGCTCGGGGATCGGTCACACGGTGAATTATCTTGTGGCTCAAAATTTCGGGGCCGGAGATATGAAGAAAGGCGTGGAGCGCACATACATCGCGCTTTATCTTTGCCTGGCTCTCATTGCCGTCATCCTGGCTGCGGGGTGGTTCGGAAGCGAAGGGATTCTGCGGCTGATGGGAAGCTCCGAAGAACTGGTTGCCGCTGGGAAGGAATATCTGGAGCTCCGGTTTTATGCGATGGCGTTTTCCGTGCTGAACTTTGTCCTTTTCGGGTTTCTGAGGGGAATCGGAGATACCCGGTCTCCTATGGCTCTGACGATTCTGGGGAATGCGGCAATGATCGTGTTCACCTACGGGTTGACGTACGGTCATCTCGGATTTCCCGAGCTGGGGCTCCCGGGCGCGGGGCTGGCCGTTCTGATCGGGGAAGCCATCTGCAGTATCGGCTCCTTGTATATCGTGTTTTTCCGGCTGCATGACAAATACCGGACCCGCACGCGGGTCAAACTGGACCGCAGGGAAGCGCGTCTGATTGCAGGCGAAAGCGGGAAGCTCGGCATGCAGGAATTCGCGATGAGCCTGGCGATGTTCGTCTTCACGATGTTCGTGACCCGCCTGGGGACGGAGGCGCTGGCCGCCAACGAGATTGCCCTGAACGTGATGTCGCTCGGCTTCATGCCGGCTTTCGCCTTCGCCTCCACGGCGACGATCCTCGTCGGACGCGAAGTCGGCAAGCACCGGCCCGACCTGGCCCGCCGGTACGGCACGGACACGGCGGTGCTAGGCAGCATCTGCCTGCTTGTGCTGGGTGCGGTGGAATTCGTTTTCGCGGTTCCGATCGCGAGGCTGTATTCCCAGGACCCGGAGGTTTACGCGCTTGCCGCCGATCTCATCCGGATTTCCGCGTTTTTGCAGCTGTTTGACGGTCTTCTGAATTTCTACGCGGGAGGTCTGCGGGGAATCGGAGATACGACCTTTCTGCTGGGAACTTCGCTTGTGCTCAGCTGGGTCTTTTTCGTGCCGCTCGCGTATTTGCTCACCTTTGTGTGGGGATTCGGTTCGGCCGGCGCGTGGATTTCGCTGTATGCGTTTATTGCCGCCTTCGGCCTTGCCGTCATGTACCGGTTCTACCGGACGGACTGGGCCGCGGTGCGGATTAAAGAGGCCGAAGGCCGCTGAATGGACGGCCGGGTTCCGGCTGTCCTTTTTTTATGGGAGATGTGCAGCGAAGACCCGGATTGCTCGCGGGACACGCGGGGTAAGAATAGGTAACAGCACAGGCGTGCACGGGAGGAGGGGGAAATGATGATGGGATGGCTTTGGGCCGTTCAAGTGATCTTGTTTGCCGCCGGTACCGGTCTTGGAATGTCGGACGCCCGGCGTAAAAGTACGGAGGTCCGGCTTCCGTTATGGGTGCGGATGCTGATCAGTCTGACGCTTACCGCGGCCGCTTTTGCTTTGTGGCGGGACGATCCGGCCTCTTCCTCCAAAGAGTGGATTTTCTGGGGAATGGCCTGGTCGTTTATCGGGGATTTGTCCATGGCCGGGATCATCCCCTGGAGGCACCCGATGATCGGCGGAATGCTGACGTTCGCCGTGGCGCACGTCTTCTATATCGCGGCGTTTGCGGCTGCCCTGCATCGTGAGGGATTTGACCTTATGAACGCGGGCCTGGCCGTCGCTGCCGTGTTCTACGTTCTGGTGCTGATCGCCGCCTGGCTGCTCCTGATCCGCAATCCCGACGCTCCGCGCCTGTTCAACACCGGCTCGCTCGTTTACGGCTTGTGGATCGGGGCCATGGCGTCGGCTGCGGCTGCTATGGCCTGGTCCCTTGGCGGGGCGCTCTGGCTGACGGCTGTCGGCGGGCTGCTCTTCGTCGTATCGGACACGATCATCGGGGCCGCAGCCATCGGCGGCAGGTCGCTCCGGCATCAGGGTTACTGGGTCTGGCTGACATACGTGGCGGCTCAGATGTGCATCGTTTACGCGTTTACCCTGTGACCCCGTCTTTAGGCAGCGTCTGCACGAACCGGGCAAAGGCGGCGGTATGGTCGATTTTCTGCTTGACGGACCAGTCGCCGATGCTTTTGTTGTGACGGGCGAACTGCTTTTCAATGGCTTCGTAATCGCCGTAAAATATTCTCCCGTCCAGACCGGCCCAGTTAATGGCATGCCTATATTCCACAGGGCCGGTTTTGAACGGAACGAGGTATTCCACGAGAATATGTTTGCGCCTCAGAATCTCATATTCACTGCTTGCGACGATTTCTTCCGTGAGACAAATTTCGTCTATAACGGCCCCGGACCATTGCTGGATGTTTTCGAGGTTGTACGCATTTGTGATTCCTTTGCCGAAAATGTTTTTCTGATTCTCCGATTCGTGAACGGTGACGGGACCTTTGGAAATCGCGCCTCTGAGCGGGGCGCCCCGCTGCATAAAAAACAGCAGAGCGCTGAAAGCCGCGTTCACGATGTTCACGAACTGGACGGGCGAGGTTCCTTCCGTCCACATGATGATGCTGTCGGACACCGACAGCACTTGAATAGCGCTGGGCATGCCCAGCTCGGAGTTTACATCGTCCATCATTTTTTTCGTCCGGTTGATGTTGTGCATAATGTCGTTGGAAAAGATGGTTTGCAGGTCGAGGTGACTGTTCTTATCCACCAGATCTTTAAAGCCGAGAATGTCCAGGAACGCCACGTAACTATCCTCGATCGTTTTCAATTCCCACACCCCCCGCTTTAAAAATGCCCTTTGAATTCGTCGCCTTACAAACGTTTGCCGCAATAAACCGGCTCAGCCGGCTGAATCAGGAACTGCTGCATGACGAGCTGCTGCATGAAGACGAGCTGCTGCAGGACGAACTACTGCAGGACGAGCTGCTGCACGAAGACGAACTGCTGCAGGAGCTGCCGTCGGACGAGCCGCTGCAGGACGAACTGCTGCCGGACGAATTGCTGTCAGACGAGCCGCCGCAGTCCGAAGAGCTGCAGTTCGAGCTGCTGCAGTCCGAATCGCCGGACCCGTTCCCGCCGCTCCCCTCGCGGTCGTCGTCCCCGTTCAGGATGGAGTAGAATAGCAGGGCGCTGAGGGCGCCGTAACCCGCGCCGGAGACGTCGCTCGCGTTAAATGAAGAGGCCGGCGTCCTCCCGGCCGAAGACATCCTGCGGGAATCTCCGGCTGCAGCGGCCGGCGGGGCATTCTGGATGCCGTTGAAAAGGTGGTACACCAACTCCTGAACGGCATCTTCATAAATGCCGATCGTATTCGGCTTGAAATAATCCCGCCGGATGCGATTCCAGTCAAAAGCGCGGGCATATGCGACAAATTCGGGGTGAAGCTTGCGCTGCCCGAACTTCCCGAGCAGTTGCTCATTTTCCGGGTGGAAGCGGAACACAAGGGAGTAAACGAGCTCGAACAGGGCTCTATCGTGCTCGCCCGGTTGAAGCGCATCGCCGACATGCGGCGAATGGTGAATCATTTCCCCCAGAAGATCTCTGCAAAACTCCTGATAATCGCGGGTGAACATCAAAGCTTCGTGCCAGATTTCATCCACGGACGTGCTGTACATGCCCACATTATTCAAGTAAATATTGATCGCCAGAAAGCGTTTGAACTCCAGGAAGATCCAGGAATACTCGGTTTCGGAAATGTCCGGATGCTCTTTCAGCACGCGTGCTTTTACATGGTCCCAATACCGGGGGTATTTGCCGAAAACCTCATTGAACCGGGCTTCTACCGGTTTCAGGCTGTCGTTCTCCAGCACGCCCAGCCCATACGGAGCGAAAGAGGAAAACAACTGGACGGGCGGCGTTTTTGGCTGCTTTTGCACAGGCTGTGATTTCATACTAGTAAAAAACCATTTAAAAAAAGACACGTGAAACCTCCAAAATCAGGGCGCTACCTGTTTAGTTCGTTGCTCGGTTAGTTGCTTTGTTTATGGTTCTGCTAGATCCATGCTCCGGAACGTCAGCTGCTATCTTTGTGCGGTCGTAGTACTCAAACGCCGCGTTAAGAAACTCCAGCAGTTCGGGCTCGAACGGGTACAGGTTCATCGGATTTCCCTCCGCGCCGTGCAGCTCCCAGTACTTGTTCATCAGAGCCTCATTGCCGTCAAAAGCCTCTAAGGCCAGCGCCGTGATCCGTGCAGCCACTTCCTGAGCGGCCGGAGAAGCCGGATTTTCGTGCATGAAGGCCCTTGCCTGTGCAACCTCTTCCGTCCAGCGCACGGTGAGGGGGTCGCCTTTGTTCAGATTAGGCAGCTTGCGAAGCAGCTTCCGCTCCTCGGACGTGAAATGCTCGCGGATGAAGCGCTGCTTGGCCGCGGGATCTTTTTGGCTGAGCCGGATCATTGAAAACATCGTGTTCCAGTTCAGGGTGCCTTCTATTTGGACGGAATGGATCGTAACGCGGAGCATGCCTTCCAGTTCTTCGAGTTTCTCTTTCTCGCGCTGAACCATTCGAAGCTGATCTTCCAGGCAGGAGAGCCAGTCGGTTCCGTAACTGTCGAGCATTTCATGGACGGCTTTTAACCCGAGTCCCATTTTTTTGAGAATCGAAATCTGTTCCAAGCGCATAACATCCTCGTCGGAGTAAAGCCGGTGGCCGCCTTCCGTGGAGCCGGAGGGCTTCAGCAGCCCGATCTGATCGTAATGGTGCAGGGTGCGCACCGTGATGTTCGCTTTACGTGCAAGTTCACCAACGGAATACATGTCATCCGGATTTCCTTTCCCGATAGGGTTCTTTTCCTATTCTTATATCCTAAATCGTTCCAGTTCGAGCTTCAAGCTGTTTTTTATCCGGAGGCGGAGACCGGAGCCGGAAAACCGAATAAAGGAAACTGAAGTTTGCAAGTGGCCGCATCCGGAAACGGATGTAAAAGTAAATCGGCCGAATAGAGCGGCCTTCCCCGGGCGAAAACTAGGAGGGCAGAGCGGAGAATCGACTCGTCGACGAACCGTACCCCTTTACGAAAAGGAGTGTCGTTTCATGACCCAATCGAAAAACCGGAAGGAAGGCTTGGCCAAAAGCCGCAAGCAAAGACAGAATCCCCACGGAAAAATCCGCTCGCTGAAAGAAATTGCCGCCGAAACTCATCAGGGAATAGAGGATTAGGAAAAAAAGTTCTGTCCGCCCAGCGGACATCTCCCAGGCAATCCGGCCTCCCGGCGGCAACGCAAAAAAGCCCGCGCATTATGCCGCGGGCTTTTAATTTAGACCGTTATGCAGCCTTGCGGACCGCCGGACAGCGGCTTTCCCGCAAGGCTGTGCTGAATCCGCGCATCGCGTACAGAGGGATGCGAACATGCCGGTGAGCAGGCGGCCGGGACATGCGGTGCGGTTCTTAGATGCTGAACTCCGCATGCTTCAGATGGCGGGTCTCTACCTGAATGGTGGCATGCCGGATTTTATACTCGTTCTCCATACAGGTAACGGCCTGCTGGAGAACCTCCTGGCTGTCGGCTTCATCGTCGATGAGCAGATGACAGCTGAAAGAATCCATGCCGGACGTGATCGTCCAGATGTGAAGATCATGGATGTCGCGGACGCCGGGAATACGCAGCAGGGTATTGCGGACATCGTCTGCGTCGAGGCGCGAGGGGACTCCTTCGAGCAGGATATGCGTGGCGGATTTCAGCACGCCCCAGGCGCTGCGCAGAATGAGCAGCGAGACCAGAATGGAGATAATCGGGTCCGCCTGATACCACTGGAACGCCTGCATCAGAAGCCCGGCGATTATCGCCCCTACGGAGCCGAGCGCATCCCCGAGGACGTGCAGATAAGCGCTTCTGATGTTGAGGTTGTCTTTGGCGCCGCCCATCCGGGTCAGAAACCAGGCGCTGACGAGGTTGGCGGCCAGGCCGACGACGGCGATAAGCGTCATCGTGCCGCTCGCGATTGCAGGCGGGTGCGAAAAGCGTTCGACGGCCTCCCGGATGATCAGGATGGAGAGGACGACGAGGGTGACGCCGTTCAGCATGGCCGTTAAAATCTCCACGCGGTAGAAGCCGTACGTTCTTCTGGGCGAGGCGGGACGGGCCGCAAACCACATGGCGACCAGACTGAGCAGCAGAGACGCCGCATCGCTCAGCATATGCCCGGAATCCGACAGCAGGGCCAGACTGTTCGTCAGCAGACCGCCGACGAATTCCAGTACCATAATGCCCGTTGTGATGAGAAAAGCGATAAACAGCCCTTTTTTACTGCTGGGGCCGTGATGATGCCCGATTCCGCCATGTTCGTGATCATGTGAATGATCGTGGGAATGCCCGTGATCGTACCGGTGAATTTGGCCGCTTGCGGCACCGGCTGCTTCCCGTTTTTTTAAGTCGCTCATACCGCTATTCCTCCTTTGCGTGACGCATGTTTGATAAAATTTGGATGCCTTATCTTTGAATAAGTAAGGAAAAATAAGAATCATACTGGATTTAAATTAATATATGAGCAAATATTCATATGTTATTTTTATAGTAACCAATTCAGAAGATTTTAACAAGCCCAAATTTTTATGAATGACGAGAAAAAAATTTCAGTTTAAAGGTTATTGAAATACCCCCATGGGGTATGTTATGCTGTTTATGAGGGAGGTTGAACAAGATGGTACTCCATTCCGAAAAGGATAACGGCAGCACCGCAGGCGAAACGGGCATCGCTCCGCTTGCTACGGCAGATGCCGGAACTTCCTGCCATACACATACGCGCGACGACGATACGGAAAGAAGAAGCCATCACAGCGACAAGGTGAAGAATAACTTGATTTCCAGGCTGAACCGGATCGAAGGTCAGATCCGCGGCGTCAAAGGCATGATCGAGAAAGACACGTACTGCGACGATGTGCTCAACCAGATTGCCGCTGTGCAGTCCGCCTTGAACAGCGTGGGCAAACTGCTGCTGGAAGGGCATATGAAAAGCTGTGTGATCGAACGGATTCAGGAAGGCGATACGGATGTGATCGACGAACTGCTCGTTACCGTCAACAAGCTTATGAAATAAACCCGAACTAATCGGAAGAGGAAGAAAGGGGCAAGAAAAATGGAAAAACTGACTTTGAAAGTGGAGGGCATGTCCTGCCAGCATTGTGTAAATTCGGTAGAAAAAGCGGTTGGAGGGCTGGGAGCGAAGGCTCAGGTTCATCTGGCCGAAGGCCGTGTCGAAGTGGAATACGATGCGGGTGCCGTGAAGCCCGAGCAAATTAAAGAAGCGATCGAAGAGCAGGGCTACGACGTCGTATAAACCGGCTAAGCGCCAAGCCTGCCCGAAGAATCACCGCGCTGTCTAAGCAAGGCGGCAGAGCCTTCCCGCGGGCTAAATGAGAACAAAAACACCCGAATTTTTCATTCCGGGTGTTTTTTTGTTCTACCGGTAGCCCAGGCCGAACGAAATGTTGCGCGTCGTCAGGAGAACCTGCTGCAGGAAAGCATCCTGCTGCGGAATGACCCGGTCCGACGGCCCGATAAGGCTGACGGACGCGACAATCTCGCCCGTCGCATCCCGGATCGGAGCCGCCATCCCCGTCACGCCGACGTTGCGCAGATTCGTCGAAATCTCGTAGCCGCGGCTGCGGATAGCCGCAAGCCGTTCTTTGATTTCGTCCGGCGACTGTATGGAATGCGGTGTATACGTGCGGATTCCGTCCGCGAGCACACTGTCGATAAACGCCTCCGGCCGGTAAGCCAGCATCACGCGAGACGCGGAGGTGGCATACAGCGGAAAGCGGCGGAACGCGTCTACATTAAAGCGGATCGGATGCTGGGAATCGATTTTATCCACATATATGGCGTCTTTTCCGTCGACGACGCACAGGCAGGCCAGCTCTTTCGTTTTTTCGGCAAGCTGCTGCAGGTAAGGTTTGGCGAAGTCGACGAGATTATGATCACGAAGCACTTTCGTGCCGAGTTCGAGCAGAGTAAAACCGAGCGAGTACTGCTTCGTACTCGGATTTTGCGAAATAAACCCGTCGCTTTCGAGCGTAGCGAGCAGCTTATGAACGGCGCCTTTAGACAACTGAAGCCGTCGGCTCAGTTCGGTGACTCCGAGCTCCTTCGGACCGTCCAGAAACTCTTTGAGCAGGCGGCTGCTGTTTTTAACGGAAGACAAATGGTGCTCCATGAACAGACTCCCCCAGGCGGTCATATCGTCGGAATATCCCGACATGCAAGCAAATTATTGCTATTGTAGCATACTTATTTTGGGTTTCCTAGAGGTGCTTTAGAGGTGCTTCGGACGAGTTCCGCTCCGGAAAAATAATCTTTTTTTAAACCTGACATATGTATTGCTAGGCTGGAAAGAGCGTGATAGAATCACTTTAAGATTTCCTTATAGGAAACATTGTTCACATATAGTGAACGATCACAGAAAACCAATTAGAAGGGATGTCCATCCATGAAAAAGAAAATCGGGGTCTTGGTTTCAGTTGCCGCTCTGTGCGGATCACTTCTTGCAGGATGCGGATCTTCAAAAGAGCCGGCAAAAGAAGCCGCTGTTTCGCCGGGAGCATCGACTTCAGCGCTGCAGCCGGAGAAAGAACTTGTTGTTGCGGGTAACGGAGCTACGGTAGAAGAGCTGATGAAAGACGAAATTTTCAAACGTTTCAAAGCGAAATATCCCGACATCAAACTGACGTATGTATCCGGCGTATCGACCGAAATCGTCGCCAAAGCGAAAGCGGTTAAAAACGATCCGCAGACGGACGTGGCCATCATTGAAGGCGGCGAGCAGGAAATCGGACGCAAAGAGGGTCTTTTCGAACCGCTGAAAGAAGCGGATATTCCGAACATGAAAAACGTGATCGCCGATCTGAAAGTGGCCGAAGACAGCGGGGTCGCCGTCAACTTCACGCCGATGGGCATCTCCTATAACGAAGCAATTGTGAAAGAAAAAAATCTTCCGATTCCCGAGTCCTGGAACGATCTGGCCCGTCCCGAAATGAAAGGCAACCTCACCCTGACCGAGATTTCCAGCAACTTCGGCCGTTCGGCTCTGATCATGCTGGCTTATGCGAACGGCGGGTCGGAGAAAAATATGGACCCCGGCTTCGAAAAACTGAAAACGATTGCAGGATACATGCCGACCTTTGCCAAAAGCGCCGCGCAGCTCCAGCAGAACCTGCAGAACAAATCGGCGGCGTATACGTCCTGGACGATGGCCCGCAGCATTGTGCAGAAGGACCAGGGGGTCGAGCTGAAGTTCGTCGTACCGAAGGAAGGGGCTAACCTGGTGCCGAACGTGGCCACGATGACCAAGAACGCGAAGCACCCGAACGCCGCGAAGCTTTTCATCGACTTCCTTTTAACGGACGAAGTTCAGACCTTGTACGCTTCAAAGCTGTATTATAACCCGGCCACATCCGTAAAGCTCCCGGAAGATATATCCAAAAAAATCGAATTCGACCGCTCCAAAATCGTGAAATTCGATTACGAAACCGTAGGCGGCAGCACCGCCGGATGGATTGACCGCTTCAACAAGGAAATCGCACCTTCGGTAGGCAAATAGATTCGGAAAACAGGTGATTCAGTTGGAAAAGAGGATAGATGTCGAACTTAAAGCCGTCCGTAAAACGTTCGGTTCCAACGTGGTCGTCGATAACTTTGACCTGCAGATCGAGAAGGGGGAGTGCATCTCCTTTCTCGGCCCTTCGGGGTGCGGCAAGACGACGACGCTGAACATGATTGCCGGGTTCCTGGACCCGGACGGCGGTGAAATTTCGATCAAAGGCAAGCGTATGAACGGCGTTCCTTCGAATAAACGGGACCTGGGCATGGTGTTTCAAACTTATTCGCTGTTCCCGCATATGACGGTTGCCGAGAATGTAGCCTACGGGCTCAAGCTGCGCAAAATGCCGAAGGCGGAAATCAAAGACAAGGTGCGGAAGGTGCTGGAGCTCGTCAAGCTGCCCCATGTGGCCGACCGCTATCCGAAGCAGCTTTCCGGCGGGCAGCGCCAGCGGATCGCGATCGCCCGGGCGCTGGTGATCGAGCCGTCGCTGCTTCTGCTCGACGAGCCGCTCAGCAACCTGGACGCGAAGCTGCGGGAAGAGCTTCGCGAAGAGCTGAAGCGTCTGCACAAAGAGACGGGCGTCACGACGATTTTCGTCACGCACGACCAGGAGGAAGCCCTGTATTTGTCCGACCGGATCGTCGTGCTGGATCACGGCAAGGTCGAACAAATCGGCACGCCTTGGGACATATACAACCGTCCCGCCTCCGAATTCGTGCACACCTTCATCGGCAAATCCAACCGCCTGCCCGGCACGGTCCGGGGATCGGCAAACGGCGGGATGGCCGTGCAGACCGACGCCGGATTCGTGCTGGAGGCGTCCGCGGACGGACGCACGTTTACGACAGGGGAAACCGTGGTCGCCTATGTGCGTCCGGAGAAAATCCGCCTGACGGATCCCGGCGCGCTTGCGGATACCGTACGGGCCGCGGGGACGATCCGGCAGCTCGCTTTCCTCGGTTCCTTCGTGGAATGCGAGGTGGAGGTCGGCTCCGCGCTGCTTACCGTAAGGATGCAGATGCAGGACGGACTGGCGGACTACACCGCGGGCCAGCAGGTGGGACTGACGTGGAATCCGAAGGACGTCTTCGTATTCCCGCGGAAGGAGCAGTAGGCCATGCAGGCGAAATCCTCCCGCTTCCGCCGCCTGTCGTCCTGGACGGGGCTGTTTCTTCTGGCCCCCAGTCTGATCGTTCTGCTCGGCGCGTTTCTCATCCCGATGATCTACATCCTGCTCCAGAGTTTGCAGGACGCCGAGCAGCAGTTCTCGCTGCACAATTACCTGCTTTTCGTACAAGACTCGTATTATGCGGGCATCTTGTGGCGGACGATCAAGCTCAGCTTGTATACCGTCCTGCTGACGCTCATTCTCGGTTACCCGGTTGCGCTCTTCATGTCCAAGGCGTCGGGCAAAATGCGCGGACTCGTCACGTTTCTGATCATTTCGCCGCATCTGATCTCCGTGGTCATCCGCAACTTCGGCTGGGTCGTCATTCTGGGCGACAAAGGCTGGGTCAACAGCTCTCTGATCAAGCTCGGACTGATCGACAAACCGCTTAAGCTTCTGTACAACGAGCTTGGCGTGGTCATCGGACTCACGGATTCCTTTATCGTGTACATGGTGCTTGCGCTGGCGACGAGCTTGTATGCCGTCGACCAGTCCCTGTACAAAGCGGCGGGAATTCTGGGCGCCTCGAAGGCCCGTTCGTTTTTCTCCATCACGCTGCCGCTCAGCCTGCCGGGCATTTTTGCCGGGACGACATTGGTGTTCAGCTTGTCCATGAGCGCTTTCGTCACCCCTGCCCTGATGGGCGGAAGCTCGGTTAAAGTCATGCCGGTCATCACGTACGAGAAAATTATGGCCACGCTCGACTGGCCGCTCGGTTCGGCGCTCGCCTTCCTGATGCTGGCTTCCACCTATGCGCTCGTGACGGTATTTACGAAAATCGTGGAAACGAAGCGCTACCGGGAGGTGTTCTCGTGATCAGACGCATCCCGTGGCTCGGCATCGTTACATTTATCGTGCTGCTTTTCGTCATTTCACCGCTGCTGGTCATTATTCCGACCTCGCTTACGTCGGCCAATTATTTGTCCTTCCCACCGGAAGGCTTCTCGCTGAAATGGTATGAGAAAATTTTGGACCGGCCGGAATTTATCGAATCGTTTATTTTCAGTTTGGAGCTGGCGGCTCTGTCGGCCGTTTTGTCTACAATCATCGGCACGCTGGCCGCCATGGCGATCCACAAATACAAGTTCCCGGGGAGCGGCTTCGTCAACGCGCTGCTGCTGTCTCCGCTCACCGTTCCTTCTATTATAATAGGGATGGCTGCGCTGCTCTTCTTCACCCGGATCGGCCTGGCGGGAACCTTCACGGGACTGCTGATCACCCACATGCTCATTTCGATCCCGTATGTGGTCCGGCTGACGATGACGGGGCTGAGCGCTTACGATTACACCTTGGAGCGTGCGGCTTACATTCTGGGGGCCAGCCCGTTTCAGGTTTTCCGCGACATCACGCTGCCGCTGCTTCGTCCGGCCATTTTGTCCGGGATGATCTTCTCGTTCCTGACTTCGTTCGATAACGTGACGGTTTCGCTGTTCCTGGTCTCCCCGGAGACGACGACTCTGCCGATGGCGATTTTCAGCTATATGCAGGAAACGCTCAATCCGCTAGTCGCTTCGGTTTCGTCCGTCGTCATCCTGCTCAGTCTGGTGTTTATTTTCATTCTGGAGCGGGTGTACGGGCTCGATAAGCTCTTCGGCACGAATTCGCATTCTCATTAAGATTTCTTTATTCAGGCAAGTCCGGATTCACTCCATAAAAAAAGAGGGGCGGCATGCGGATTGCATGCCGTCCGTTTCTTCCGCAGCGCGTTCGTACGGACGTACCCGTTTATTTTGCGCAAAGAAAGGTTTATTTCGTATGTCAGACGTAACTCTTGTGGAAAAATACATGCCGGAGCTGCTCCGGCTCTTGGAAGAAAGCGTAAATATGGACTCGCCTTCACGGAATAAGGCGCTCTGCGACCGGATGGCGGACTGGTACGAGATCCAGTTCCGGCGTTTGACCGGGGGAACGGTAACGCGCCTTCCCCATGAGGTCGCGGGCGACCGGCTGCTCTGCGAGTGGGGCGCCGGCAGCCGGCGCATTCTGCTGCTGGGCCATTACGATACCGTGTGGCCCGAAGGCGAAGCGTCGCGGCGGCCCTACGGCGTCCGCGGGGGCAGAGCTTTGGGGCCCGGCGTGTACGACATGAAGCTGGGGCTGCTTCAGGCGATGTTCGCGTTGAAGCTGCTCGGTGACGAGGGACGCGGTCCCGCGGAAGATGTTACCGTCGTGCTGCTGATCAACAGCGACGAAGAGATTTCCAGCCCCAGCTCGCGCGGGCTGATTGAGCAGACCGCCCGGGGCTGCGAGGCGGTCTTCGTGCTGGAGCCTCCGATGGAGCCGGAGGGCGCGCTCAAAACCGGCCGCAAAGGAAGCGGCCGCTACAAGCTCATCGTGGAAGGAATTGCCGCCCATGCGGGCGTGGACCCTTCCAAGGGCGTTTCGGCCATCGAGGAGCTGGCGCACCAGATCCAGCATCTGCACGGCCTCACCGATTACGGCATCGGCACGACGGTGAACGTCGGCATCGTGCACGGAGGCATCGGCACGAACGTGGTCGCGGACCGCGCCGAAGCCGAGATTGACGTGCGCGTGAAGACGTCGGCCGAGGCCGAGCGGGTGCACGCGCTGATCGCGGGCCTCCGCTCGCACCTGCCGGGAGCCCGGCTCCGCATCGAGGGCCGCATGATGCGCCCGCCGATGGAGCGCACGGACGCGATCGCGCGGCTGTACGGCCTCGCGCGGAGAATCGCCGCGGACGAGCTGGGCTTCGAGCTCGGCGAGACGGCGACCGGCGGCGTCAGCGACGGGAACTTCACCGCGGCGTGCGGGGTCCCGACGCTGGACGGCCTCGGCGCGCGGGGAGATTTCGCGCACTCGCCGGACGAGTATGTGCGGCTGGACGAAATCGCGCCGCGTACGGCTCTGCTCGCGCGGCTGATCGAGACGGTCGCGGCGGGGGAGAGGCGGTAAGCTGGCGTGAGGAGTAGGCTGTCCTGCCGCAGGCTGTGGAGTCACACAGCCGGTTCCGCACGGTTTGGTGTGCATACAACCCGTTCGACAGACTTTGTTCTGTCGGACGGGTTTATTTTTGTTGGGCAAAAGTAAAAAAAAGCAAACACCCATTCGAGACAAACAGGTGTCGCATCGAAGTGATAACCTAAATAATGGAATTGATATCATGATCTGGGGAAGGGGATTGTGCGGAGAGATGGATACGGGGAGAAAACTTATGCTGGATGTCGGCGTCATCTGTGAAGAACTGGGGCTGAGGAAGGACTACATAGAGAATGTCGTGAAGAAGAACGGACGTATGAAACCGGGGGCGCAGGAAGCGGAAGACGGACAGGAAGACGAACAGGAAGACGGAGAGGAGGACGAACAAGACAAGGACAAGAAGGATACGGATAAGGCAAAAGAAAGGAAACAAAAAAGGAGTTGGGACAAGAGGAAGGCCGGGAGTAAGGGCTGGAGCAATGACCCGAGCAATGACCGGAGCCAGGTCAAAGAAATTCCTCAGCCTTGTCCGAAAGCGGGGGACGGCTCTCCCGAAGCCTCTTCCGGTTTTCTGTTTTTATGGAAGAAGTAGGAAGGTCCGGGGCCGGTGTCGAATTAACTCCAATAGGCACATAGACCTAACGGAATGGAGTGAGACAAGCCCTTATGATGGACAAAGTCATCCGATTGTTTCATATTATCCTGGCCATTCAAGCAAATCCCGGAATTTCGGCTTCGGACATCGCCCGTAAATGCGGAATTAATCCCCGGACGGTTTACCGGGATCTCGCTACATTAAGCCTGATAGCGCCGATCACCAACGACGGCAGGGGGACCGGGTACCGGTTTATGGGGAAGTTTTTCTTGTACCCGTTAAACTTTACGGAGCAGGAGGCGCTCGTTTTCTCGATGCTTCCTTCGGTCCTCGATACGGAAAAGCTGCCGCCTGGGTTTGACCAGGCTTATCATAAAGTAATGGCCACTCACGGGAAGGAAAAGAGCCATCACCGCGACATCGTGCAAAATATTACGGACATTATTCAGATGGGAGCGCCCGCTTACCGGCAGGAGCATCCGAATTTTTTGGAGACGATTATCTGCGCCATTCTGGATCAGAAAACCATTTCTACCGTTTATCATACGATGTCCCGCAACAAAACGACGGAGAGGAACATTGATCCGTATTACCTCGTGCCGCGTGAACGGCGCTTTTACCTCATCGGCTACTGTCATTTGAAGCGGGAAGTGCGCACGTTCCGGATGAGCCGTTTTCAGCAGGTGGAGGTGACCGGGCAGGCTTTTGAAAAAGGGGATTTTAACATCCGGCAGTACCTTAAGAACACCTGGTCCATCGAGCGCGGGGACAAAAACATGACATTCAAGGTGAAGTTTAACGCGGAAGTGGCGCGGTACGTCAAGGAAGAGGAACTGTTCGTTCACCCCCGTATGCGCGACCGCAAGGATGGGAGCCTCATTTTCGAGGTGACGGTAAACAATGAGCGCGAGTTTCTCAATTGGGTGATGCAGTACGGTCCGGCGGCGGAAATTTTGGAGCCTAAAGCCGTGCGGGAGAAGCTCAAGCAGCAGCTGAACCAATGGGTGGAGCTGTACAAGTGAAGGGGGCGGTACTGTAGGCGCCGCACGGATTCCGGCTATGGCAGCCAGCCATGGCATAAGGCAGACGGACTAGATTTCAACGCTTGGAGATAGTCCGTCCAGAGCCTTCCGCCCTAACATAAAAAACCTGCCCCGCGGCCTATTGCCAAACAGCCGGGGCAGGTTTTTGTTTAGGAGATAAGACCGGTTTCGCGCCCTATTTTTTTGAGCGCCTCCAGGGCAAAGTCCAGATCGTCCTGAGAGTGGGCCGCCGTAATGATCAGCCGGATGCGGCCTTTGTCGGCGGCAACGGTCGGGAAGACGATCCCCTGGGCGAAGACGCCTTCCTCCAGCAGGCGGTTGGAGAAATGCATGGTAGCCGCGGCGTCCCCGATAATGATGGGGATAATCGGCGTCTCGCTGGCTCCGGTATCGAAGCCGGCTTGAATCAGCGCCTTGCGGAAACCGTGGGCATGAGACCACATCCGTTCCACCAGCTCCGAGCTGCTGCGAAGAACGCGGATGGCCTCCAGACAGCTGGCCGCAACGGAAGGCGGATGGGACGTGCTGAACAGAAACGGCCTCGCCTTGTGGATCAGCACTTCCTTCAGCGCCTGGCTTCCGGCCGCGTAACCGCCGACCACGCCGATCGCTTTGGACAGGGTGCCGATCTGGATATGCACCCGCCCGTGCAGGTTGAAGTGGTCGGTGGAGCCTTTGCCGTTGCGGCCGAGCACGCCGCTGGCATGGGCATCGTCGACGCATACGATGGCGTCGTAGCGTTCGGCCAGTTCGACGATGGCCGGCAGGGGCGCGATGTCCCCGTCCATGCTGAACACGCCGTCCGTCACGATAAAGCGCTTCCGGTACTGGCCGCTGGCGCGGAGAACGTCTTCGAGCGCGTTCATGTCCTTGTGCCGGTAGATTTTGCGCGCCGCTTTCGACAACCGGATTCCGTCGATAATGCTCGCATGATTCAACTCGTCGCTGATCACGACATCGCCATCCTGCAGCAGTGTGGAGAACACGCCGAGGTTCGTCGTAAAACCGGACTGGAAGACGAGTGCGGCTTCCGTTCCTTTGAACGCGGCAAGCTCCCGTTCCAGCTCGTCGTGAATCTTCAGCGTTCCGGCTATCGTCCGTACGGAACCGCTGCCGGCGCCATATCGGTATACCGCATCCGCGGCGGCCCGCTTGAGATCGGGATGATTGGCAAATCCGAGATAGTTGTTCGAGGAAAGCTGAAGCACCCGCCGGCCGTTCAGTTCCATCCAGACATCCGAGGCACTTTCCCATACGGCGGGCAGCCGGTACCGGCCTTCCCGTTTAAGCTGCTCCAGTTCTTCCGCCAAATAATCCAATCCGCTCATATGTTCATCCTCCGTTTTCTAAATATGAGTAAAGACGACCTTGGCGCATTGGCCCGAAGCCATCAAGTCAAAAGCTTCCTCGTACCGGTCGAGTGTAAACGTATGCTGGACGAGCGGCTGAAGGTCGATGCGGTTTTGGTCCAGCAGCCCCTTAATCTGGTGCCAGGTGTTGTACATGCGCCGTCCGGTTATCCCGTGGACCTGAAGGCCTTTGAAAATAACATGCCGGGACAGGTCGATCGGCACGGAATGAGCCGGAATACCCAGAAGAGAGACGCGGCCTCCGGGTGACATCGCTTCCAGCAGGTCGTTGATGGCGCGGGCATTGCCGGACATTTCGAGGCCGACTTCGGCTCCTTCGCCGCCCGTCATCTCCCGGATCCGCTCCGGGGCGGAGACCGCGGGAGACGACTGGATCGTCGCGTCGGCGCCCAGCTTCCGGGCCATATCCAGCCGGTAGGCGTTAAGGTCGACGGCGATGATTTTGCCTGCGCCCGCGGCCTTCGCTACCTGGACGGCCATGAGGCCGATCGGGCCCACACCCATGACGACGACGGACTTGCCCACGATGTCGCCCGACAGTACGGACTGGACCGCATTGCCCAGCGGGTCCTGCAGGCAGGCCAGCTCGAAGGGCAGAGACCTGTCGTTCGGGATGATGTTGACCGCCTTGGTCACCGCATAGTCGGCAAAACAGCCCGGCGCGGTTATGCCGAAGCTTCGCGTATGAGGGCAGACATGAGCGTTGCCCGAACGGCATTGTTTGCACATTCCGCAGACGATGTGGCCCTCGGCGGACACATAATCCCCGACGCGGACGCTGCTCACCTGCGAGCCCACCTCATGCACGACGCCCGCAAATTCATGGCCGAACACATTGGGGGTCACGACGTGCTGTTCGGCCCAGTCGTCCCAATGATAAATATGCATATCCGTTCCGCAGATCGAGCTCGCTTTCACCCGGATCAACACTTCATCCGGCCCGCATTCGGGGACGGGCACCTCCATCAGAACGGCTCCGGCTTTGCGGTGCGCTTTGACAAGTCCAACCATGGTTTGGGTCATGACCAGCATTCTCCTTTTGAGAAATGATCGTTATAAAGTACTTATGTGCGTTATGAAGTACCTGAATGCTGCTATAGTAACCCAAACTATATTAGCGTGTAAATAAAAAAATTCCCGCAGGAACCAAAACATTCCTACGGGAAAGGATAAAACCTGAAACACCGGACTAGAACGGAGCCGGTATAGAGCGGTACCGAACTAGAATGTAACCGGACTAGAACGGATACAAAATGACGCTCTGGATATGAACGACTTCGTCCGTGCTGTTTCGGTAAATGTGGCTCTGGTCGGCGTGAAACCGGATGGCGTCGCCGTTTTCCGCTACGATCACCTGCTCGCCGATCTGCATCTCAAGGGTGCCGCGGGTGACCGACACGTATTCCTCCACTCCCTCGTGATGAGGGTCGGATTCATATTCGCAGCCGGGCTGCAGCTCCACGGAATAAATCTCGAAGCGGGAGCTTCCGTCGTACGGAAAGAGTGGATAAGCCGTATATTTTCCCTCTTCCGACGACATCGGAAACAGCTCGGATTTCTTCACCAGCGTAACCGACGGCTTCTCATCCTCGATGAGCGCCGAAACCGAGATATGCAGGCCGTGGGCGATTTTCCACAATATCGTGATGGTGGGGTTCGATTCCGCCCGTTCGATCTGGGCCAGCATCGTTTTGCTGACGCCCGTCAGTTCCGCGAGCTTATCCAGGCTGAGCCCGCGCGAACGGCGGATTTTTTTGAGATTGCCCGCCACCCGTTCTACCATGTTATCCATCTGTGTACCTCCGTAGTAAACGTTCTGCGCTTTCCCTCCATCATACCATCATCGGGCTTTGCGGAAAACGGCTGTCCGGGACAGTGTGATCGTCTGGGCCCAATTGCCTATAACGGTTGCCTGCCCGAGGCTTGTGTGTGATAAGATGGGGAGGATGAGAAGGAACAGGAAGGAGGGGAGAACCCTTGACCAGGCTTAAAGATATTGCGGATGTGATCGGCGTCTCCATCTCCACCGTGTCCAGGGCGATCAGCAACGATACGAGCCGGCCGGTGAGCGAAGAAACGAAACGGAAAATAAGGGAAGCCGCCTTGAAGCTCGGTTATCCGCTGGACGATACCCCGGGAGCGGCCGCGAGCCGGACCCAGATCGCCTGCGTGATTCCCGGCAAGCTGCTGGGCAATCATCCGTATTTCTCGGAGGTGCTCCAGGGATTTCACGGGAAGATGGCCGAGATGGGGCAGCCCGCCGCCATCGTCCGGACCTTCGAGGAAGTGAACGACGCGGAACGTTTCCAGGCTATGCTGACTGAGTCGGGGGCACGGGGAGTGCTCGCGCTGGGCTGGTACGACAAGGAGCTTCACGAGCTGCTGGAGCAGCAGGGCATTCCCATTCTCGGCGTCAGCCTGAACGACGATTCCCTGAGAATGCCCATCGTGGACTGCGACCGGGTGTCGGCCGCCCGGATGGCGGTGGGGCATCTGCTTGATCAGGGGCATACGAAGATCGGGTATGTGGGCGGCCCCGCTTTTTTCAGAAAGCTGGAGAACGACGAACGGTTCATCGGCTTCCAGTTCGCGATGCTCCAGGGCAACCTGCCGATCCGCAAGGAGTGGATCGTCAATACGAACTGGGACGTGGACCTGAGCTACCGGCTCGTGACCGCCATGCTGCAGGAGCTGCCCCGGGCGGACTGGCCGACCGCCATGTTCTGCGCCAGCGATATGCTGGCGATCCCGGCGATGAGGGCGGCGCTCGAACAGCAGTGCCGTATCCCCGAAGACATCGCCTTCGTTGGCATGGACAATATCGGGTTCTCGCAGTATACGAGCCCGCCGCTCACTTCGATCGACGTGCCGCGGCAGGAAATCGGCAAGCTGGCCGCCAAATTCCTCTGCGACTACGTAGAGGAGGACTACCGGATTCCGCCGCGGATTTTGCTGCCGTGCTCCCTGATCGTCCGGGAATCGTCGGTCCACGATATCCGGCCTTAGAAGGGGAGTAAAGAGAGTGTGCGTACAAGCAAGAGTCTGACAGAACGATGTCAGGCTTTTTTAGCTGCGCTTTTTTATCCAAAAAATTTGGATTCATTTTAGCCAAAAAGTTGTTGCATTCCTCGGGTCGATTTGGTAAATTAGGGTCAACAAGTTTCTTGTAAGCGTTTTCTAAGACGATTAATGTTCTGCCTGTCTTACAAAATCGTTGAATCACCCTGATTTCCGACGAAAATGATTCCAAAAATTATCCAAATATAAAAATAATTTTGGATAAGCGTTTTGCAGTCCTAGAATCATTTCGTGGGGCTGAAAGCGAATCGAACGCATTTCATTCCCGGAAGGAGAATTAACGTGGCTGAAACTATTCTCAAACGCAGCGGCCCGGAAACGGGGGCGCATCCTCGCCCGGTTCCGCGCAAACTGACGCTGGGCAGGCGGATTCTCCGCAATTGGCAGCTTTATCTGCTGATTTCGCCCGTCGTGCTTTATTACATCGTGTTTCACTATGTGCCGATGTACGGCCTGCAAATCGCTTTCAAGGATTTTGTGGCGAACAAGGGAATTTGGGGCAGCGCCTGGGTCGGATTCGACCATTTCCAGCGTTTTTTCAACAGTTACTTTTTTCAGCGTCTGATTACGAATACGATCGGTCTCGGTCTTTACACATTGGCGCTCGGATTTCCGATCCCGATTATTCTTGCCCTCCTCATGAACGAAGTCCAATCCCAGAAGTTTAAAAAATTCGTTCAAACCGTCACCTACGCGCCCCACTTTCTTTCCACGGTCGTCGTTGTAGGCATGATGATGATGTTCCTGAATCCCAGATACGGCCTCGTCAACACCTTTCTCGGGATGTTCGGCGTCAAGCCCGTCAACTTTCTGGCCGATCCTTCCTGGTTCAAAACGCTCTATGTGCTCTCCGATGTGTGGCAGACGATGGGGTGGAGCTCCATTATTTATCTGGCGGCTCTCGCCGGCGTAGACAATCAGCTTCACGAGGCGGCGCGCGTGGACGGGGCGACCCGGCTCCAGCGCATCTGGCACATTAACCTTCCCGGCATCCGCCCGACGATTGTCATCCTGCTTATCCTGAATTTGGGGAGCGTCATGTCCATCGGTTTCGAAAAAGTGCTCCTAATGCAGAACACCCTCAACATGCAAAGTTCCGATATTATCGATACCTACGTATACCGCAGCGGGATTCTCGACGCGGATTACAGTTTTTCCGCCGCCGTCGGCCTGTTCAGTACGGTAATCAACTTCATTCTGCTGATCAGCGTGAACTGGATCTCCAAACGCTTCAGCGGATCGAGCCTATGGTAGGGAGAGGGAGAAGAGATGGAAAATACCCGTGAAGACCGCTTGTTCAACACCGTCATTTACCTGGTTCTCGGGCTGGTGCTGCTGATCGTCCTGTACCCGCTGGTATTCGTGCTCAGCGCTTCGTTCAGCGAACCCCAATACATTATGAACGGGGAAGTGCTGCTCTGGCCCAAGGGGCTGACGCTGGACTCGTACACCAAAATTTTCGAGGACGGCCAAATTATGAGGGGCTTCGGAAATACGCTCCTGTATACGACTACGGGGACGTGCCTCAACGTGATCATGACGATTCTGGCGGCGTATCCCCTTTCCCGCAAAGACTTCGTGGGCCGCAACCTGTTCATGGGCCTGTTCGTGTTCACGATGTTTTTCAGCGGCGGGCTCATTCCGACCTACATCCTGATCAAAAATCTCGGCCTGCTGAACTCCTTCTGGGTCATGATTTTGCCCGGCGCCGTGTCCATCTGGAACATCATCATCATGCGGACCTTTTTCCAGCAGACGATTCCCGGAGAGCTTGAAGAGGCGGCGACCATCGACGGCTGCTCCAATATGCAGATCCTGACGCGGGTCATCCTGCCGCTGTCCATGCCGATCATCGCCGTCACCATTCTGTTCTACGCGGTCGGGCACTGGAACTCGTTCTTCAACGCCCTGCTGTACTTGTCCGACAAAAGCAAGTTTCCGCTTCAGCTCGTCCTGCGCGAAATTCTCATTCAAGGGCAGACGGACAGCCTGGTCAAAATGTCGACGGAATCGGCGATCAAGCAGCAGCGGGCGGTGGAAGGCATCAAATATGCCGTTCTCGTCCTGGCTAACCTCCCGATGTTCCTGCTCTATCCGTTCCTTCAGCGGTACTTCGTCAAAGGAATTATGATCGGCGCCATCAAAGGCTGATCGTTCATCCTATACATGCTTCACGATATTCGCGATAGTTACGATTAAACAAGGGAGGTTAACGAGATGAAGAGAAAGAGAGCGATGAAACTCGTTTTGGCTTGCGCGCTGACGACGGCGGTGCTGTCCGGATGCAGCAGCGGAGGTGAGAAAGGCGCCGGGGAAGCGGCAGAGGCGAAAGGCGTAAATGCGACGGGGTTCCCGATCGTCCAGGAGCCGGTTACGGTCAACGCTTTTGCCGCCAAGTTTTTCGCCAATGCCGACTGGAACAAATTGAAGCTGTGGCAGGAATACGAGAAGAAAACGAACATCCACATCAACTGGGAGACCGTCCAGAAGGACGCCTTGAAAGAAAAACGAAATCTGCTCATGGCGAGCAGCGGGTATCCCGACCTGTTTTACGCATCCGCTTTCTCGAAATCCGACTTGTTTAAATATGGCAAGCAGGGTGTATTTCTGCCCCTGAACGACTACATCGATCAATATGCGCCGAACCTCAAGGCTCTGATGGAGAAATACCCGGTCATTAAAAAGGGCATCACCATGCCGGACGGCAAAATTTACAGCCTGCCGACTTTGTATGACCCGGAATTCCGGTCCGTTTTCTTCAATACCCCTTGGGTTAAGACGGAATGGCTGACCAAGCTGGGACTGAAGGAACCGGAGAACCTCGACGAATTTGCGGCGATGCTGAAGGCATTTAAGCAGGGAGATCCGAACGGGAACGGCAAACCGGATGAAATCGCGTGGGGCGGAGTCGGGACGACAGGAATTGTCGGTTACTTGAGAGGTTCCTTCGGTCTAGGCAACCACGGCAACGCCAACCAGTATGTCGATACGGAACCGGATTCGGGCAAAATCCGCTTTATCCCCGCCGATCCGCGTTACAAAGAAATGCTGGAATACATCCACAAGCTGTATAAAGACGGCCTGCTGGAGCAGGATATCGCCTCCGTGAAAAGCGAGGAGATCGACGCGAAGGGAACCGCCGGGCTGCTGGGCATCGTGGATAACGTAGACCCTGCGGCGATCTATAACCAGAAAGGATACGCCGGCCTGCCAGTACTGAAAGGACCGCACGGCGATCAGCTCTACACGTATATCGGTTCTCCGCTCGGCAATATCGGGATGTTTATTCTGACCGATAAAGCCAAGAATCCGGCCGCTATGGTCCGGTGGATGGATTATTTTTACGGCGAGGAAGGCATCAAGATGTTCTTCATGGGCTGGAAAGACGACACGTACAAGGAAGAGAGCGACGGAACGGTCGATTATGTGGACGCCATCAAAAACAACAAGGACGGTCTCAGCCTCGACCAGGCGGTCAGCCAATATCTGATCTGGCCGGGCGGGTATTACCCGGGATTCGTCAAGCAGGCGTACTTCAAAGGAGCGGAAGGGCTTCCTACCTCCGTAGCCAATTCGAAGAAAGCCGATCCGCACGTACTCAAGCCGGAGGAAATCTGGCCGGCCTTCAATTTCACGACGGAAGAACAGCAGGAATTGACGACGCTGGCCAATGACATCGAAACGTATGTCACGGAAATGAAAGACAAATTCATCGTCGGAGATGCGCCTCTGTCCCAGTGGGACGACTATGTGGCGACCCTGAACAAAATGGGACTGGACCGCTACAAGCAAATTTATCAGGCTGCACTGGACCGCTACTCCAAGAGCAGTTAAGGGAGAGAGAGAACATGAGCGAATTGACCGCAATATTAATCGGCGCGGGCGCCCGGGGAGCGGGCGGCTACGCCCCTTATGCCCTGGATTATCCGCATGAGCTGCAGTTCGTGGCCGTGGCGGAGACAGATGCCGAACGCAGGGAGAAAATGGCGGAGAAGCACGGCATTCCGGCAGAGCACCGCTACGATACGTGGGAAGAGCTGCTGAACCTGCCCAAAATGGCGGATATCGCCGTCATCTGCACCCAGGACCGGATGCACTACGAGCCGACGATGCGGGCTCTTGCCGCCAAGTATCACGTGCTGCTGGAGAAGCCGATGTCCCCGGACCCGCGCGAGTGCCTGGACATGGAGCAGGCCGCCCGGGACAACGACCGGCTGCTCACGATCTGCCACGTGCTGCGCTACACGCCGTTCTGGACGGCGGTCAAGACGGCCATCACGGAGGGAAGAATCGGCGAGGTGGTATCCATCCAGCTCAACGAGAACGTGGGCTACTGGCATATCGCCCACAGCTTCGTGAGGGGGAACTGGAACAACTCGCACAAAGCCAGTCCGATGATCCTGGCGAAATCTTGCCACGATATGGACGTCCTGTCGTGGCTGATGGATAAACCGTGCAGCCGGGTAAGCTCGTTCGGCTCGCTCATGCACTTCAACGGGGCGCACGCGCCCGAAGGCTCCGCGGACCGCTGCCTGGACTGCGCGGTGGAGCCGACGTGCCCGTATTCCGCCACGCGGTTCTATCTCAGCCGGGAATTCAGAGGCTGGGCCGGGCACTTCACAAGCGACCTTTCCAAGGAGAGCATCGTAAAAGGGCTGCGCGAGACGGACTACGGACGCTGCGTGTACCGCAGCGACAACAACGTCGTCGATCACCAGGTGGTGAACATGGAGTTCGAAGGAGGCGCCACGGCCATGTTCAGCATGTGCGGTTTTACGTTCGAACAGGAGCGGCGCATTCAGATCATGGGCACGCGGGGAGAACTGAGGGCGGAGGGCGACTCGATTATCGTCTACGATTTTCTGACGCATCAGAAGACGGAGATTACGATCCCCGTCCAGACGGCGGGACACGGAGGCGGGGACAGCGGCATCGTCCGCAGCTTCCTCCAGGAAGTTCGGAATTACAGCGGCCAGGAAGGCCTCACCTCTGCGGCTGCTTCCGTCCGCAGTCATCTGATGGCCTTCGCGGCCGAAGAATCCCGTCTGAACGGCGGAGCGCCGATCGAATTGACGGAATACGCCCGGACGCTCGCGCAAAACGCGGGCGGGCTGAGCGGTTAAAACGGCGGCGGCCCGGTTTTTACGTAAGCGCTGATGGGCCAAGGCGACAGCGGAGATTGGACATCCGGCAGGGCGCAGAATGAAGCGGCGCAGTTCGAATCCATTCATTAAAGGAGGTTGTTTTAATGAAGAAGTTCATTGCCATGCAAGTGCTTGTGCTGATGATGCTGTTGTCCGCGGCCGGTCCGGTTATGGGGGCCAGTGCGGATAACGTGTATGTGAACCCGGTCAATCCGTCGCCGTCGGACATCGTGATGAGCGACTGGATGGCGGTGCAGACGACTCCCTATACGTACTGGGCCACGCAGAACTGGAACCAGGGCGCCGAAGGCGGAGGGTATGCCGGCTTCCAACAGGACGACGGGAATAGCTTCGCCCCGCGCCGTGTTCATTTCGCGATCTGGGACCCGATCAATTCCACCCTTCCGATCACGGCCAAATACGTTACGCCCGGCGGACGGCTGTCCCCGTTCGGAGGAGAAGGCACGGGCATGAAGGTCATGACGCCGTATGCCTGGCAAACCGGCCAGTGGTACCGCATGGTTGTGCGCACCTGGAGCGAAGGCTGCACGGGTACGTGCTTCGGACAGTGGGTGAAGGATGCCGGGAAGAACGAATGGAAGCTGATCGCCGTTCTCGATCATCCGGTCGCCGGATTGTCCCTTCACGGGGGACTGGGCCTGTTCCAGGAAGACTGGAACGGGACGGCTCAGAACGTGAGAGAAGGCCGGATCAAGAACGGCTACAACCGGAAGCTGGACGGCACCTGGAATTCGTGGGCCGGCCAGCGAATTTCGACCAACAGCTCTCTGGGCAACTGGGACGGAGGAACCGCAGGCGATTACTTCTGGTTCCGGGCCGGCGGGTCTACAACACCCTCCATTGCGAGCAACACGGTCAAAACCGTTAATCAGCCGACCGCTCCCGCGTACGACAGCATCGTGCTGGCTTCAACCGGCGCGGCTTACAAGAACGGCCAGTTGACCGTAAATTGGCAGCTGCCGGCTTCCAGTTCTCCGCAGTTTAAAGTGTCCGCTGCCGTGTACGGCAATGCCGCCCTCGCGGGAAGCCCTCTTGCGGGCAAAACGGAAGTCAGGCCGGAGGCAGTTTCGCAGTCTCTCGCGGTGAGTCTTAAGGCGGGCAGGACGTATTACGTCAAACTGACGATCACCGATCTGTTTGACCGCACGCGGTCCGTCACGATTCCGGTGAAAGCCTGATCCTTGCCGGGCTGTCCGGGCACCCGGCTGTCTGCCGTTTCCCTGTTGGGCGGGCATTGCGTTCCGGCGCGAAGGATGTGAGTAACGGTTATAATTGAAACGGATTTGATCGATAAATGAGACAAATTCGGGTATATGATTGAGACAAAAGTTAATTAGCCTAGAAGAATCAAGTGCTTGATTCTTCTAGGCTTTTTTATATTTTAAAATAATATGTAGTGTTTGGTCATGTTATATAGCCCAAAAAGAAAGGTGAACAATAAAGGAAGTCATTATCATCCGCATATCATTGGAAGTTTCTATAGCTCTAAAAATCAACGGCCGGTAGAATTTGAATAGTCTAAGATGTGGGAGTATTCCTTGGGAAATTTGAAGGAGTACTCCTTTTTTTTACGCATTCTTTTGCAACAAGAAAAATCTAAATATTTTAATGATTTATATACATTTTTTAATATTCTTGAACTGCAGGTAATGATAAGGCTCGTTGAATAACGTCAAACATCTGAAAAAGTGAAGGATTTACCTATATTTCTTTTCTTCTGCAAATTGAAAGCGCTATCTATAATAAAAAGGCAAGGCATCGTAATGATAAAAATCACATCTTGGTTTCAGGTAAGTAAAAAGGGAGGTTGTTTAAAGTGAATGTAAAGAAAGTAACTGCATTAACCCTTAGTACGGTCATGTTAGGAGGCCTCCTGGCAGGCTGCAGTTCTTCCAAAGAAGCCGAGCCGGCCAAGACAGGCAGCAGTAAAGATCCGGTAAAGCTGACGTTCTGGTTTCCGGGTGCGGATAAAGCGAATGATGAGTATTTCACCAATGCGGCAAAGGAATTCGAGAAACTTCACCCTAATGTGCAGGTCGAAACTACCGTATTGCCTTCATCCGCGGAGGATATCGACACCAAACTGAACGCAGCCAAGCTTAGCGGCACGATGCCCGACGTTTTCTCCGCGTACCTGGCTTTCATGGGATCCCGGGGGGCCAAAGGCGATTTCGCGCCGTTGGACGAGTACATCGCCAAGTGGGATGAAAAAGGGGATGTAATGGAAAGCGCGCTGACGGCTGGCAAATATAAGGATAAAACGCTGGGCCTGGGCTTTTTCCCTGCACCGGAGATTCTGACTTACCGTAAGGACTTTTTTCAGGAAGCGGGCTTAGACCCTAACAAGCCTCCGGCTACCTGGGAGGAACTGGAAAGTTACGCCGAGAAGCTGACCAAAAGGGATCCCAACGGCAACGTCACACGCTCCGGGTTTGACATTCCGCTTACTTCCGCGGACGTATTTGTTGAGCCCTTCTTGCGGCAAAATGGCGCTAAATTAATCGATGAGCAGCAAGGGGTTCCGGTTTTGAATGACAGTAAAGCGGTAGAAGGCTTGAAGTTTCTGGTCGATCTGAATAATAAAAAAGTCAGCATTCCTTACAATTATCAGAAAAAAGATGAAATTCCGTTTGTAAGCGGCAAGTCCGCCATGTCCTTTTTGCAAACAAGCGGCATTAGCAATCTCATCAAGAACAACCCGGATCTGAAGGACAAGCTGGGTTATGTGCCTGTGCTTAAGAAGGAAGCGAAAGTCGGTTTCAACGGTTACCGTCTATTTACGATCGGAAATGCGAGCAAGCATAAAGAGGAAGCGTTCGAATTCATCAAGTTCATGATGTCCAACGATCAAGTGTGGAAGCGCTATACGGACTTGAAAATTCCGGTAGTGAAAAAATCCCTGGAAAAACAATTTACTGATGTGGATCCGGAATTTAACGGCGTTCTCATGGACTATGTGAAAAACGGAAAAGGAAAACCGGTTGTTCCTTGGTTAACCCTCTACAACAAATACATCATCCAGTCTTACGAGGAAGCAATAAGCATGAAGAAAACGCCTGAGCAAGCCTTGAAGGATGCGCAAGAGAATGTTGAAAAAGAATTGAAAAATATCAGCCAATAAATGAGAGATAGACTGGTTTGTAAAGCTTAGAAGTCTTAAGTTCTACAAACCTTCTTCTTAGGATAGCGGGATATTTGGCTGGAAGGAGAAACACAATGAATGCAAGCACAGTTCCACATAAAGCGGCGGCAGGACAAAAATCGAAGAAACGGCGGCTAGATCATGATCCGATCGGATATGCGTTAATCACACCGTTTTATCTGTTTCTATTCGTCTTCGTCCTGCTTCCCATTTTGATGAACATTTATTTAAGTTTTACGAATTATGACATGAATAGAATGGATTTTATCGGATTCAAAAATTATAAGGTGTTACTGTCGGATACTTTTTTCTGGATATCCCTCAAAAACACAGTGATATATACCTCTTTTACGCTCTTTTTCACATTGGCGCTCGGTTTGGTCTTTGCCGTGCTCTTAAATAACAAATTGGTCGGTCTTCCCTTTTTCAGAACGGGATTTTTTACGCCTCACGTAACCTCGATGGTCGCGGTATCCATGATCTGGCTGTGGATTTACGAACCGTCGCGCGGGATAGCCAACACGGTTCTGGGCTTTTTCCAAATTCAGGGGAAGCAATGGCTCTATGACGCAAATTGGGCGATGGTTGCCCTGATTATTATGGGCATATGGAAATTCGTAGGCTACAATATGGTCATTTATTTGGCCGGATTGCAAGGGGTTCCGCGTGATTTATATGAAGCGGCTTCCGTCGATGGCGCGAATTCCTTGCAGAGGTTTTTTTACATCACGGTCCCCATGTTGAAGCCGATCACATTCTTTCTATTGATTACAGGCTTGATCAACAATTTCAACGTATTTGAACAAATTAAAATTTTGACCAACGGCGGGCCCATGAATTCCACGACTACAATTGTTCATCAAATCTATAACCGCGCCTTCGGCGAATTTCAGCTTGGTTATTCATCGGCGATGGCCACGGTATTACTGGGGATTATTGCGGTTATTACCATCGTCAATTTCAAATACGGACAAGGTAATGACATTGATTAAATAAGGTGGTTGTTGAAGCATGGAAAATTCAAAAACAAGGATAGGGCTTTCTGTCATTGTATTAATCTTTTCATTGTTCATGATCTTTCCCTTTGTATTGATGGTAATCACATCGCTGAAAACGATGGGGGATATCATGTCTCCGCAGTTTATTTTCTTTCCTAAAACATGGGTCTGGCACAATTATGTCGAGGCTATGAGCAGGGGAAACTGGGGGAGATATTTTTTTAATTCTTTGTTTGTAACGGTTATTACCGTGGTTATAAGTTTGGTTCTTAACTCGATTGCCGGCTACAGCTTCGGCAGATTGAATTTTAAAGGCAGAGATATCTTGTTCGTAATCTCTCTGATCGGCTTAATGATTCCACCTCAAGTAACAATGATCCCGGTATTCTTGATTTTGAAGCATGTTCCTTTTGCAGGCGGCAATGATATGTTCGGACAAGGCGGATTAGGCTGGATCAATTCGTATATGGGTTTAATTGCTCCTTACGTTGCAGGCTCCTTCGGGGTGTTCCTGTTCAGACAGTTTTATCTCGGCTTTCCGAAAGAATTGGATGATGCGGCGAAAATCGACGGTTTAACCCGGTTTCAGACGTTCATGTACATTTACGTGCCTGTCAGCAAACCGATCTTTGCGACGCTTGTTGCTTTGAAGGCTACTCAAGCATGGAATGAGTACACATGGCCACTCATCGTGACTAACGTGGATGAGATGAAAACCGTTCAACTCGCATTGACGATGTTCCGGGACGAGACGCAAGTACAGTGGAACCTTCTGATGGCCGCGACGACTATCATTATCCTGCCGCTATTAATTCTGTTTTTGTTCACGCAAAAATACTTTGTCCAAGGTATTGTCACATCAGGAATAAAGGGCTAATTACGTAGATAAAGGAGAAAGTATTATGAAGGCAATCGTATTGCTCCTGGATTCGGTTAACAGGCATTATCTCAGCGCTTATGGCGCAACGGGCGTGGCAACGCCCAATCTGGACAGGCTGGCGGAGAAATCCGCCGTTTTCACGAACCACTGGTCAGGTTCCCTGCCGTGCATGCCTGCCCGGAGGGATATGCTGACGGGGCGGCTGGGTTTTCTTGAACGCAACTGGGGGCCGATAGAGCCATTTGACCATACGTTGCCGCAGGTGCTGCGGGATAACGGCGTATTTTCTCATATTGCAACGGATCATTATCATTATTTCCGGGTAGGCGGGGAGAATTACTGTCAACAATTCGATACTTGGGATTTTATCCGCGGCCAGGAGCTCGATTGTTTGGTTTCCAGGGTCAATCAGCCGGAGAAACCGGAGCAGATCGGCAAATTTATGCCGCAATACGCGCTCAACAGAACGATGTTTCACGCCGAGGAAGACTATTCTTCGCCAAAAACGATTCGCTCCGCTCTGAATTGGCTTGAGGATAACCGGGAGGCGGACAACTATCTCTTATGGGTTGAGGCATTCGATCCCCATGAGCCGTTTGACCTGCCGGAGAGCGAATTGGAAACCTACGGGGACGATTACAATGGGCCGCCCTACTATTGGCCGGAGTACGGTCGCGTGAATGTGCCGGATGATGCGATCAAGCATATCCGGAAGCGGTATGCCGCATTGCTGACGATGACGGACCGCTGGGTCGGCAAGCTGCTGGATGCCATGGACCGTCAGGGGATGTGGGAGGACACCTTGCTGATCTTTACTTCCGATCACGGTTATATGCTCGGCGAGCATAACTTTATGGCCAAAAATGTAATGCCGGCGTACAACGAAATCTGCCATATACCGCTCATGGTGCACATGCCCGGAGGCAAGCATGCCGGGAAGCGGATTGATGCCCTGACGCAGAACATCGATGTGTTCCCGACCTTGCTGGAGCATTTTGGCGTGGACGCAAGCCGCTGCCAAAACAAGCTGCATGGGAAATCGTGGCTGCCTTTGATACGCGGAGAAGTTCCCGCTATCCGAGACTGCGCCTTATACGGCTATTTCGGGAAAAATGTGAATGTTACAGACGGAGAATACACTTACTTTAGAGCATCGTCCCGGGAAAACAATTCACCGATTCATCTGTACACGGCAATGCCCACAACGATAGGACATTACTACGGACTGGATCATATTATTGACCCGGGCCGAATCGAGATGGGACCGTTTTTGAAATGGACAAATTTCCCTGTTTACAAAATACCGGGCGATAATGTGCAAATGAAAGACCAGACCCAATCCTTCCATATCAACGGCTCATTTATCCAAGAAAATCTGCTCTTCCATAACATAGACGACTATGGACAGAATCATCCGATTCACGATGAGGAGATAGAGCGGAGGATGATCCAGCTGTTGCACAAAGCGTTGGAGGATCATGATTCGCCGGATGATCAGTATTTGCGGCTAGGTTTGCAATAGAATCGAAGGGTATGTCTCGACAAGAGACATCCAAAAGAGGCATACCCTTCGTTCCTATAAATATTAAATATTTGGGAGGTCAACAATGAAATTTTTCAAGAAAAATGTAAGCGGATTCATGAGTTTGTTGTTGAGCGCATCCGTGATCGGAGCAGGCGTCACAGCCCCTAATGCTGCAGCTGCTGCTGATGCCTCGGGCACCAAAATAACGGTGGACTCCGGCAATGTCCTTCATGCCATTCAACCTGGTTTGTTCGGCGTGAATCACCGCTACTTCGTCAATGGCGTCGGCATGTGGGATCCGGTGACGAAAAGCGTGTATTCCGAGTTTGACCAAAATTTATCCGAACTCGGCCTAAAATCGCTCCGGTATCCGGGCGGGACTACAGCCAACCTGTTTTGGTGGAAGCGTGCCATCGGCCCCGTCGAACAAAGAATCAATCAGGTCAACCCTTATTTAGGCAATGGTCCGGAGAAAGCGAATTTCGGACTGGATGAAGCTATGCGCTATTCCGAAAGCCACGGGTTCCTGACGCCTTATGTATATAATATAGGGAACGGAAACCCGCAAGATGCCGCTGAGCTGGTCGAGTATTTGAACGCTCCTGCCGACGCTGCACATCCGTGGGCAATGAAGCGTGCCGAGAACGGACATCCGGCCCCTTATAATATCAAAACGTTTGAATTGGGTAATGAAATTAATTTTGTCGGACAAATTTATTGGATGACTGGACAAATCGTTTCCCAAGATCCCGCCGTGCTTGCTCTAAACAGCAATGCCGATCTTAAAGCAGCCTACTTGTATGCCAACGGAGGCACAGTGCAATTTACCCTCCAGAAAACGGGGCTAATTGACGACTGGAGAGAAGCCGATCCTACGGACGCTTCCAAAAGCAATGGCCAACCTAACCAGGTCAAGTATGCCAAGTACGCTCCGATTGATGCTGGATCAGCGGTAGAAGTATCCGTGGGCAAAAGCGTGTACAACCCGGCGTCCGGCAAAATGGATCTCTGGCAAGGACAGACGTGGACTCAGGTACCCGACATCTCCTCAGCAGGAGCAACCAATTCTTATGAGCTGGATTACGCAACCGGGGCCATTCAGTTCGGCGACGGTACGAACGGGTCTATTCCTGCTGCCGGCACAGAAATCAAAGTCAGCTATCAGACCACACACGCCGGGATCGGTGAATATTACACCAAAATGAAAGCGGTTGATCCTTCAATTAAGATTTACAGTGCCATGGACCAGAGTTATGCCTTAGCTGCATTCGGCAATACGGTTCCTTATGACGGGGTTGTCATTCATCCTTACACGGGAATAGTTAAGGAGCCGACACTGGGCTTTTCCATTAAGACTCCGTATGACCCGAATAACGTTCCTAAGTATCATTATGCCACGATTCTGGATTCGGAGGCCAAAGTGCAAGAAGTGAAGGAGATCGGGCACGCTTCCGCTACGATATCGGGGCGCAACATCAAACCTATTGTAACGGAATACGGCGCTCACGACCCTGAGTATAAGACATATCAGGAGAATGGCGTAACCAAAACCGCCCTTTTGTATGAGGGATCTTTGGGAGCAACTCTGCAAACGGCGAATATGCTTATGCACTTCATCGATATGGATTTGGAATACGCATTGCGCCACTCTCTCATTGATAGAACGTTCGAGAACAAATCAGCCGTGCCTATGGCGCTTTTTGATACCTACACCTTCTTGCCGTCAGCTTCCGCTTACATGTACAAAATGTTTACGCATATGAGCGGCGCGAACGAAGTGAAGTCCACGATCGAAAATAATCCGGTAAGGACAGTGAACATTGACAATAAGGATCAAAATATCAACAAGTTGATGACGGTGGCTTCGAGAACAGGCGACGATCTGTATCTGATCGTTCTGAATCAGGATGCAACGGATGCGGTAACTTCCGCTGTGCAGTTGTCCGGGTATACGGCACAATCGGCCGAAGTGTGGACATTGAACTCGGAGAAGCTGGAAGACATCAATACGAACGATAATCCGAATAAAGTGGACATTGATACGAGCGCTCTTGCGATTAACTCGAGCACTTTCAATTACACGTACCCGGCTCACTCGCTTACCGCGTTTAAGTTTACACCTTTAAAATCCGGCGGTTCCGACTCCCAAGGGAGTCAAGGCGGCGGTGGAGCAGCCGTATCTTCACCGAATTCTAACAGCGTATCCATTGCTGCCGGAGGTTCCGGGGAAGTCAGCCTGGGGAATGAAGCATCGGTTAAGATTCCTGAAGGAGCTTTGAACGAGGCGGCTAAAATCAGCATTCAAAAAATTGATAGGACGGACAACTTAAAAACCGATAAGATGAAGCTGATAAGCCCGATTTTCGAGTTGTCGAAAAATGTCAATGGAGATTTGAAGCATCCGGTTGCTCTTACGCTTCAGGTAGATTCGGCTTTACTGGCAGACAATAAGGCATCTATTTTCTACTATGACGAAACAGCCAAGAAATGGGTGGAAGCAGGCGGTACCGTTAGCGGCAATCAAATTACTGCGCAGGTCGATCATTTTGCCAAATATGCCGTATTTGCGCTGGAGCAAGAAGCCGGCAAACCGTCGGACGGCAACAAGTGGGGAGATATTCAAGGCCATTGGGCCGAAAAGCAGATTAAAGAGGGCGCGGATAAGGGCATCATTAACGGCTACGGCGATGGCACCTTCCAGCCTGACCGCACGATAACCCGGGCGGAGTTCACCGCTCTGATGTCACGGGCCATGCATGTGCCGGGAAGCAAGACGAAAGTTGACTTCGTGGATGCCGATCAGATACCGGGTTGGGCGCTGGATAGCGTCAGCAGCGCTGCTCACGCCGGTTGGATATCGAGTTATGAGGACAACAGCTTTAGGCCGGATCAGCCGATTACTCGGGCAGAGATTGTGACGATGGTCGGCCGGGCCATGAACCTGACGAATCAAGAGTCGGTTCAGACAAGCTTTGCGGATGATGCGGCTATCCCTTCCTGGGCCAAAGGGTTTATAGCGAATGCAGCGGCCCAAGGAATCGTAAACGGCAAGAACGGCAATCTCTTCGAGCCTAATGAAAAGGCGACGAGAGCAGAGGTTATCGTTACTGTGCTGAGAATGCTGCAAACTGCTTCCAAGTAATATCGCAGGTGAATGGAACTGAAATATAGACAAAGAGGAGCCGAAGAAATTCGGCTCCTCTTTGTCATGCCTGAAAGGGCTTGGGTTTATTTTGTGTATAGTTTACTGTATTCGGACGGCTTCATGCCGACGATTTTTTTGAAAACTTGTCCAAAATAGCTCGGGTTTGTGAAGCCTGTCGCTTCGCAAACTTTATTGATGTTAAGGCCGGGCTGTCTTAGCAGTTCCTTGGCCTTGGTAATGCGAATCTGCGCCAGGTAGGTGTTGAAGTTCTCGCTGGTTTGCTGCTTGAACAATTGGCTTAGATAGCTCTTGTTCAAGTGAAATTGCTCGGCAACGGACTGCAAGGAGATGTCCTCATGATAATTGCAATGCATGTATGTCACAATGGATTGAATGGTAGTATGGTAATTCATGTTTCTACTGGCTTGAGCGAAGCTTTGAATATCCTCCAAGACGCCCCGCAGATGCAGGAAACATTCCTCGAGGTTTTGACTTCTCTCCAAATTTTTGAAATACATCATTTTTCGGCTGTTCAGTTCATGAATCTCAACGTTCATTTCTTCAAGATGGTGAATGATATAATAGCAGGCTTCGATAAAGCCGTTTTTAACGGCAAACGGCTCCACGTAGCACCCTTCAGCAAGTCTGGCGGTTACACTGGCCTCCAACCGCTCGTATAGTCCCGAAATCTCCAGCTTCTCGATCGACTCATTAAAGTGCTTAAGCGTGAGATCCAGCGCCGCAACCCGATGAAGAAAGTCCTGCTCGTACAGGCATGAGCCCGGAGATTGGTAAAACCGGTAAGGACTTAGCGCCTGGAGCCGTGCGTATGCCGCGCTGATGCCGTCAAATCCGGAAAAAATGCCGCTGACGAAAACCCAACAAGCCCCTCTTTGAACACCCGGGATCTGTTGGGCGATATCCCCAATCCATGCATTGGCAGGAGTCCCGGCTTCTATGTTGCAGAGCAGGATTAACTGTCCTTCTCCCGGTGAAAAGCAGCAGCTTCCAACAAGGGCCGGGAACTTGCTTTGCAGCCTTGTTACGATGGCTTCCTTGGCTTCATCGAAATCGAAGGCTTCCATGATTCCCGTTGAATCGTTGATGGTTGGAGGCTCCAGTTGGATCAACACGCAGCATAGGGACTCTTCCTGCAGATGAATTTGATATTGATCCAATTGCTGTTTAACAGCTTCCGTTGAAAGCGATTGCGTTGTAATCAGATTTTTCAGAAACGCCTTCTCTGAAGCCTGGTTTTGCCTGACCGGAAGGACAAGATGCCCTGCTGCCGTTTTCTTGTTCATTGCTTTATCCATAGCGGCAACCAAATCCGTGTACTGCATTTTGGGCTTTAAAATATAGTCCGATGCCCCGAGCTGCAAAGTCTCTTTTACATAGTCGAAATCGTTGTAGCTGCTTAAAACAATAATTTGAATATCCGGGCGTTCATTTCTTAAACGGCGCGTAAGTTCAATTCCGTCCATGCCAGGCATGCGAATGTCGGTAACGACAATATCCGGGCTATATTTGTTAACAAGCTCCAGAGCCTCCAGACCGTCAGATGCTTCTCCTATAATCTCAAAACCGTATTGGGACCAGTCCACCATATGAATGAAGCCTTGTCGAAGCAGCTTTTCATCATCCACAATAATTACTTTATACATGGTGCTCTTTAACCTCCGTGCTCTTCATAAGTTTGGGCAGGGTAAGGATGACGGAAGTACCGAAGTCAGGCTGGCTGTGTATGGTCAGGCCATAGGAGGGTCCAAAGTTTAGCTTTAACCTCTCGTGAACGTTCCGGACGCCTATGCCGCTAAAGCGGGAGGAAGAAGGGGAAGCGGTTTCATTGAATACGCGGGCGAGTTCTTCCTCATTCATGCCCACTCCGTTGTCGATAATCTCGATTTTTAGACTGTCTTGATGGATGGAGCCGAATACGTTAATGACACCGGGTACTTTGCTCGGTTCGATACCATGGAATAAAGCGTTTTCGATAATGGGCTGCAACAAGAGTTTTGGTATTGTGCAATCCAGCATTTGAGGATCAATATTGTAACGGAGCGTGATGGCTTCGTCGGTACGTATTTGTTGAATGTATACATATTGTTCGATATTGTTGAGTTCTTCTTGAATGGTGATGAATTCATCGTTCCGGTTGATCGTTTGTTCCAATAAAGTTACAAGCGCATGGATAGTCGGCTCAATCAACTCCGTTTTGTTCACCCATACCAGACATTTAATGGAATTCAAAGTATTATACAAAAAATGCGGATTAATCTGCATCTGCAAAGCCTGCAGCTCGGCGATCCGCTTCTCTTCCTGGTTAATGACCAGAGCATTAATCGTCTTTTCCAGCTTTTCGATCATTTTGTCGTACTCAATGTTTAACAGTTTAACCTCATTGACGGGATAATCAGGCTCGACCGTCCCTTGGAGCCAATAATTCTGTACGCGCCTGGAAAGCTTGCGTATCGGCAATGAAATGGAGCGGGATATAAAGAATGCTGCGACCACAGACAATAAAATGCAAACAAAGGCCACGATGAGAATGGTTTGCTTCAAGGCGTCGATATCTTGAAAGATGCTGTTCATCGGGATGTTTTCTACGATGTACCAATCGACGCGATCTATTTTTTTGTACAGGGTCAGAAACTTTTGATTATGAATGGTTGATGATATTTTATAATTCTCTTCTGTTGCCAGCAGCTTTTGTACGTACGGCTCGTTCAGTATTTGTCCGACCCGTGACCTGTCGCTATGAGAGATAATATGGTTTGAACGATCCACAATCATGATTTCGTTTCCGTTTTGCAGCAGATTCTTATAAATAGTATATAAATTTTGCTCTTTTACGCTAATTAAGAACACACCGTAGTTTTTATTCAGCGCGTTGGTCTGCAGCAGCTTGGCTGCGGTAAATACCTGGGAATCCTCTTGATTCTTTAAATAGCTTCTGTGCGTGCTTAGCCAGGTGATTCTATCCGGGTTTTGGGCGAGTATGTCCTTCAACGGGAAATTCAGTAAGCGTTCCGGGTCCACAATATTATTTTCATAGTTTTGGGTATAGATTAAGCCGTTGTTTCCGATAAGAAACGACTGGAAACTGAGCCAATCGAACGCAAAGGAGTATCTCAACATGTTGTTCTCAACCTTGGCTTGATCGAGAAGCTGGTCGTAGGGGTTCGTGTACTGCTTGGTCAGCAAAGCTTCCAACTCGTTATTCATATTGTAAATATTGACGATTGCACTGACTTGATCGATCAGCACGTTGATGTTTTTGTTGATTTGTTCCAAAGTATTGATATTGGATTTACTGATCTGCGCATCAAGAAGCTTCTCGGACATTTTGAAGGATACGAGACCGATTAACGCTACAGGAATGATGCTGAGCAGAATATAGGTGATCAGAAGCTTGCTGAACATTGTTTTATTGGGAAACATTTTTTTGTACATAGGCTCTGGCTTCCATCCCTGAATCATGATGCATTTGATTATACATTTATTATATTCTCTTTTAGAGAAAGAACCTACTTAAAATCTTTTAATCAGCGTCAGCAGCGCAACGAAATCCTATGTTTCCTGTCGAGCTGTCCGGTGTATTTTGACTGCGGGCCGCTACACGGTAGCGGTTGCAATATGATTTATGGCATAAGTAGGAACCGCCGCGCAGAACCTTGGCATCTCCTGACAGAGGTCCTGCCGGATTATCCCTGGGACCATGGATGTGATAAGTTGGGCTAAACCAATCCGAACACCATTCCCACACATTGCCGGAGACGTTATACAGGCCATAACCGTTTGGATCGAAGGAGTGCGCAGGCGCTGTGCCCGCATATCCGTCGCTTGCATGATTTTTCACGGGAAATTTCCCCTGCCAAATGTTGCATAAATGCCGTCCGCCCTGCTTAAGCTCGTCTCCCCAGGGATAACGCTTCTGCACAAGGCCGCCTCGAGCGGCAAACTCCCATTCCGCTTCCGTGGGTAACCGCTTTCCTGCCCAATTGCAATAAGCCATTGCATCGTTCCATGAGATATGAATAACCGGATGATCCAACCGGTCTTCAATGCCGGAATCACGTCCGTCAGGATGGCGCCAGTCTGCTCCTTCTACCGCCCACCACCATGGTGCTTGCTGAACGCGATTTTGCACGGTCATCGCTGTAGCTTCGGAGACAAACAGATGAAACACAAAAGACCATCCGAAGATTTCCGCTTCCGTCCTATAGCCGGTTTCGTCGGCAAACTGTTGGAATTCACGATTCGTTACCGTGCAAGGATCGATATAGAAGGGTTTAAGCGTAATCTCTCTGACGGGTCCCTCTCCATCAGCCGGAAAACCTTCTTGATCGTTTGTTCCCATTAAAAATTTGCCGCCAGGCAATAAAATCATTTGTTCTTTGTTACCGGAATAAGAGCCAACTTTCAAAGACTGCGCGGCATTCATGGGGGGACGGTGATTGAAAAGGTTGGTATTTCTGCTTGCCGAGCAGCATGATGGCTTATTGGAATCCATAATGATAGTCACCGCTTTCTGGTTGGTTAGGGCATGGTTAGCCAAAGAGATGCGTCAATTTCGATCCGTACCGAATCGTTTTAGTATATAGAAGCACTATAGCATTCTTTAAATCTTTTTGGAATAAACTATTAATTATTTTAGCTAATTCATGTCTTTAATCGTCTTTATATATAGTGAAAATACATATTTCTGCGTTCTTTTGATCGTTATGAATTTAAGTTGGTAATTTACCGACAAAATAATTATATATTATTAAGTTAATGATTTCATTCTTAGAACATTAATAGAGATACATCGTAGATTGAATAGTTCTGACGGTAATCTCTTAAAGCAAACATTTTATGAATTAACAAAGAACAAACCTAAATGAAAGAGATTGCCAGTTGAATAGAAAAATAATGCGGAATGTTATACGCTATGCTGGTAAAAGAACATAAGCACGCCATAGCTGCTCCGGCGTTTTTTTGCCGGCCGGCTAGGCGAATCCGAAACGGGAAAGCAGGTGTCATGGCGTGAAACCGATTCTTATTTTTGATTTCGACGGGACGATTGTGGATTCCAAAGGGCTGGCGGTGCAGCTTTTTAATGAACTGGCGGTCAAATTCGGGGGCAGGCGAATCGAAGAGGCCGAAATCGGCAGACTTTCGGGCCTGTCCGTACCGGACCGTCTGAAGGCGCTGCACGTGCCGCTTTTTAAACTGCCCGCTCTTCTGCTGGAAGCCAAACGAAACTACAAACAAGCGGCGGTAAGCCTGCAGCCGGCAGACGGCATGAAGGAGCTGCTTCTGGCGCTAAAAGAACAGGGCCGAACGATGGGCATCCTGTCTTCCAATACGGCCGAAAATATCCGGCATTTCCTTGATCTGCACGGACTGGATGTATTCGATTTCGTTCATTCGGCAACGAATCTGTTCGGCAAGGACAAGGCGATCCGCGGCATGCTCCGCGCTCATTCGCTTCCCGCGGACCGGATTATTTACGTGGGGGACGAGCTGAGAGATGTCGAGGCCTGCCGAAGGGCCGGAGTGAGGGCGGCCGCCGTCACCTGGGGCTTCGATTCCGAAGAGCTGCTGGCCGGCGCGGGGCCCGATTATGTGTGCCGTACGGCGGAGCAGCTGGCGGCGGTTTTGCGGTAGAACCTATCGGGACAAGCGGGAAAGCATCTCCCGGCAAAGCCCCGGCCCCTCCGCTGCGGCGGCGATATCCGCACAAGCGGATGCTTCCGCCGCAGCGGCCTGGGCACACGGAGCCGCGAAGGGGGAGCGCAACCGCAACCGCAACGTGCCCGCATGGAAGCGGATGAAGACCGGGCTCGAAGCGAGATTCGATACGCACGCCCGAATAAAAACGCCTGATAGGCCGGAATGGGCAGATCAGGCGTTTTCTTTTACCGCTCGCGACGGGGTTATCGGCCGAATGGGCTATGACTATTGCAGGCGGTTATCGCGGCGGGAGGCGCCACCGCCGCCGAAGTGCCCACATTACCGAAAAGGTTACTGCGGCAAGGGCCAACCGCCACCGAAAGGGGCCGCCGTTACCGATCCCCGCTGTCACGGACTAGTTATGGGTAACCACGGCCCCGGAACCGCCGTACATGTCCAGCTCGTCCTCCAGTTCGATTTTCAGCACGGTCACATAGTCGTGGGTATCTTCCGGGGTCAGATGAATCCAAGTGGTTCCCGGTATCTGGAACCAGGGCACGCCCCCGTGGATATCGTACGTGAGCTCTTTGCCCGAATGCAGAACGGTAATCGTGCGGATTTTGCTGGAAAGCCCTTTGAGGCAGACCGATTCTTTCGGATCGTCGTACACGAACAGATAGAGCGTTTTTTTATCTTTGGACAACGTGCTGCCCCCCAGATAATACCGGGTAAGAATGCCTTCCCGTGTTCCGTAAACGGCTTCTTCGTGGGTCCGGATCCAGCTTCCGAGTCCCAGCAAAATTTGCTCCTGCCGGGGATCGACGGTACCGTCTTCCTTGGGTCCGATATCGAGCAGCATATTTCCGCCCATGGAGATGCAGTCGCAGAACATCCGGATGATCTGATGCAGAGATTTATAATGGTTGTCGTCCGGAACGTAGCCCCAGGAACCGTTTATCGTCGTGCAAAACTCCCAGGGGCCCTCGGGTCTCGTAATCGGCAGCCCCTGTTCGGGGGTTTTGTAGTCCCCGTGTCCCTGCAGACGGGAATTGATCATGATCTCGGGATTGAAGGAGTGCAGATAGTTTTTAAAAGCGGGAAGGTTCCACTGCTCGGCGCTCCGCTCCCAGTCTCCGTCGAACCAGAGCAGATCCACTTTCCCGTAATTCGTCAGAAGCTCCCGCAGTTGTTCATTGTTAAACGTCAGAAAGCGCTGCCATTTTTCTTCGTCCTGAACGCCGTCCGCAGGGCTCGAGAAGGGGTTGGCCCGGCCCGGCTCCTCGGGAACTCTGCCGCCCTCGTAGACGCTGGGATAATCGGGATGGGACCAGTCGATCAGGGAGAAGTACAGGCCCAGCCGGATTCCTCTTCGGGTTACCGCATCGGCGTATTCCCGGATGATGTCCCTGCCGGCCGGCGTGCTTTTGACCACATTGAGCTCGCTGGCCTGCGTATCCCACAAAGCGACGCCGTCGTGATGCTTCGTTGTGAGGACGGCATATTTTGCGCCGGACTTCTCGATCAGATCCGCCCATTTGTCCGCATCAAAGTTCCGGGCCGTAAAGCCGCCGAGCTGCTTCATATAATCCTCGTACGAAATGCGCCCGTTGTAGAAGGACCACGACTCGGCGATTCCGTTAACCGCATAAATCCCGTAATGAATGAAAATCCCCAGCTTCGCGTCCTCGAACCACTGCTGTACCATCTGTTATCCTCTCCTTTTCGCGTAACGATTCTTAAGCAGTATCTCACATTCCGCAGGCGCTGGATTGATGTGGTTTTTGACGTGCGTCTGCGGAGAACAAGAATAACCAACCGCCTGTTTGGGGAGGATTGGTTATCTTTGCGTTCAGGGAACCCGAAGCGGGCGAATCCCGCCAAGAATATGTCTTTTTTGTTATCCAAATACCGGAAACCGCGAATTTACTCCCTAACGGAGCAGGCCGCCACGAATGATGTAGGGATTGAAAATGACATATTTACGGACTCCCGCCCCGGGGGATACACTTTTGAAAACGCTACCAAAACTAAACGGAAAGGAGTGATACGATGCAGGCAAAAGCAAACATCCGCACGGCAGGCACAGCGGGGCGCCCGAAAGCGGGTACAGAAAGGAAGCCGGTCTGGAAACGGATGGTTTTAAACTGGGAACTGTATGTGTTCATCGCCCCGGCGTTTCTTTACTTTCTTATTTTTCATTACGGGCCCATGTACGGCATCCTGATCGCCTTCAAAAATTTTATTCCTACCAAAGGAATATGGGGGAGCCCCTGGGTCGGATTCGATCATTTCGTCCATTTTTTCGAGTCGTATTATTTCTGGGATCTATTATGGAACACGCTGAGCATCAGCTTGTACGATCTTGCCGTCGGGTTTCCGATTCCGATTCTTCTGGCGCTCGCTTTTAACGAAGTGCGGGACGGATTTTTCAAACGGATGGTGCAGACCGTCACGTACGCCCCTCATTTTATATCCGTTGTCGTGATGGCCGGAATGATCATTACGTTCCTGTCGCCGTCTACGGGGATTCTGGTGCATCTGATCGAGAAGCTCGGCTTCGAGGCCCCGCAGGTTTTGACGGACCCGAACTGGTTCAAAACGATGTATGTGTTCTCGGGCGTGTGGCAGAGCGCAGGCTGGGGAACGATTATTTACTTGGCGGCTTTGTCCGGTGTGGACCCGCAGTTGCACGAAGCGGCCATTATCGACGGCGCCTCGAGATTCCAGCGCATCCGGCACATTAATATCCCGACGATCGTACCGACGATGACCATTTTGCTCATTCTGAATATGGGAAGCCTCTTCGGAGTCGGGTTCGAGAAAATCCTGCTGCTGCAAAATCCGCTCAACATGGAGGCGTCGGATGTCATTTCCACCTTCGTCTACCGTTCGGGTCTGGTCAACGCCCAGTACAGCTTCTCGGCGGCAGTCGGATTGTTCAACTCCATTGTAAGCGCTATATTGCTGGTGACCGTGAACCAGATTGTCCGCCGTACCAGCGAGAACAGCTTATGGTAAACAGAAAGGAGGAAACCGGATGAGCTCGACCGTTAAAGATACGGCGCGGGATAAACTATTCCTGATCAGCACGTATGTCTATGTCGCGATTGCCCTCATTCTCGTGGCTTATCCCCTCGTTTATATTTTGAGCGCTTCGATCAGCAATCCGAAGTATGTCGGCTCGGGCGAGATGTGGCTGTTCCCGAAAGGGCTCACGTTCGAAGGGTACCAGATCGTTTTTGCCAACACGAAAATTTGGATGGGCTACGCCAACACGATTTTGTATACGGTGGTCGGGACGGCCGTTAACCTGCTCGTCACGATTCCGGCGGCGTATGCGCTCAGCCGCAAAGATTTTGTGGGCCGCAACTTTTTTATGGGCATGTTTATGGTGACGATGTTTTTCGGAGGCGGCCTTGTGCCCACGTACCTGCTCGTCAAGGGTCTCGGGCTCATGAACAGCATGTGGGCGATCATTCTGCCTTCTGCGGCGTCCATCTGGAACATCATCGTGTCGAGGACGTTTTTTCAAACCTCTATTCCGAAGGAACTGCAAGAAGCGGCACAGATCGACGGCTGCACGAATATGCGGATGTTTCTGAAAATCATCCTGCCGCTTTCGATGCCCATCGTGGCTGTCATGGCGCTATTTTACGGAGTCGGCAACTGGAACAGCTACTTCTCGGCGCTGATTTACCTGCATGAAGAATCCAAGTATCCGCTTCAGCTGATTTTGCGCCAGATTCTCGTGCTTCAGGAGATGTCGGCCCAGACGGGCGGCTCGCTGGATGCCTCGACGGCTTCCGCGCTCAACAATAAAGCCGAGATTGCGGCGCTTGTCAAATATGCCGTCATCATCGTGTCCACGCTGCCGATTATTGCGATCTATCCGTTTCTGCAGCGCTATTTCGTGCAAGGCGTCATGATCGGTTCCGTCAAGGGCTGATCTTGCCATACACCATACAAGGGGAGGATTTTAATTATGAAAAAAGTGTTGAAGTCAGGCTCGCTTATGCTCGGTCTTACGCTTGTGATAGCAGGTCTGTCCGCCTGCGGCTCCGCCGATAAAGCCGGGGAAGCGGGAACCGGTAAGAACGCCTCCGAAGTGAAAAAGGACGGGTTCCCGATTGTCGATAAACCGATGACGATGACCTTGATGGCTCCCGATGTCGGCGTGCAGGACTGGAACAAAATGCAGGTGATGCAGGAGATGGAGAAACTGACGGGCATTAAGATGCAATACCAGAACGCGCCGATCGACAGTTTCGATTCGAAGAAAAACCTCGTGTTCGCCAGCGACAGCCTGCCGGACGTGTTCTTCGGGGCGGACATCAAGCCGGCGGAGCAGGTGACGTACGGCAGCCAGGGCGTGCTCCTTCCCCTTGAAAACCTGATCGACAACTACGCGCCGAACTTGAAGAAAATCCTCGATGAGCATCCGGAGATCCGCAAAAACATGACGACTCCGTCTGGCCATATTTACGCGCTCCGCACGATCGACCTGTCGGCGGTCTGGTACCGCGGTCCGATGTGGTACAACGGCAAATTCCTGAAGGCGCTGGGCATGACGAAGCTGCCGGAGACGACGGAAGAGCTCTACACCTATCTCAAACGCGTGCAGGACGAAGACCCGAACGGCAACGGCAAGAAAGACGAGGTTCCGCTGACCTCTGTTAAACTCGACGACCTGCGGATGTTTTTCCTCGGATTCTGGGGTATCTACGACGAGGTTGTTTACGCCGACAAAGCGGGCAAGGTCCATTACACCCCTCAGGAGGAAGGCTACAAAGGGTATTTAACGTTCCTGAACCGCTTGTGGAAAGACAACCTGCTCGATCACGAGACGTTCTCCCAAACCGACGAACAGAAGAAAGCGAAAGGCAAAAACAACCGCGTCGCGCTGTTCAGCGATTACTACCCTTACTTCACGCTGGGCACGGAGCCGGACGAGAGCAACCCGATGATGAAGCCGGTTAAGAGCGAAGTGCCGGATTCACCCGTTTACGGCAAACACCCGGGTATTTCCTCCAACGGAACGTTCGCCATCACGAAGAGCAACCCGAGTCCGGAAGCGGCCATGCGCTGGGTCGATTATATGTACGGGTACGAAGGCGGCACGCTGTTCGCTCAAGGTCCGGAGGATGTGCTCTGGAAGTACACGGACAAGGAGAAGCACGTGAAGGAGTGGAAGCCCGTACCGGGCGGCGGCGACCGCGAAGAATACAGAGGCACGCTGACGCCGAATTACGGTATTCTCGTGCCGGGTGCGGCCAGCAGCGAGCTGTCCAAAGGGCTGAAAACCGATTTCGATAAATGGATCGACAAAGAAAACGAAGAGAAGCTGACGCCGATCGCCAAAATCCCGTTCCCGAGCGTCTTCCTGACGGAAGAAGAGCAGGCGGAAGTGACCCGGCTTAAGTCCGATCTGGATACGTATGTTAAGCAGATGGAAGCGAAGTTCGTAACCGGCCAGGAACCGCTGGCGAACTGGGATGCATATGCGGGTCAGCTCAAGAAAATGGGCAGCGACAAGATCGCGGGCATCTATCAGGCGGCGTACGACCGCTGGAACCAGGGCAGCGAGAAGAAGTAGAGTCTGCCGAATGCGCAGACGCTGCCACAAGCCGAACGGACAGCCGTTCACAGGGCGCTCCCCTTCCTTCGTCAGACAGACAATCGCCGCCGCACATCGGCTGTCCTTACGCACCACAATAAGCAGGCCCGCCCCCGTATAATCGGGGAGCGGGCCTGCGGGCAAGGCGGCGGGAAGGCCGGGTTCATTTCATGGGGGAGCGTCGGACTGCCATCGGCTAAAGGATGCGGATAGACCGCCTGCCGGACCGCGAGTCCGACTGTCAGCGGCACCTTCAACCGAACCTCATTCGAGGATTTTGCCGTGTGTTCCGGCCCTGTACAGCGGTTGGCCGCATCGAGCCTGTCGTCGGTTTCACCCGGCTACGCATGCTCGCCCGACGTGTTCAGCGTCCGGTACTGACCCGGCGTATAGCCCGTTTCCTTTTTGAATTTCCGGATGAAATTGGGGGTATCCAGATAGCCGACGCGGACGATGATCTCTTTGAGCGGATCGTTCGTCGTTTTCAGCTGATGCATGACCTCGTTCATCCTTTTTTGCCAGATATACTGGATAAAATTGATGCCGGTCTTCTCCTTGAACGTCCGGCTGAGATAAGAAGGCGAGATCCCGTATTCGGCGGATACGACCTCCAGACTGAGCGTGTGCTCCATGAAATGCTTGTCGATATACCCGACGATACGGTCCATGAGGGAATGCTCTTCCTTCGTCCGGTCCCGTTCCACCTGCGAGCAGATCCGGGCGGCGAGGTTCAGGCAGATGGCTTCAAGCTCCTCGGATGAATTGAAGTTGAGCTTGGACAGAACGTCCTGCGTCAAGCCTTGAATACCGAGTTCGGACGCGGTCTTCAGCAGGGTCGTCAGGATATCGTAGTGGATCAGCCGCAGATGCGGGGCGCTCAGCCCGGCTGCCGGCAAGTTTTTCAGCGCTTCCTGAAGGGTCTGCTCCGATACGTCATAACTGCCTTGTTTCAGACTTTGGGACAGCTTCAAAAGCACGTTGCCGGGAATCCAGAAGGTGCTGCGCTCCGGCGTACTGGACAGCTTTTCAAAAAAGGTAACGCTTCCATGAACGGTCAAAATGTTCGATTCAAACGCGGAACACGCTTCGATGTACGACTGGTTTAAGTGCGCGTGGCTCGTATAAGCCGTTCCGACCCCGATAACCGGCGAAGCATCGAACAGCTCCAGCAGATGGGTCCGGATGCCTTCCACGATTTGCTGCATCTGACCGAAAGGCGGCGTCTGTCCGGCGGGATCGAACCCGACGACAAGGGCAAGCTGATTCGGCTGGGGAAGCTCCACACTGTAAGCTTTGGCGGCAAGCCCGGGAAAATCGACTTCGGCAAAAAGCTGGATCATCGTCTGCCAGTCGTCTTTGCTGTCGTGCAGATGAGAGCGCTTGTCAAAACCGATTACCATCGCAAAGTGGCGGTCATGGTCGAATTTCAGATCGAAAGCTTCGAGAAGATCGGCCGACAGGCTCTTAGTCTGCCCGTATTTAAGCAGCATGAGCAGGGCGTGATTGCGGGCGTAAGGCTCCTGAAGATCCGCGCGGGTGCTGTGTTCCTGCAGGGAAATCCGGATTCGCTCGAGTTCATTGCCCGAAGTCCGGCTGCTTCTCGATTTGGAGCTGGCGAAATGGACCAGGTTCGAGATAGGCAGGTACTGCATCCGGGCAAGCAGCAGCGCCAGGGCGGCGCCGACGATCACGACGATGGACACCAGCAGAATAATAAAGCTGCGCACATGCAGCACGCTGCTGAAAAACTGGGCGCTCGGCATCAAGGTGACGTAAGTCCAGCCGTTTTTATCGGATTTTACGGACACGACGGAGTGGGACTGTCCGTTTAACGCCTGATTGTGGATGCCCGGAGGCAGCTTGAACAAAGCGCCGAGGTCGCCTGCCGTCAGCGATTCCTCGTTTCCGTTGTTCGTCAGGACCTGCCCGTTGTTGTCAAAAATGTACGTCAGCCCGCGGTAGCTGCCGAGAATGGAGTCGATCAGGCCGGTGAGTTCCGACTCCGGAATAAAGTACATCACGGTCCCATGAGGGGCCGGACTGTTGGGCGTAATCGGCACCAGGTAAGCGAGAATCGACTGCTGCAGGGATGTCGGCTGGCTGACGAGGTCCGCCGGCCGCATTTTTGGAAATTTAAGCGTATTCAAATCCTGCCGCAGCCCGTCCTGGGTCCAGTTGTGGAAGCTGTATTTGTCCGAAAACACGTCCAGCCCGGACATGCCGAAGGACGAATAAATTTTATCGTCGTCGTGATAGTACAGGAACAGATCTCCGATAATGGAGCTGGTCGCTTTGTAGTTATCCAATGCGCTGATCGCTTCCCGGCTGTAATAAGGGTCGTGGACCTTGTAAAGCGTCAGCCGTTCGTCGTAAGAAATCCGGGACGCGATTTCGGTCAATTCTTTGACCCGGCCGTCGATGATGGTCTTCGTCTGATTGAGCTGGTTAAGGTGAGACTGCTCGATTTCGGACTGGAGATTGCTCACGGCGCTGCGGTAAATGAAGATCGTCGCGAACGCCAGCGGAATAAGCAGAATGAACAAATACGACCAAATATATCGCATAAAAAGCTTCGATTTAAAGTAATCGGATTTCATTGGTTGTTCCCTCCTGTTTCGGGTTGATTTAGCTTCTAAGCGGTGTTTTTGAAAGGAATATCCATAATCATACCAAAAAAACAGCGGATTCATAGGGCAGTTCGTAGGATTTATGAAAGGGATTACAAAAAAATCGGCTTGCCTGGAGGTTGAGTGATGAGTGAGATGAGTGAGATGAACGCAGAGACACAAGAAGGGGCGCCGGCGGCCGTCGTGGAAGGCGTACACAATTACAGCCGGGAGGAAGACTGGGTCAAACCGGACGATCCCGTGCTGCTGGAGCGGCTGGAGTGGTTCCGAGACCAGAAGCTGGGGCTCATGATGCACTGGGGACCGTACTCCCAGCTCGGTGTCGTGGAGTCGTGGGCGCTGAGCGACGCGGATGCGGACTGGTCCCGGGACGGAATCGACTGGGACGTGAGCGCGGAAGAGCTTAAACGCGAATACTTCGGGCTGAACCGCACGTTTAATCCGCTTCGCTTTCAGCCCGAGCTGTGGGCCGGACTCGCCGCAGACAGCGGCTTCAAGTACTTGAACTTTACGACGAAGCATCATGACGGCTTCTGTATGTGGGATACCCGCACGACGGATTACCGCGTGACGCATCCCGACTGCCCGTTCCATGCCCACCGGCATGCGGATATTTGCGGCAGGCTGTTCGACGCTTTCCGGGCGAAGGGACTGGCGATATCCGCCTACTTCTCGAAAGCGGACTGGCGCTCGCCCTATTACTGGGCCCCGGGTATGGAGCGGGGCGGCCGCACGTCGCGGGGGACTTCTTACGACACGAAGGAACACCCCTGGCTGTGGGAGCAGTTCGTGAAGTTCACGCACGAGCAGATCGGCGAGCTCATGACCCGCTACGGGCGCATCGACATGCTCTGGCTGGACGCCGGCTGGGTGAACGCGGCGAACAACCAGGACATCCGGCTCGGCGAAGCCGTGGAGAAGGCGCGCGAGCTGCAGCCTTGGCTGCTCTGTGCGGACCGGACCGTCGGGGGGCCGTATGAAAATCTGATCACCCCCGAGCAGACGCTCCCGGAGCGCCCCCTGCTCGTCCCGTGGGAGAGCTGCATCACGATGGGGACGTCGTTCTCGTTCCGGTACGAGGACACGTATAAAACCGTCCGCCAGCTCGTCCATCTGCTCGTCGAGATCGTGGCGAAGGGCGGCAACCTCGCCCTCAACGTCGGGCCTCAGCCGGACGGAAGACTGCCGGAGACGGCCGTGGCGAGGATGAAAGGACTCGGTGCGTGGCTGAAGGTAAACGGCGAAGCCATTTACGGAACGCGCATCTGCGAGCCTTACGGTTCCGGCAGCTGGCGTTTCACGCGGAAGGGGGAGACCGTTTACGCCTTGTATCTGGTTGAGCGGGAACAGTCGCCGATGGAAGCGGAGATGTGCATCCCCCTCCGGGATTCCTTTGTCCGGGTTGAGCTGCTGGACGGGGACATACCACTGGATTACCGGCTGACCGAAAAAGGCATTACCGTCCGCCTGCCGGCGTCTGTGCGGGAGAAGGAAGCACCCGAGGCCATCGTGTTCCGGCTGTCGGGGAAGTAGGGCGGCCCTGTCCGGAACAATTTTATCCACTTAGAGAGAGGGGTGATCGGCATGGCGTTGAGCGGAGTGCCGGAACCGCGCATCACTTTTGCGCCCAAGCATTACTTGTGCAGGCGGGCGTCCGGGCCGTTGGAGCTTGACGGAAGGATAGACAAGCCGTTCTGGGAAGCGGCCGACTGGACGGAAGATTTTACGGATATCGAAGGAGACGCCAAGCCGCAGCCGTCCAAACGGACCCGGGTCAAAATGCTCTGGGACGACCGGTATTTCTATTTTGCGGCGGAGCTGATGGAGGACCAGATCTGGGCGACGCTTACGGAGCGGGATTCGGTCATTTTTTACGACAACGATTTTGAAATTTTTATCGATCCCGACGGCGATACCCACGAGTATTACGAATTTGAGATGAATGCCTTGAATACGGTCTGGGATTTGCTGCTCGTCAAACCTTACCGGGACGGAGGACCGCCCGTCAACGGCTGGGATATCGGCGGGTTGAAAACGGCCGTTCATATAGACGGGGAGCTGAACAATCCGGACGCGGACAACCGGAAGTGGACGCTGGAGGTGGCGATGCCGTGGTCCGCTCTGCGGGAGTGCGCGCCTGAGAACCGCCCGCCGGTCCAAGGAGAATTCTGGCGCGTGAATTTCTCCCGCGTGCAGTGGCGGACGGAGACTTCGGATGGCTTTTACCGGAAAATGATTGATCCCCAAAGCGGCAACCCTTATCCCGAGGATAACTGGGTCTGGTCTCCGATGGGAATCGTCAACATGCATTATCCCGAGCTGTGGGGTTATGTGGTGTTTGCGCACGGGGACGGGCCGGAGAGCTTCACGCTGCCGGACGATGAACGCGTAAAGTGGGAGCTGCGGAAGCTGTATTACCGGCAGCGCAATCATTATGAACAGTCGGGTGTTTTTATAAGCGATGTCAACGAACTTCTTGGCTGCGAGTCATGGAACATCGTTCCGCAGGTTGAAACGACGGCAAGAAGCTTTCAGATTTGCGCCGCCTCCGCCGACGGCAAAGCCGTCTATGTGATCCGCGAGGACGGAAAACTATGGAAGGAGTGAGAGACAGATGAACGCGAATACGAATGAAAATCCGAATCGGAACAATAAGCCGGTTAAGAACCGGAATGAGGCTGAGAAGCCGAACGACAATCTCCTTGAAAACGATTGTTTGAAAGCGAATTTGAACGCGGATTTGGAGGTTGATCGGAACGCGGTTCTCCATCCGGATTTGTCTGTTTTTTCTATGGATGCCGAAGCGCTGGCGGAAGTGCAGAGGAAATTCAACATCAAGCGGGAGTTCGCCCGGGCTAAAGAAGAGGAGCTTTTCGGCGTGTTCCGGGAGAAGCTGACCGAGGAAGAAGCGTGGGCGCTCAAATTTCTTTTCGCGTATATGCCCTTAAACGATTTGGCGGATTACGACGGATCCTTGTTTTTAAACCATGTCCGCACGACGCTTGAAATCCGCGCGAAAGTACCTTGGGGCCGGCGGGTGCCGGATCGTCTGTTTCTTCACTTCGTGCTGCCTCTTCGGGTGAACAGCGAGAATCTGGAAGACTGCCGGGGCGTTCTTTATGAGGAACTGGCGGAGCGGACCAAGCATTTACCGATGGAAAAGGCGATCCTGGAGACCAACTATTGGTGTCACGAGAAAGCCACTTACGTCGGAAGCGATCTGCGGACGATTTCTCCGCTGACGATGCTGAGAAGCGCGCAGGGACGCTGCGGGGAAGAGTCGACGCTCGCGGTATCCGCGCTGCGGAGCATCGGCATTCCCGCCAGGCAGTGCTACACGCCGCGCTGGGCCCACTGCGACGATAATCATGCCTGGGTGGAGGCTTGGGCCGACGGACAGTGGCATTATATCGGCGCCTGCGAGCCCGAGCCGGCACTGGACCGGGGCTGGTTCGGCGCGCCCGCCCGGCGGGCCATGCTGGTCAACACCAGGGTTCACGCCAACTACCCGGGACCGGAACCGGTTACGCTGGCCGAAGAGTGGCTGACGGAAATCAACCTGCTGGAAACGTACGCGCCCGTACGGACGGTGAACGTTGCCGTCAAAGACGAAGAAGGCCGGCCGGTTGAAGGCGCGCGGGTCCTTTTCCAGCTGTATAACATGGCGGAGCTGTACACGATTGCCGTCCTTACGACCGATTCGGAGGGCCTTGCCGCGTTCAGGACGGGATGGGGAGATCTGCTCGTCCGTGCCGTCAAAGACGGCCTTTGGGGAGAAGAGAAGCTCTCGGCTGCGGGCAGCTCCAGCTTGGTTGTGACGATCCGGAACGCTGAGGAGCCGTCGGGGACGCAGGACGTCGACATGGTGCCGCCTCCCGAGCGGGAAGGCGAGGCCCTGTCCGCGGTTACCGAGGAGATGCTGCGAGTGCATCAGGCACGGGAACAGGAGGGAGCCGCGGTCCGTAAAAGCTTCGAGGATACGTTCCTCGGCGAACAGGACGCGGTAAAGCTGGCCGGAGAACTCGGTCTTCCCCCGGAGCGGGTGTGGAACGTGCTGCGCAAGGCCAGGGGAAACAGCCGGGAAATCCGCGATTTTCTCCGGGAGCGGACCGCCGCCTACGGAGTGTGGCCTCTCCGGCTGCTGGAAAGCATGAGGGACAAAGACATGCTGGATACGTTCCGTCCGACTTTGGACGATCATCTCCTGCACGCCTTGAAATGGGCGGATGCCTGGGAGGAGGACGTGTTCGTCCCGTATATTCTTTGCCCGAGGGTGCACTTCGAAATGATCGGACCGTACCGGCGGCTGTTCGAAGAAGCGTTCACGGCAGAGGAGGCTGCCGCATACCGGGTGGACCCGTCCGGGCTTGTGCGCCGTTTTGCCGCCGAATTCGAGGTGCGGGATGACTTGACCAATCTCCCGGGCCGGGCTTCCGCCGCAGGCAGCTTCGCGCTGAAGAAAGGCGACCGCCTTTCCCTCGATATTCTGCTGGTCGCCGTCTGCCGCAGCCTCGGCATTCCGGCCCGGCTTCATCCGAATAATCAGAAGGCTCAGTTTAGGCTGGACGGCGAATGGATCAATGCCGGTTGGCGCGAACGCGAAGAAAGCAAAGCGCAGAGAGGGACGCTGCTGCTTCGCCAGCCGGGCGGGCACGCGCATCCGGGCGCTGCCGAGCCGCAGGCGCCTGGCGCGCATTCAGACTCTGCGGCGTCTGAAGAGTCCGCCGCAGCGCCCGTTCCTGAGGCTTCCTACTTCCAGAACCTCACCGTGGCCCGGCTTGAGGACGGTCTTTACCGGACGATCGTGTTCCCGCACGGCAAGAGCGACTTGTACGCGGAGCCGCTGGAACTGGAAGCCGGCAGCTACCGGCTGACGACCGGGACGCGGCTTAAGGACGGGACGGTACTGGCCCGCTTCCGCCATTTCACCGTTGTTCCCGGCCGGGAGACGAAGCTGACGCCAACCTTCCGCACGGCTCCTTCCGATGTTCCCGTGCTCGGTTCCGTGGACGGGAACACCGTGTTCGGCAGCCTGGAGGAGAACGGAGAAACCCGTACGCTTGAAGATTTGGCGGGCGGCCGTGCCGTGCTGGCGGCCTGGATCGAACCGGAACGGGAGCCTTCCAAGCATCTGATCCATGAGCTTACAGAGCTTTCCAATTTGTATGCTAAAACGGAAGCAGCCGTTATAATGGTGGTAGGCGACGACCGGAGAACGGTTTCATTCGATCCCGCCCGTTATGGCGCACTGCCTGCGGGAACTCATTTTGTTCGGGATGAAGGTTACGTTTCCCTGGATGAATTTAACGCGAAGCGTCCGCTGCCCGATGCCGGTTTTCCGCACGTATTCGTTGTAGACCGGAAGGGACAAATCCGTCACACCCAGTCCGGGTACAAAGTGGGGTCCGCTAGGGAAGCTTTGCAAATTTTCGAAAATTTGTGTGAGAACGATTAGGAGGAAAACACCGCAATGAGCAAACCTTATGTAGTAGCGGGCTATGTCGTCGATGCCGGACTCCCGGACGTAACCGGGGAAGATCTCGGCAAGCTGACCCATTTGAATGTGGCTTTCGGCCATGTCCGGGAAGATGAAATCCGGATTGATCATCTTGCCCATCTGGATGAGCTAACGCGTTTTAAAACCGTCAATCCGGAGCTGGTTCTGCTCCTGTCTGTCGGCGGATGGGGAGCGGGCGGATTTTCCGAAGCGGCCTCCACCGAGGAAGGCCGGAGACGGATGGCGCAGTCCGCCGTGAATATCCTCCTGGCGCATCCGTTCGACGGGATTGATCTGGACTGGGAATACCCCTGCTACTCCGCCGCAGGTATCCAGTCGAGCCCTGAGGACAAACGGAATTTTACGCTGCTTCTGCAAACGATCCGGGAAGCGATAGACGAACAGGGACGCAAGGACGGACGCCGTTACCTGCTGACGATCGCGGTGGGGGCCGACCAGTATTATCTGGACGGTACGGAGATGGACCAAGTGCACCGGTATCTCGATTTTCTTCAGGTGATGACATACGACATGCGGGGCGGCTTCCAGGTTCTCACGGGGCACCATACGAATCTTTACAATTCTACGGGGGATCTGTTCCGCATCAGTACGGATACGTCGATTAACCTGTACCTCGGTGCAGGCGTACCCCGCGATAAAATCGTGGTCGGCGCCGCTTTTTATTCCCGTCAATGGGAGAAGGTGCCGGATACGGCCAACGGGCTTCACCAGATCGCCGGAGGCTCGGGCGGATACGGCCCGGATTATACGACGCTTGCAAACGACTACATCAATAAAAACGGCTATGTCCGGTATTGGGACGAGGAAGCGAAAGCGCCTTACCTGTTCAACGGCAGCTCGTTTATCACCTATGACGACGAGGAATCCCTTCAGCATAAGTGCCGGTATGTCGAGGAAAAAAGCCTGGCCGGCATCATGTTTTGGGAGTACGGCTGCGATAAAACCCGCCGTTTGCTGGACATCCTGCACCAGGGCATGCGTAAAGCGGTTGACAGCGCTTCAAAACCCTTTTAAAATCAAAACAACATGAATTCACATAAAGCCACACAAAAGAAGGTGAACCGCGTATGGCAAAAACGATTGTCCTTGTATTGGACGGACTGCGCTACGACGTCATGCTCTCATCCATGGGTTATCTGAATCATCTGGTCGAAAAGTCGCAAGCGGCCTTGTACAAAGTGAAATCGGAGCTTCCGAGCCTCTCCAGGCCGCTTTACGAGGTGCTTCTGACAGGGACGCCCAGCTACATAAACGGGATTACGGCCAACCATGTCGTCAGGCTGTCCCGTTTTCCGAGCGTCTTTCATCTGGCCCGGCAGCAGGGCTTGACGACAGCCGCGGCGGCTTATCACTGGGTGAGCGAGCTGTACAATTCGGCGCCTTTCGATTACGTGGCCGACCGCATACAGCACGACGAGAGCAAGCCGATTCAGCATGGCATGTTCTACTATGAGGACTCTTATCCGGATTCCCATCTGATCGGGGATGCCGAGTATTTGCGCCGGACGCACGACCCGGACTTCCTCTATATTCATCCGATGAATATCGACGATGCGGGCCACAAATTCACGTCCGATTCCGCCCGGTACCGGGGCCAGGCTCTGCATATGGACGGACTGCTTGCCGTTCTCCTGCCCGTTTGGATGGAACAGGGCTACCAGATTCTCGTTACATCCGACCACGGCATGAATGAAGACGGGCATCACGGCGGGACGGGCGACGCGGAGCGGGATGTCGGCCTGATCGCGATCGGGGACCGGTTCACGCCGGGCGTGTACACGGACAGTTACCTGCCCCAGTTGGCGATTGCTCCTTTGATCTGCTCCCTGCTCGATATTCCGGTGTCCTCCCATATGTCGGACATTCCGGTGACCGGCTTCCGCAAGTAGGCCGGAATTTTCCGCGCTTCGGACGCCTCAAACGAACCTGCCTGAACCGGTTTATAACCGGAGCAGGCAGGTTTTTGTTTGGCAGGTTCGGAGCTGACTCACAAGCCTAACCGGGCTCAACTGCAATAGAATGGTGGCGAAGAACAAGGCGGGGTACGTGAATACCGCTGCGCACGTCAGACGCGAACCGCAGCAAAAAAACCTGCCTGACCGAGGCCCTTGTGCCGTTGGTCAGACAGGCTTACTATTACTTTGTTTGTCTGCGAGGAATAATAAGAAATCCAATTAATAATAAAATGCCTCCCGAAATCGCGATGGCTATTGGAATAATTGTCGCAAAAGGGTTGCCGGAAGCATAATTGATATCAGAGTAATACCCTATCATAGGGGCACCGCTATTCTTTATTAAATAAATATCTAAAGGATCGTTAGAACGATTCTCGTTCGTCACATGTTTTGCAGTCATTTTTTGTTGATTATCAATATAATAGATAGTCCAACTGGCTTGTTCCTTCATTGTTTGCACAATTGCTACCGAGTCATTTTCATTGCTGGACTCCTCATTTTTGTGGATAGTGAGTACATTCACCCAAACCCCGTTTGCAGGTGCAACATCTGTTGATCCAGGTAGTTTTTCTCCATTCAACAATATTTCTACATGTATAAGATCGTTCTTAGGTGTATCAATAACTTTTATATTATTGTTATTTATCTCCAAGGCATTTTTAGTGACATCTTGTTGAGCTATCGTATAGGTCATGTTCAACGAGCGTTGAATTTGTTTCTCTTTGTACATTAAATATAACGGATTACTAGTAGCCAAAATTATCATTACACCCAGTACAATTAGAAATATGGAAGAAAATTTCTTCATAAATACAGCCGCCTCTATTAACTATCATAAGGATGTTAGTAATTTCATCGTAACCTATATATTTGGAGGATAGTAGTTCTATTTTTAATAGGTCTTAATTGTTCGGCCGCAAACCGCAGCAAAAAAACTGCCTGACCGAGGCCCTTATGCCGTTGGTCAGACAGGCTTTTATTGACTGGACAACGGCTGTTCCCTCGCCGTCCAATCTTTTTTACATGAACTTCCGGTGGCTCTTCTTCCCGTCGTACGAAAACAGCACCGCTTTGTCCTCCACCACGCTTTGCAGGTAGACGGGTTTGCCCCACAGTCGGTACAAGTACGGCAGCGTTTTTTCCACGTATTTCAGGTCGAGCTCGACGCCTTCGTACGAGTGCCGCAGGTAAAGCTCTCCGTTGCGTTGGTAATCCCCGTCGTACACTTCCAGATAAGGAAAGCCGCCGTTAACCCGGGAATATACCAGCTGGTCCCGGATGTTTTTCCAGGTCTTGTCGGTGATTTTCCATTCCGGCCCTTTTTTCTCGAACACATACAGATCCAGGTCTTCGACCAGCTCTTTGGTCATGTAATTGCGGATAAAAGACGTGTCCGAATCGAATTCGCGGACCTCGATAATTTTGTTCCGCCCTTCGCCGCCCCGCCGTCCGTACTTTTCCCGTTCTTCCTCTTTCGGATTGTCCCAGCGCTTCTCGATATCCTCGAAGATTTTGAGCCCGAGGTAGTAGGGGTTAAGCGTATGCCTGGACGGCTGGACTACGCCCGAATTCAGCTTGGAGTACTCGATCGTCTCCTCCTCGGTCAGATCAAGCTCGCGCAGAATGCGTTGATGCCAGTACGAAGCCCAGCCTTCGTTCATGATTTTGGTCTCCATCTGCGGCCAGAAGTAGAGCATTTCGTCGCGCATCATGGTCATAATATCGCGCTGCCAGTCCTCCAGGTGGGGAGCGTTCTCTTCAATGAACAGGAGAACGTCCTTCTCCGGCTTCGGCGGAAAACGGCCCGGCCCGCTTTCTTCTTCATCCGGTTCCGGGTCCTGCCGCTCCAGATCCCACAGGTCTTCGTAGCCGGTTTTCGGTCTGCCGTTCCTGCCGAGCTTATCGTTCTCCTTGTTGTCCTGTTCCTCCGGCTTCCTGCGTCCCGGCGTCGTCAGGCTCGGATCGACGTGCTCCTGCACGGCCAGCACGCAGTCCAGAAACTCCTCGACCCGCTGGGTCCCGTACTCGATCTCGTATTGGCGCACGCGCTCGGCGGTAGCCGACATGCTTTCCACCATATTGCGGTTGGTGCGGGAGAAGCGCGCGTTGTTCTTGAAGAAATCGCAGTGAGCGAGGACGTGCGCAACGATCAGCTTGTTCTGGATCAGCGAGTTGCCGTCGAGCAGGAAAGCGTAGCAGGGATCGGAATTGATGACCAGCTCGTATATTTTGCTGAGCCCGAAATCGTATTGGGTCTTCATCTTGTGGAACGTTTTTCCGAAGCTCCAGTGCGAAAAGCGGGTCGGCATTCCGTAAGCCCCGAACGTATAAATGATATCGGCGGGGCATATTTCATAGCGCATCGGATAGAAGTCGAGGCCGAAGCCTTCGGCCACTTCCGTAATTTCCGCAATCGCATGTTCAAGCTGGCGTATTTCGTCCGGTGTCAAATGAGTTCGCCTCCCTCGGTACGGGGTGTGAAGAAGGATCGGAGCGCCTTGTACACTTCGGATTTTTCCCGGATGATGTAATGCATAAATTTCGGATGATGAATATTGCGGTAAGCGGACATGAGCGTCGAGCTCCGGTTGTACTGGTTGACTTCGCCGTAACCGAACATGTTGGAACGTTCTAATAACTGTCCGATCAGCTTCACGCAGCGTTCGTTGTCCGAAGTGAGATTGTCGCCGTCCGAGAAATGGAACGGATAAATGTTATACTGCTCCGGCGGATATCGGGAGTCGATGATGTCCAGCGCGGCCTGGTATGCGGAAGAACAGATCGTGCCGCCGCTTTCGCCTTTTGTAAAAAACTCCTCCTCCGTCACTTCTCTCGCTTCCGTATGATGGGCGATGAACACGATTTCGACATGCTCATACTTCGTCCGCAGAAAACGCGTCATCCAGAAGAAAAAGCTCCGGGCGATAAACTTCTCGAACGATCCCATACTCCCCGACGTATCCATCATGGCGAGGATGAGAGCGTTGGAATGGGGCTTTTCCACTTCGTTCCACGTTTTGAAACGCAGATCGTCCGGCGAAATGCCGTGGATGCCGGGATCGCCCTGCGTGGCGTTGCGCCGTAAATTTTCGAGTATCGTCTTCTTCTTGTCGATGTTGGACATGATGCCTTTCTTGCGGATATCGTTGAAAAGCACTTCCTTCACCGCGAAATTTTTCTTATCTTTGCGCTGCAGGAACGGCAGTTCCAGCTCCTCGAAAAGCAGAGCCTGCAGCTCCTCGAACGAAACCTCGGCCTCGTAATAATCCTCGCCCGGCTTATCGCCGGCTCCCTCGCCTTTGCCTCCTTTGGAGGAAGGCTGGGGATCTACGCCGAGAACGTCGCCGACTTGACTGTCGCCGTCGCCCTGTCCGACATGCTTGCTTTTCTGGTAGTTATATCGGAACCGGTACTCGTCGAGTGAGCGGATCGGGACTTTGACAACCTGCTTGCCGTTGGACAGAATGATGCTCTCATCGGACACGATGTCGGGCAGATTCTGTTTGATCGCATCGCGGACTTTTTCCTGGTGTCTCGTCTGGTCCTGGTAGCCTTTGCGGTGAAGTGACCAGTCCTCTCGGGAGACGATAAACGAAGAGTCTGTCATGATGGGCACCTTCCTTGTGGAATATGGGGCACAGTTTGGCCTGTTGTTAAGTAAGTATATTCACGGGAAGGGACGATATGTGATCGGGAACGAGATAAAATGTGAGGAATCGGGAATATGCCTGCAGCCGCGCCGGGTTAGCATTAAAAAAACGATGTGGTATACTGAAAGCATTACGATTGGAAAAGAGGGAATCCATTGATCGATCATATCGTGCTTGTAAAATTCGGCGAATCCACGACGCAGGAGCAGCTTCAGGACGTTATCGCCCGATTCAAAGCGTTGAAGAACCACCTGTCCGGCGTCATTGACCTGCAGGCGGGCCTTAATTTCTCAACCAACAACCAGGGGTACCAGCTGGTCCTTTCCGTCCGCTTCGAGAACCAGGAGGCGCTGGAAGCTTACGGACCTCATCCGGAACATCAAGCCGTCGCCGCTTATATCCGCGAAGTCGGCCGTGTGGACAGCATTGTGGTTGACATCCGCATCTGATCGAGGAGCGGACCCGAAGATATAAACGTACATACGAAGCCGTGTGCCGGATGGGTGCCGGCTTCCTTTTATAGGATAGGAAGGCGTTCCGAATACGAACAGAGGAAGGAAGAATCCGTTTATGAAAAAGAATCGTCTGGGACAATCCGATCTGTTTATAAGTGAAGTGGGGCTCGGCTGCATGTCTCTCGGGACGGAGGAAAAAAGGGCGGTCGAACTCGTCCGCCGGGCTCTGGATCTGGGCGTAACGTTCCTCGATACGGCCGATTTGTACGACGAAGGCCGCAATGAAGAGCTCGTCGGCAAAGCCGTCCGCGGACGCAGGTCCGAGGTTGTGCTGGCGACGAAAGTCGGCAACCGCAGAAGGCCGGGCCAAGAAGGCTGGACGTGGGACCCGTCCAAAGCGTATATCAAATCGGCAGTGAAAGACAGCCTGAAGAGACTCCAGACCGATTACATCGATTTGTATCAGCTTCACGGCGGTACGCTGGAGGACCCCATCGACGAAACGATCGAGGCTTTCGAGGAACTCAAGGAGGAAGGGCTCATCCGCCATTACGGGATCTCTTCGATCCGGCCGAACGTTATCCGCGAATATGTGAAGCGCTCCGGCATCGTCAGCGTAATGAGCCAATACAGCATCCTGGACCGTCGGCCGGAAGAAGAGGTGCTGCCCCTGCTTGAGGACAAAGGCATCAGCCTGATTGCCCGCGGCCCGGTAGCCCGCGGCATTCTTACCGCAAGCGGAGAAGAGAAAGCCGCTCAGGGCTATCTCGATCACAGCCCGGAAGAACTGCCGCAGGTACGCAGGCAGTTGCTTGAGGCGGCCGGCCCCGGCAGGGACCCCGGCCATATGGCCATCCGCTACGCGCTGTCCCATCCGGCGGTAGCCGCCGTGATCCCGGGGGCCAGCTCCCTGGAGCAGCTCGCGCACAACGCGGAGGCGGCAGCGGCCGATCCGTTGTCCGCGGAAGAACTGGAGGAGATTCGCCGGATTTCCAAGGCTTCCCGCTACGCGCAGCACCGTTAGGAACAACTGCTCGCAGGCAATGCGGGAATCAACCGCCGGGCGACTGTCTGCCGATCTGGTATAATCAGCCTCTTGTCGGACGCTACAAGCTGCACTGCTTTTATGAGCCGACAACGGAAGAGTGCGATAACGTGTACAACACGTTCTGATTTCATCCCCTAAAAAAAGCCCCTGCGCACAGAGGGACCCAGGGGAAGCCGTCCGGGAATCAAGTGCGAGGGGAGCTCAATAACGCCGGGTAACGGCCGGACACCGGGGTTTATGCCGGTTCCGGCCTGTCTGCGTCTGCGGCGGGGCCTGTCCGGCGGGACGGGTTCAGTCCGCCGATTTTTTGAGCGGAACGGTCCAGTCCGCCGCGCCGATCCAGCTTGCATTGCTGAACTCCCGGCCGCGTACGCGAACCTCGTGCTCGTAAACCTGGATGTACATTCCCTGAGACAATACTTTGGAGCGGCTGCGCCCTACAGTGGAGTTGCTGAACCAGTGAAAGGTGGCGTGGCGGGTATAATGGTTGGCCGTAAAATCGCGGTGCGTGTGGCCCGAGAATACGAATACGTTGGGATAAGGGGCAAGAATAGCGCGAAGCTCGTTGGCCCGGATTACCCGGTGAGTGCCGCCGTCGGAGCCTTCCTGCGGAAGAGGCTGGTGAATCATGACGAGAACAGGGAGATGTTTCTCCAGTTTCGCCAGCTCGGTTTTGAGCCAGGCCAGTTGGGCATCCGAGTACCAGGCTCCTTCGCCAACGTCCGGTTTTTCCTGCACGTAGGCTTCCTGGGACAGCAGGAACACCGGAATCCCGCCGGTTTCAAACTTGCCGTAAGGGCGCTCGGTTTTCATAAAAGCCTGAAACCGCTGCCTCGACTGCGCATCCGTTTTACCGTTAGGCTGCGTTTCCGTGGCGAAGCTTCCTTTGCCGTCAATCCAGATGTCGTAATAGTCGTGGTTGCCCATGTTGGCGTATAACGGAGGCAGCTTGAAGCCGCTGAGCACGCCTTTGAGCTGCTTATAATCGTTATCCGAGCCGTACTCGGTCAGATCTCCTCCCAAAATAAGCGCATCTCCGGGATGCTCCGGCTTTGCGAGATCAGTAAGCGCTTTCTTAAGCTTATCGGAGGTCCCTGAATCATAAGGGGTGACGTGCAGGTCGCTCAGCAGCCAGAGTGATGCGAGGAGCTTTCCCGGGCCGGCAGGCATCGAAGCCGGAGTCCCGGATGGTCCGGGGGAAGCGGTGTTCAGCCCCGAACCCAGTTCCTTGGAAGCGCCGCGGGTAAAAAAAGAGTAGAAAGCGGCGGCGCCGAGAGAGGCCGCCGCAAAAACACCCGCAAGGGAGCGGAGAAATTGCCGTCTGTTCATGTCTCACTTCCGTTCGGAGATAGTGGTGCCGGAGCACGTAGTCTCCCTACTCATACGGATTACGGACAAATCGGTTACACCTGCGGCGGGGAAAATCGGACTATAGAACCGCTTTTTCGAAAACACGCCGTATTCTACGGATTCCCTCGACGATCTCGTGTTCCCGGATCGAGGCGTACGTGAGTCTGAAAAATCCCTTTTTCATGCCGTAAATGCTTCCGGGCCACAGCATGACGCCTTCCTTTACAGCTAAATCGACCAATTGCTTGTCTTCCAAAGGCAGATTGAGCTTGAGCCAGACGTAATATCCCCCCGGTGCGTTATGATTTCCGCCGAAAACGGATGCGTACGGAGAAAGCTCGCTTTGCAGTGTGCTGAGCATGGTATTTCTTCTTGCCGTCAAAGCTTCGCGGATGGAGATCAGGGATTGAACGGACGAAGGGGAGGTCATGTAGAGCTGCGCGAGCCGTTCTCCCGAATGACTGGAGCTGTAACCCATACGGTTTTTGGTCTCGGCGAGTTTGTCGATTACCGGAGGGGGAGCCACAATCCAGCCGGTTCGCATGCCGGGTGTTGATATTTTGGACAACGTTCCGAGGTAGATGACGATCTTATCCCCTTCGGGGGACGCTTTTAAAGGCGGAACGGGCGGCGAGCCGGACAGATGAAGCAGGCCGTACGGATCGTCTTCCACGAGCGGAAGCCGGAGCTGTTCGCACAGATCGATAAGTTTGGCGCGGCGGGCCGGACTGAGCGTTGTGCCTGTCGGGTTCTGGTAGGTGGGGTTCGTAAAAACCATGCGGATGTTGTGCTTGTGAACCAGACGCGGCAGTTCGTCCGGGATCAGGCCGTGTTCGTCTACGGGAAGCGGGAACATGCGGATACCGGATGATGAGAAAACCTGCATCGCATAGATGTAGGAAGGCCCTTCGAGAGCGACTGCGTCTCCGGGCTGGAGAAGAGTGTTGGAAATGAGCTGGAGCGAATGCTTCACTCCTGATGTGACCAGGATGCTTTCGGGAGAAGCGGAGATGCCGGACCGGGTTTTCATAAAATCGGACAGGACGGCGCGCAAGGACGGTTCCCCCCGCTTATCCGAAAAATAGCTGTAGGCCTGCGTGTAGTCGATTTGGGCGGCGAGTTCGCCGAGCAGACCGAGCGGCATCAGATCCGGGGACAGCTCCCCTTTGATCATATTTACGATACCGGGTATGGATGCGGCTTCGCCGATTTTGTCGGTTATGGCCGCGTTGGGATTGAAGAAACGCCGTCCCAGATAATGATCCCAATTCGGCGCGGTCTGGACGGTAGTTTCCCAGAGGCTTTCGCTGACCCTGGTTCCGCTGCCCTGTACCGAATAAACAAGTCCGGTAGCCCGGAGTTCTTCGTATGCGGCCGATACGGTGCTCCGGTTGACGGACAATTGGAGCGCAAGCTCTCTTTCTGTCGGAAGTCGGGTGCCTGGCGAGAGCTCTCCTTTTAAGATCTGTTCCTTGAAATACGTACAAATTTGACGAAATATAGGGGTATGATCATAGGGCCGCGGTTTCCAGCGCATATTCATGGCTAACCCTCCTTGTTTCGTTTATTATACCGCATGAGGGGATTGGATGGGGAAAAAAACTGGGATTGGCTGGTGTGTCTACATAATTTAGGCGATATACTGAACTTACTCGCTACTACATGACGAGGGTGAAAGGAGTTAGATGCGTTTGCTGTTCAAAGAGAAAAAATATGCCTGGTTTCTGCTGGCATTCTTATGGGTATTCGGTTTTGTCGGATCTTTGGGCAGGTTCGTCATGGCCTATTATCAGAAGGACATTTCGGAAACGCTGGGCGTAGGACGAAGCTTTCTGGGCGCTACCTGGTCAACGGCCATTTTTATCGGCGCAATCAGCGCTCCGCTCGGCGGCTGGCTGATCGACAAGATCGGCTACAAGAAAGTCATGATTTATTCGGCGATCGCCAACCTTCTTTCGCTGGCTATCGTCCTGCTTTTCCGGAATCCCATCGGTTACTTCCTCGGGTTCGGATTAATTACAGGCATAGCGGGCATAGGGGCCTCGGCCAGCTATGTGCTGGTCGCGAACTGGTTCAAACATCACCGCGCCAAAGCGTTAATGATCATTGGCAGCGCGGGTTCGCTCGGATTGGCGGTGCTTACTCCCGTCCTTGTCAGCAACAAGAGCTGGCTGAACTGGACAACGGTATACACCGTGCTGTTTATTATCTCGCTCGCGTTTATTCCCTTGATTTTATTGATTGTCCGTTCCAACAAAGAGGCACCCGAAGAAGAGGAGCCGGCAGCACCCGTACAGGAATCATCGTCTTCTACAAATAAGGAACCCGGTGAAGAACAGCCGCCGGCTCCCGCAGAACCTGTCTTTTCCCTGAAGAAAATGTCGGAAGGCTTCAAGGCTTTCCTGCTTTACCTGACCCGCCCGGTTATGCTGGTCATTATGTTCGCGCTCCTTACCTGCGGAATCAGCATGGGCACCGTCGAAATGAACCTGATGGCCATTCACCAGTTGGCCCACGTGTCGGATGGGATGATGTCCTCGTCCCTTAGTCTGCTCGGACTTCTGGAGCTGGTGGGAGGAGTCACGTTCTCCTTTCTTCTGGATTACATGCCGCGCGTCAAAGCACTTGCTTACTTATATTTCTTCCGAATCGCCGGTTTCGCGGTCCTGTTCTTCCACTTCGATTATTCCCCTATTCTCTTCTCGTTGATTTTCGGAGCGACATACCTGGGTGCCGTGCCTGGCGGTATTCTCGTTGCCGGAGAAGCACTGAATGAAGGGAAGAAACAAATCGGCCTGCAGACGGGTATTCTCCTGCTCATTCATCAGTTGGGCGGAGTCGTTGCAGCCATTGCCGGCGGCCTCAACTATGACCTTGCGAATGACTATCAGTTCCTGATCGCGGTCAATGTCGTTTTCAGCTTAGTCGCTTCGGCGGGATATTTTGTTCTTTACCGCAAAGGAATCGGGACCAAGAAAGCTCCTGTTCTTACCGGTGAAGTCGGCGCCTGATAGGAAACTTTCAAGAGAGGCGGGAGACTGCTCCCGCTTCTGCTTGACCGGCAGTCTAAGTCCGGCTTGACGTTTTCCTTACTTTTTGAGTTCGTGCTTCGATATTTCTGTGCCGTCGGTGTTTTTCACGGTGTGCACTGGAGATATATAGTCTATGAGACAACATGAGAAGGTGAAGAAAGCGAGGTGTCGGCATAGGCAGTCCTTTTTTTTAAGCACAAATTGGATATTAATAGAAAACTAAGGAGTTGATTTTAAAATATGAAAATAATACCAAGATACGATGAAGATTTTTTTAACTGTGTGGAAAGTCATTACGTCAGCTATTGGAAAGCAGAAGGCATCCCGGTTGAATATATGTTTTACGGTGCCTTGGAAGATACCGGTAACGTCTATGAGCATTTTGTCGCAAAAAGGGACAACCGCTGGCTTTTTCACGATAAAAAGCGCGTTTTGGACGATATTCATCATTTCGGCCTGACATTACGCCAGGAGAGAATCGAAACGTTTCAAGAAGCGGAGCCGAAAATTATCGAAGCGCTGGATGAGGGAAAAATCGTGTTTTTCTTCATCGACGGGTACTATTTCAAACACCGCACCTTTACTTATCTCCAGAAGCATGAACCCCACTGCATGATGATTTCCCAGCTCAGCCACGAGGGCGGAAAGAAATGGTTTATTCAAGATCACTCCCAGCCGGATTTCTTCGACTACTACCCCCATGAAACGGTTGAGAAAGCCTATGACGATAACCCCACAGAACAATTTGTCAAAGAAATCATGATTTTCGACATCGACCGCGAACGGGCGGCCAATCCTGAACTGGATCAAATCAAAGCGAAATTCGAGCTCTGGGTCCATGAATGCCGCGACGAGTTTAAAATTTACCAGCAGACTATCGACTTTCTGGAAGCCAACCGTGAAGACATCTCCAAGGTAGAAGAGGAACTGGAGGCGTACCAGAATGCGTTTTTCTTCCTTTACAGCTCCCGGCTCCTGTTCAGCCGATTCCTCGATGTCATGAACATTGAAACCTCCATCCGCGATTCTTTAAATGAAAGCATCCAACTGACCGACAGAATCCGCAAACTGATCACCAACTACAAAATCCTGGGGAAAATCAGTGTTCCCAAAATTACGGAAGCATGCGGCAAACTCTACGAAATCGAGCCTAAAATGATCCAGACCCTAAAAAAAGAGCTGCTGGCACAAAAAATATAGGAGGAGTCAACTTTTATGAATCCAATCGAGCACAAAATCAGAGAAATTCTTACACAGGCGGACATCGCCGTCGACCAGATCGGAAGCAATGACGATATGACCACAATGGGGTTGAACTCGTTAACCCTGATTAAATCCATGCTGGAAATCATTAAATTTTACGATCTCGAAATCGATGAGGAAAGCGTGGAATTTTACAACATCAAAACGATTCAGAACATGGTGGACTTCGTGTCCGCGAATGTAGCCGAGAAAGCCAACGCTTAACAAAAAACGGGATTTTAAATAGGGAAGGGGCATTTATTTTAATGGAAAAAGCAGCAGGAACAGCAGCACACTATGATGTGATCGTAATCGGGGCGGGAATCGCGGGAACGATCCTGTCCGCCATATTGGCCAGGCAGCAGCTCAACGTGCTCGTTATCGATGCGGCCACTCATCCGCGTTTCGTGATCGGGGAATCCATGATTCCCGCCACATCTTTTATGATGCGGATTATGGCCGAGCGCTACGATGTGCCGGAAATCATGCACTGCAGCACACTGCCGTTTGTTCAAAATCATATCACATCGAATTCCGGAACAAAACGCAATTTCTCGTTCTTCTACCACCGTGAGGGAGAGGCCCAGAATCCGAAGGAAAGCACGCAGTTGCCGGTGCCTAATATCCCTTACGGACCCGAGGCTCACTTGTTCAGACAGGACACCGATGCCTACATGATGGCGGTGGCCATTAAATACGGCGCCAAAGTGAAGCAGAAGACGATGATCTCCGATATCGACATTCACGAGGACGGCGTAAACATCAAAACGACGGCGAACGAAGAGTTCAGCGCCAAGTATATCGTAGACGCCAGCGGCTTCAACTCCGTATTGGCGAAACGTCTCGGTCTGCGCGAAGAGCCGTCGCGGATGAAAACGAAATCCCGTTCCATTTTCACCCACATGGTAGGCGTGAAACCGTTCGACGAAATTACAAATAAGGACGAGCACAAGCTCCCCAACCGGATTCATAACGGTACGCTGCATCATATTTTTGACGGCGGCTGGCTGTGGGTCATCCCGTTCGACAACAACGCGAAATCGACGAGTATTCTTTGCAGCGTAGGTCTTCAATACGACCTGAATCGCAATCCGGACAACGTTTCGAACAAAAAGCCGGAGGAAGAATTCGCCGACTTCCTCGAAGCTTATCCCGATGTCAAAAAACAGTTCGAAAATGCTAAACCGGTAAGAGAATGGATTTCCAGCGGAGGCCGGCTTCAATATTCCGCAAGCAAGGTTATCGGCAAGCGCTTCTGTCTGCTGGCACACGCTTCCGCATTTATCGACCCTCTGTTTTCCAGGGGCCTTGCCATTACGACGGAGACGATCAATTCGCTTGCCCAGCGCTTAATCGACGCCGTGAGAGAAGACGACTTCAATGAAGAGCGCTTCGAACCGGTTTCCCGTATCATCCAGCAATCTTATGACACGAACGACCGCCTCGTTTCCTGCTCGTACACCGCTTTCCGTGATTTTAACCTCTGGAATGCCTGGTACCGCGTATGGGCGCTCGGACAAGCTTTTACTTCCCTTCGTCTGACTCAAGTCCTCTCCAAATTTTACAAAGAAAGAGACTTGCAAATCCTGCTTGATATCGAGAAAGCTCCTTTCATCGGCTCCTTGTGCGTGGATTTTGCGGAGTTCCAGCCTCTGTTTGAAAAGGTAGCTTCGACGGTGGAAGCGGTCCGCGATCATGGGCTTTCTACGGAAGAAGCGACCAAACGGATTTACGGTTATTACGAAGAAGTGCAGAGCTTCATTCCGGACCAGTACGAATTTTTGAACCCGGAAAGACGCTTTATTTCCAAAATGGATATGCTTTCCCTGTATGAAGTCGTCATGTGGGGTGCGCAGCAGGCGCCGGATACGATCCGTAAGCTGTATTTCGATATCGACGAATCTTTCCTGAAGGGAACGAAGGAGCCGGCTTCCAATGAGGTTCCCGTTGCGACGGTATAACATGTCGGGAGGACGTAAATCATGCATCTTCTTCTCAATGTAATAGTCGCTCTGATTCTCATTCTTACGTCTGCGCGGATTATGGCGAGAGTGGCGGTCATGCTGAGATTTCCTTCTGTAATCGGGGAGATGGTAGCGGGAATTCTTCTGGGACCCACCTGCTTCATGTATTTCTTTCCCGAGATCAGCAAATCGGTATTTAATGCGGATGTCGGCAATGCGATCTACATTTTAAGCAATTTCGGCTTGTGCCTGTACATGCTGCTCGTCGGTATGGAGATGAAAGGCATCGACCGGAAATCGTTCCGGCAGGCCGGCTTGCTCGCTTCATCGGGAATTATTCCTCCCTTTCTGCTTGGGGGAGGAATCTCCCTCTTCCTGTATGCGTCCCTTGCGCAGCAGCAGATTACCCAGCTCGAATTTTTCCTGTACATGGGCGTCGCTTTATCCATTACCTCGATTCCCATGCTGGCGAGAATCCTCGAAGAGGAGAAGCTGCTTCAGTCCCGTTTCGCCTCGCTTACTCTGCTGGCGGGAAGTATAGACGATGTGATCTCTTGGTGTATTCTGGCTGTTGTCATTGTCATGGTACAAGCCAAAAATATGTTCTCGGGAATATCTACTCTGTTGTACACCGTTCTGTTCGTTCTAATTGTGCTGTTTGTCGTCAAACCGCTCATGGAACGCTTTGGCGCAAAGGTTCAGAAAGCCGGTTTTTTGTCGCACGGAGGATTGGCTTTAGTGCTGTTATTGACTTTGGGCGCGAGTTTCGTCACGGAATACATCGGTATTTATGCCGTCTTCGGCTGTTTTATTCTGGGACTGGCCATGCCGCGAAGCGAAGTGTTTCTCAACGAAATGAACTTCAAAATCAGGGACATTACCGTCGTCTTTTTTCTCCCGCTTTATTTCGCCTATTCGGGCATGAAGACAAATCTGCTGGACCTGTTCAGCGTCGATATGCTGTTTCCGTTCCTTATCCTGCTGCTTTTCTCCATTCTGGGCAAATACGGCGGATGCACGCTTTATATGAGAAAGATCGGATTCAGCTGGAGGGAAGCATCCGCAGTCGGCGGCTTGATGAATGCCAGAGGTCTGATGGAGCTGGTCGTCATCAACATAGGGATGACTTACGGAATCATTACGCCTAAGCTGTACGCCATGCTCGTACTGATGGCGCTTGTTACTACCGCTCTCGCTATGCCGATCTATTATTTCTCCATGGGGACCAAGTCTCGTGCGGCTTCGGCGGTATTCCCTCCTAAAGTCCAGTACCGTACAGAGGACGGGGGATAGGAACATCAATCTGAAGAAGGTGGGAAAACGATGAATATTCAAGACAAAATCAAACAATTTATTATGGAAGCCTCGGACGGAAATGTGACGCCGGAGGATCTGGAAAGAGTGGGCGACGACATCGGAAGATTGGGACTCGACTCCCTGGCGAAGATCAAAATCGTCGTTCTGCTGGAAGAAGCTTACGATATTGAAACTGAAGTGGAGGAAATCAGTCCGGAAGTGCTCAATTCCATTTCCCGTCTGGCGGAATTCATCGAGCAGGAAGTCCAGAAAATTTCTGTATAACGCTCTTTAATCATTCTTCAACCGGAAGGGGACTAAAATCAGTGAGCCAGTTTATTGAAGAGATGGTCTATGCCTCTCAAATTTTGTACCTGGAGGGACATAACGACATTAACAACGGGCAAATTTCCTACCGTGATCCTGAATCGGGAAATATTTGGATCCGGAAAGGGTTCCTGGGCTGGGAAGAAACGACGCCTGACGATTTTATCCTTATCGATTCCGAAGGCAACCGTTTGAAGGGAGAGGGGCATATTCCCTCGGAATGGCCGCTTCACACAGAAACCTACAAAGCGAGGGCGGACGTGAACTGCATTATCCATTCGCATCCCCCGTATTCCATGATTTTCAGTGCCACGGATTTGGACCTTCGTCCGGTCACGCACGATGCGACACCGATTATGAATACACAGCGGTTTACGCTGACTACAAATACGGTAACGAATCCGAATATTGCGGCACAGGTAGCCGAGTCGCTCGGTAAAAGCAACACGCTGCTGCTCAAAAACCACGGGCTGGTCGCAGCCGGCAAAACGATTCCGGAAACCGTCTGCTGGGCGGCCGTTCTGGAGAATGCTTGCAAACTTCAGCTTATCGCCGAATCGACAGGTGTTCCCTACACATGGACAGAAGGCCATGAGATCAAAATGAAAAGCAAAATCATTTTTGGCGCGACAGCGATCCGGGAATACTGGGCCTACTGGTGCAGGAAGGCAGACCGGCATTTTAACCCCCATTCCAAAAATCATTTGGTAGGAGTGTAACATGACCAATCAACTGTTAACTCAAGAGGATGTTCTGTCCATTTTCTACAATTTAAAAGGCCGGGAATACGTAGGAAGCAAATTTTCCAAATCTCCGCGTCCCGAAAGACATAAAAACTTCGAGGGACCCTATACCCGCCTGAAAACATCCGTTTTTAACAAAACCAATGAGGATATGCTGCCCAAGACAGGGTTAAGCATTCTGGAGCAGGTGCTGCTCAGCTCTTTCAGTGTCACGTCGGTTAAATTTTACGGCTACCAGTCCGAAATGCTGTGGTCGTTCCCGTCTGCCGGAGGCTGCTATCCGGTCGATGTGTATGTTATTGTCCGTTCGCTGGACGGTGTGGAGCCGGGCATTTATTATTACTCGCCTCTCAATACTTCTCTTCATAAAATCGCCTGCGCGGATTCCCTTTTTCTGCTGGATGAGGCGATCCTTCCACAGGACCAGGACGCGGATTATTACATCATGGTTTCGGCCGTTCCTTGGCGAAGCTGCTGGAAATACTCCCATCGCGGCTACCGTTTCAGCTTCATCGACGCGGGCCATGTCCTGGCAAATTTCCAGACGATCTTCCATTCGCTCGGCGTAAATTTTACCACGTATACCGCATGCAAAGATCAGCATATCAAAACGCTGCTTCATTTGGACAGCCACGAGGAACCGGTCGGCATTATCGCCGTCAAGCAGCACGAAACCAAACCTCGGGCCGTGCAGCAGGCCTATCGCGGGAATTATCAAAGTCGCTGCATCACTACGTTCGACAGCGGTTTGTCCGCTTTCGACTGGGAACCGATCCGGTTGTACCAGGAGAAGGTGCGCCAGTCTCTCCAGCATCAGCAGCCGTCTGAGGACTGGACGGTACGCCATCATATCCCGGCGGAATGGAACGATTACAACGAGATGCTGCGTCTGATCATCGAACGCCGCTCCAGCTCCTCCTATCTTCCGGTTGAAATTCCGCGTCACGATTTCATCCGTCTGCTGGAATTTGTAAACAGCCTCGGTATGCCGATCCGCATATTCTGCGTCGTCCATGCCGTGGAGGGCATGATTCCGGGCACGTACGAATTCAACGGCAGCGAGCTGAAAATGATCAAGGCCGGCGATTTCAGAGCCCGCTCCACGCAGCTTTGCTTCGATCAGGAATTCGTACACGATTCTTCGGTCCTGTTCTTCTTTGCGATCGATAAGTCCCAGGTGAATGACAAAAACTTTTACACCTATCAGCAAAGACTGGTAGATATGGGAATTCTGGCTCAAATGATCTACCTGAAGTCGGGAGAACTGAAGCTGGGTTACTCCGCTATCGGCGGTTATTACGACGAAGAAGCGAAGGAATTGTTTAACCTCGGGGAAAACATGGACCTGCTCTACTCCGGTACGCTGGGCAAAGATGACGTTAACTCCGCCTTCAAGGTTAAAATGGATCGCTACTATCTGAACAAACCGAAAGACAGCGAAGAGGTAAAGGGTGATTCGCCGGCTCAAAACGAGCGCATCATCGACAAGCTGTATGAAGCGGTGCTGAAATACGGACCGAAAGAAGCGATCCGCTACGCGGATGAAAGCTATACGTACCACCAGTTCTGGAACCAGGTGGAGAAGACGGGCGCGTGGATCAAACAGCAGATTCCGAAGCAGTATCCCGTGGGGATTTCCATGAAAAACTGCCCGAACTATTTGTTCGCGTACTACGGCCTTCTTCTGGAAGGGTATATCCCGATGCTGATCGATCACACCTTTACCCAGGATGAGGTGGACAACCTCTGCTCTTACTACAACATCGGATCGCTTCTTACACTTGACGGAGAGGGCCGGATTCAGGTCCAGCTTCGGGAAGAAAGCTTCGATTCGTTCGACGAAGACGAATTTGCGAATGTGGCGACCTGCCGCTTCTCCTCGGGTACGACAGGGCGGCCTAAATGCCTGATGTTCACTCATGATGCGGTGATTAATGCCGGAGTGAACTGGGCCAAGGCTTCGGGGATCACTTCCGCCGATAACGTGCAGGTAACCGCGCTGTTCCATAACGGACTCGCATTCAATACGTCCCTGCTTGCCGTATTCGTGTCCGGTGCCTGCCTGTTTATCGCGAAGCAGATTACACCGAAGTCGATCTGGGAAACGGTCATGAAGGAAAACATCTCGATTCTGGTCGCATTCCCTGTCGTCTACGATTTGCTCAACAACTCCAAATATTGCAAACCGGAACACAACCTCCGCTTGTGCTTGTCCTCTGCGGCTCCGCTGCATCATGCCGTGAAGCAGGCGTTTCTGGACAAGACCAGTATGGAAATTTGCGATTATTACGGCATCGTCGAGGCGGGGCCTTGTACGTTCAACAACGGCAGCAAGGAAGCTTCGCTCGGTACGCCGGTTCCCGGAGTTGATATCCGGATCGTGAACGAAGAGGGGTTTGCCGTTGCGGATGGTGAATCGGGCATTATTCAAGTCCGTTCCTCCTCCATGGCCAAAGGCTACTATAAAGCCTCCTTCCCGTTTGTCATATCGCCGGACGGCTATTATCAGACCACGGACAGAGGCTTTATCGAACACAACCACTTGTACATTAACGGCCGTTCTTCCGACATGATCAACGTCGCCGGCAAGAAGATGGACCCGCTTGAAGTGGAAAATGTCCTGCTGAAGCTGACCGGCGTCCAGGATGTCGCCGTTGTCGGTGTCATGAATGAGCGGAAGACGACCGAGTATCCGGTAGCCTTCGTCGTACTTGATCCGGGTGTGACGATTGACGATCTTATCGCACACTGCCAGCAGTATCTGGCTCCTTTCAAGCTGCCGCAAAAATTCGTTACGGTAGATAGCATTCCGCGCAGCGGAGTCGGCAAAATCAAACGCAAGGAATTAGCGGATTCACTGTCATAAGCAAAAACTCCCGCACCGGCGGGGAAACACCGCCGGTGCTCCATAAAACGCATAAATGAGGGATAAACATGCTCGTTTTACAAGATTACATTCAAAAGTCCTTTGCGGACCGCATCGGCGGAGACAAGTTCGGCAAAGGAAACGAGGTTTATAAATTCGAGAAAATTAAGCGCGCGAAGGCTCAAGCATTAAAAGAAAAACCGGGAATCCCCATTATCGACATGGGATTAGGGGAGCCGGACTGGATGGCCGACAAGGAGGTCGTTAACGTTCTCTCCACGGAAGCGGCCAAACGGGAGAACCGGTTCTACTCGGATAACGGGTCGTTCGAATTCAAGGAGGCGGCTGCCGCTTATATGGAGCGGATTTACGGTGTAAAGGGGCTTGATCCGACGACCGAAATCAATCACTGTATCGGCTCTAAGCCTGCCCTGGCCCAGATTCCGGCCGTTTTCATCAATCCGGGAGATATTACGCTGATGACCGTGCCGGGCTATCCGGTTATAGGCACCCACACCCAGTGGCTTGGCGGTGAAGTGGTCAAGATGCCGCTGCTGGAGGAGAACGGCTATCTGCCCGATCTCAATGCCTTGTCCGACGAGGTGAAGAAAAGAGCGAAGCTGCTCTATTTGAATTACCCGAACAATCCGACCGGCGCCGTGGCTACCCGGGCGTTTTATGAAGAAGTCGTCCGCTTCGCCAAAGAAAACGAGATTATCGTCGTTTCCGATGAAGCTTACGCGGCCTTGACGTTCGACGGCGAACCTCCGCTGTCGTTCCTATCCGTCCCGGGGGCCAAAGATGTGGGCGTTGCCATCCAGTCCTTGTCGAAGGCGTTTAACATGACAGGCTGGAGACTAGGTTTCGTAGCCGGCAACGAGCTTGTTCTTAAGGCTTTTTCTTATGCGAAAGACAATCACGATTCCGGGCAGTTTCTCGCGATTCAGAAGGCAGGCGTCTACTGTCTGAATCATCCGGAAATTACAGAAGCTACCGCAGCCAAATATTCCAGACGGCACGGTCTTCTGGCCGAAGCCTTAGGCTCGGTCGGTTTTAAAGTGCGGAAGCCCAAAGCGACCTTCTATTTGTATGCGCAGGCTCCCAAGGGGATAGAAGACGGCCCCCGTTTCGACAGTGCGGAGGACTTTTCCCAGTATCTCATTACCGAAAAGCTCATCTCCACCGTGCCATGGGACGACGCAGGCGCTTACGTGCGTTTCTCCGTCACGTTCGAAGCGGAAGGCGAAGAGGAAGAAAGAGCATTGATCGACGAACTGAAATCGAGGCTGCACGGACTCCGGTACATCTGGTAATCCCGGCGCAGAGGCAGTATGGACAGGACAGAAGGCTGCCCTCAATTTGAAGAAGGAGTGAAGGCGCGTGAAAACGGGAACTAAAGTGCTGCCTGTGGAGATACCTCCCATCCATGGACGCATGTATTACGCGTTTCCTTTGAGCATACTCGGTCCGGCCGGTTCTTATATGCCCTGGATGCTCAATAATTTTATACAGCTGCAGGCTTATTCGCTGACCAGGACCCGGGAAGAGCAAGTCGCGGAAATCCGTTTCTATAACGCGGACGAGCCCGGCTGTTTCAGTGAAGTGCTGACAATAGTGCCGGAGGCGGCGGGAAAAGAGCAGGACATTCACCGGCAGGCGGTGGAAGCCATTGACCGGGGCCAATACGTGTATGCCTATGTAGATAAATATTATGTGGCGGACAACCCTTTCCACGGAAAAAAACACGTTGTCCAGGAAGCGCTGATTTATGGATACGATCTGGAGGAGCAAACATTTCAGATTCTCGGCTTTAACAAAAGCAGGCTGTTCGCTTCTTCAACCGTCCCTTTCGCCGACATTGCCAAAGGGATCACCCACTCTCCCGTTACGGATGTTTTCCTGTTGAAGGCGAGAGAAGATTTCAATCCGGAGTTCCAGCTGGACAAGGTGATCCCGCTTCTGACCCAGTACGTAGACTCGGCGGATAAGCATACCGGTCTTGCACTTCCCGAGCGTTCTCAACTGGTGTTCGGACTCGACGTATACAAAAGCGCTGCGGAGTCTTTGAGGTGCATTCTGGACAGAGAAGGTGCTGTCGTTACGAATATCGCGTACCTTCATATCCTCTGGGAGCACAAGAAAGTCATGGGAGTCCGGCTTCAATACATGCAGGAGCATGGGATAGCCGTACATTCCGGTCTGGACATCGTCCAGGAAGCATACAAGCAAATGGAACAGGAATTGTTCAACTTGAGAAACAAATTGCTCAAATACGAGCTCACCCAAAGCGCGCGTCTGATCGAACAGATCATACAAAGTCTCGATACGATGGCGCTGAAAGAAAAGCAGGTTCTGGAACTTTGGCTGGAAAGACTGGCTATGATACCGGGCTGATTTTCATCTCGATTAAGAAGGGAGCGCGCTGCGTTGACGTATAACCAATCTCTCCGCCCGTTTAACGACTTCTGGATGAACTGCGTGTCGAACACGGTCTATTCCATTGCCGTCTCAAATGATTCCAGCTACCGGACGGCTGCTTATCTGAACCACTACACGTATCAGGTCGCAACGGATTCTTCATTCACTTATTTAACGATGGACCACCCGCTTAAGTATCAGAATGAGGTTTTTGATACGTTTATCCGAGAGTGGGAGCCTTACTTTTTCCGGAATCCGCAGGCAATCGGGGAAGAAATCGGCGAACTGCTGGATAGCGGTCAGCTCCCGGTCGTTCACGTGGATTTATTTCACTGGATTCCGAACTCGCTCGCCTGGAAACAGTACCACTGGTACCATTACTCCCTGATCACCGGTTACGATTCGGAGCGTTCGGTATACCGGGTTCTGGATGACGATATCAACGGCTTCCGGGATTTTGAAGTTCCTCCCGAACGTCTCCAGGAGGCTTTTCTCAGCTCGCAGACGGAGAATAATCCGGCATATCAGGAACCTCCATGTTCTCTGATCCGGTTGAAGGACCAGGTTCCGCCTTACGAATTCAAGCTTTCCGATTTGAGCCGTCATGCGGAAAGGCTAATCGGAGAGCTGGACAACCTGCAGACGGAGCATTTGTGGGAGGGAACGCCGGAACCGGACAAGTTTGAAGAGAGCATGACCAACGGACTGGTCGGCGTCAATATTATCGAAAGCAGACAGGCGGGAAATCGGCTTATGCTGCGCTATTTACTGGATGCAGGGTTCATCCGGGAAGCTGATTTTCAGACGCTTGACCAGGAGCTGGAGGAATTGGCCCTGGGCTGGTTCAAAGCGAAAAACGTGTTTATCAAAGCGAAATTTTCGCTGAAAAGAAGGTTTAACCGAGATCAGCTCCTGACCCTGGCCGTGCCGCTTCTTTACCGGGAGAGAAATTTCTGGTCGGCGCTTCTCGAAAGCACCGGCGCCGCAGCACTCTCCAAGGAATCTTAGGAAGGCGGCCAAGGAGGGCACTAAGATATGAAATATATCGGTACGGAACAAGCGGAGGCGTCCCAGCACCATGGAAGGCTCCAGCCGGTTCCCGGCGTCCGGCATTACCAGGCGGTCCGGGCTTGCAGGCTTAAGCCAGATCTGGAAGGAGGACCTGGCTGGACCTTTCATAATGCGCCTATGCTGGCTTTCTGGAGACAGCGGTTTTATTTGCAGTATATTACATGTCCTGTGGAAGAGAATCATCCTCCCGCCCGGACGATGATTACAAGTTCGGCGGACGGCAAGGAATGGACCGAACCGGTGATTGCGTTTCCTTCTTACGTGATACCGACGGGGGTATATAGCGGGCCTGACGGGGCTGACCTGCCGAGCGGCAGCCTTGCCGTCATGCATCAGCGTATGGGGTTTTACACGGCAGCCGACGGAAGACTGCTGACGCTGGGCTTCTACGGCATCAGTCCGGTTCTTTCCGTGATGCCCAATGACGGCCGCGGAATCGGCCGGGTCGTACGTGAGATATACCCGGACGGGTCCATGGGCCCCATTTATTTCATCCGGCTGAACGCTCATGCGGGATGGAATGCCGGTAACACAGGCTATCCTTCGTATACGGAATCGCCGGATGAGGGGTTTGTCGAGGCATGCCGGCTACTACTGCAAGATAGGCTGGCGACGATTCAGTGGTGGGAAGAGGATCAGAGCGAGGATGGTTTTTATCCGCTTACGGGCTACAAAGCGCTGAGCTGCTATCCCCTGCCCGGAAACAAGGTAGCCGGTATCGGCAAGAACGGCAAATATGCCCTAAGCGAAGACGATGGGGAAAGCTGGACAGAGACGGGGGAGATTGACGGTCTGGTCACAGCGGGCAGCAAGCTGTGGGGCCAGCAAACGCCGGACGGCAAATATGCACTGCTGTACAATCCCAACCCGAACAACGCGTACCGCTGGCCGCTGGCCGCAGCCGTAAGCGAGGACGGGCTTCACTTCGACAACCTCCGGTTAATCGGAGGAGAAGTTCCCCCGCGCCGCTATACGGGCTTTTACAAATTTTACGGGATGAATTATGTCCGCGGAATATCGGCCGGAAACGGGACGCCGGAAGAGGACGCAATCTGGGTCGCTTACAGCATGAACAAGGAGGATATTTGGGTGGCCCGCATTCCGGTGCCCTTAGAGCCGGATTTTCATGAAGATGGAGATGCGGCAACTCCTCCGGCAGACACGGATACGGATGGCTCGATCCTTGAGGGAAGAGTGTACGGCCTGCCCGGCTCTTCCATTGAAACGGCACAAGCAGCCCCGATGCCGGACACCGGCGGCTCCGGTCTCGTATCCGCAGCCGAGCAGACTTGCGAAATGCCCGCTCTTTCAAGCTCCGGCCTGGAAGATTTCGACCGCTGGAGTATCTACCGGCCCAAGTGGTCGGAGATCCGCTTAAGAGTAGATTCCGGCCTGATCTTGAGCAGCCGTGACCCCTATGACTACGTCAAGGTGGAGAAAACTTTCACTTTTCCCGCCGGCATTCAAACGGATGTGACAATCGGTATCCGGCCTCTTGCCATCGGTACGGCACCTTTTACGATCGAGCTGACCGATGGCCGGGGCGAAACGGCTGGCGGACTCCATTGGAGTACGGACGGACGTATTTCGGTCCTGCAAGAAGAAAGTGACGTATTCTTACAAACCTACGAAGAGGGCACCGAGTATGAATGCGTGCTGTCCATTGATCCGGAAAATGGCCGCTTACTCATTTCTATAAACGGAATACCTGCTGGAAATCCTTTTGAGTACCGTGCAGCGAAGGTGGGAACCGTCGCGTTCAAAGTAGGCGAGAGGCCGTTCCGTGTCTCTCTGGATACACCCTTGGACGGCGGGGACCTCAGCATCCCGGACGAGCCGCTTCTTCCCTCCGCTTACTGCATCCGCTATGTGAAGCTTCAAAGTTCGCGTTATTCAAATCGTGTGCAAGCCGAAAGGAGATGACGTGCTTCTGTGACCATTTTATTAAAAAACTATATATCCGGCAGCTGGCAGGAATCTTCTTCGTCCGTGACCGAAACGGTCTATAATCCGGCGAACGACGGGGTTATCGCTCAGGTCCCGCTGTCAACCCGCCAGGATCTGGATCAGGCGGTTCAAGCGGCGAAAGCCGCCTTTCTGCCCTGGAAAAACACACCCGTCCAGAAAAGGGCGAGGATCCTTTTCAAATACCAGCAGCTTCTCGTTGAGGCCTGGGACGAGCTTGCCGCTCTGATTACGAGGGAGAACGGGAAATCCCAGCAAGATGCGTATATGGAAGTCCAGCGCGGTGTCGAATGCGTGGAATTTGCGGCGGGTATTCCGTCCCTCATGATGGGACAGATTACCCCGGACGTGGGCACCGGTGTGGAGACGACTATGCTGCGTTACCCGATTGGGGTTGTGGGGGGCATCACACCGTTTAACTTCCCCATGATGGTCCCGTGCTGGATGTTTCCTATGGCCATTGCCTGCGGCAATACGTTCATTTTGAAGCCGTCCGAACGCACGCCTCTGCTTGCGAACCGGCTTGCCGAGTTGTTCACGGAAGCGGGCCTTCCCGATGGCGTGTTCAATATCGTACACGGAGCGCGCGAAGTAGTGAACGGCATTCTGGAGCATCCCGAGATCAAAGCCGTATCCTTCGTCGGCTCGCAGCCTGTTGCGGAATATGTGTACAAAACGGCGGCACAGCACGGAAAAAGAGTCCAGGCGCTGGCCGGAGCCAAAAATCATTCCATTGTTATGCCGGATGCGGATGAGGAGCTTGCGGTCAAAAGCATTATCGAGTCGGCTTTCGGATCCGCAGGCGAACGTTGCATGGCTTGTTCCGTCGTCGTTCTGGTCGGTGGAGACCGCGACGGCTTAAAACAGAAGCTGCTTGCCGCGGCGGATCGGTTGCAAATCGGTAACGGCGAAGATAAGGAGACGGAGCTGGGCCCCCTTATCCGCCAAAGCCACAAAGACAGGACCCTGGATTATCTGAACTCCGGCGAACAGGAAGGCGCCGTTCTGCTGCGCGACGGCAGAAAAGACGAGGCCGCATCCGGAGCGGGATATTTCCTCGGCCCGACCGTATTCGGCGAAGTGACGCCGGCGATGAAGATTTGGCAGGATGAGATTTTTGCGCCGGTATTGTCCATCATGCAGGCGGACAGCTTGGAAGAGGCGATTGCGATAGCCAACCGCTCTTCTTTTGCCAACGGCGCCTGCATATACACCGGACAGCTCGGAGCCGTCCGCCAGTTCCGCGAGGAAATAGACGCCGGAATGCTGGGAGTGAATATCGGCGTACCGGCTCCGACGGCGCTTTTCCCTTTCTCCGGCTACAAAAATTCTTTTTACGGCGATCTGCATGTAAACGGTAAAGACGGACTTGAATTTTATACGCGCAAAAAGGTTATGACCGTGAAAGCCTGAGGCTAAACCGATGCGGGACACATGGAAAGGAGCGTGACGAATGGAGCTGCTCAAACAGGAAACCGAGGACATTGTCAGTGTGAAACTGCCTGTCGGCAGTGTCCTGCAGTGGCTGAACGCCTACCTGATCCGTGGGGAAGACGGATATACGCTGCTCGATGCGGGAATGCCCGATGAAGAAACGTTCGGCTTGTGGCAGCAGGCCTGGAGACATCTGGGGATTTCTCCGCGGGATATCCGCTCCATTATTATCACTCATCATCATGTGGATCATTACGGGCTGGCCGCCAGGCTCCAGGATGTGACGGGGGCTTCGGTGCGGATGACGGAAGCCTGCTTCCTTCAGGCCTCGCGGATTTGGTCGGCGGATTCCGTCTACGATGAAGAGGTACTGGAGCTTTTTACCCGGCACGGAGCCCCCGGGCATCTGCTTGAAGTTACGGCGCCTGAACTGAAGCATTACGTGAAGTCTATGACTGCCCACCCGGATACGGAGTTTATAAGGGCAGGCGATAAACTTGCGCTCGGTAAGTCGATCTTCGAAGCCGAGCTGGTGTCCGGTCACGCGGAAGGACATCTCTGTCTCTACGACAAACAAGAGCAGCTCGTTTTTTGCGGGGATCATGTGATTCCGAAAATGCTGCCGAACCTTAATTTCACGCTCGGATTTGACGAGAATCCGCTCAGCTCCTATTTCAGTTCGCTAAAGGAACATGCCGAACTGCCTGTCCGAAAGGCTTATCCGGGGCATATGATTCCTTTCCGTAAGTACAACGCCCGAGCGGCCGACATTGCGGCCCAGTACCGGCAGCGGATCGACGACATACTGGCCCGGATGGATAAGCCGATGACCGCCTTTGAATTGTGCTGTCTCGTATTCTTTGTGCCGGTAAACGCGGAACAGCTCCGTTTTAAGCTGTTTGAAATGCTGGCCAGCCTGAATTATTTGCAGAGCTTGAACCTGATTGAACAAGCGGAAGCGGGAGCGGACGGGCGGCTTTATTACAGACGTGCACCCGCACATGCTAATCGGAACCCATGAAAGGATGAGAACCTTTGGAAGCAAACAAAATAGTGGACTGGGCGCATCTGATCGGCGTAATAGCCGAAGCGGGCCTTACTTATAACTCGGACAGCTACGATCTGAAAAGATACGGGGTTATTAAGGCAGCGGCGCAAGATATGCTTTCTCATTACAGAGAGCCGCATGAGGATCTCCCTCGCAGAGTTCCGAACGGAGAAAACAAAATTTATTTAACGTTTGACGACGGCCCCGATCCGGTTTATACCCCGCAGATCCTGGATCTTTTAAAGAAATACGGCATCACCTGTACGTTCTTTTTAATGGGGGAAAGGGTGCGGGAGCACCCGCACATCGTCAAGCGGATACTGGATGAAGGGCATGCGATCGGCAATCATACCTACACCCATCCTTACATGGTCCTTCTTAATGAGAAAGAGTTGAACGAGGAGCTGTCCCGGACGGATGAAGCCATACGGGATGCCGTCGGTTTTGCGCCCGTTCTTTTCCGCCCTCCGTACGGCCTGCTGAATCAGGGGGACATCGATCTGGTCCGGGCCCGGGGGTATGAAATTATGATGTGGTCGGAGGAATTCGAAATGTTCGACTGGTCTTTCCCCGGCGTTGACAACATGGTGCGCCTCATTGAGGAAAAGACAGAGGCCGGCAGTATTATTCTGCTCCATGACGGAGGAGGAAACCGGGAAGAAACCGTCCGCACGGTGGAGAAAGTCGTTCCTCTACTGCTCGAGCGAGGCTTTCACTTTGCCTCAGACTACCTGGAGCAGAGCCGGAATGAACATGGGCACGAAGCGGCAGGAACGGCCCGGTAAATCGGACGTAGAGGATCGGGAAGAAGCTTTTGCAGGGAAGGTGAATCCCATGTGCAGCCGTGCCCTGCCCGACCAACTCGCACCGCTGCAACCGCGTTCGTTTACAACCGCGGCTCGCGCCACAAAAAACAAGGGAGCATTCCAATCGGAATACTCCCTTGTTCAGTTTCCGCGCTGTCCCCACGTTTCGCGGTAGATCAGGCCATCCAGCGCCCGGCGTTTCTCCCAATTTGCCGTTTCGAGAATCGGCTGGGCGGGATAGTGGTCCGTGTAGCCGATGGAGATTAGAGCGAGCGGATCGATATGCGGCGGAATCGCCAGAATATCGCGGATATCGTTCTTCTTGTAGAAGCTGACCCAGCCGGCTGCCAGCCCTTCCGCGCAGGCCGCAAGCCACAGGTTCTGGATGGCGCAAGCAACGGACATCATGTCCGTTTCCGGGATAGAGTTGCGTCCCAGAACGTGGGAACCTCCGCGCGTCGGGTCGCAGGTGATGCACACCGTCAGCGGCGCCTGCTTCAGACCTTCGATTTTCAGATTCAGAAATTGATCCTGGCGCTCCCCTTCGTAATGAATGGCCAGCGCCCTTCTTTCTTTGTCGGCCGCCCAGGCGAGCCGTTCCTTGATTTCATCGGACGTCACCAGGATAAAGTTCCAGGGCTGCATAAACCCTACGGAAGGGGCATGATGGGCGGCTTCCAACAGCTTGATAACGGTTTCATCGGAAATAGGATCGCTGCGAAAAGTACGGACGTCCCGCCGGGTATACATAATTTTATAAAGCGCTTCTCTTTCTTCACTGCTGAACATGTCTGTTCACCTCCATCTCCATTATATGCTTTTTTATATCGGATTGGTTTGGTTAAAAAAGAGAAGAGAAGTAAATCTCCTTCCTATTATGAATTTTTTTTGACAAAAATCTCTTGCCAATGGAACCGCTTCCGTGTAAGATGGAGACAAATATCATACCTGATCCAACGACGGCTAGAGATGATGAGAAGCCTTCACGCATACTCCTTTTCGGAGGTGTTTTTATGCTGGAGGCTTCTTTTTCTTATGCCTATTTATAGAAAGGAGAGATCGCGTCCGGGATACCGCAAAGAAATGAATGCGTTTTCAAAAAAGGTGAAAGTTCACTCAAACCGGCACAGACTTACACATTTTAACGAATTTCAGGGGGGAACGTTCTTGAAAAAACTAATGGTCCTTATGATCGCGCTAGCCATGCTTCTTTCAGCTTGCGGAGGAGGAGGCGGAAGTACGGCGTCTACAGACAATAAAGGTTCCGGCGGAGACAGCGGCAAACCCGTCGAGCTTCAATTTTACTTCCCGGTTGCGGTAGGCGGACCGATTACGAAAATCATCGATGGGCTTGCCCAAGATTTTGAGAAGGAAAACAAGGACATCAAGATCAAGCCGGTTTACGGCGGCAGTTACCAGGATACGATGACGAAGGTCGCTACGGCGGTTCAGGGCAACAACTCCCCGGATATGGCGGTTCTGCTGTCCACGGATCTGTACACGCTGCTTTCGATGAAAGCCATTGAGGATCTCACTCCGCGGTTCTCGAAAGACTATTTCGGCAACTTCTATGAAGCGTTCCTTGGCAACACGAAGTCCGGCGACACCGTTTGGAGCGTTCCGTTCCAGCGCAGTACGATCGTGCTTTACTACAACAAGGATATGTTCAAAGAAGCGGGGCTGGACCCGGAAAAAGCGCCGAAAAACTGGACGGAGCTCCGGGAGGCAGCGGCTAAGCTGACGAAAAAGGACGCATCCGGCAAAGTGTCGCAGTGGGGGATCGAAATCCCGAGCACCGGCTATCAATACTGGATGCTGCAAGCGCTCTCATTGCAGTCCGGCGACAACATTATGTCGAACGACGGCAAACAGGTGTTTTTCAACAAGCCGCACGTGGAAGAAGCCCTTCAATTCTATATGGACCTGGGGCAGAAGGATAACGTGATGCCTAACGGAGCGATCGAGTGGGCGACTGTGCCTTCCGATTTTATCAGCGGCAAAACGGCCATGATGTTCCATACGACGGGCAACCTGACGAAAGTCAAAACCGATGCAAAATTCAACTTCGGCGTCGCTTTCCTGCCGGCCAACAAACAGTTCGGTTCTCCAACCGGAGGCGGCAACCTGTACGTGTTCAAAAACATCCCGGAAGAGCGCAAAAAAGCGGCCGTCAAATTCATCGAATTCCTGACGAAGCCGGAGCGCGTGGCTCAGTGGTCGATCGACACTGGATATGTCGGCACGACGAAAGCCGCTTACGAAACCGATCAGCTGAAAAAGTACATCGAATCGTTCCCGCAGGCCAAAGTGGCCAGAGATCAGCTGGAGTACGCGAACAGCGAGCTTTCCACGTACCAGAACGGCCAGATAACCAAGCTGTTTAACGACAATATTCAGGCGGCGCTGCTCGGCAAGATGACGGCGAAAGAAGCTTTGCAGAAATCGCAGGAAGCGGCCGACGGCATTCTTAAGAATTTTAAATAACTTTAACTAACTTAAAACATGTTCGGCTAGAGACGATGAGAAGCCGCAGTTGCGTTACGGGATCCTTCTTTCTCTGCGGGATCGCCTAATGCGACCTGCGGCTTCCTGTCGTTTTCGACCAACCTCTCCATGTGAAGAAACGGGTGATTTGATTGGCTCAACGAACCGCAACCATCAAGAATAAATTCAACTGGAAAGAGAATGCTTTCGCTTACGCGCTCCTTCTGCCTTCTCTGATTTTCCTGGCCTTGTTCACGTTTTACCCGACGCTCAAGTCGATCTATCTCAGCTTCTACAGCTCCAACTTCGAAAGCAGCACGTTTGTCGGGCTCGATCAATATAAATCCGTCCTGCAGGATGAAGTGTTCCGCAAAGTCATTAAGAACAACATTCTTCTGGCGGTCGGCACGGTTCCGACGAGTATTTTTCTCGCCATCTACATGGCCATCTGGGTGAATAACAAGCTGAAGGGCAACGGGCTGCTCCGTGCCGCCTTTTTCTACCCGACCATCATTCCGATGATTGCCATCGCCAACGTCTGGCTGTTCATTTATACGCCGGATTACGGGCTTTTGGACAAATTTCTCGGTGTATTCGGCATCGAGAGCCCCAACTGGCTCGGCAGTCCTGAGTGGGTCATGTACGCCATGATGTTTATGGTCATCTGGAAGGAAGCCGGGTATTTCATGATTTTTTACCTGGCGGGGCTGCAAAGTCTGCCTAAGGAAGTGTACGAAGCCGCCAAGATGGAAGGCGCGAGCCCTTTTCAGGTGTTCCGCAAAATTACGTTTCCGCTGCTGATGCCTACCACGACGTTCGTTTTTATCATCGCGGTGACGAATTCCTTCAAACTGGTGGACCATCTGTACATTATGACCAAGGGCGGTCCGGACAACGGGAGCAACCTGCTGCTTTATCACATTTACGAAACGGCGTTCAGCTTCTGGGACATGGGCAAAGCTTCCGTGCTGACGGTCATCCTGCTCGTCATTCTGCTTGCCGTATCCATTTTCAACTACGCTTACCTCGATAAAAAAATCCATTACTAGGAGAAAGGAGAGGCACCCTTTATGCATCAAGTCATCAACCGGACGATTGTTATTCTGCTTGCCATCGCCTTCCTGATCCCTCTGGTATGGACGGTGTTCACTTCCTTCACGCCTTCGGAAGAAATCATTACAAGGGCCAATCCGTTTGCGATTGAAAATCCGACTTTTATAAACTACATCAACGCGTGGAAAACGATTCCGTTCCTCCAGTATTACTGGAATACGATCGTCATTGTCGTCGGCATCCTGGCCGTTCAGCTCTTTACGGTCACGCTGGCCGCCTATGCGTTTGCCCGGTTGAATTTTGTCGGCTCGGGTATTCTGTTCATCATCTTCCTGACGCAGATCATGATTCCGCCGGACATTCTGATCTACCCGAACTACACGATCATGAAAGAGCTGAACCTTGTCGACACGAAGCTGGCGATCATGCTGCCGTATTGGGCCTCCTCGTTCGGGGTGTTCCAGCTGCGCCAGACGTTCAAGCAGATTCCGCTCGATCTGGACGAAGCCGCACGCATGGACGGCTGCAAATGGTGGCAGACGCTCTGGTATGTGTACCTGCCCGCCGCCAAACCGACTTACATTGCGTTCGGCCTCATTTCCGTGAGCACCCACTGGAGCAATTTCATGTGGCCGCTCGTCGTTACGAACTCCGTCGAATCCCGTCCGCTTACCGTAGGGATCGCGATTTTCGCCCAGTCGTTTGAAACCGGCGCCCAATGGGGGACGGTAACGGCGGCGACGTTGATGGTTATCCTGCCTCTGCTCATCGGGTTCTTCGTGTTCCAGAGACAATTCGTCGACAGCTTTATGCACTCCGGTATCAAGTAGGGGGCGCGTAGACATGGAACTGATTTTAATGGGAACGGCGTGTGCCTCTTCGGGCAGGGATAGAGACAATACGTATCTGCTTGTGCGCGATACGTCCGGAAGCACGCTTATAGACATCGGAGGCAACCCGCTCGGGAAGCTGAAAACACTCGGACTTTCGACGCACGAAGTCAAGCGGGTGGTGTTTACACATGTTCATATCGACCATATTTACGGTCTGCCCTCCCTGCTGTGGGGGATGTGGATCGACGGCCGGGAAGACCCGCTGGAAATTTACTGTGACGAGTCGGAGAAAGAATGGCTGCAAAACTGGCTGGAACTGATGAAATTGACGAAATGGCCCATCGCTTTCGAGATTTCGGTCCAATCGTTCCAGTGGGAGAAGCCTGCACTACTATGGAAAGAAGGCGAAACGGCTCTGTCGGTTTTTCCGAGCAGGCACGGTGTTGCGGCCGTCGGCATCAAGGTGGAATGCAGCGGGACGATATTCGTTTATTCGACGGATACGATGCCTAACCCGCTCATTCGGGACATGGACCGGATCGACCTGCTTGTCCATGAATCGACGACGGCGGAGAGAAGTCTGGCGATGCACAGCACTTTGCGGGACATTGCCGGCTACTACGATTGGAGCAAAATCGGCCGGGGTATACTCGTGCACCTGACGGACGACGAGCCTTACGAAGATCTGCTGAAGGAAATACCGGAGCCGGTTTCTTCCAAAATTTCTTTGGGCCGGGAATTGGAAAGAATTCCTCTGACGGCTGGAAAGCCGGGTTTGTAAATCAGCTCGAAGAAAAAGCAAAACCGAGAGAAAGGGAGTGAAGAGATGGATCATTATGCGGGGTACATATTTGATTTGGACGGAACGATTTACTTGGGCGATCATGCGATCGAAGGAGCGGTGGAAACGATCCATCATCTGCAGTCCAAAGGAAAGAAACTTTTGTTCTTGACGAACAAGACGATCGAATCCCGTGAAAATTACGTTAAAAAGCTCGACAAATTCGGCGTGAAGATCGGCATGGAACAGATGCTGAATCCCGCGCTCGTCACGATCCGTTATTTGCAGAATCACTATCCGGGCGAAAAGGTATACGTCATCGGAGAGCCGATTCTAAAGGAAGAATTTCTGGAAAACGGCATCCGGTTCGCGGACACGCCGGAGGAAACCGGTGTCGTCGTCATTTCCTGGGACCGCGATTTCCATTACAACCATCTGGATTTCGCCTACCAGGCGATCAAGCGTGGAGCCGAGGCAATCGCGACCCATCCCGACAGAACGTGCCCGATGCCGGGCGGAGACGTTCCCGACTGCGGAGGAATGATCGGCGCTATCGAAGGTACAACCGGCAAAAAGGTCACCCGGATTATGGGCAAGCCTTCCGTAATGACGGCGCTGGCCGCACTCGATATTTTGCAGGTGGAAGCCAAAGACTGCCTGATGACCGGGGACCGTCTGGAGACGGACATCCGGATGGGAGCCGAGGCGGGAATGAGCACCGCGCTTGTCCTCACGGGCATTACGAGCGAAGCGGATATCGCGTCGGCCGAGTTTAAACCGACCTATGTGGTGCCTTCCGTTCATGCCATTGTGAAACAGGGATGTTCTTCCCAGTAACCTGCCGCTACGAGGCGCAAGATACAGCTTAGAGGCAGCCAGCGAAATGCAGCATGGTTACCTGCATAAAGGGACTGAAGGTGCTGAACGTTTGATTGGACCGGAGACCTGGAGAATGTTTAATCAACGATGAGGTGATGAGGATGAAAGAGACGACAGAACGTGCACAGCGAGTGGCTTATTGTCTGAAAAAGAAACCCGTGATTACAAGCTTGATGAATGCGGAGGAGCTGCCGGGCATTTTGCAGACCTCCTCCAATATCGTCTTTATATTGAAATCGGATATTTTTATGATCGAAGGCATTGTGGAAAAAATCCGCGAAGCCGGGAAGCTGTCCTTTGTCCATTTCGACCTGATCGAAGGAATCGGCAAAGACAAAGCGGGAGTCGCCTATATGGCGGAGAAAATCGGCATCGACGGGATCGTCACGACGAAGAACAACATTATTGCCGAAGGTAAAAAATACGGCCTGATTACCGTACAGCGGTTGTTCGTTTTTGACTCGGTATCGCTGGATAACGGCATCAAAATGACAAAAAGCTCCCAGCCTGACGCGATCGAGGTTCTTCCGGGAATGGTCTGCTCGCGGATTATGAAGCGGATCCGGGCCGAAGTGGATGTGCCGGTCATTGCAGGCGGCCTGATGACCGATCTGGAAGACTTTAACGCCGCTCTCGGCAGCGGGGTCATCGGAATCTCGACGTCCAGCAAGGAATTGTGGCGCTGGCAGGATGAAAACCGCTAGAGCCGCCTTAACAATTTCTTCATTAGATGTGCGGCGCCGGATGCGTTAGGATAGTCAAGGGATTTCTATAGATGCTTTTGTATCGTTTCCGCGTAAAGGTTACGGCGCGCGGCTCCTTTGGGAAATAACGGTTGAATACTTGTGGATGGCTTTGATAACAAGATCCGCTTTTATTCGGCCGTTTTTCATATAAAATTGATTCACCCGGGAGGATGTAGAATGCGCAAAAGTTTACGGAAAAAGATGGCCGGCGCCTTAACTCTGGCACTGGCAGCGGCTCCGCTACTGCTGGTCTCGCCGCCTAAAGCCGTTCAGGCTGCGGCGGTGCCGAAGCTGCTCATTACGGAATTGGTGCCAGACACGACCAATTTCGCGAGCTACGACGCTTTCGAGTACATCGAGGTGTACAACAACAGCGCCGTACAGGTCGACCTGCAGGGCTACCGGTTCAAAGCGGGCAGCTGGAACGCTCAAATCGCCCAGTCCTACAAACTGGGACCTTGGGAAACCGGCGTGGTCTGGACCCGGAGAGCCGAAATCGCTCCGCTTGGCAAAGAGGCGTTCAACAGCTATTATTCCCTTTCCTACGCAAGCAAGTACGTACCGGACAGCAAGCTTCACATCATTGAAAATGTCGGCGGCCTGACGAACAGCGGAACGCAGACCGTTACGATTCTGGACCCGGCGGGCGCGGAAGCGGTCAAGGCTACGTATACGGCCGACGATGTGGCCGAAGGCAAGACGATCACCTACCGCTATCCGGCAGCGGGCGGTACGGCGATGCAGAAGATCGCCGGACTGCAGGCGCCGACGCCCGGCAGACTCCTTGCCGGACAAGCCCCGGCCCGTCCGAAGCAGGACAATCAGGCGCCCCAGGCTCCGGCAGGGGTTACCGCTATTGTGGGCGGAGGCAGCGCGAAGCTGGCGTGGTCGGCGAACTCGGAGGCAGATGTGTTCCAGTACAACATCTACCAGAACGGGACACTGCTCTATACGGTTCCCGCTTCCCAGCACGAGTTCACGGCTTACTCCCTGATCGGAAACAAACCGTATACGTTCCAGATCAGCGCTGTGGATCTGTCCGAGAACGAGTCGGCCAAAACGTCCGTTACCGTTACACCTTCCCATCAACTGATCACGCAGGAAGAAAGAGCCGTCAATCCGAAGGACAGCAAATACCAGAGCCTGTGGAACATCAGCTCCGACGGCCCGGTCGTTTCGGGACTGAAACAGGATCTCGTTCCCCAGGGAATGGCGTATTACCAGGCGAACAACTGGCTGCTCACCGTGGCGTACCTGGAAGACGGCCGTCCCGCGACTCTCACCGTCACGGACGCCTCGACGAACCAGTACGTCAAATCCATCGTGCTGTATAACAGCGACGGCACCCCGTATACCGGGCATGCCGGAGGCGTGGCGGTCAGCCGAGATCATGTGTGGATCGCCTCCGAAGGAGCGCTGCATCAGCTTCGGCTGAGCGATGTGGTCGGCGCCCAGAACAACGGCGAAGTCTCCTTCATCGGCTCCGTGCCGGTGCCGGTGGACGCGGCGTTCAATACGTTCGCCGACGGCGTTCTTTGGGTAGGCGAGTTCTACGAAGCGAAGAGCTACCCGACCGACCCGAGCCACAAGCTCGTCAACCGCGACGGCGTGCAGCATTACGCTTGGACCGCGGGATATCGGCTCGATCCGGTCACGGATACGATCCGTTCGGACAAGTGGAACGGCAGCGCCGACACCCCGGCCGTGCCGGACTATCTCTTGTCCATCACGGAGAAAATCCAGGGCATCGCGTTTATGCAGAATTCCATCGTGCTCAGCCAGTCCTACGGACGCGGCAACGACAGCACGCTGTACCGCTACAACAACCCGCTGCAGGAACCGGCCCACGCCACGGGAACCGTGGGCGGGACAAGCGTGCCCGTCTGGTTCCTCGACGGGCAGTCCGCCAAGGCCACGAACAGCAAGCTGACCGCCGTTCCGATGACCGAGGGCATCGTGCCGGTGGGCGGCGACCTGTTCGTCCTGTTCGAGTCCGGCGCGAACAAATACCGGTACACGACGACGTACATCATGGACCGCGTTCTCAAAATCAACTGGAACCAGTGGGACCAGATGTAAATCGCCGGGCCGTCCGCTTCTCGGGAAGCGGGCGGTTTTTTTATTTTGCGGGAAAAGGCGGGAGGATGTAAGATATAGGAAGCAAGGGGAGAGGGTGAGAAGGCTATTTTCATCTATATCGTGCTGATTGCGGTCGGTCTCTTGATGCTGCTCGCGCCGGGGGCCGTATGGACCGTTAAGGAAAGCTGGAAATCCAACGACGGGACGGAGCCGTCGGATCTGTATCTGCTCTCCACAAGGCTCGGCGGAGGTGCTTTTTTGCTGGTCGGAATAGTTTGTATTGTGGTTAGCTGGCTGTAAGGGAGAGCGCTAATAACATTTGAACGAGGTAAAAAAGGAGGACCCACCCATGCCGATCCAGGCGGTTCTTTTCGATTTCGACGGTACGCTGGCGGATACGCTGCCGCTTTCATTCGACGCTTTTCGCCGTGTTTTTGAAACGTACGAAAACGTGACGCTGTCCGACGAGCAGATTACGGCCAAATTCGGGCCGACCGAGGATGACATCATCCGGCTGAATGTGAGCGACGCTTCCAAGGCGCCGGCAGCCATAGAGGATTACTATTCTTTCTATGAAAATCATTTTCATGCAAGGGTGAGTATGCCCCGGGATATTGCGCATATGCTGGAGGATTTAAGCGGGCAAGGAGTCCGGATGGTCATCATAACGGGCAAAAGCAGGAGAGCCCTCGATGTTAGCTTGAACAAGCTGGGCATTGAGAAGTTTTTCTGCTCCACCGTATCCGGCGACGAGGTGGATCGGCCGAAACCCGATCCCGAGGGGATTTTTAAAGCGCTGAAGCTGCTTGGTTTGTCTAAGGAGGACGTGATTTTCGTCGGAGACAGCAGCGCGGATATTACGGCCGGGAAGGCGGCGGGATTGATGACGATTGGAGCTCACTGGTTTGAGACCGTTCAAACGGCGCTGTTTTCTCCGGAGCCCGACGACGTGTTGACGAATGTCCGGGATCTTGTGGAGCTTGTGAGGCAAACCAGAACAGGTACAGAGCGATAAGAACAAAAGAAGGGATAGATTCAGCATGACCTATCAAAAAGCATTGGAAGCTTACATAGCCGCTACGAATACACACGACTTCAGTGAAGTAAGAAAACTTCTTCACCCGCAGGCTGTCTACTGGTTTACGGACAAGAGCTGTACGACTCCGGAGCAAATCCGGGCGTACTTTGAGAACGCATGGAATCTCATCCGAGAAGAGGTGTATTCAGTCCGTGATGTGCAGTGGGTTGCGGAGGGGCCGCAGTCGGCCGCCTGCATTTACACGTATCTTTGGGAAGGCTATCACAAAGGGGAATTCGTTTCGGGCAGCGGACGCGGGACGAATGTGTTCGTCAAAGATGCTGAGGGCGAGTGGAAGCTCGTGCACGAGCATCTGAGCGGTGCCGTTCAGTGACGTGAGGTACAGAGGATAAGCTTACTCGAGGTGAGTCGTATCATAAGTGACGGCAAGTTTTTAGGTCGTACGCCCAATTATACGACTATTTCGATTGTACGATCCCACGGACAATGATATTCCATACGGCATTGAAATTGTCATCCATCGAACTTCTGCACCACATATAAGGAGCCCTTCCGGACAAGGATTTCCGTGGCATCGAGTTGGGCAAAGATTGCTCCATCCACAATGATCGGGAGGGCCCGAATAAAGAAATCATGATTCATGCCATACTTACTTTCACTCCTTCAAACAATATGCTATCATTTACATCATAACCGACAGACAGTCGGTCTGTTGATGCCTGGCATCAAGCAAGGAGATGTAACGATGAGAGTTGTAAAAGAAGCAGAAGAACGCAGAAACGAAATACTTGACGCGGCGGATGAGCTTTTTGGGCAGAAGGGCTTTGACGGTACAAGTACGAACGATATTTTAGTCAAGGTGGGAATCGCACGGGGAACGCTATATCATCACTTCAAGTCGAAGGAGGATATTATGGACGCTCTGATTGAGCGGTACAGCGTCAATCTTATAGGTGCAGCGCAGGAAGTTGCCCTAGATAAGAGCGTTCCCGTCATCGAGCGTATTCTTCGCGTGGTCATGGCACTGAACATAAACAGCGATAACGGAAGCGGCAAGGAAGTTATGGAGCATATTCACAGGCCCCAGAACGCGCTAATGCATCAGAAGATACAAAAGGTCATTATAAGCGGCGTTCCGCCGATCCTGACACCAATTATCCTCGAGGGTATTGAGCAGGGCCTGTTCAACACGCCGTATCCGTATGAATGCATGGAGATGGTTATCGTATATGCGAATACCATCTTTGATGAGGATAGGGCTGACATGACGAACGAGGAGCGTACTTCACGTGTGCTGTCGTTTATTTTTAACATAGAAAGGCTGCTTGGTGCCGAAAGCGGAAGTCTGATGAGCGTTATGCAGATATTTGGTAAGGGTAGAGACGGCAATGAATAATCCGGGAGGAGCTTTCGGCAAATTTATTCTGCTGTGGTCGGGACAGCTTGTCTCAGCGATTGGAAGCGGGCTTACATCATTTGGGCTTGGGGTTTATATTTATCAGCAGACAGGGCAGGCATCGGCCATGGCACTGGTCACTCTGCTTGCATTTATGCCATCACTGCTGTTAAGTCCCGTGACGGGAGTGCTTGCGGACCGCTATGACCGGAGAATTCTAATGGTACTGGGCGACAGCCTTTCTGCAATAGGACTTGTATTTATTCTGATTTGTCTGCTTAACGGAGAAGCACAGCTGTGGCAGATTTGCGTGGGAGTGACCCTAAGCTCGGTATTCTCATCGCTGCTTGATCCTTCGTATAAAGCTACGGTTACGGATATGCTTACCGAGGAGCAGTATACGAAGGCAAGCGGTTTTGTTCAGATGGCAGGCTCAGCCAAATATCTGATTTCCCCGGCACTTGCGGGATTTCTGCTGATTGTCTCTGATGTGAAGCTGCTGCTTATTATCGACATCTGCACCTTTTTTGTAACCGTTGCTTCGACGCTTGCGGTACGCAGGGGCCTTGCTTCCAAGAAATCTGAACAGACCGGGTCGTTCATGCGTGAATTTAAGGAAGGGTGGAGAGCCGTTTCTAGTAACAGAGGTGTGCTTGTACTTGTAATTATGACCTCCGTAATGACCTTTTTTCTTGGTTTCATCGAAACGCTTACTATGCCCATGATCCTTGCTTTTTCGGACAGCTCTGTATTAGGAACGCTTGAGACGATTATCGCTCTGGGGATGCTTGTATCGAGTGTGCTGATTGGAATGGTTCGGATCAAAAGGAATTTTGTCAAAATCCTTTCACTTTCGCTATTTTGGGAAGGCATATTCATGGTGGTATTTGGACTTCGGGAAAATATTATACTTCTTGGTATTTCGGGGTTTCTCTTTTTTGCCATGCTGCCATTTGTCAACACAAGCTTGGATTTTCTGGTCCGCACCAACATTGACAAATCTGTTCAGGGCAGGGCTTGGTCACTAATCGGGTTAGTATCACAGCTTGGATTCATTGTTGCCTATATGCTGTCGGGTGTGCTTGCGGATTATGTGTTCACGCCTTTGCTGATTGACGGCGGAGAACTTGCGGGCAGTGTGGGCAGGATCATCGGTACAGGCAGCGGCCGAGGAACGGGACTTCTGATTATCATCGCCGGAATACTGTTAAGTGTTGCTTCTGTAATTTTGTATAACCTGAAATCTATGAAAAGGCTTGAAGACAGAGGTGACGTATGTACTACCGGATAATCCGCAATGATATGTTAAAAAGCAAACTAATTACGTTGACCACCATGATCTTCGTCGCTGCCGCGGCTATGCTTGTCTCTCTGTCGTCCATGCTTGTCGTCAATCTTACGGGTGCAATTGATACACTCATGACGCAGGCAAAAACCCCGCATTTTCTGCAGATGCATTCAGGGGAACTGGATAGGGCACGGTTTACGGCTTTTGCGGACCAGAACAACAAGGTTGACGAGTTTCAAGTGCTTGAGTTTCTCAATGTTGATGGTTCGCGGATTGTCATAAACGGCAACTCACTTGTGGACAATGTTCAGGACAACGGCTTCAGCACGCAGAGCGGGAAATTTGATTACCTGCTCGACCTTGATGGGAATAGGATCACGGTATCCGACGGGGAGCTATATGTTCCAATCGGCTATATGAAGGACGGCACCGCGAAGACCGGGGATACGGCTGTAATCGGCGGAAAGAAACTTACCGTTACCGGATTTCTCCGTGATTCTCAGATGAATTCGCTGCTCGCCTCGTCCAAAAGATTTCTTGTAAGCGAACATGACTACGCCGAGATACAGAGCTCCGGAAACACAGAATATCTGATTGAGTTCAGACTCAAAGACTTGTCCATGCTCGGGGCATTCAAAGATGATTACACCTCTGCTGGGCTTGAAGCCAATGGCCCTACGATTACCTATCCCCTGTTCAAAATGCTGAATGCAATGTCCGACGGACTTATGATTGCAGTCATCCTTATAGTAAGCGTACTTGTCGTTGCCATCGCATTTATTTGTATACGCTTTACGCTCCTTGCCACAATCGAGAGTGATTACCGCGAAATCGGTGTTATGAAAGCAATAGGATTACGTGTATCTGATATTAAAAAGATATATCTTGCGAAGTATGCGGGAATTGCGGCCTTTGGCTGTATGGTTGGATTTGCCCTTTCATTTGTGTTCAGAGGCTTGCTGCTTGAAAATATAAGGTTATACATGGGAGGGAGAGAGAACTCTTCCTTAGCCTTGTTGTTCGGAGGAATCAGCGTAGTGCTAGTGTTCCTAGCCATCATTGGCTATGTGAGCAGCGTGCTGAGACGCTTCCGGAAAATCTCCGCTGCAGAAGCGGTTCGGTTCGGTATTTCACAGGACAAATCCGGGGGAGCAAGGCGTTTTACGCTGAGCGCAAACAGGCTGCTGAATGCGAATATTTTTCTCGGCGTCAAGGATGTGCTCGCAAGGACAAGTCTATACGCGACAATGCTTGCTGTGCTTGTGATCGCTGCATTTATTATGATTGTTCCCCAGAACCTGTACAACACGATTTCCTCCAAAAGCTTCATCACCTATATGGGGATAGGCAATAGCGATATGCGCCTGGACATTCAACAGAAGGACCATATCGCTGCAAAAGAAGCGGAAGTTGCAAAGGTCATGGAGAGCGACACATCCATATCCCGATATGCCGTGCTTACAACGGAAACCTTCACAGCAAGGAGGCAGGATGGATCGGAGGAGAGGCTCAAAATCGAGCTCGGCGACCATTCTATTTTCCCGGTGAAGTATTCCCAAGGCAGAGGACCAGCCGCAGATAACGAAATTGCTCTGTCCGTGATGAACGCCGATGAACTGGGCAAGAAAGTTGGCGATGTCATTACGCTGGTGATTGACGGGAAGGCCAGAGATCTCACGGTGTGCGGAATGTATTCGGACATTACCAATGGCGGGAAGACCGCAAAGGCTGCTATTACAGAGCGTTCGGAGGATAGGGTGTGGTCCGTTATTTATGCGGAGCTTTCAGATGAGGCTGTTGTTGACGGAAAAGTTAGGGAATATGCGGAAAGATTTCGTTTTGCCAAGGTATCAGGCATTGATGAATATGTTACGCAGACCTTCGGCTCGACCATTAGCTCTGTCGGTAAGGCCTCACAGATCGCAATTGTGATGATGCTGGTTATAAGTGTTCTGGTTACGGTGTTGTTCATGCGAATGCTTGTTGCAAAGGACCGATATTCGATTGCCGTCATGAAGTCATTAGGATTTACCAACTCTGATTTGAGAATACAGTATTTTTCGCGTTCAGTAGTTGTGCTCATGATCGGAATTGTTCTCGGGACGCTTCTGGCTAACACGCTCGGAGAGATATTGTCAGGCGCAATTATTTCTTCGTTTGGAGCATCGTCGTTTACGTTTGTGGTCAATCCGCTATCGGCGTATCTGCTGTGCCCGCTGATGCTGATCGGATCAGTACTTATCGCAACGATGATTGGCACATCGGGAGCGGGACAAATCACAATATCCGGCAATATTAAGGAGTAGGTCATGAATAGGAAGAAGCTTATAACCGGTGAGAATATAGAAAAGGTTTACGGCCAGGGTGATGACAGGCGCAAGGTTCTTGACGGAGTGTCCGCCCACATTAACGAGGGGGAGTTCGTGTCGGTGATGGGACCTTCGGGCTCGGGAAAGTCGACCCTGATGTTCGCGATGAGCGGGATGGACCGCATTGACAGCGGGGAGGTTACTTTTGACGGCAGGGATTTATCAGCACTCCGCGAAGATGAGTTGGCTGACCTGCGCAGAACCCAAATGGGCTTTGTGTTTCAGCAGCCTACGTTGATGAAGAATATGAACATTCTGGATAACATCATTCTTCCGTCCATGCGCGACAACAGAAGGAATGTCAAGACAATCACGGAACAGGCGAGAACGCTTATGAAGAAGGTGGGCATAGCAGAGCTGGAAAAGCGGGACATTACCCAGGTGTCGGGAGGACAGCTTCAGCGTGTGGGCATCTGCCGCGCCCTTATGAGCAATCCGCAGATTATTTTTGGTGACGAGCCGACCGGTGCGCTTAACCAGGAAGCTGCGGAGGCCATTATGAATCTACTTTCCGAAATCAACGCGGCGGGTACTGCGATTATGCTTGTAACCCATGACGCCAAGATTGCGGCGAAGACGGAGCGAATAATGTTTATGTGCGACGGAAAAATCGTGAGCGAAATGCGGCTTCCGAAGTATAGTGTTGTAGATATTGAGGATAGGATGGAGAAGGTCATGGCGAAAATGCGGGAGATCGGGATATAACTCTGCTTGATAAGAGTCAATCACTTACAAACCCGGCTCCGATGTAAGATTCGGGAGGAGCTATGAGGGAATTGACCGTTTGCTCCGGTTCTCTTGGTATTTGACAGTAGCTCGGGAAGCTTCACGTTTTAAAACTATAGGGCGGTGATGCATGTTGCTTAAAGAGGTAGCAATGCCGCCGTGCGTCAATGGCAGGAGGTAGCGGTGACGGTGTGGCGCCCCCTGGATATGGTGAGGAAGTACGCTTCCTACGGGTATCTGGCCTATGGCCGCCCACTGTCGAATGTCATATTGAAAAAGCCGGACGGTTCCCCATCCTGTTCCCCGTTGTCGGCGGCGAAATGTCGTGGCAAAAATCCATCCTGTAAATGGTTTGATGGTGGATATTTCCTCTTTGCTGCGCCTGCGGCAGAAAAAATACGCTGTGATATAATGGCTATAATTTAGAGCTTAATATGAGCTTGAAGGAAGGAATCGCTATCCATGATCATCGCTGTCGATGTGTATTATGAGGAAAATCAAGCGAAATCAGTGGGGGTTATTTTTCAGAGTTGGGAAGATTCTAAACCACTCGAAGTCATCATCTCTTATACGGAAAACCCTCACGAATACGAAACGGGTTTTTTCTATAAACGAGAGCTTCCTTGTATACAGGAACTGTTGAACCTTACTGATATAAATCAAATACATACCATTGTTGTGGATGGCTATGTGTACTTAAACAATGAGAAAAAGCCCGGGCTCGGACATTATGTTTACACGGATTTTGCAGGAAAAATTCCAGTGATCGGTGTTGCAAAAAGTGCCTTTCACGACAACGAAGCCTTTGTCCAAAAGATTTACCGAGGCAGCAGCTCCAAGCCTTTGTATATCACCTCTATCGGCATGGAGCTAGCAGTCGCTGCCGAGCACATACAGAGTATGTACGGAGAATACCGATTTCCGCATCTGCTGAAATTGCTGGATAAGCAAACGAAGGAAGCCCGGCTATAATCAACAGGGGGAATTCAATATGTTGTTTTGGAAGAAAGAAACGCAACTTGATCGAATAAAAAACAAGCTCGAAAAGGCCATGCGTAAAGATACGGCTTTTTCGGTGTTTGGAGCATCCTCACACAAATACAGGGTTTATGAAAAGCTTACAGCAAAAGAGCTTGCAGACTGGCAAGCAAAGAATCAGGTCACACTTCCGGAGCCTTATACGCAGTTTTTAACGAGAGTTGGAAATGGAGGTGCCGGGCCGTATTACGGGATTTATTCGATTGAAAAGGCAACTTCTTATACCGATAGTGCACTCACTACAAAATGCGTTCTGCACCCCGGAATGACAAAAGAGGAATGGAACCATTTGACCGAGCCCCTGATCAGTGATGAGGACATCTCCGATTTGGAATACGACGCCGCCCGTGATAGGGTGTTGGGCGGCATGTTGTGTATTGGCACACAAGGCTGCGAATACGATATGTATCTTGTAATTGAAGGGAAACACAGGGGGAAAATCGTTTACACTTCAGATTTTTATCCGGATCATCCCTTTTTCTTTGTCTATGAAGACAACTTTCTGGACTGGTATGAGCGCTGGCTGGACGAAATTATTCTGGATTATGATATCGCGTGGTTTGGCAGCAGAATGCCGGGCGATGAAAATGCATTGATACAGGTTTATCAAAACGCCCCAAACGAAGAAATCAAATCAAAAGCGCTTGATGGAATGTTCAAGTTTAAGAAAATCTCGCAGCCAACCATTGATTTTTTAGAAAGCGTTGCTGAGCAAAGACAAAATGATCGCACCACAGCCATTCAGCTAATCTGCAAAACCTCTGTTGACGCGGGAAGAGGCTATCTTCTGGAGCTGTTGCATTCGGATAGAAATGAGGATTTATTACACGCTTTACAGATTCTGAACTGGTACGGTAAATCTTTTGATTTAGCGGAATTTATACAAGTGATAGTGCAAAGTCTTGACAGGGTTCACGACCCGGAGACGCTGCGTCATGTGGGGTATGTTTTGGAATCTTCCGGCGCGATTACACTCCAAAACTTTGCGCCCTTTTTGTGTCACACCGACTCGAATATACAAACTGCCGCAATCTATGCGACACGCGATTGCAATGACAAATCGGAAAGTTGGGAGATCATTCGAGAGATGTTCATGGGTGGCGGCAAGGAGGTTGTGAAAAACACTATTCAATATTGGGGCCTTATCCCTCATGAGAAGTTATTGCCTTATTATAAGGCTGCATGGCCGGAATATAAAAGCAATCCTAATTTCAGGGAAAAATTTATGGCTTGTTTGAAAGAATTAAATTTGCCAGATGATTATTTTGACAAAGAATAATTTAACTACTCAATATCCATACAATTGAAAACTCGCGCAGCTTTGCGTAGGGCACCCAATTAGATGGTTCAACTTTGCATATCGCCGTCGGTCATGATTTTCTCGCTGTTCTGACACCCGCCAAAACTGAGTCATGATCAAAAAACTTCGGCATTATCGTGCCGGAGCTTTTTTGCATGCAATCAAAGAGCCAAACGGCATGAAATGTTGACATACATAGCCGACTGGCAGTTTTCATGTAGAGTGAAAAGATGTGATTGACACGACACTGAATGGTGTCCTATAATCGAAAGAGACACCAAATGGTGTCTAATCGAGAGTTAGTCATTTAGGAAGATATGGAACCTGAATAAGTTTCACTTAAAACAATGAGGAGGAAACAAAATGAGTACAATCATCAGTGCGGAAACAACCGCGAAAGTAGTAACCCGGCACCGCGGAAAAATGATTGCTTATTGGACCGTCACGTTACCCTCGGCTTAAAGAATGGGCTTACGCCGGTATTTTCTTCTTAATGACGGGTGCGGCTTTATCTCATGCGTTTGCTAACGATTATGGTGATTACGGGTTTCATTTTATCCTTCCGCTTTTCTATGCCGCACTAACTATCGCCTCGTGGGCGCTGCGTCCGAAAAGCCGCAAAATGTGCAAGGAGGTGGTGAAATTATCGGCCGCCCCTTCGTACAACCAATAGATGACTACTGCAAAACTAATAATTTGGAGAGACTGTATTCGGTACCCTCCTGTTTTAAGGAAACCAAAAAGATAAGAGGAGAGATGGAAATGTCGTCTATCGTTGATTTTAAAAATGTGTCCACGGTTGGTTTAGAGTCTTCACCTGTAGCAGAAGCGCTTGCTGGATTACGTGCTAATGAAGCCCGTTACTTTATGAACAAATACAAGCATGAATTTACGGTAGTACCCGCTAGCGAAAGTCAGGAGAACCTTGATTATGTGAACCGAATTTTGAAAGAAGAACGTGATCTTGCGTTTGCGGCCAAGCCTTTAGAAACGTCGCGTTTTCAAGTGGAAAATATCCGATTTACCTACGTCTTTTATGAAGACGGGCTTGCGCTCAATGTCATGTATACGGTTGATGACCCTAAGAAGCGGGCCGTTGGTTTTAAGCTTTCCGAGGGGATGGAGGTACCGCAGGAGTTAGAAGGGAAGTTTAAGTTTGCCAGGCAGAAGTCTAAACTAGCCGGAACCATTCGAGGTTCGTTTTTTGTAATCAAAGGAGAATATTAAGGGCAGCAAAAATGTAAGGGAGAAATCGTTGTCCGAGCATGACAAGACTTACAGGCTGCTGATCGAAAAAATTTGGAACGCTTTCCCCGGATTGGAGACCGAGCCTGTCTCATCAGTCCGCTCACAGGAAAAGCGGCCGCCTTCCTCTTCGGAAGGCGGCCGCTTTTTTTATTTGAAGAGGAGGGGCAGGGCCGGTTGGGTCCGTTGTGCGGGTAGGGGACTCGTTCCTCCTTTCTGAGATTATCCTATGCGAGATTGATAGAAAGATGGCGGCGGCCGCCCGAATCTATGAAAAAAGGGTTTATCGATCCGATATGAAAAAAGTACTTTTATGTTCACTATGGTTATGATACACTTAAAACGAACTTAAATAAACATAAACGCACCTTATAGGAGGTTACCCCATATGGAAATCCGTCACACGACAAACCCGGCTGACTTTAAAACTTTTACAACCGAACGCATGAGAAATGACTTTTTGATCGAAAATTTGTTTCAGGAAGAGCGCATTTCGATGGTCTACACCCATTATGACCGCATGGTCATCGGAGGCGCGGTTCCCGTCAAGGAAACGCTTGAACTTGAAGCGGCCGACACGCTCAAAACGGAGTACTTCCTGGAGCGCCGCGAGGTTGGATTCCTGAACATCGGCGGAGACGCCGTCATTACGGCGGACGGAGAGAGCTTCGAGCTGGGCCGTCTGGATGCGCTGTACGTGGGCAAAGGAAACAAGAAAGTAACGATCGCCAGCAAGGATTCTTCGAATCCGGCCCGCGTTTATTTCTGTTCGGCGCTCGCTCACGCGGAAATCCCGTCGAGAAAAATTTCGATCAAGGAAGCGAATCCGAACCACCTCGGCTCTCTGGAAACGTCCAACGAGCGGATTCTGAACCAGTACATTCATGCCGACGGCATTCAAAGCTGCCAGCTGATGATGGGCGTAACTCAGCTCAAAACGGGAAGTGTATGGAATACGATGCCGGCTCATATCCACGACCGCAGAATGGAAGCTTACCTGTACTTCGATCTGAAGGAAGACGCGCGCGTGTTCCATATGATGGGCGAGCCTTCGGAAACGCGTCACCTCGTGGTTTCCAATGAACAGGGCGTCATTTCGCCGAGCTGGTCCATCCATTCCGGAGCGGGAACCAGCAACTATTCGTTCATCTGGGCTATGGCCGGCGAAAATTATACCTTTAAAGATATGGATATGGTGCCTATGAACGAGTTAAAGTAGAAGCATGAACCTGTTTGACAGGCAAGGAGGAATTATTCATGCTGGCTGCTGAACGCCATCGTACCATTCTGGAAGAACTGGAAAGCCGGAAAAGCGTCAAAGTTTCCGAGCTTAGCGATAAATTTCAGGTCACGGAAAAGACGATCCGCGAGGATCTCGAGAAGCTGGAGGAGAAAGGGCTTCTGAAGCGGACCCACGGGGGAGCTGTCCCTTTGCCCGACGAAGAGAGCCTACTGCCGCAGATTCCGAATATCAAGCATGTCCGCGAAAAATCCGCCATCGCCGAATACGCGCTGACTTTCATCGAACCGCACGACATCATTGCGCTCGACGCCGGGAGTACGACGCTGGAAATCGCCCGCAAGGTAAAGAACATGCCGCTCACCGTCCTGACCAACGATCTGCTCATTATCCGCGAGCTCACGGCTAAGGACCAGATCCGGCTTGTCGTGCCGGGCGGGTACCGGCATCATAACCTGCTCGTCGGCACCGATCCGGATTGGGTGAAGAAACTCAACGTGCATAAGCTGTTTCTGTCCGCCACCGGCATTCATCCTGACTACGGGCTGACCATTTTCACAGAGGAGCTGACAAGGCTCAAGCGCGTCTACATGGAATGCGCCAAAACGATTTACTGCGTCGCCGACCACAAAAAGTTCGGCAAAGGGGCCTTGATCACGTTTGCCGGCCTTGACGAGATCGACTACTTGATCACCGACAGCGGCATCGGTTCCGAGACGCTGAGCAAATACGGGGAAGCCGTCAACATTTTGCAGGCCCCCCTCTAATAACCGTTAGGCTAAGGAAGGTGTACGGAATGAATTTATTTGATTTGTCCGGCAAAAAAGCCGTCGTAACCGGGGCGGGCCGCGGCCTGGGCGCCGCTATCGCGATCGGTCTGGCCGAGGCGGGAGCGGACGTGGCGCTGGTGACGAACCGGACTCCCGCGGATGACGTCAAGGCACGGGTCGAGAGCTTCGGCCGCCGCGCGGTCACCATCCAGGCGGATGTCTCCGACCGCAGTCTGCTGCCTGGCGTAATCGGCCAGGCCCTCGAAGGCCTGGGTGGACTCGACATCCTGGTCAACAACGCGGGCATCATCCGGCGCAAGCCGGCCGCCGAGCATGACTACCAGGACTGGCAGGATGTGCTGGACGTGAACCTGAACTCCGTGTTCACGCTCTGCCAGCTTGCCGGCCGCCATATGATCGCACAGGGTTCCGGCAAGATCATCAACGTGGCCTCCATGCTGTCGTTCCAGGGAGGCATCAACGTGCCCGGCTACACGTCCAGCAAGCATGCCGTAGCCGGCCTGACCAAAGCTTTGGCGAATGAGTGGGCCTCCAAAGGCATTCAAGTCAACGGTATCGCACCGGGCTACATGAGCACGGACAACACCGAGGCGCTGCGCGAAGATCCGGTCCGCAGCAAGCAGATTCTCGAGCGCATTCCGGCGGCACGCTGGGGCACGTCCGAGGATCTGATCGGACCGGCCGTGCTGCTCGCATCCCGGGCCTCGGATTACATGAACGGACACATTCTGTGCGTCGACGGGGGCTGGATGGTCCGCTAGCCGTCCCGTCCCGTCCGGCCCTTCCGTTTCCGCTTCATCGGGACAGGTCCGGACTCCCCCTGCATAAAGCCAAGCCCTTCCGGGTTACAATGAGAACATCCTTCTCGTTTAACCCGGCAAGGGTTTTTTTGCGTTGGACAAACAAGTTTAATCAATCGGGGTGGAAAAAGGGACTCATAAAAGACTTATTAGGTTTATAGGAATATGATTGACTAGAAACTTTTTAAACCCTATAATATTTCGTATGCAAAATATTTGGAGGCGAATAGTAAAGAAAGGAAGGAATCAGTCTTGGAGGAACAGGATCGCATTCACCGGATTTTTCAATCCTACCGTGAGGTCAATCAGGCTTTTTTCCAAGTCCTGATGAAGGCGGCCCAACTGTACGGCCTCACGCCGGTCCAACTGCTTACCCTTAAAAATCTGAAGGAACATCCTCTTATCGGATTGGGGGAACTTAGCGAGTATATTCTGCTGGGGACCAGCACGACGAGCGGGATTGTGGACCGTCTGGTCAAAGCGGGCCTCGTTTCCCGGGAGCGTTCGGAGACAGACCGCCGGTCCGTTACGCTCAAGCTGACGGAGAAAGGGCTGGAACAGTGGAACCTGGTCGAACGGGACCACATGGACCGATTGTATATTCTCGCTTCGGTATCCGAAGAGGATCAGCGGCAGCTGGAGCGTATCAATACACAAATCCTAGAGATTTTACAGAAAGTGAGAGATGAAGAAACCCATGAGTACAGAAGCACCCCAATTTAAGCGGGGGCCTATTGTGGCCTCCCTGCTGATCGGAGCGTTCGTCGCCCTGCTCAGCCAAACCTTCCTCAACGTCGCCCTGCCGGGCATGATGAAGGATCTCCAAGTAAGCGAGAATACCATCCAGTGGCTGTCCAACGGCTATATGCTGGTCAGCGGCGTTCTCGTCCCGATCAGCGCCTTTCTGATCGAACGTTTTACGACGCGGAAGCTGTTTATCGCCGCGGTCGGCTTGTTTACGCTGGGCACGATCATAAGCGGATTCGCCCCCGGGTTCGAGCTGCTGCTGACCGGCCGTCTTGTCCAGGCGGCAGGCGCAGGCGTGCTTATGCCGCTGATGTCGATCGTCTTCCTGACGATCTTCCCCGTGGAGGAGCGCGGCAAAGCGATGGGCATGATGGGCGTCGCCATGATTTTCGCCCCGGCCATCGGTCCTACGCTGTCCGGCTGGATTATGGAGCATTACAGCTGGCGGGCCCTGTTCTATATCATTATCCCGCTTTCCGCTTTTGCCCTGATCTTCGGAGCCGTATCGCTTAAAAACGTGACGCGCACATCCAAACCGCGCCTTGATATTCTCGGCGTTATTCTCTCCACCCTTGGTTTCGGGGGGCTGCTCTACGGCTTCAGTGACGCGGGTAAAGACGGATGGGACAGCACGATTGTCGTGACTTGCCTGACGGTCGGCGCCGTTTCGCTCATCCTGTTCATCTGGCGCGAGCTGGTGACCGAGAAGCCGATTCTGGAATTCCGTGTGTTCAAATTCAACATGTATTCCCTTACGACCGTCATTAACGTCATTGTGACGATGGCCATGTTCTCCGGGATGATTCTTCTCCCGCTCTATCTGCAAAACATCCGCGGATTTACGCCGTTCGAATCCGGACTTCTGCTTCTTCCGGGCGCGATTCTGATGGGGATCATGTCCCCGATTACCGGTATTATTTTCGATAAAGTCGGTGCCCGCTGGCTTTCCGTTATAGGCTTGCTGATCATGACCGTGACGACTTACGAATTCAGCAAGCTTACCATTGATACGACGTATACCACGCTCATTCTGCTCTACACGATCCGCAGCTTCGGGATGTCGATGCTGATGATGCCGATCCAGACCGCAGGGATGAATCAGCTTCCCCAGCGTCTGAATGCGCACGGTTCGGCCATGTCGCAGACGCTCCGTAACGTGGCCGGCGCCATCGGCACCGCCCTGCTCGTGTCCCTTATGACCAATGCGGCCAAGTCCCATGGAGCGGAGCTCGTCGCCGCGGGCGGCATCAATCCCGCCGATAAGGTCAAAATGGCGGAAATTGCCCAGCAGTCCGCGGTCTACGGCATCAACCATTCCTTCGTCGTGGCGACATGGATGACGGTGGCCGCTCTTGTTATGGCCTTCTTTATCCGTAAAGTGAAGCCGCACGTCGAGATCAAGCACGAGAGTGTCGTGATCGAAAACAAAGACGTCGAAACCGTCACGGTTTCGTCGAAATAAGGTAAAACGAACATCGTCCCGAACGCAGTCCCCGCGGCTGCTTCCGGACGATTTTTTTTGCTTTGGAACAGCATGCTCCAGGAAGGAATCTATCAAAGAGTTGTCGAATTTTGGAACCATGCAGGCTTTGCAGAGAGAGGGGACTTATAAAATGAAATGCAGCATTTGCCAATGGGTGAAAATCGTTGATATGAACAACGAAGCGCTGACACAGCAGCTCTTTGTACACGGGGAGATCGAAGGGGCGGCACTGACGGTAGGCGCTTCGGTCGTTACACATTCGCTCGGTCTCAAGAAATTCGAAGTCGTTTACGACAAGAGGGAAGGCATCGAATCGGCCCGCTTTAAAGTGGTCGACATCGAAGTCGACATGCTCCAGCACCCGTTTACGACCCGTGCCTACCTGGAGCCGCAGGTGCTCATTATCGGCCAGCACGACGTGGGTGAAACGGAGTAATCCGCAAGGCTCTCGGCAGGGCTGAAAAGGCGGCGGAAACCGTGTCCGGATTGGATTCTTCGCGGATAATCGGCTATCATGGGGAGAGACGACTTTGCTTACAAAGGAGAATGGAGACATGATGCGTTTATTCATGATGCTGGGAAGCATCAATATGTTTTTGGCGGTGGCGCTGGGCGCTTTCGGCGCTCATATGCTGAAAACAAAAATCAGTGCGGATATGCTTGCCGTCTACCAGACCGGCGTGCAGTATCATATGATTCATGCGGTCGGCCTTATCGCAATCGGTCTCGCCGCGGATCGTCTGACGCAGAACCAGTCCCTGGTTAATGCTTCGGGCTGGGCGATCCTGATCGGAATTATTTTATTTTCCGGGAGTCTCTATGTCCTGAGCTTGTCCGGTATTAAAGTGTTAGGAGCCATTACGCCGTTCGGCGGGGTTGCTTTCCTGGCAGGCTGGGTTATGCTGGCGATTGCCGCAATGAAATAAGAGCCGGATTTATTCCGGCTCTTTTCTTTTTTGTAAGGGGCTTAAATAATAGCAGGAAAATTTACCTAGTGCGTAGAAGTTGTTACCATTTGCACGTTTGCCTGTCGATTCAGGTGTTTGACGGAAGACGAAAAATGTCGATTGAGGGCGGATTTGCAGGATAATCTCCCCGTCCCGGTCAGCAACCCCCAAAATCCTTTTGGTTGAAAGGAATACCGGATGTATAAGTCATTCAGTCCAGATGAGGATAACGAATCGGGCTTTATCGCACCCGCTATGATTCCCGTGTTTGCCTACGCGTTCAAAGAGGCCTTGATCGGGATGGCGGTGGTGAATCAGCAGGGAGATATTCTTGAAGTGAATGAAGTGCTCTGCCGGATGCTGGGATATACGCGCCGGGAGCTTCTCGGGATGAACAAGGACGATATCGCTTACGCAGCGGTCGGCACGGAAGACTGGGTGAGCCGGTGGAAGGAACTGGCCGCAACCAAAAGGCTGCAGATGGAGAAAAGGTTCCGGCATAAAGACGGACACTGGGTCTGGGCGATCCTGAACGTGTCTCTTCTCCCCGGTATGGACGGCTCCTTTGTCTATTATGTGCAGCTGCAAGACCTGACGGGCCGTAAAGCCATGGAAGAAAAGCTGGAGCGGAGCCGTCAGGAGCTTGGGCCCCTTTTCGAGTATAATCCGGACATCGTCTGCATAGTGGATATGCAGGGGCATATTGTCAGCATTAATTCCACCATGAGGCAGGTCACGGGGTACGAGACGGGCGAATTGGCGGGGCATCCCTGCAAGAGTTTCATTTACCCGGGAGACCTGGAGACGGCGGCGGAGCTTTTCGAAGCTGCGAAAAGCGGCAGAACCCGGATGGGCGAATTCAATGTCTCGCGCAAGAACGGAAGCTGGGTCACCGTGGAGGTCAACACGCTTCCGATTCAGGTAGGCAGCCGCGTGGAAGGGATTTATGCGATAGCCAAAGACGTAACGAGGCGCAGGGAAACGGAAGAACGGCTGAGAACGTCCGAGAAGCTGTCGGCCGTAGGGCAGCTTGCGGCGGGTGTCGCCCATGAAATCCGGAATCCGCTGACGGCTCTGAAAGGCTTTACCCAGTTTCTGCAGTCCGGAGCAGAGGGGAAGCAGGAATACTACGAAATCATGATGTCCGAGCTTAACCGGATCGATCTCATCCTTTCGGAACTGCTTATGCTAGCCAAGCCCAAAGCGTCCGAATTCGCCTGGTTAAACCCGGAGCTTGTGATCCGGCATGTACTTGCGCTCCTTGAAGCGCAGGCCATTCTTAAGAACGTCGAATTCTTGACGAATGTGGACGGCAGTCTCTCCGGCATGATGGGGGCCGAGAATCAGCTGAAGCAGTTGTTCGTGAATTTATTGAAAAATGCGATCGAGGCCATGCCGGACGGAGGGCTTATCACGATCCGGCTGCAGGAGCAGGCGGACAAGCGGATTTGTTTCGCCATTGCGGATCAGGGAAGCGGGATCCCGCAGGATTTGATCGACAAGATCGGCGTTCCCTTCTATACGACCAAAGATCAGGGCAGCGGGCTGGGCATGATGGTCAGCCGCAAAATTGTGGAGGAGCACAAAGGCACCCTTCAGATTGAAAGCGTCATGGGGGAAGGGACGACCGTTTACGTTCGGCTGCCCATAAACAGAGAAAGCGGCGAAATGGAGGAAAAACGGAAATGATACCGGTTCTCTTAGGCGGGTATGCAGCAGTTATCGTGATCGGAAGTGTGCTGCTGAGAGCCTATGCAGTCTGGATCTGTCTGGGAGCCTCGGCCGTACTGGCGGGGGCGCTGTATACCCTTAACAAGCGCGGCAACCCCGCTGCTTCCGGGCAGGAAGGACTTACGGCATTGGACAACAAGCCGGTGGATCCGCCAATTGCGGATGAATCCTCCCGATTGCTGGACACTTTATTCGATTACAGCCCGAACGCGATCAGCGTAACGGATGAGCACGGCAAATTAACCCGGGTAAGCCGGACCATGGAACGGCTCCTCGGAGCGACGAACGAGCAGCTGGTCGGCAATTCTTTCGGAGCTTACGTATCCGACGAGCATCAGGATAAGCTCAAGCAGCGCTACGGAGAACTGCGCACAGGGACGCCGCAGCTGTTCGATATCCCGGTGCTCCACCGGAGCGGGTACCGGATCGACTTGTCGGCTACGGGCGTGCCGCTCGAGACGCAGGGGGCAAGCCGGCGGTTCCTGTTCATGTTCCAGGATATCACGGAACGGCGGAGAGCCGACGAGCAGTTCCGGCACATGGCCTACTACGACGATATGACGGGCCTTCCGAACCGTCGGCTGTTCAAGGAACAGCTTACGGAGGCGCTGCTTCTGGCGGAAAGCCATCATCAGCGGGTAGCGGTCATGTACGTGGACATCGACGGCTTCAAGCTGTTTAACGACTGCTTCGGTTACGACTACGGGGACATGCTGCTGCTTCAGGTGGCGGAGCGGTTCACCCGCTGCATCTCGGATAACGACTTCATCGCCAGAACGGAAGGCGACGAATTCGCTTTCTTCTACACGGGCATTCAGGGGAGGGAACAGGCCTTGCAGCTCGCCTCCCGGCTGCTGTCCGTGCTTGAGGAGCCTTTCATGCTGGAGCAGTATGAGCTGCACGTTACGGCAAGTATAGGCATCTCGCTGCTCTCGCGCGAATGCGAGGACGCGGATACGCTGATGAAGCATGCGAATATGGCCGTCACCCGGGCCAAGGAGAACGGAAAAAGCGACATCCAGATTTTCAACTCCGAAATGAGATCCGTCTCTCTTCAGAAACTTCAATTGGAAAACGACCTGAGGCGGGCCATTACAAACAACGAATTCGTGCTGCATTATCAGCCGCAGGTCGAGATCGAAAGCGGTCAAATCGTAGGGATGGAGGCGCTCATCCGCTGGAACCACCCCCAGAAGGGCTTTATTCCGCCGGGAGATTTCATCCCGTTTGCGGAGCAGTCGGGACTGATCGTGCCGATCTCGGAGTGGGTGCTGCACGAGGCGTGCCAGCAGAACCAAACCTGGCAGGATGCCGGCCTTCCGAAAGTTCCGGTATCCGTGAACTTGTCTTCCCGGCAGTTTCTCCAGCATAATCTGAAGGCGAAAGTCGATCAGGTGCTGCAGCATACGGGGCTGGCTCCACAGTTTCTGGAGCTCGAGATTACCGAGAGCATGACCATGGATGTGGAGCATGCCATCGCTTCGCTTCTGGAACTGAAGCAGCTCGGTGTCCAGGTGAGCATCGACGATTTCGGCACGGGATACAGCTCTCTGTCATATTTGAAAAGATTTCCGGTCGACCGGCTGAAAATCGACCGTTCTTTCGTCCGAGACATCATGGAGGACCCGAGCGACGCCGCTATCGTCGCCACGATTATTTCCATGACGCGGCACTTGAACTTGAAAGTGATCGCCGAGGGCGTGGAGACGGAGGAGCAGCTTTCCTTCCTGCACCGCAATCAGTGCCATGAGGTTCAGGGCTACTGGTTCAGCCCGCCTCTGACGGCGGATAAGATGGGCTCCATGCTGCGCCGGATCACCTGCAGCGCAGGGAGGCTCAAGGAAGCCTGAGGCCGGTCGGGACGGTGACGGTGCGGAGCAGTCGATAAGGCTGCAGGCATGTGGAAGAAACCGTGAAAGTTAAGCGGTAAAGCTTAGTCTGTTTTTTAGAGAACGGACGGTAAGGCCAAGGACGGCAAATCCCTGAGAAAGATGGCTGGCCGAAAAAACAACTAGAGCCGGATTTTTTTGGGAGTTTCCGGGAAACCGTTCTGCCAGACTCGCGATTGAGAGAAAGCGGCGCCGGGATGCAGTTCAGGTGCCCGATGCGGCGCCGTTTGACGCCAGTCAACCTCGCCGCCCTATAGAAGAAAGGCCCGAGCGCGTAAGCGCCGGGCCTTTTTTTAATGTAAAGACATATTGTCGATCTCGTTGAGCTTAAACAGATAAACTTTCTTTTCGTCCACATGGTAGACGGTAACGTTGCCCGATTCTTCATCGAAATTCAGAACCCGGCAGGGAAGACTGAGCCGGATGCCCGCCCCTTTTACGACGGAAAGGCGGATCAGGGTGTTGTCCTTGATCATCTTCCGGAGCTGGTCTTCCACCTGGGGCCTCTGCTGATTGGAAGCGGATGCAGCGGAAGGCGCAGACGATCCGGTTTTGGATGCCGGCTGTTTCCCGGATGATGCCGGTGATCCGTCCGATACGGCAGCATGTGAAGAAGCTGCGGTCGAAGATGTGCCAGAGGAAGGCGTATTTAATGCGATCAGCTTGCCGAGCTCAATCCCCTGTTCGATCGTAAAATCTGTGAAATTAGCATTATTCAAGACCTGCAGCAGCTTTTGAAGCGCAAGTCCATTCGTCTCTTCTTCCATCAAAATTTTAACGGTAAACAAATGGCCTTGTTTGGATGTTTGGTTCGTGTTAGTAGTCGTAATAAGACCTCCGTCTCATTGAATCTGGTCTTTTTACTATAGCATGAAATGGGTCTTTAGATACACCCTGTTTTTCCGGCACCAAAACTTCTTTCCGGGCATATACTGCCTATGATTTTGAAGCGAGGAGATGTGTCATTATGATGAAAGTGGAACCCATCGAATTGGATGGAAATACGGCCATTGCGATAGAAGTAAAGCTGCCCAAAACGACGCTGCTCGTCGTGACGACGGATAAAGGCTATATCATGTGCGGAGCACTTGATGTACCATTGCGGAGATACAGGCTTTTTCCCGGAGGAATTATGCACGATAAGGGGGGACAGGCCCTGTTAGGCTTATCCCACTATACGTTTGTGTACTTATATGTTTCGTAAAGCTTTGAGTTTTTGTGATCGTAGCCGTGATCAATCGTTAGAACATCAGGTTAAAAAGAGTTGTTTGTAACCGTATTCATAAGACTCCTCTTCATCCAGATCCGTTAGAATGCAAGAGTAGATTTTTTCCCAGAAGACAAAGTAGCCTTCGTTAATCTCACAAATAAAATCTTTATATAAAGGCGCATCCTGCTCTAGTTCCTCAAGGGTGGCTAACCTGCAGAAATCGGCAAGATATGCGTGATGTTCAAGGGTCGTATAATCGGAAAGGCCGTTTTTTTCATAGTAGTATATTTTGCGAATGAAAATAGCAGGGGGTGAATTGAAACTTTGTAAGCCGGACATGGCGGACTCCTCCGAATTTTTCTATAATGATCCTTATTAGGTATATAGTATCATTTTTTGTGTGGGTCCGTGTACCTGATATCCGGAAATAAATAGAGGAGCTGCGATCCACAGCATACAGATACACTATGGACTTGGCAGCATTTTTAATATAACGAATAGCCCTGATCCGGCTATTTGTCCGAGTTCATTCCTTCCGGTTCGGGTTCTACACTCAGCCCGTTCTGCTTGGCCGCGGCAACCGAGTTCAGAAAAGCCAGTTCACCGGCCGTCAACTGTTTGCTCCGGATCTTTGCGATCCACTTCCAATCGGTTATTTCTTGGCGGTTGTATCTTTGGGACCAGATGGCGTTTAGCATTTTCCATTCATAATCGTTAAGAGGCAAAGGCATGTTCTCTTCATCCTCCTTCCATAGGAGTTTTCCGTTGTTCTTTTTTAGATATTTCGTTAACTCGCCGATTTCAGCGAGGAATTTGTGCCAGAGCGCTTCGCCTTGAATGTTGTCTATCTGCAGGTTCTTCCGCATCCAGGCGATTTCGGCAGAAGTCCAGCCTTTGCCCATACAATGCCGATCGTCGAATAACAGGTCCATAAAAGGAAGCGGGCAGTCTTTATGGGTAATATCCCAATGTCTGCGAATGTCGGTACGGGGATTCCAGCCGTACAGGCGGCATAAATGAGCCATTGCCCATACTGCGCGTTTGTAAGATTCGCGAAAATTGCCGTTTGCATTCACACACAGCTCATACCCCAGTGTCGCACGGTTAGGATAGGCGCCGAATTGACGGGTATAGTAAGTGTTTGCTCCAACGTGATAGGCCATTTCGGCCTCTCCGGGAAGATAGGGGAGAGCAGCGAGGATTTCTTCCGAATCCCCGATCAGGTGCGCACTGCCGTAAGAGCCGTTCCGGTTGTTAAAAAAGTTCCGGTTCGCTCTGGCGTTCGCTCCCTTTCCTATATTTCCCGTCCAATGAATAATTCCGCCCGTGGGCTTAATTTTTTCTTTTGTGCGGGTCCAAGGAGATGGTGCGATGAACGCATTGCCGATGGAGTAGCCGCCGCAGGAGATAATTTCATGAGGAATAGACATATATGCTCACCCTTTAGCCTGCGGATCTTTTTCGTCCAGATTGCCTTTAAGTACGGACAAGGCTCTTTTTAGAACGGGAGGGATCGGGAGACCGATTCTTCCGAAATTTTCGAAAATGGAGATAAGCTCGTTAGCCAGCCAAAAATAAATACAGCCGCTCATACACCAGTTTACTCCTAAAGCTATGTCGATTTGATGACCGATAGAAACGGAAAGCAGCATCATCGTCTTTTTGATGAGCCCCCAAAATCCGACTTCACTGTTCAGGCCCTGCTTCTCTTTAAGAGAAGCAATGAGACCGGTCGAGTAATCGACGGCCATAATCATAAGCAGAAATTCCAGCAATTGTGTCCAACCTCCAAACAGATACGTAATTATTGAACCGATAACGGCTGGAACCGTATAAATTCCAAGTTCTTTCAAAGTTAAAAATTTGACGGTTAAATGCTCCAATTCATTCACTCCTGTGTAAAAAAATAAGAGCGCCGGAGGGCGCTCTACATAATGAAGACGTAAGACGAATCGTCCGAATCGTCGTAAACCTGAATGCGGCTCGTCAAGTCACTTGCGAATTTGGCGCGAACCTGAATGAAGGTTCGGATTTCTTTTGTTTCGGGTTTGGGAACCGTAATCGAGCAAGCGAAATATTCCGACGCTACGTAAATAGAGCCGACAAGCTCAGATTTTGTATAAACCCGCACATAACTTGACAGGTCCTCACTTACGGTTTGTCTCACCGTTAAGCGTCCGCTTAGCTGACTCTGTTCTCTCCGGGAAACCTTCAGGGTACCGGAAACGACGCTGCTGAGAACGACCTGCAGAGTGCCGGGAAGTGCGGGAAGGCTCACGCGTACCGATCCTGGAAGCGAGCTCTGCTCGGTTCGTCTGACCGTCAGCGAGGCAGGTATGTCTTTAACCTCGGTCCGCCGGACAATGAGCGTACCTGGCAAACGAAACTGGCTGACACGGAGGGTGGAAGGCACGGTAAGATCACCTTTAACCCGTACGGTCAGACGGCCGGTTTGCTGCGACTCGGCATTACGCCTCACGGTCAGTTGGCCCCATACGATGAGGCTCCTGACGAAGATGGTGCATTCCATAAAATCAGGTGAATGTACATGAATGCGGCCGGGAAGCTCTGACTTAAACCAGACTTCACGCACGTTGATTTTGCCTGCAAGGTCTTTCGTTCCGTTTTGACGAACGGTCAGTGTATTGTTTCGTAGTTCGGATCGTCCCGGGCTGTACACGTTCTGATCCAGGTACTCGATCTCAAGGAGAGGCGGAGTTTTGCCTTGTTCTCTTGTATAAAAACGCTGGTAGGCGCTTGTTTCATCAAGTGCCTTCAACAGAAGACCATAGTTGGCGGACGGAGTTTGGTACCACTTCTTTACAAGCTCCAGTAAATCGAAATTGATGTATCCTCTCGTTTTGCCTGCTTTTTCTTGAAGCTGAAGAGAGGTGGATACCGGCTGATTATCCCAAGTGATGCCGTCTTCCGTCCAAGGCTCTTGAGCTTCATAGAGCCCTATTAAAGCTTCCGGCACGTTTTCATAGTCGGAGAAGATCTTCAACTCCGCTTTCGTGAGCTTTTGGAGCGGAGGAAGTGCGGCTAAATCGAATCGGACCAGGGAGCGGTATCTCTCGTTTAACCCGGGATTGTATCCGGCGAACATATCCTGCTCCGAGCCGTAGTTCAGCTTCGGCATCCCTTCCCGCACGAATGCGTCCTGCACCGGCAGCAGAACCGCTTTCTTGACCGGCGGCGGCACAATATCCACGATGCCGAACATGCGGTTGTGGATAGGAACCTGAATCGTGCCGGGGAGAGAGTCGTGGATTTTGACCTGGATAGTCGAAGGTTTATTCTCAAAGAGAACCGGTGTAATGTCGACCTTTCCGACGAGCCGGTTATGCGGCGGTACATAAAGTGTACCGGTGATCTGGCTCGGTATCGGAACGGTGAGCGTGGAATAAGTATCCATCGCTTTATGCGGTGCATTCGGGGTTAACGATATTTCGCCGATGTTAAGGGCGCTGCCGTTGGTTTCTAAGAAATTAAACCGGTAGTACTCGTATGCCGTCATGTTATTAACAAAATATTCGCGTTTTCCGGAAGGATAAACCCAGTTCGTTTCATCCGTCCTAGTATCGAGGGTCACCCAGTCTATGGTGTTGTTGCTTGCTTGCAGGGTCCAGGATTTTGGACTGTATATTTTGTCGGCTTTAGGTCCCGCGGTTATTATATATCTGTTTACGACAAACCTGTTTTGATAGCCGGTAAATACTTGTACCCAGCTTGGTCCGGTTAAAGAGGGGGACCAGCTATCCCGCCAATCGTTGTTGGTAGTCCCGTTGAAGACTTTATAAACGGGGTTATCGGCTGTTTCGGATGAGGCAGTAATTTCGTACGGCTTAGGTAAATTGTTCGAACTCATGGGGGGAACAATGCTGACGTCTGTGTAACCGATCGGAGATAATATAATATGGTTACTTTTTACAGTAATAGACGATGACAGGTCATCGCGCGGCCTAACATAGACATCCCCCCGTAATTGATGTCCGATTCCTTCTTTCTCAGCAAAAAGCTGCAACTCTACGATATAATTAGTGCTGTAAACCGAGTCGAAAATAGTTAAACGATAAAATCTATAATTTCCCTTAAAGATTCGGTTAATTAAATAGGTCTTATTGGTATACGTTTTCCAATTTTCCGTCTGTCTATCGAGTTCAAACCAGGTGTCCTTATCTGAACTTGCCTCAATGCTCCATACGGTTGGAGCAGAAGAGTTGTTGGCAATAGTCATTTTATAGGCAGCTAGTTTAAAACTGTTATCCCAGCCTACATCAATTACAATGTTGTCGGTTTTACCATTGTACATATACCGGTTTGGTCCAGCATTAATTACGGAGCCGTCAAACATTTGATACGTATTGGACGTTTTATCGTAGTTGAGGGACTGAACCGAATAAGGCGGAGGAGAACTATTGGAGGTCATAGGCGGAATTACACTAGTGAAATCCGTCTTATAGTGAGGAAGGCCGATATATCCACTGTTTAACGGATAGTCGTTAAAATAAATTCTGAAATCGAACAATTTCGGGCTTTGTATCCCACGGGTAGATAAAGTTTGTTTGATTTTGATTTTGGTTTGCGATAGGTCCATACCGAGCGGAATGCCTTTAATGGCATTTCCATTTTCTATCTGCTCGTAGGCACTCCAGGACATTCCTTGGTCAAAGGAGTAGCTTGCTTCCACAAGGACATCGGTATTAAGCGGTTTAAATTCTCCCCAATATAACAAGGCTCCGTTAAAGTTTTTAAGAGTGGCAAGATCGTATTCTTTCTCACGGACGGCTTTATACAGACGACCTGGGTATAATTGACACTCAGAAATCCTTACCGTGTATTTGTTTGAAGGTACATTGTACACCTTAATTTTTACATATCTTGCGTCTGTACTGGAAAATTCCCCTTCAAGCATGACAGCCCAAGCTTTGGGATCTCCATAGTTGCCTTGATAAGTATAGGTTTTTCCATCCGTACTGGTAGAAACATCCATGATCTTGGGGCTTACGGCAGATGCAGCCGGGCCAAATAATTTAATTGCCGACAAAGGCCCCGTTTGCAATAAATCTAAAATTATTTCAACATAGATCATGTCGGTGTACGAAAAGTAAGAGGTGACGTTCCCGTCGGTGAGCATTTTGCCGCCTACGTCCGTATCGTAAACTCTTCCGTCCGAGGAATGCGTATACGGCTTGTTTAAAGCGAGATTAGTAGCATTATTGGTGTTAGCTAATTTTAACTCCCCGAACGGTGTGACTATCAGCCCTTGATCTAGTGATCCGGATTGAAAATCAGCTTGGGTGGTTTCTTTGATGACAAACATATCCCACCGCCTTTCCATTGTATTGGAGGTTTAAATCTTGTTGCATTTGGCACGGACTTCAAACATACCTCCAGTAGTTGCTTTCTCCTGGGTGACCACCCTGAAATAGATCGGAACCGCCTGCATCTTATTTATCGTGCCTGAGTAGAGGAGGTTTGTTTCGGGAATAAAAGGGTTGTCCGATTTGCTCATTTCTACAGTGAAATCGCTGTTGGTGTTTACAATGTCAACCTGAAGCTGGTTTACACTGGATTCATTAGCATTTTCAATAAGAACCTTCTTGGATAAGGTCGTTTGCCCCGCAATGATTTGACCGAAGTCAAGCAGCATTTTAACATTACCGTTATTGTCGCAATAATAATCGTTTGTGCTTTCGTCCTTGAAATATATGTTGTCATACGGTTCAAAGAAGAATTTGTAGAGGAATAAAGAGTTTACGGTCGTGCTGTCCAACGCGCAGCCTAAGTAAACGCCATCTTTTGAAAATTCAAGCCCTTTAGGTTCAGCATTTTCAGAAGTTGGAGGCATATTGACATTATTCGTGATTTTAATTCTGTCCCCAATCTCGCCTGTAAGGGGATTGAATTTATGAAAAATAATACGCGGATTGAGATTCCAGGAAGTGTATTGAGCAATTGCGATATATTGCATTCTTTTAGAAAACCTGATTTTTTTAGTTGGGGTGTCCGATGGAATAGAAGGATAAGCAGGTGTACCGATAATACCAAGTATAGGATCGTTTCTGAATACACACCAACCTGGGGCGTTATTAATTGCAAGAGCAATGAAATTCATATCGTCGGATAGATTAAAATCAGTAACTTTTCCAGGCAGAGCAGGAACAGTAATTTCATTTCCAATTACTCCAGAAGGACCAATCTTAAATATTTTAAAACTTCCGTCATCCAATACTGTATATAGTAAATTATCATTCTTATTGAATTCTACTTTTAAAGGTTTATAGGGTAAGGTTTTAATAAATTCATTACTTACCAGACCAGTACTGGAATCATACTTATACATCCTTAAGGATGAATAGGTGGCTATAACAAATAAGTTTTTACTATGTGAGAATGTAAAGTCACGAGTGTAATCAATAATTCTGGAAATTGCAGGCTGAATCACTTCAGTTGTGTACCCGCCTGTAAGAGAATCGTATTTGTAAAAACGAATGTTATCGTAGCCACTGTATATAAACAGTTTGTCATCCGGGGAAAAAATGGAAGTATATTCGCCGCGTCCCAGATATCCCCCATCCGGTGTGGGCAATTCCTTTAAGGTGTTATTGCTGCGGTCAATTTCGTAAATATAGGGTTTATAGCCTGTAACCGCAGTTACAGCAAGATACTTGCCGCTATCGGAAAACTTTAAATTCCATGCACGTGAAGGAAGCCCCGCCGGGTTATTCACAGCGGTTAACGTAGGGTCAACGGCAACCGGATACTGACGTGACAGATCGGAAAGCCATGAGTACGGCAGCCTGATTTTCAGAGAAACGAAGTTCTCCTCTTGTTTGGATAAGCTGTACGTACAGACGATCTGTTCTGTGCCATTTATCTCGTAAGTGATGGGGTCAGGTAGAGTAAAGATTTCCAGTCCCGACGCATCTTTAAAAACGATAGCATCGTGCGTTGTAAACTCGTTTTCTTGACGCATCTCATTCACATAAATAAAGACATCTTCGGAAAAGTCGATTTTTCCTTCAACAACAAACTGGATATCCCTTCCCGGCAGAGATTGATCGTACATAGGGAGCGAATTCAGCAAAGTATTATGCTTCAGTTTACCGCCAAGTACCTGAAATTCCTCGTCGATATCACCAATCACATTTTTGTAGAGGACAGTATTGTCCCGAACAACCTGCCCCTCACAATCTTCCACACGACCCAGCCATAACTCGTTCCCAAGCTCATCCTGAAATCCGGCCCCTAGCGGCGTCCATTCAAAAAAGGCGTCTCCGGTTTCCACTTTGACGGGGGCATAGCTGCATAGATTGGATTTAAAAAACGTTTTGATCGTATTGGTACAGTTTTCGAATCTATACGGGATAGTATTGCTTGATCGGACCTTCAGGTCGATTTCATGTTCTTCTCCGTTAATATCCGTATAGGTCTGCACCGGAAGCTTAATCGCTTCCAGATTGTTAAGTCCTAAGCCTGACATGAGCGTTTACCCTCCTTTATTGAAGAATCCAGTTGATTTCTCCGCCTTTGTTTTTGGACAATGGGGCATTGACGGCATCTTCCACGACTCCGTTACGTTTGATCACTAGCTCGCCGTCTAAGGTTCTGTCGCTGACCAATTTCACATAAAAATAGGCTGGTCGACCGTCCGTCGGGATTTTATACAGGATTTGAAAATGAAAATGGACCGAGCCAATCTGCAGCTCCGCTTTATAGCCGAAGTTATATTGAACGATCAGATTCGTGCCGTTCCCGGCTTCCCCATTGGGGTTGAAAGTGAATTCCATGTCTTTGTAAACGATGAGATCCCGATAAGGTTGTTGCTGTCCGGTAAGTGCATATTCTTGATCGTCATGTTTATAGACAAGCTCAATCATTTTGCCGTCTATTTTGAAAATACCGTTGGATACTTCGTAACAAAATCTGTGACCTAACCCGATTTGACCGAAACGGACCAGCTTATCCCGCTCAATAGCAGAGAAGCCGTGCTCTTCTTTCGTATCCGGATCATATTCGCTGAAGAATTCGCCGTTCTCATATTCGGCAAGCCAAATAAGAGACTGGGAAACGGGTGAGTAAGGGGGGAACGTTTGAAAATTCATTTGGTTACCTCCATTGTATTGGACTAATTTTATGGAAAAGAAAAGGACCCTATACGTATAGGGTCCCAAAGGGAATATTAACTAAACTTGATACACTACTCGCGTCAGAAACGCATAATTTCCTGCGGTTGCAGTAGTAGGTACATTCGCGTGCATCGTGATTTTGGCATAGTTGGGAACGGCATTCGCAATTGTTCCATCGTTAGCGGTTCCTTTGATTATTCCGGCCCCTGCCCCTCCACCGGCCTGAATAGGCCGGGTGTTAGCACCGCCAATTTGCGAGAAGGTCGTCTCGTTCATAGAATCACATTTGACTTCGATCCATTTGTTCAAGACCAATTCACCGGTATTCCCCCCTGCGCTGTCCTTGGTTGTAATCGTGCAGTTCAGCATGTCGGAAACGGCCGCTGAGCCGCCCCGGTTGTTCCAGATGTAAAAAGTTTTGTCCGTGGATACGGTACCGGCATCCACGGGACCGATATCCCAATTGTTTTCCTGACTTGTATTTGTCGCATTGAACCATTGTACTACTGCTGGCATATGATCACTCCTAGATTAATTTAAAGTAGAGTTTAAGATAAGGCTGCTGCTAGATTTGAATTTCAACCTGGACGGTTAGTCCTTTGAGATCGGGGTCTAACTGAAGCAGATTGATACGGAAAAAATCCTGGGGATCCACAGTGGCATTTAAAACGGCCGTGTTCGATCCCAGTATCTGATTGACGGGGATAATCACGGGGAAGCTGGTGAGCGGGGTCCAGGGATTTAGGTTTAACAAATTGGACTCGTCGATTTTTTCCACCATAATCTCGGTGTCGGACGTAAGGCCCGATCGCGAGCAATAACCGTGGACTTTTCTGACGGTACCTTTAAGGGGAAAACGGATGAGCTGGCTTTGAGGGCCGGGCTGCGGCGGTTTATTCAGCACGAATGTAATGGTTCTCAGCTCATGCTCATTATGAAATTTGGTGTAATCCTCTTTGCTCATCAAGCCGTCGACACTGTCTGAAACACGCGGAAGAGCGGAGGTCACCCAGTTCTCGATGAGCATCCATTTAGCGCCGTCATAGCGGTAAATCTCCCCGCTATTCTGGACCATTACGGTCCAGCCTACCTCGGGGAGGGGATAAGTGGACGCCAGGTGCTGCTTTGTGGGAACGGGTGCTTTGTACACCTTCCTGGCAAGATTTGCGGTATTTCGCGCTTCTTGTGCGGCTTGATTGGCGTTGTCCCGCGCCAGATTGGCTTGATCCGCAGACTGATCGGCCCGTTCGGTCGCTTGCTTGCACCGCAGAATGGCCTCGTTGACGAGACCGATGGCGATGTTCGCGTCGCGTATTTTTTGCAGCGATTCTTCGATAATTTGCTGAAGGTTCTTGACGACATCGGGATTTCCGCCGATGTGCGCATAGATACGTTCGGCCGGATACTGGATAATGCCGCGGCCTTTATATTGGGCGACGACGTGGACGCCTTCCTGTGAAGGATGGAAATGAACGAGACCGTTTTGATAGTTCACATAAAACTCATTTTGTTGCAAGGATTTATTTTTATCAAAATCCGTTTTGCGAATTTCGGTAAACCCGCTGATCCGCACTTTGTGGGTTTCAGACGGAATTTCATGCAGGGGAACTACCGTGTTCATAATGGTCCACGATTCTGTGCGTTCCACATAGGGGTCCTGCGCCGTTCCCGCCCGGAACGTAATGATCAGCGGATCGTTGTACGGCAGATAGGCTAGGGTCATAGTATCACCTCCTTTACTAATTTAAATGACGTTGACAAAGTCGCTCCCGGAATTAAGAGTGGTCGAGGTTCCAAGGCAGGTAGTCACTCCAGTGCCGATTAACGCGACGGGAATCCCGTTGATTTTAACGTGGCTGCCGCTGTTGTTTACGGAGCCGGTGCCGGACCCGTCAGGAGCAGGGGTAATATTTTCAACCCATCCTCCAGGACGAGCTTGTGGGTAAGGGTCAGCGACCCAATGTTCAGAAGTGGCATTCCTTTGAACCAGAAGTGACTTGCCATTGATTTTAACATGTGAGTTCGATGAGGCTTTTCCATTAATAACAGCATTAGTAGTTCTTCTTGCAGATTGATAAATCGGATAGCCCCATGAATCTGTACCATTCTGATACCACTCTGTATAAGTCACATGCCCCGTTTTAGTGGAAGGAGCGATGGTAGAGCCGTCCAAGGCAACACCTGCCATGGCAATCACCTTATTTCTTTACAAAATTGACTTCTTTCGAAGTAACGCGGAAATCATCGGCTTCGAAGGAAATGTTTTTGCCGGTAAACGTCATATTACCGCCGACCAGAGTCACTTCTCCGTTGGGACCGAAGACGAATTTGGAGGAGCTATTCTCGAATTGGACACTGAACTGCCCAGTCTTTTCGTCTTCAAGCTTAATCACGTAATCCTTGGACAAGGTTTCGATTGGGGCAAGCTGGGAATTCAGTTGAACACCCTTATCCGTAAACTGAAGGCTCCGATCATGAGGCAAATTGTTGGTGACATAACGGTAATCCAACCCTCCGTTATATTTCAGTTCATAGGCCCGGCCGGTGTTGTAATCAATATTATTGACCGTTAACGGGTTTGTTCCGCCGTCACCGTCGCCCATTACTCGCCTTGGAAGTGCGTGCTCGCCTTCATTGAGAAAATCGGTAATCATTTTTTCATGGATGTCCCCAAGCTTGAACTGGTAGGCAATATAACTGGTTTTTTCCTTGGTCAAAATCTGTCTCTTGTCATCGGTCCAATAAAGGAGATTGCCTTTGCTGTCCTTGCTCTGCTCCTTGGCTTCGACCTTCGCCGTAATCCATTTGAATTGTTTGTCCTGAATTTCCATGTAGTTGACGAATTGTCCGACGTCGGCGTCTTTGCCGAGGGTTTTCAACCTGGATACGGTCAGATTGCTGATATATCCGTCTTCGGCCGTAATGGTCGTAACGGCAAGCAGCTCGGCGGCGATGCGTCCGGCTCCTTCGATGTCGAAATTATGCAGGAACATTTTGCCCTTCTCGCTATCGACCAGCACCTCGTTCTTGCCGTTTGTGATGAGCGCCTTCCGGGCCTTCAAGGTACCGTCCAGCGAAACCGAAAACGGAGCGGAGCCGAAGCTTTGATGGCCGGCCCAAATGCCGATGTTGGGAAACACGCGGAAGGCCAGATCACCGGTACCGATGGTAAGATCGGAGCCGACAATATGGCCGTCTTTGAATTGGGACTGCTCGATTTCAGCCGTCACGGCATGCATGGCTCTCGTATAGAAGTTGCCGTAATAGTCAAAGCGGGAAGGAGCATTGGCCCAAACGGAAGAGCCGATGGCCACGCCGTCCTTGTCCACTTTGAATACCTGGTTGCCTTCACCGGCCTGGAAATTGCCTTTCATGAACAAGTCGCCGTCCAGCGAGGTGTACAACGTTTTCTCGAACCCGTTGGTCCGTTTGCGCTCCAGCGTAAGCCCGTTCTCGCTGTCGAGCGTCACTTTGTTGACGATACTAGACGCCAGGGAACAGTCCTGCGTATCGAAACGGTTGATCGTCAGTCCGAAACGATCGGGTTTCTCCTCGATAAGGCCGATTTTCATCACTTCGCGGTCGCACCGGTCCGTGATGGTCGTTTTGGCGCCTTCGGTCAGCCAGATCCCGTCATCGTCGCCGATAATGACCCGGTTCGTCGTCAGGATTTTGCCCATTAACCGCTCGGCTATAATTCCGTCCGGTGTAATAGCGGTCTCGTACCTTAAGCCGCCGGAACGGGTGAGGGCAAGAGACCCGTGCGTCGCACGCAGGAAGCGGTTCGGATCGGCGGGATCGGTGATCGTAAGTCCGCTGCGGTCGAGGGTGACATACTCGTTGTTGGCCATGTTAATTTCCTGGGTTACTTTGTTCCAGAAGTTTTCCATGAGCTGGCTGGTTTCGCTGGCGTCGATGACGGCCTTGCCCCAGCGGTCTTTGTTATGGTTCAACGTAGCGGAAGTCCCGATACTGGTCGCCATGAACTTTTCCATTTTTTTATAGGGGTCCGAGATATCTTTGACATTCGCAATGGTTAAACCGACGCTGCCGCTGCCGTAATCAAACGCCATTTCGATAATCCGCGCGGTCACCTTCGTTCTCATCTTCTCGTACTCAATCGTGACGGTGTCACCGAGAACGAGTTTGTCCCAATTATGCTGCTCCTCGACAATCTCCAGAAAGTTTACGATGTCGATATTGAAAAGCAGCTGAGGCTTCTGCATTTCCCGGAATTTTTCCATCAGATCTTTGTACAGATCTTTGTCGTGAATATAATTTTCATCCACGAATTCCTTCTCGATAATGAACGGGTTCAACTCATTCAACTGGTCGCGGGTAAAATTTTCTTCCGCGGAAAGGAGTTTTTTGAGCGCCGTAATCTGCACTTCAATCTGATCCATTTGGTCCTGAAGATTCTTAATCTCCGCGGTCTTGGCTTCGATCTGCATTTCTTTGTGATCCAAGCTGTATTTATTGATGAGCGCATCGTCATTGCCGGTGCCCGTAAATTCATCCTTGGTAATGGAAGCGGTTTGGATAAAAATTTCCGTATCTTTTGGAGAGCCGCTAAGCTGTACGACGGATTGCAGGGAACCGGAGATTTTGCCCGATAAAACCCATTCGTTCGCGGCCAGCCGGGACGGTGTGCCGTTTACGGTTACGGAAAGGTTTGAGACATCTGAAACTTTGCAGAATACCGCATACCGGTTGACGGAGGACTTTAGCGTCGTAACGACCGATCGTGAAGGACCCGAGTATGTGAACTTCTCGAACCACATGTTTTTATCGAACTGCTGGTTGTTTTTGAGAGAAGTAATCTGGGATTGCTCCAGTTTGAGCGCGTTCAGTTCGTTTTGTCTCGCGGATAACGATGCTTGAAGGGGTTCCTTCCGGTTCAGCAAAGACTCGAATGTGCCTTTGTTGGCTTCTACGAGCCCATCGTAATCCAGCAGGGCGTGACAGAGCGAATCGGTCATATAATCGCTGTGCTGAAGAACCTTTTTGGCCGCGTCGCGTTCGAACGGATAGAGGAAATAGCTGAGATCCTGGATATAAGGCTGCCCGGTCGGATTGACTCTTTCGATGGACAAGCCTTCCTTTCCGTAGCCCTTAAGCCGCGTCACCATCTCGTCTGCCTTCGATTCCCGGCCCATCCGTTTAAGATAATGGCCGTAGGAAAACTTCAGGCCTTTGTTCAGGCCGTACAGCTCCGGCTTCATCAGACTCACCTTGCGGTTGATCGTGTCCCATTTGACGATGGCGTTGTAGGTCTCGGCGACTTGATAGACGGCATCGAGCACCGTGTTGCTGGAAAACTCGAAATCGCGGTAAGCAAGCTCGAAATCGGCGTCGATATACCCGACGCTCCATACCGTCCGGGACAGAAGGTCATTCATAATCTGACCCGCATGATACGAAACCTGCTTGTAATCTTTCAGCATTTTATCCGAAAGCTCGTAAGCCAGGGAGTAGGCCGTCACGGTTCTCCGGTCGCCGTTATCCTCCATCTCGTCGCTGGGAGAGGTAATGATGTACCATTCCTCGCTGTCCCCGAGTACGACTTTCAGCAAATACCGTTCTTTGATTAACGGAATATGCTCGTTGGGAACAAGCTGGTGATGGACTTCCACTTCGTACGGCAGTTGGACGCGGATATCATTCAAAGCGTTCAGCTTAATGTTCTGCTGAGGCGGATAAGCTTCGCTGAGCTTTGCGATAATTTCCTTGTCCGGTTTAGCCAGAAAAATTTGCGGCTTGATCGGTTTTTTGAGGAGATCGATTTCTCCAAACACATATTCACCCCCTTAAGCCTGCAGCCTTTTAAATTCATATCTGAACTGCAGTTTTCCGTTTCCGTTGATTTTAAGAATATTGACTCCGTAAGGCAGCTCCAAATACTGGTCGTTAAAATTGGCATACCGGTATTTCAGAGGGATGCTCGTTTCAATCTGCTCTCGGTCCCCGTGAATGTACAACTCTTCCTGATCCAGGAGGCTTGTAAACTTAAATTCGCGGTTATGCTGGGACGTATTGATAATGGAAAAATCCCCGGAACCGTCCTTCGTAATCCAAATCTCGGGGCGGATGGTCAGATCGCCCTTGTTCTCGATTTCGATAACCGGCTCCAGCAGAAACCGGATCTCGTGAATAACGGGGCTGAGGGCCCTATCGTCCGTTTTCAGGAAGAAACGGAACTTAACCCGCGCATCCGTCAGCTGCGAATGCGTATAAATATCCGGAATGGCCCCGCCATTAACGGCTGCCTTCCAGCCGGACCAGGAGGTTCCTCCGTCCACGGATACATTCGTATACAAGGTGACGGAGGTGCCGGGCGGCTCGTCCGCACTCCAGGTCAGCTTCGTTAAAGCTCCGTTCCCGTCGAGCTGCACGGGTAATTCTTCCGATTCGTAATACCCGGTAAAGCCTGTTACATCTAGCCATGTCGCCATATGATCATCACCTACTCGATTTTTCCGAAAGGACGGAATTGGCAGGGTGTACCCTGTTCTTCCCAGGTTGCAATGGGGTAGGCGATCCAGGTCACGTTGTTGTCGACCGTTGCCGCTCCCTCGCTGGCAATCCAGTTCGGTTCGAAATTAAAGGAAAGCCCCGCTATCGTACAAACAAAAAAGTACCCGTTGGGTACTTTGGGAACGACGATATCATAGTGAACATAGTTTTTGGCGGGTGCCCAGGTCGTTGAGTTTTTGATGTCATCGACGGTACCCTTCGCGGTTGTCGGGAACGTCGGTTCGTGAACACCGCTGGTTCCGGGATGAATGCACTTGTAATAGTGCCCGTTATCCGCAGCCGGAACGACAAGATCGCCCGCCCGGTATCGGCGGAAGCTTTGCCACGCGGGCGCCGCTTCCCCGAAACGTAGATTAATCCAGCCGGCATAACCTCCGATCTTGAGGTCGGTATTCCAAATCCGATGGCCTTTCTTGTACATGCCGTTTACCGGAATCGTATCGGCCGCTTTTTCGCTTGCTTCATCGAGGATGCGGAAGTTGTCCGCCAGTTCGAGAATGGTTTGATGCTGTTCATCAGTCAGCTCCGGCATAGTGAGCTGCAAATTTTGAGTAAAAGTGGACATAGAGGCACCTCCTTAATCGATCCATCTTTTGTTGGCGGGTACTGAGGCCCACGTTCGTTTCTGGGGATCGAGTGTAATTTTGTCCAGTTGATTGAGAATAACTCCGTTCAAGGTTCCCTGCTTAAATGCAGACTGCTCGATCCGAATCGGCGATTCGTCCCATTCGTAGAGCCTTGAAGTGTACTTGGGGGAGTAGGCGTAAGGTCCGTCGCATCTCATCGTCAGGCGAATATAGCCTTGATTGCCCCCGTTGTGAAAGAGCTGGGAGCCGGAAACCGGCATGCAGTAATAAATATGCTCCGGGTTGGCTTCCGTATAAAATGGCTTGTAATAGTCCACATTTAACCAACGGGCAACTTTACGCAGATGTTCTTCGTCATAACCGTCTTCAAAAGCGAACGTCAGATCGAACGTCAACGGGGAAGAGGAAACTCCTTGAAAATAAGGATTTGCCCGTCCGCGGACGCTGTCTTCCTGCAGGGATCGCTCGGCCAAAAACGTTTCTTCGTAAAATCCGGTGTCCATGCTGCAGTTGATGAGTCCCATATCTACCGAGTAGAGGCCGTCGAAATAAAAGTGCATCGCTTCCTTCATGTCTGGATCCGAACTCCTCTCGCTTCAAGCCCGCTGATAAAGTCAAGCGCAAACCGTTTGCCGGCGCCCGGTTCCTTCACATCGGCAGGAATGGTGATTTCCATTTTTTGAATGTTGGTGCTCGTATTCGTTGCGGATGCCATGGCAAACGGATTCAGTCTGCTGAAGTCGAACGACTTCACCCCGTTGATAATGGAACGAGTCATATCGACTACTTTTAAAAGGTTCGACGTATCCGATTGAGCCAGAACGATTTCTTTCTGGTCCAGCAGCGCTACTTTGGGGCTCGCGCCGAAGGAAGGAGTCATTCCTCCCGTGTCAAAACGGGCGGCTGCTTTAAGCTCCGCGTAGGTATAGTCGTCGGATTGGATACCGTGTTTTTCCCGTAAGCGGGCATTGTCTTCGGCGGCTTTATTTCTTGCTCCTGTAGAAGATGACGGATTTTCATATGTTTCTTTGTTTTTTAAATAATCTTCGAGATCATCGCGAGGCATGCTCAACGGACTTTTATGAGTCTTATAAAAATCCTTTCCGTCTTGCGTCTCGTAGCTGCCCGTCGCCGGATTATATTGTATGTTAACTCCCTTACGCTGCAATTCTTCCATGAGTTCTTTGTTTTTCTTATGAAGGGCTTCCTTGAGAATGGGGTCGTTCGTCCGGTTATAAGCTTCGCTGTTGTTCTGCATATTTTTAAGAATCTCATCTACCGAGAGCGGGGAGGGGGCGGTAGGCGTATAGCTCAGCTTCTCGACCTCTTTAAGCTTCCCGATCAGGACGTCGAGCTGCTTGATGAGATTGTTTTCAATACTGGCAGAAGTTTGCATAAAAGTGGAAGCCATGGTTTCGGAAGTTGTCTGCAAATCGGTCGCAAACTGAGTGATTTTGCTGAGGAGATTTTCCGAAATGTTAGCGCCGATCGTCGTCATATTGCCGTTGATAAAAGCGCTGAAGACATTAAGCTCCTTTGTCGCATCCGCAATATTTCCTTTCAGGATATCCGAACGGATCTGGGCGAATTTCTTCTCGTTATTGATTTGTTCCTCGTAACGCTTCTCCTCGTCCTCTTTTCTCTTCTCCAGCTTGCCTTTTTCGTCATCGAATTTTTGATTTTCAAGCTGGGTCTGTTCTTCCATGTTTTTCTTCTTGTCATCCAGTTGTTCCTGAAGACTTTTCTTCTGCTGCTCACGGCTGCGATTGGTCGTTAAATCTTCGATTTCGGCCGTTTTATCAGCCAGTTGTTTTTCCAGCTCGGCGACCTTGGCTTTGCCTTCAACGGTCGTATTCAGTGCACGCTTCTTAATCTCATTAACTAATGCGTCTTTTTCCGAGGTCAGCTTGCCAAGCTGCTTGTTATAGTCATCAAGGCTGGCTTTATCGTCAATGGCCTTGAGCTGCGCATTGATCAGATCCTCGTGCTTGCGCATTTCTTCATCCAGCATGCTCATTTTTTCTTTGTGAGCTTTTTCCAGCGCCTTGCTTTCTTTCTCAATTCCGGCCAGGGCAACTTCTTTTTGTTTGCCGTACATCTCTTTGTAAAAGTTGATGACTTCATCGGCCAGCTTGCCCGCCTGAGCTTTAAGACCTTGGCTTGTGCTGTTCAAGGCGATCCTTAGATCGAGCTGATTCTTGATGGAGGTTTGGAGCTGTTTGTTGAAATCTTCCCACTGAACTTCCGTCAAACCGGCGGTTTTCATCTGTTCCTCAAGCGTGAGCTGTACCTGCTTCTCCGCAGCAATCTTGCTCTGGATAATCGTTCCCTGGTTTATCAGCTCTTTGCTGTACTCCGCCGTTCCCTCTTCCAAAGCTTCCATGCGCTTCTTGGAAACGTCCAGCATGTCCGAATATTTCTCAACCTCCAGCGCCGCTTCTTTAACCGTACTCTGTGCTCTTTTATAGACCGCTTCGCTGATCTCGTTCGATATGTTCATCGCATGCTTTTCGTTTTCTTCGATGGAGTCTTTTTCCTTCTGGATCTGTTCGGGAGTCAGCTTGCCGGAATCAATGTTATCGCGGGATATTTTCAGCTCCGCGTCGATTTTTGATTTTTTCTCGTTGACAAGCAGAAGCTGGTTGCTCAAATCCCTGCGGTAATTTTCTCCGGTCTCCAGATGGGTTCCCATACTGTTCTTAATCTTTTCAATGGAGCTGTCGAGATGCCCGAGCGAGTAGCTGAGACCGTCTTTGCGCAGACGAAGGAGGGAGTCGTACGAATTGTTCAGCGCTTCCGTCATCTCGTTAATTTTGTCACTGTTGGCGTTGTATGCGTTCTTGAGCGTTTGAAGCTTTTCGAACAAGCGCTGCACTTCGTCCTGTTCCTGCTTGATCTGTTCAAGTTCCTTGTTCTTCGACTCGTTGGACCTTCCCTTGGCATCGTGTACTTGCTGGGAGCGGACTTCATACGATTCCATCACATCGGAGAATGACTTCGTTCCCTCGTTATTGGGGTCGAACCACGTATCGAAGTAATCTTGGTTGCTCAAAGAGCTTTTGTTAAAGCGTGCCCCTTCCGTGCGGACGATACCGGCTTGTCCGCGCATCTTATCGTTCGCCGCATTAAGCTCTTCCAGCGATTTCTTCTGGGACTCGTAGAGGCGGGTGGTTTCCGCAATCGCTTCGTTATAGTTCTTGTTCTGTTCATGCAGCTTGATCTTCCGTTCGATCTGGTCATTGACGCGTTTGCGCGCTTCGTGTTCCTGATTGAACGTAGTGATAAGCTCCTTGGTCCTATCTTTCTCTTCAAGCGGGTCTTTCAGCGCTTCTTCTTGCTTGGCGGGGGAAGAGGAAGATTTGTCGCCTTTTTTGTCTCTAGTGGGCACACCGAAAGTGGGCGAATTAATAAGCTTTGATAATGCTTCTATTTGTTGATAAAGTACAATAAAAGCATCAAGCTTGTTTATGCCATCATCAATTTCGGGATTAGCTTTGTTTTCAACAATACCCTTTTTGAGAAACCCCAAAAAACCTTTGCTAGGGGTATTTAACTTTTGCTTGGTTTCAACAAGCTCCGCTTTTTTTTTCTTAGCGTCTTCAATGGATTGTATCCCGCTGGCTTCGATTCCATAAGCTTGAAGACGAAGCAGGGAGTTATGCAGTGCGGCTGCGGATGATTTTTTTTCCTGCTCCAGATCGCTGATTGCTTTCTCTGCTTTCTTTTTTCGCAGTGCCTCGAGAGCATCCATCTCAATAGTGTATCCGTTTGCTGTTTTAATAATATGACCGTTTAATTCGGGATATTTGATAATAAGTTCGGCTATCGCATCTGCAGAATAAACCTGTTTGTCTTTGACGTCACTTATTAGCTGGTTAAGGGGCCCGAGTTCTTCCTTCGCCTTTTTGGTAAGCTCGGAGAGGTCTTTAAAGCCCGAACCTTGACGGTCTAAAACGGCGCCGTTTTGAGCCATCGAAGAGAATGTCTTAGCAAAGTTTGTTTTGAAATTAGCTAAAACGCTCGTGCCTTCTTTTGATACGCCGTTTAAAGAAGTTAGCTGTCCAATCGAATCATTGATAGACTTAGATGTAGCTTCAAGATCGGCTTTCAGTTTGGTGTTATTGGGATCGTCTTTTAACTGATCCTTTAACTCTTTATACCGCTTAATTAAGCTATCGAGTCCACCGGTGTTGGACATCTGGGCAATTACATTATCCATGGATTTAAAGCTTTCAGATGGATCAATATCGGAAAAGGATAGTGCTTTAGCCACTTGAGCGGCGACTTGCCGGGACTCGTCTGTCAGGGTTCCGCCGGAATCATTGATTTGATTAGATAGGGCTTGAAATACATCGGCGGAGTTTTTCTTAAGTTCCTGGCTGGCATTCTCTGAACTTTCCATCCAATACGCTAGATGAGATTTATAGTATTTTAAGTTTTCTTTGAGATTCTCAATTTCCCTGGATGAAAAATTGCCGGAGGATGATTTTGAAACAATCTGCTCTTCTGTGTTTTTAATGTATGTTTGATATTCGGAAATCTTTTCCGCAGCAGTGTCTTTTTTTTTGATGGATTCTTTAACGTTTTTACGAATCGAGTCTCCGTTTCCTTCGACCTGATTTCTTAAAATTTGAGCTTCCGCTTCTTTTTGTCTTTTTAATTCTTCAATCCGATCTTTAATTAAAGCCGTGCTGTTGGAGTACGCAACTCCTTGAGCATCTATACCGGTTGCGGAAACTCCGTATACATTAACCAGATCCGTTTCAATCTTATGGAGTCTTTCTTTCTCGGCAGCGGTTAGTTCAGCCTTAGAACTTAGTTTGTCGTATTCCGCACTTAATCCGGACAACGATGAAATATTGGAATCAATTGCGTTAGCGGATTTATTGTATTCATCCGAGAAGTTTTTTGTTTCTTCGCTTAATGAGAAGAGTCCCGAAATCAATTTCTCCACAACGACGCTTAAAGCTGCCACTCCAATGCCGATTAGGGTTGATGCCGCAAAACTCCTTATTGCCACTTTGGCAATATCAAGAGCGGCTGCCATACTTCCTAAAACACCCGTAAAAAAAGTTCCCTGAACGGCAGCTGTCCTAAAACTCGAATTAAGCATGAGTACGGCAGCCGAAAAACCGCCCAACAACAGGGGAATAGGTCCTACTAAATCCACGAAAGAACTTAGTATATTTATCCCTAAAGTCATGACATTCATAAAGGTCACAATCGACTCGGATTGGAAGGAATTTTGCCACAGTCCTTCCAGTGCAACTTTAAACCGGTTAACAGCGGCTTCGCTGCCTTCCTGCCACTGGGAGAACTGCCGCTGGGTAGTGCCTGCCGAATTTAAAGCACCTTTATAATACTGGAGGCTGTCCCCGTAGCTTTCCATCAGACTTGTGAATCCGGCTTGCTGACTCGTACCCGCAACAGTGGCTGCAACGTATGCCTTCTGCTTGGCCGTGAGTCCTTCCCACTTGCTCCCGAGTTCGTCCATGACGTCTCCGAAGTTTCGGAAGTTTCCTTTGTTATCCGTCAGTTTAACGTTCACGTCGGCTAGTGCTTTCGTTACTTGATAAAGCTGAGTATTATCTTCCTTATCGTAGCCGGTTTTTTTGAGCGACTGCATTCTGCTCAGAATCGTTTTGACTGAATTACCGATGGAAGAAGCTGAATCTTTTGTTTTAGAGGAAACAGCGGTTACCCAGGAACCGACTTTCTCAAAGTTAATCCCGATATCTCCGGCAGATCCGCCTATAATTTGCATGGCTTCACTGATTTCACCGGCTGAAGATGAACTGGCGTCGCCCAAGTAGGCTAACACGTCTGAAGCACGCACCATATCCACGTTCATCGCCGCCACAGCGGTTGATAATATCTTGGTGGAAGCCGCATACTCCAGATTGGATACTTTGGCGAAGCGAATGGCATTTTCCGTTTGTTTAAACGTTTCCTGTTGGCTTAGCCCTTGTCTGGCGTATTCTACGGCAACTTTAGCAACATCTGCGGAACTTACGCTCATTTTCTGGCCAAGAGATTGTATGCGGTCTCCGTACTTCTGTACGTCTCTCTGGCTTTCATTAAAGACCATGGATAGCTGAGTCAGCGATTTGTTAAGGTCATTAACGTAGGTTATACCCGCTTTTAAAAATAGGAATGCGGCTTCCAAAGGTTCGGAACCCGCCAGGGTTTTGAAAATGCTTGTAAATTTCTCCTTGAACTTCTCCGCAAAACTTTTCGTCTGTACTTTATCCTCGGTTAGTTCAAGCTTAACTTTTAAAGTCTGAAGAGAGGATTTTTCCTGAATGGCTTTTATCATGTTGTTAATTTCATTCATGGATTTATCCGGATCTACTGAGAGTACGGTTAAAATTTTTAGATTGTTCATATTGTTCATATCGTCACTCCTTTCTTAAGATTGATAATCTTGGTTTGCAAGGCCTCATTTCCCGGCCGTTTCAGCCGAATCGGAAACGGACTCATCCAAAGGCTGATGCAAGACCGTCCTGATCTCGTACATGGCATCCTGCTGATCGAAGCCTTCCAGCGGAGTCTTGTTCAAAAACTTCAACAGATTCATCACCATATTCGGCGAAAGTTCATATCTAGGCATCGGCTTGACCTCCCGCGGGGGAATTGTCTGCGAATTCTTTTTGCAACGATTTATCCACTTCTGCTGTCAGGCTTGTGATGCTGCGCTGGATTTCCTCAAATACGCGCTCAACCTCGGAAAGTTCAAATGCATCCATAATAGTGTCCAAATAGCCTGCGTCTTTGAGCTGGCGAAGCATATCGAGATGCTCTTCGTAGGTGCTGGCATTTGTCTCAATGGAAGTGAAATACCGGATGACAAGCGCCACCGTAAGTCCCATTGCGGCCCCCGCGTCGAATGGCTTGGCTTCTTTCATGGCCTGCTGCATGAGACCGATAAATTCGGCCGTTAATTCGTTGGTTTTGGACGGGCGGAAAATCATATCGAGATCGAGTTTGGACTGATCCAGCACGATTCTCTTTTTGTCCTTATAAACCTGGTTGTTCTGTCGTTTGACCTGCAACAAGGACAAGTTCTTTTCTTTCTTGCTCATAATGGCACAGCTCTCCTTATCGGTTAAATAATCGGATTCAAGAACCCGCTATCCAAGTCCCTCAAGTTCGTTATTTAAAAAAAAGGACAGAGGGAAGCCCTCTGTCCGGTCTGTTCTTAATCTTCGTGTACGATCATGTCGTAGAGAGTATCCACGCCGCCCACTTTAACCGGGAACACGTCGAATACAAGCGTCAAGCTGCTCGGGTCGCCGGTAGGGGAGTTCGCGATGGTGAAGTTAGGCTGCAGCTTCGCTTTGAAATATTGCAGCTGAGCGGAAACCATTTCGCCGGAAACTTCATCCGCATACACGGTATCGCCGACCAGGAACACATACGGAGGGAATCCTTTGGCGGTGAAGGACAGCTTGTGCGCGTCCGTAGCCAACTGACGGTAGTAAACTTCCACTTCCGCACCGATCGCGACGCTGGCCGATGCCGCCAGTTTCAGCGTATTGGCAGCAATGGATTCCACGTCTTGGCCTTTGCCGAGAATACCGTTGACGTATTCGAATACGGCCACGTCTTTATTGGTGCCCACTGGCGTTTTGCTCAGCTTGATTTGTTTCTTGCCCGTGCCGTCGTCTTCGACTTTCAGCACTTCACGTTTGTAAACTTCGTGGGAGCCGGATACGATATCTTCGCCGGCCAGCATGGCAAGCTGCTGCATCGTGAAGATTTTGGTTTCGATCGTGACTTTGGTTTCTTTGTCACCGTGCCATGCGATGCGGCGGGCATTGCCGGCACCGCCGCGTGCGTACACCGTAGCGGCCGTGTTTTCCGTCTGTGCGGAAGTGGCATAGTCCATCGAGAGAAGCGGGGCTTTTGTCGCAAAGTTAAAAATTTGAAGATCCATGATTTCTCTGGATCCGTAACGTCCGAGATTAAGTGCCATAATAGTAAATCCTCCTAAGATTGTGGTTGTTTTTTTGGATGGTCATGCGGGGGTTATAAACGGCTTTTTACAATCCATTCGGGCAGTTGCTCGTCTTTGCCCAGATAGCCGTTAGCCCATACCCGGAGCAGGCGGGTATGCTGTTCCTTGAGGTTTAAACGTTCGAATTGTTCGTAAACCTGGTAAATGGTCAGCTGGCTGACGTTGAAAATATGGATCCCGTTTCCGTCGGCATTGCATAGAATGGACAGAATATCTTTGAGACCCAGTGAATCGGATGTGTTTGTTTTCTTGTACTGATCTCTCAATTTTTGCAGCTTGTTGTACATCTTTTTGGCTTTGTCGTTTTTAAATGAAACCGTCTGTTTATCCTGCTCCGAAATCCCGTTGGTCTCCTGAATGACCGAAATGAAATTTTTATAGTTCTTACGGTTAACCGAAGCCTCGCTTGTTCCGTAAAAAGCGTTTCTTTCTTCATCGAAAACAATCGGTTGTTTCGTAAAGAAGGAGAGCGCTTTGGCGATCTCATTACGAATGGGGAGAGAAGCCGTTAACAATTCGAAAGCATCCGCCTGCTGCAGAAGTTCAACGTTAGGCTCGGGTATCCTCAGCAGATATTTCAGCACGTTTTCTTTGTTAAAAGTGGCAAGCGTCAAATAGATGTTGTAAGCAATTTCGCCCAATTCGGCGATTTCATGAATCGTGGGAGAGTGGATAGGCAGACCCAGCACATCAACAGGTTTTCCTAAAAAAATACCGAGACGATTGTCCATTAGATAGCTCTACTCCATGTACATGATAGTTTGTTGCTGCAAGAGGGGAATCACCTTCCTTTCGAAGTGCCGGCGAACTTTAAAGGAATAGGGAATAAATGGAAGCCAGGACAGCTTCCCTACGCAAACAAAAATACACCCGTCCATTTAGGTGTATTATTGTAATTATTTATTTTTATTCCCATTCTGATAAATACCGGATAACGACTTCACGTCTTTCTCTTTTTCTTCATGCTCTGCGTCTGCCACTGAAGCTGCTTGCTGCGTTTGCAAGGATCACAGTACTGCTTTTTGCTGCTTTTATAGATGAACTCTTCGCCGCAAACGATACAGGGTTTCCTCTTCACGGGCTTCGGCCTGCGGTCACGGATATAGTTCTGCATGTATCCCGTCAGGCACCTGCAAAAGTATTTGATCGCGTAATTATCTTCGCTCCACCCGTCTATGGAAGCTTTAATTTCCCAACCGTGTCTGGATTCATATTCTTCTATAGATAGATAGTTGTCCATAATACGCCGGATAAACCCGTTTATGAGGTGTTTGTATTCCGGCCAGGACAGCTCCAGTTTATTGTGACGGCATTGCTGACGGATAAGTTCGGCCGCTGCGTATTCCCTAACTATATTCTCCCGGATGGTTTCAAGGCCTACTTCTTCGTTGTCTTTCAATTTCTGAACGGCTTTGTAATACTCCTTCTTGGGGGTCTGAAGGCAGACATAGTAGGCTTTGTCGTAATAAACATCCGGATCGCACAGCCGGGCATACACATTATTCACATGAATTCGAATATAATCGATAGGTTCCAGAGCGCCTTTATAGAAGCTTTTGGTTACCGTGTAAGGAATCCGGTTGTGTTCCGAGAAGAAATCTATAAGATCGGGACGGTTCCCAAGCAGGGAACTATCTACTTTGAAGGTGTAAAACCTCGCATAATTTTTTGAGGCGCAGCCGCTTTGCCACAGAAGGCGGGTAAATTCACGGACAAGCTCTTCCTTATCGGCGGAAGCGGCGTAATCCTCCAGAAGCTCGTTAAGAAACATAGGGCATCCTCTATTCTTCCGTCAGTTTGTAGTACTTGCCGAGAAACTCGTAAGCCCCTTCTTCGCTGGAATCGGCTTTGAGGATCTTACTGCGTCTTCCTCCCGGTGTGTTTCGTTTCAAATTTTCCAGCATGATATCACCGAAAACGGACCAGCATAAGATTTTGTCTTCCATAACCGTCCGGTAGGAGACTTTAATGAAATGATTGGCAAGGAGCCGTTCTTCAACCGGAATCTTGCGAATTTCCTCGTGATAGGATTCCATCATCCGGCCCAAATCTTCTTCTTCTCCGATTGCGTTCCTGAGATCGGTCTTGAAACGGTTTAACAGGCGCTTGATCTGTCTCATAAGCTCCTGATCCGTCAGCGTCAGTTCATGATCGATCAGCAGATCGCCGTTGCTGCCGGCTGTGCGATCCCAGATCAGATTCTTCCGCTCCCATTGCGCGGCGTAATCGCACAGTTCGTTTAAAGCGGAAGGGGATCTGAATGCGTTAAGCGGAATTTTATCGTCGTCGCCGGCCGTTTTGTTCGCTTCTTTGATTTTGTTGTAGACCTCCAATTTCTTAGGATAGTTATAGAGGAGGAAGTAAGGAATCTTTTTCATGTAAGTACGAAGCTGCTTGCTGAGTATCCATCTGTACCCGGTTTTGATAAAATCGATCTCTTTGCCCTGATACAGGCGGAGAAGAGAAATGTTGTCCTCGTTTCTTTTGCGGGAACCCTCGTCCTCCGTCACCTGATTTAAGATGGCCGTCGCGATATTGGTGATTTCTCCGATGCGGTTATCGCGGCTGTTGCATTCGTAATGAAGAATATTTTCCGCGTTGTAATCGACCGGAGTTACCGCCTGCTTGTCATCCATATCGATCACGATAGGCTTGTCTATTTTGCTGCCGATAAGAATTTCGTTCGTTGTGAGGAAGAAGCTGTCTCCGTCTTCGTCGGCGCCCCCCTGCTGGGGAAGCGTAAGATCGTGAAGATTAATCATACACAAATCTTGATCTTTAAAATATTTTAAGTATTTATTTGTTATCTCGTTACGGACCAAACGTATTTTATTCACTTCCGACGGGTCTACGAGCGGACTTCTAAAAGAGAGGCATTCTCCATCCGGAAGCGACGGAGCGTAAAACTGCCCCGCATCCAAGCAGCCTCTTACTTCAAGTCCGGCACAGTACTCGAGATAGCCGATAATATCTCCCACGATAATATGATAGAAGCCTTCCGTGTAAATTTTCCCGTATTTCATTTGGGTAATGGCTTTGTTTAATTTCCTTTTTAGCATGTTGCGAAAAGGAGGGTCCGTGAGCATCCGGTCGTTGATAAGAACGGCTTGAATATATTTGCTGGTCAAAGAATTGGTGTCGGTATCGTGAATGCCCAGAAACTTGAGGGTATAAAATTTGTTGCCTTTGATGATTTTTTCGAACAAATCGGTTGTGTACCTTGAGAGCCGGATGATTTTCCCGTGGTTGTTCTCATCCAGAATATCGTAATCCTTATCGGGTTGCTTAAATTGCCGGGAATAGGCGGGATTATTCAGATCCAGACACTGCAAATATTGAAAATTCAGCTTGGCATAGACGGGAATGTCTTTGGTGTGGTGAGTAAACTTGCTGAGGCCGATCTGATACCCGTATGTTTGGAGTCGTTCCAGATACGTTTTCCAGGCTTTTTCGCCAAACCCCTCTTTAAAGATTCCGTAGGCTTTCCACATGGAAACATTCCAGATGCAGTCGATTTTCTCCACAGGATGCGATTCGCCGAAAATATCCTGCACATGGGTGATGCCCTGATCCCGGTAAAAGTCACGGATCGGCGCCTCTACACTCATTCCTTTCAGAAAAGGAAGACGGATTTGATAGCCGGCAGGGGTATAATCCAAGCCGAGAGCCCGGCTGAAAACTTCACTGATTTCTTTCGTATGAACGCCGAATCCGTCAAAAGGGGACAGGCCGACGTCATGATAGCCTTCCTCTATCCGCTTCTGATTTTTGTACACGTTCGTTTCGCCGGTCGCGGGGTCCGTGTATTCCTTATCCTGTATAGTGGCATAACGGACATGCTGAGCCGGGAGAATCTTCTTGTATTCGTCTACCATCACGATATAGGGGAGCTTGTCCGTTTCGACGAATTGGCAGGAACTGAAAATCAGGCAGCGGTAGCTTTCATATTTGGGGATGACGCACTGCCGCACCGGAACACCCAACTGGCTGCGTTCCATCAGAGCGGCATAATAGGTTTGGTCTACAAATACGGTCATACCGTCCTTGGCCTGAGACGAACTTTTGCCGAACCGGATAAACCGTCTGCCGTTATAGAGGAACCCTTCGTTAATAAGAACCGCCAGAAGCTCCAGATTTTTTGGGGTATGCTTAGCTTCCACGATAATCAACTCGCTAACCCGTTCCCGCTCGCAGCCCCTCACCCTGTTTAACTGCCGGAGCAGGGGAGAGTCCTGCTGCTTGACTTGGCAGCTTTTTTCGTCGTCGGAACTTAATTTCAGATCGTAGTTAGATTTATGAATATCTTTAATATTTATTTTTAATAGCGTATAGGTTTTTTTTACGTTCACCGTAAGCTCCCCTTTTCTCTGCTTTTTTGGCGGATGCATATTTTTTCTTTCGTGCAGGTTCCTCAATCGGGCCGTCATAGTACTGGTCCTGCCAGGTACGGATAGAAAATCCGGTCATTTTCATCGGTATCCCTCCTTTTCCAAGATATAGTAAGGTAACATCCAGATCATAGCATATAAAGTAAAAAAATAAAATAAAAATCAGGCAAATAGTTCTCTTATCACCGGAAATCGGAATGGGACAATTCGGCGCCGGCATAAACTTGAACCGGAAATGAGGTGATCAGTCGAATGGCCTCTATATTTAAAAATAGCAAAACGGAGAAGTGGGAGTTCGTATTTGACTATTACAAGGACGGAAAGCGGAGACAAGTCCGGCGCAGAGGATTTAAAACGAAGCGGGAAGCGAGCGAGCATATGGTCGATTTGCAGAAAGCGGTCCGCGATCAAGCATATATCGAGCCCTGCCGGATGACGATCGACGACTTCCTCGCCTACTGGCTTCAGCACATAAGGAAATTTCAGTGCGAGGAGACGACTTATTACAACAACCGGTTGTACGTTAAAAATCATATCCGCCCCAGAATCGGATCTATCAAACTCCAGTGTTTGGATGACCATACTTGCCAACAGTTTGTGAACGATATGCACAGGGACGGTTTTGCCCGCAATACGATCGACCGTGTCGTTTCCGTACTCAAGCAATCGCTGGATAAAGCCGTCGATTTGAAGCTTATGAAACAAAATCCGATGAGAAAAGTCGCTTTGCCCAGAGCGGTCAGAAAAGAAGCGGCCGTGTGGACCGTGGAACAGGCGAATACTTTTTTGCGGAAGACGCGGAACAGCCGTTATCACTGTGCATACTCCCTTGCGCTGCTGACCGGAATGAGACAAGGCGAAATTCTCGGGTTGAGGTGGAAGGATATTCATTTCGGCAAAAAAATCCTGACCGTCAACCAGCGTCTGACCAACTACGGGAAGAGTATTAAGAGCGGAGCTAAAACTTCAGCGGGCGTCAGAACGATCTCGCTGCCGGACCGGTTAATCGAAGTGCTGAACAAACAGCGGGAACAGTACGAACAAGTAAAAAAAGAGCGGGGCAGCCGGTTCATCGACATGGATCTCGTCATTTTTAATCTCACCAACGGAAAAACGGTTTACCCCTCGAATCTAACCAAACGTTATCAACAAGATGTGAGTTTGGCGGGACTTCCCCATATTCCTTTTCATTCCATGAGGCATACCCATGCCACGATGCTGATCGAACAGAACATTCACGTGAAATTGATATCGGAGCGGCTCGGACATTCGAAAATAGGAGTGACTCTCGATATCTACAGTCACGTATCGCCAAGCATGCAAAGGGAAGTGGCGGACCGGATCAATGCGATTTTGAATCCGTGACCGGTTTGTGATCAACCCGTATGCGGAAGATGCTTGAGAGGGGAGCGGCGGGGAGTGCGGCCGGCTATATCATGTGCGGAGCACTTGATGTCGCTCTGCTGAACGAACGGCTGAGCGACCGCCAGATTATCGCCGCCCGTGCCACCGGTGTGAAAACCATCGGCGAGCTGCTCGACGCTCCGTTGGAATCCGTTACGCATACGGCCGAGGAGATGGGGATCTTCGCGGGCATGACCGGCCGTGACGCCGTACTTAAAATGATGTAGGAAACCCGGAAAGCCTCGGGTGCGGGTGCTGCCGCTGCGCAGACGCCCGCCTCTTTTTTTACGCGGAAAAACGTGCACGTTATCTTTCATCTAATTGTCCCAATAGATCATTTGAGGTATAATTCCCATGTAATGGAAAATGCGTTCTCAAATTCTTTTATTGACCGATGTCCTAATAGATTTATTTTGTGATAGGGAAACCGGCAGGATTCGGTGGTTTTCAGAAAGTGGTGATGGTTTGGGGCCAAAAATAACTTCGATTCGCACACAATTGAAGAGCTATCTAGATCGCCGGCAGATGACGATTAACCAATTTGCGGAAGTTTCCGGAATCAACTCCGGAACGTTAAGCATTATTTTGCACGGGAATCGTCCGATCGCCATGCAGCAGTTGGATCGAATGACCGCCGGTATGGGGCTTCACGAAGGCCATTTCTATGACGTTTACATTGAAGAATGTTTTTTTCATTCGAATCCGGATTGGCGCAGATTGGGACCGCTCATACACCGCTGTGCGGAGCTGGGCAAACTGGACCTCCTCTTGCGCGTGGTACGGCTGATGCTGGAAAATCTCTCGTATCTTCCTTTGTTATTTGAGACGGCCGAACACTTTCATTCGGAAGGAAGAAGAGAGGCTGCCGCGCTTTTGTATGAGTGCATTGCGGAAAGTGAAAAGTACCAGCATTCCGAAAGACTGGCCCTCTGTCAGTACCGGCTGTTTACCCTTGCCATAGGAGATGATCTAAAAGCTAATTTACGGGCGGCTACCTTATTCGAAAGCTATGTGCCCCGGTTAGACGTATCGGATCAGTTGGATGCGCTGAATCAATTGGCTTATGTATTCGGGACTCTGCACGAATGGGAGAAGGTCGATACACTAGCCCAAGAGCTGCACCGGATTGCGGCCATTCAGTACCGGCTTGAGCCGGCTTCGGAACCCGGCAGGGAGGCTATCAAGCAGCCCAAACGTCCGCTTTGCTATTATATCCTCCAGGCCCTGCTGATCCGTTCGGTGGTATGTGAGGAACGCGGCCAATTCGATCAGGCGCTGCATTACGTTTCCTTGTACGCGGAACCGGACTGGCTACGGGAACAATCGGATGAGGAGAAACGTATTGTCGAGCAGTTTAGAGAATGGGCGGTAGCGAACACTTATTTGTACCGCATCATGTCGGGAGAACTCATGGTTCTGCCCGAATACATCAACTGCATCGCGTCCCGCAAGGACGATATTTTCACGGCACTCTGCAAAATCGTACAAATAGCCAATCGGTACGGATATGAGATCGACGATATTCTGGACCGCTTTTCTTCTCATCTTCCCTATCAAACCTATCAATCTGAATTTGGCGAGTACAACAAGCCCGTGATGAAGGAGCGGTACGCCCAGTTTTTGAGCGATTTGGCGGCCTATCACTTGACTCAAAATCGTAGAAAAGGCATAAAGTTTGTACTGCACGGATTGGAATTTTCTGTTAGAATAAATAGTGAGAGAAATATTATTCAATGTATGGCGCTTTTTGAAAGATTTAGGCACTTGGCGGGCATTGAAGAAAAGAATGAATTTAAACATTTAGTGAATGAGGTGCGATTAGGATGAAAAGAAAATTATCTGTTTTGCTCGTGCTGTCGAGTATGGCAATTGCCGTTTTGGCTCCAAGCACGGGATTTTCAGCTCAACCGCAGACGCAAGTACATAAGATCGTACAATTGGGGCATGGCTGGGGAAATTAACCCGGCAAATGAAAAGGATAGCAGCAGAAAGGGCATTCCCGGGTAATCCGGGGATGTCTTTTTTTTATTCGGGGGAGAAGGCATCTAAGCGTAATGTCATTCGAACGATATCCTATAATTTAACAGAAGGATGTAAAATATGACAAGAACAGAGGTAAAGGACAGGTTTTACATATTACCTATAGGAGAGTATGAGGATGGACGAAATTCATCAGCATATTGAAGAAATTCGTAGAGAAATGATGCGGCTGGCAGGGGAATATGGATTTTCCGATTCCAGGGTTCTAACTAAATCTCAGGAATTAGACCGTGTTTTGAATACCTATCAGCGGGAGAAATGCAAGCTCAAGGAGCAAAAGTACCCGGGTGTTATTCATCTAAGCCTCTCTTCTGTAACCGGTCCCGCTGAATTCATAAATTAGGAGAATACCCGTATGCCTACTTCGATTATTCAATTGTTCAATTCCGACCAGCTCATCATTGTGATGTTTTTGATGTGGGTGCTCATAAGCGCCATGTTTATGGTATTCCATCTGGACGGTAAAAAAAGCAAGCGTACACGTGATAAAGTTGACCCGAAGCGGGAAGAACTGCCTGAACACGAGCATCGCAAAAATGAACGAGGGCTGCTTTAACGGTCAGAAAACCGATCAAAAGCAGCTCGGATAACTAAGAGCCTCCTTGTGCGTTTCGATCTTGTTCGAGCGCTTGTTTGCGTTAGATCGCAACTTGCCGAAAATCCTTAGACCCGAACAGGAAAGTGTTAAAAAGAGGGACCGCGGGCATCAAAGTTCACCTGGTCTAACTTGGGGAAAAGCCAGCCAAACGGAGCCGGAACACGCATCTGCGATTGCCGATTACGCATGCTTTTCAGCCCAAAAAAGCGGTTACCGCTGCGCGAAGACGCGAGGGTAACCGCTGCTTGCAAGGTGCCGTTATGCCGCTTTCGTTACGGAGTCAACTTCGGCAGTGTCGGAATGGTCTGGCTGCAGTCGCCTGCCAGAGGCAGGTTGCGGCACACATACTGGCCTGCGCTGTTCTCGGTGGCGCCGTCCGAAGGGGCCGGCAGATGAACGCGCTGCTTCCACAGCTGCCAGAGCATGAAGCCGTCAAACGACTTGCCTTTGTTTTTGACGTATTTGACAAGCGTCTCCACGTTGTAGTAAGCGGATGCGACGTTGTTCTGGCCGTTTAGCATCTCGGCGTCGTAGACGGTTCCCGGTGCAGCATTCAGCTTCAGTACGGCACCGCCGGAGCCTTCTGGCGCAATCTGCAGGCCCATGTTGATCGTCCCTCCGTAGATGGCGCGGTACGATTCGTAGCCTTCGCGCGGATCGTAATAGACGCCGCCGTCGTAGGACATGAGGTTGATCATGTCGATTTTGCTGCCGTGATCTTTCACGACGCGGTACATCGTGCCGCCGAACGGCGAGCCGTACTGGACTTTGCCTTCTTCGAACGGCGAGCCTTTCACGTAGTAGGCTCCCGTGGACCAGCCGGCGATGGAGATTTTCAGCTTCGCGCCCCGTGCCTTGATTTCGTTGTACAGGCTGTTGATGATGCCGGCGATTTCGGCGTCTTTGGAACAGCTGAACGATTCGGCTGCGGCTTTGTTGCAGTTGCTGCCGCTCGACTCCCAGTCGATATCCACGCCGGAAGCGCCGAGATCCAGCGCGAGGTCGACGACATGCGGCGCGTTGAAATTCGCCCACTGGCTGCCTTGGCTGTAAGACCAGCCGCCCACGGAGAGCCACGTGTCCGTTCCGCGCGCATCCAGTGCGGCGATGTTGCTGCGCAGATCCTGGGACTGTTGCGGCGTAAACTTCAGCTGGCCGCGGCCCGTAGTGGCGCCCTCGACAAACTCAAAGCCCGCAACTTCCTGGTCGAAGGCGTAAGAACCTTTGACATACTTCGTATCCGGTCTGGCGAAAGACAGGTTGACATCCGTGATGTAATTCGGGATGTTCTCCAGCTTCAAATCGTAGATGCTGGTGTTCCAGGTACTGGCGTAGGCCACGTACCTGCGGTCCGGGGAAGGCGTGGTTCCGCCTTCCGGTGTCGTCACGCTGACCGGAGCGCTTGCGGCCGATACGTTGCCGGCCGCGTCCTTGGCCTTCACGGTAAAGCTGTAGGCCGTCGAGGCGGTAAGGCCGGTGACGAGGGCTGTCGTTCCCGTCACGCTGGCGGCAAGAGCCGTTCCCTGATAGACGTCGTAGCCCGTCACGCCGACGTTGTCCGTCGAGGCTGCCCATGACAGGGAGACGCTTGTGCTCGTGGAGGCGGTTGCCTTCAGCCCGGAAGGAACGGATGGCGCCTGCGTGTCTGTCGTGCCGCCGCCGGTGGAGCCGCAGTCGCTCACATACTTCCAGGCGCCCCAGGTGTTCGCCGTGTTGGGCTGTTCCCCTTGCGTCCACCATTTGGCTTCGAAGGTCTTGCCGGAGTAGGAGACTCTTTTGCCGGCCGTGTAGGCGGTTGTAGAGTTCCAGGCGGGGTCTTGGCATGCCGCCGCAGCCGTACCGGCCGCATGAGCCTGGCTGGAAGCCAGAGCAGGCACTACGCCGAGGCCAAGCGTGAAGGCGAGGGCAAGGTGAATCATTTTTTTTCGGGGAGTTGCGTAAGAAGTCATCAATCGGTACGCTCCTTTTTAATTGAGATAAGTGCGGGTTCTGCCGGTAAGCGGGTTGAATAGGCCTCCTTTTTTGTAAACGGTTACAAATACACTTTTATTATCCCATGGAGGCTCGTCCCGATTAAGGATAAAAACCTATTATGGAGGGGGGAATTTCGACAAAGTCTTTTTAGCGGTAAAATATTCCGCGAATAAAGGCGGATTAAGGCGGCGGTTAGCAGTGAAGTTTGCGCCGGTATGAGGGCCGCGTTCATGCGGATTGTCGAAGAGAGAGGAGCGGATAAATTGACTAGCGGGAAGATGATTTACCGGATGACGGTGCTTCTGCTACTCGCCGGTTTGATTTATTTGATAAGAGGCTATGTGAGCGTTTATCCGGTGCGGTCCGTGGGCCTTACGGATTGGCAGGCTGCTCAGGTTGTATGGATCATGCTACTCGTGTGCTTGCTCGTGTGCGCGGCGATCGTCATCCTTCAGGGACTGCAGACTTATTTCAAAAAAAAGGGAAAGTTTTAAAAGAGCCAATATGCGGCAGATAATTGAGGCTGGACGAAGACGGATATGGAATCAAGTCCGCTTGTTCGCCGGGAAGCCGGAATGCTGGGTAATACTCAGCAGCGGCGAGTTGGAGGTATTGTTATGGTTAAACTATTGGTAAAGTGTTTCCTAATAACTGTGGCTGTGCTAATTGTTGTCGGAATTGTTCATTTCATTAATGGGCAGAGCTGAGTCGGGGGGCCTTCGGTATCCACAAAAAAACCTCCGGAGCTGCCGAAGCAGACCGGAGGTTCCGATGCGCTTAAGGCAGGAAGCTGCCTCTCGCGCTGACGTAAAGCGAATACCACTCTTCCCGGGTCATGAGCTCCGCCTGGCGCTCGGCGTCCTTGCAGGCGGTGATACGCTCCGCGTTGGCCGTGCCGATCACCGGCTGGATCATGGCCGGGTGCCGCATGAGCCAGCCGAGTACGACAGCCTCGCGCGTGGTCTCTTTCTCATCCGCAAGCTTGCCGACGAGCTCCGCCGTCTTGCGGATGTGCTCCGGCTCCGATTCTCCGAGGTTGCCGGAGAATTTACCCTGGGCCAGCGGGCCCCATGCCTGGATCTGGATGTTCTCCATCCGGCAGTATTCCAGCAGCCCCTCGGAGAAGTTCACCGAAGTGCCGGCCTTCTGGTTCACGTGAACCCCCTGGTCGAGCCAGTCGTGGCGCGCCAGACTCATCTCCAGCTGGTTGACGGCGAGCTGATCGGGCAGCGCACGCTGAAGGAAACGGGTTTGGGCGGCGCTCATGTTGGACACCCCGAAATAGCGGACTTTTCCGGCGGCTTTAAGACGGCCGAACGCTTCCGCGACTTCTTCCGGCTCCATCAGCGGATCGGGTCTGTGCAGCAGGAGGACGTCGAGATAGTCGGTGCCCAGACGGCGGAGAATTCCGTCGACGGCTTCGCCGATGTAGGCTTTGGAGAAGTCGTAACGCCCGGGTACATCCCCTTCGGCGAAGCGGATGCCGCATTTGGACTGGATCACCATCTCCTCGCGCAGACCCGGCTTGTTTTTGAGAATGCGGCCGAAAGTTTCTTCGGCTTTTCCTCTTGTATAGATATCGGCATGGTCGAACATGGAGATTCCGATGGAAAGAGCGGCTTCGACGGCTTTCTGCGCCTGCGTTTCATCTTCTTTGGTCACCGGATCGGAATTCCAGCCTCCGCCGAAAGGCATGCAGCCCAGTACGAGACGGCTCGCGTTCAGGCCGCGTTTTTTTAACGGTAGTATGTTCATCATCATTCCTCCTGTTGTAGGCGCTATGCGGCAGACGTATGTACGTTGTTCATTATACCGAATCCGGCGGAGAGTGCCAAAAAAACCAAAAGGAAAATCGGGGGAATTTACCGGAAGATTTCTTTCTCTTCCCTTCCTTTCATGCCACGCGCAGCTCGCCGGCGTACGGAGCGGTGTCATTGGTTAAGGAGGACCTTTTTGTATTATACTGGTAAAGAGATTAGTTCCTTAAAGGAGGCTGACAAGTATGTTCGTAAGTCTGAACGAGTTTCAACAGGAATGGAAGCGAGAGGCTTCGTTGACGGGAAAAATTTTAAATACGTTGACGGACGAGTCGCTCGACCAGAGCGTCGCGTTGGACCACTTCTCCCTTGGAGAGCTTGGATGGCATCTGTCTCAAGCCATTTACGGCCTTTTTTCGGCGGCAGGCCTGAAGTTCGAAGGACCTGAGCGAGGCGCGGGAGTTCCCGAGTCCGCCAAAGAAATCGCCGATGTCTACGAGCAGACAAGCTCGAACCTGCTTCGGGCGGCGGGCGAGCAGTGGACGGACGAGATGCTCAAGCAAAGCATTACCGTGTTCGGCCGGGAAACCACGATTCATGGCATCATGCGCTTCGTTATTCAACACCAGGCTCATCACCGGGGCCAAATGACGGTCCTTATGCGCCAGGCCGGCTTGGTTGTGCCGGGCATTTACGGCCCGAGTAAGGAAGAACGCGAGCAGATCGGCAAATAATCGGTCCGTGGCAAGCCACGAGCAAGCCCCGAGCGGGACCTGCAAAGCTTTGCCGGAGGCAGCGTACATAGCTTCTATTTGAGAACATCAAGTGAATTTCGCTTGGTGTTTTCTTTGTGAACCGGAACAAACCGCAAAGCGGGAGAGGACATCGGGCCGACGATCAGGGAGCCGGAAACGCGCTAGGCTGCGAGTATCCTGCCGGACGGATATAAGGATCGCCGCATAGGTGGAGAACGTACGGAATCATGATCCGCAGGCTGCCGATTTCTGATCGTCACGAGGGTCTGCACCAGCAGGGCCCGTCCGTTTATACCCGCGTGGCTGCTCCTTGCATGCGATACCAGACTGCACGCCGGGAGATGCCCAGGGTGAAATACAAAGAATGTGTGCATGACATGCACGCGTTTTTTTGCGTTTCCGCGCCGGATCGATCCGCTAAGGAGCTGTTCAAGAACCGTTCGTTTCGCCGGAAAATACGGAAGAAATCGGCAAACGACTTTTTTTGTTTACCTTCTTTTAACGAAAATTTTCTTTTTCAAAAAGCATTTTCAAATGAGACTAGGGATGCTACTCTAACAGAAGGATCGACTTACAAATCATGGGAAGAGGAGCTTGCCATGCGAAGCGAAAAGGGGACGGAACCCGTGAACGGAGGGAGACGGCTGCTTACCTGGCGCTACTACAGCCTGCTTCTGCTGCTTACGGTCGGATTGGAATACGGGGCTCTCGTCGCGGTGCATCTGCCGTTCGGCGATGAACTGACGGGCTTTCTGGTCATGATGGCCATGCTTGCTTTTAGTGTGTTGCTGGCGATATTTACCTTTGTTTTCGGTCTGCTGACGTGTCTGGAGAACAGACAGCCTATGCTTATCGTGCCGTGCGCTCTTCTGACCGCCGGTTTATATTTGGCCATAATCAGATGGGAAGGAATGTGATCTGAAATGATCCGGTTTGCGTATTTCGGAGAAGAGGATTTTGACCAGCTTATCGAATGGAGCGGAGACGAGGCTTTTCTGCTTCAATGGGCGGGGCCCCAGTTTAAGTACCCACTAACCGCATCGCAGCTGGAGGCTTATATGGAAGGGGCCAACGATCTTGAACAATCCGGCCGGCTCGTATATAAGGTTATCGATTCGGAGACCGATTTGACGATAGGGCATCTTTCGATCGGAAATATCGACCGGCATAATCGCTCCGCAAGGATCGGCAAGGTGCTCGTGGGCCATACGGCCCGGCGGGGCCGAGGAACCGGACAAGCGATGATCCGCGAGGCGCTCCGGATCGGATTTGAAGAACTCCGCCTGCATAAAATGACGCTCGGCGTTTTCGACTTTAACGAAGCGGCAATCCGCTGCTACGAGAAGGAAGGCTTCGTGAGAGAAGGCCTCATTCGGGACTCCAAACGAATGGGAGACACCTACTGGAATTTGATTGAAATGGGCATTTTGGAGAGCGAATGGCACGGACGCGGCCGGTAAAAATACCCGACTACAGACACCGGTATACAAGCCTAGTCGGATAGGCGGACAGATAGAGCAGAGGGGGAGAAGGCAGTGGAAGACATCCTGCGCGCAGCGAAGAAGGTGGGCATCCAAGCCGCTTTACAAGCCGGGCAAGAAGCGAAGAACCGGTTTGAGAATATTAACAGCATTCTGGAAAAGGACGATTTCGGCGACGTTGTAACGGAGGTGGATCACCTCGCGGAGGAAATTATTTTGAGCCACATCGCGAAAAGCTTTCCCGATCACTGCGTGGACAGCGAAGAGATCGGGCACAACGGCAGGCAGAGCGACTGGATGTGGATCGTGGACCCGCTCGACGGGACGAACAATTACGCGATAGGTCTTCCGCTTTTCGCCACGTCTATCACGCTGATGCACCAGGGAAATCCCGTGCTGGCCGTAATTTACGAACCGATGGTGGACAGGCTGTTCCTCAGCGCGGCGGACAAAGGGGCCTTCTGCAACAATATCCGTATTCAGACCAAACCTTGCCCGTCCATTCAGCGCGGCACGATCGGCTGGATACAAGGGCACAAGGTCCAGAACGAGGCGCGTGCCGTTAAGCTCCGCCATCATCTGGACGTCCGGTTCAAGCGGATGATGAGGGTGTGGGCGCCGACTCTCCAGTGGTGCATGCTCGCCAAGGGAGACTTGGACGGCATCGTTCTGTACAACTCGGAGGGGACCGACCTGTATTCGGGCATCCTGATGGTACAGGAGGCGGGCGGACTCGTCATGGATTATGAAGGCAAGCCGTTCAGAGGAATGAGCCCGGAGCCTTACCTCATTGCCTGCCACCCGGCGCATAAGGAGCATTTTTTGAAAACGGTGGCCGAAGGGTTGGGCTGATCGGTTCAAACACCCGCTGCCGGCGATCCTGCTCGTACACGATTTTCCCCAAAAACCTAACGAAGGCGGGCTGCAGATGAAGCATAAAATTATGATGGTAACCGGGGCCAACTCGGGCATGGGTCTCGCCACAACGATTGCGTTGGCCCGGCAGGGGGCGAAGGTCCTTATGGTATGCCGCAGCGAAGAGCGGGGGCAGAGCGCTCTCCGGGAAGCGATAGCGGCCAGCGGCTCCGGAGACATCGAGCTAATGCAGTGCGACCTCGGTTCGCTCCGGAGCATCCGGTCTTTTGCCGCGGATTTCAAGAGCCGCTACGATCATCTGGACGTGCTGATCAATAATGCCGGCGTCGTATCGCTCAAGAGAGAGACCACTTCCGACGGATTCGAAGTTATGATGGGCGTCAACCATCTGGGCCATTTTCTGCTGACGAATCTGCTGCTGGGGCCGCTGAAGCGGGCGGAGCAGGGCCGGATCGTCGTCGTCTCCTCCGGTGCGCATAAAATCGGCAAAATCCGGTGGGAAGACCCGTATCTGACGAAGGGGTATACGGTATGGACCGGATACGCGCAGTCCAAGCTGGCGAACATTCTGTTCGCCAAGGAGCTCGCCGCCCGGCTGAAAGGGACCGCCGTTACGGTGAACGCCCTGCACCCGGGAGCCGTCGGCACCCAGATCGGCGTGGACCGGAATACGGGCTTCGGCAAATCGGTGCTCGCTATGCTGCGGCCGTTCTTCCTCACACCCGCCCAGGGGGCGGAAACGGCGGTTTACCTGGCTGCCAGCGATAACGTATCGTGCGCCACGGGCGAATATTTTTACCGGAAGAAGATTGCGCCGGTGTCCGCTCGGGCTAAAGACAAGGAGCTTGCCGCGAAGTTCTGGGATTGGAGCGTGCGGGAAGTGGGACTGCGGCCTTTGGAAACGGAGTGACGCGGGCGGATACGGATTAATCGGGATAAAAGCAAGTCAGCGGCGGTAATGAGATAGACGGGTCCTATTCAATAGAACCGGCTTGATAAGCGGCCAGGAGCGGATGCTTCCGGAGCCGTTTTTTTGCGTGGACGAAAGCCGAAGCCGGGTGCCGTCTTCCGGATTTGCGAGATTAGAATTCATTTTTGCACAAAGGAGCCTCCACGAATTGAACTGTCTTTCGTTTATTGTCCATGGGTATAATCAAATCGAACAAAGAACCACACTAAACGGTAAAGGAGGTGATGCCGTATTCTGGACGAACGCAGTACCCGGATTTTGACGCTGCTGCAGCAGGCAGCCGATTATGTATCTCTGGAAGAACTGATGCAGAAGCTCGGCATCTCCAGACGAACCGTTTATTACGATATGGAAAAAATCAACGACTGGCTGAAAACGATTCATCTTCCGCCGGTCGAATATGTCCGGGCGGCCGGCTACTATTTGCCGGATGAAAGCCGCAAGGGCATTCCGCATCTTGCCGGACAGCTTCCGGTCCAGCAGTACTACTTGTCTCCGCGGGAGCGGTTGGCCTGGCTGGCCGTTCATCTGTTATCGCCGGCGGAGGGATCGCTTTTCGTCCATCACTTGACGGATCTCCTGCAAGTCAGCCGGGGAACCGTACTGAAGGATTTGAACATTGTCCGGCCGGAACTGGAATCCCTGAAGCTTAAGGTCGCTTACGACCGCAAGCAGGGCTACCGGGTCCGGGGGGAAGAGAGCGACAAGCGGAAGGCGCTCACGTACTACTTCGGGCAAATCTTCGGAAGCGTGGGCTGGGAGCAGGCGCTCAGCCGGAGCGAAGACCCGGGCAGTCTTGACCCGGTGCTGGACCTATTCCCTCCGATGAAGCCGGATCACCTGAAGCGGGTTTACCGGCTCATCGCCGACAGCGAACGCACACTCGGCGTGGAATTAACGGACGAGATGGTGTTTAACCTGACCACTCGCTTCCTGCTCTATACACGCCGAATCCAGAACAAGCAGCTCATCTCGATCGACGAAGATGAGCGGAGCGTGCTCGGGCGCATGCCGGAATACGAGGCCGCCGCCCGCATTGCGGAGGGCCTCGGCGATCTGTTCGACGCCGCCATACCGGACGAGGAAATCGCGTATTTTACGATGCACCTGCTCGGGGCGCGCGTCAACCGGATGGAGCAGTTGACCGGCTCCGAGGAAGTGATCGAGAAGCTCCGCGATGCGGCCAGGGAAATGACCGACGCCTTCCAGCGTCACGCCTGCGTGTTTCTGCCGAACCGGGAATCGATGGAGGAGAATCTGCTCGTTCATCTGAAGCCCGCGTATTACCGGATCCTGTACGGGCTGGAGCTCGATAACCCGCTCCTCGGCAACATCCGCTCCAAGTACGGGGAAGTGTTCGAGCTGACGCGGCGCTCCGCGGCACCGTTCGAGGAGCTTGTCGGACGCAGGCTCGACGATGACGAGATCGGCTACCTCGCCATGCATTTCGGCGGCTGGCTGCGGAGGGAGAACACGGAGCCGGTACAGAGGCGCCAGGCCGCCATCGTCTGCGTCAACGGCATTTCCGCTTCGAGGATGCTGAAGTCCCAGCTCGAAGATTTGTTTTCGGCGGTGGACATTACGGCCATACTCTCGCTGAGGGATTACGAAGCGTTTGAAGAGGAGAGCGTCGATTTTATTTTCTCGACGGTCCCGCTTCCGGACAGCAGCGTCCCCGTGTTCGTCGTGAATCCGATCCTCAGCGACAAGGACAAGGAGCATCTGCTGAACCAGATCAACACGGTCGTCGGCCGCAAGTCCCGGGCCCAGGCCAGCTCGGTTCAGGCCCTGCTCGACATTGTCCGCAAATACGCGAAGGTGACGGATGAAGCGGGACTCGCGGAGGAACTGAACCGCTACATGTCCGTGGGGAAAACGTGGCTGAGCGAAGCCCGCAAGCCGTCGCTGGCCGACCTGCTCACCGGACCGATGGTCCGGGTGGAGGAGGAGGCCGCCGACTGGCGCTCCGCCATCCGCGAGGCGGCCCTGCCTCTTCTCGAGGACGGGCGCATCGAGGAGGCCTACATCGGGGCGATGATCGCCAAGGTGGAGGCGCTGGGCCCCTACATCGTCGTGGCTCCGGGCATCGCCATCGCGCACGGCAAGCCGCAGGAGGGAGTAAAGCGGCTGGGAATCAGCCTGCTGCGGCTTGCAAAGCCCGTAGCCTTCTCCGAAGAAACCCGCTATCAAGTACAGGTGATCCTGGTGCTGGCGGCGATCGACGGAGAATCGCATCTCAAAGCGTTGTCGGAGCTGACGCTCCTGCTCAGAGAACAAGACAGCCTGACCCGGCTGAAGAACGCCGGGACCAAAGAACAGATATTACAGCAGATACAAGCAGGTCCCCGCAGTTAGACTACCGGATTTGGGAGAGATGAGAGATGAAATTTTTAGAACCGTCCTTAATTGCACTTGATGTCGAAGCCGAGACGGCGGAAGAAGCGATCCGTCTGGCGGGAGGACTGCTGGCGGATGCGGGTGCCGCGGAAACGCGCTACGCCGAAGCCATGGTGGACTCCTACCGGGACAAAGGCCCGTACTTCGTCCTGGCGCCGCATATCGCTCTGCCGCACGCCCGTGCGGAAGACGGAGTGAAAGAAGCGTCCGTCTCGCTGCTCCGGCTGAAGAAACCGGTCGAATTCGGCCACGCGGCCAACGATCCCGTTCAGCTCGTATTCGCACTGGGCGGGTCCACCAGCTCCGAGCATATCACCATGCTGCGCAAGCTGACGATTTTGCTAAGCAACCCGGACAACGTGGAAGCGTTCAAGCAGGCAGCCGATGTAGATACTATTCAACAACTTATTAGGGGGAACGAACAATGAAAATTTTATGCGTATGCGGTCTTGGACAAGGAACCAGCCTGATTTTGAGAATGAACGTGGAAAACGTGCTGAGCGGCTTGGGTGTAAGCGCCGATGTGGAGCATACCGACGTATCCACGGCATCCGGCACGGCGGCGGAGTACATCATTACGAGCAATGAACTGGCACAGAGCCTGCAAGGGCACGCGGCCAAAATCGTGATCGTCAATAACTATTTTGACAATGACGAAATCAAACAAAAACTGGAAGAAGTGCTGTAACCCATTAAGGAGGGGTCTTTATGGACGTGCTTTTTTGGATCGCCACCAATATTTTCGGAACACCGGCCATTCTGCTCGGGTTCATCGTTCTGGTCGGGCTTCTGCTCCAGAAGAAGTCGACTAGCCAGCTCGTAAGCGGTACCTTTAAAGCTATTATCGGTTTCCTTGTAATCGGCGCCGGTTCCGACGTCATCGTCAAAGCGCTGAATGTCTTCGAGCCGATGTGGAAAGAGGTCTTCGGACTGGAGGCCGGCTCGCTCGGTACGTTTATGGGGCAGGAAGCGTTTAACGGCAAATACGGAAGCGCCGTCACGCTGGCGATGCTCGTCGGCTTCCTGATCAACGTCGCGCTGGCCCGTTTTACCCGGTTTAAATTCATTTACCTGACCGGTCACATGATGTTCTGGACTTCAACGATCTTCGCGGGCGTGATCGTGCATGCCTCAAGCGGTATCGCCATTTGGAAGCTTGTGCTGATGATTGCCGTCGTACTCGGTCTGTACTGGACCTTCCAGCCGGCTCTCGTTCAGCCGTTCCTGCGCAAAGTAACGGGCAACGATAACATTGCCCTCGGTCACACGTCCGCCTCGGTTGCCCTGCTGGCAGCCCTGTTCGGTAAACTATTCGGCAACAAAAACAACGACTCGGAGAAAATCAAAGTGCCGAAAGGCTTCGAATTCCTTCGTGATTCCAACGTCATTACAGCGCTCAGCATGGGGATTCTGTTCCTGATCGGGGCCATTATCCTTTCGACGAAAGGAACGCCTGCCGCAGCCGAACTGATGGCGAAATCGGGCGATCAGAACTTTATTATCTATTCGATTATTCAATCGTTTACGTTCGCGGGCGGTATCGCCATCGTTCTGATGGGGGTCCGGATGTTTGTCGGCGAACTGGTTCCGGCTTTCAACGGGATCGCTACAAAACTCGTACCCGGAGCCAAGCCGGCACTGGACGCGCCGGTTGTGTATCCGTACGCGCCGAATGCGGTCGTACTCGGCTTCCTGGGAGCTTTCGCGGGCGCCATTATCTGGCTGCTTGTGCTCGGTAACACCGTTTCCTACATCTTCGTTCCGACGATGATCGTCTTGTTCTTCCACGGGGCTACGGCCGGCGTGTTCGGGAACTCGACGGGCGGTGTCCGCGGGGCCGTAATCGGCGGATTCATCACGGCCACGATCGTAGCCTGGGGACAATTCCTCATGGTCCGCTTCTTCATCGCTTCGACGGTGCCGGATACGGCCATGTGGGCAGCCGACTCCGATATGTTCATTATCGGTCCGATTCTGCACTTCCTGGCTAAACTGTTCTTCTAACAACGAATGAGCGGGCGAACGCCCGAGGGCAACAAGACGGTGACAGCGCTAAGCTCCGCCGTCTTCCTTTTCCGAATAAAGAGAGTGGAGGAGACACGTTATGAGCTATATCCGTACCTTACATGGAGACATCGCCAAAGAGGATCTGGGCTTTACGTATTCCCACGAACATATTGTATGCCGTCCGGCCTTCTGGCAGGAACGGGGAGAGGACGATCTGCTGCTGGACGATAAAGAGAAATCCAAGCGGGACGTTCTTGATTTCAAAAAGCACGGCGGACGCGCGATCGTGGATGCGACGGCGGTCGATTACGGCCGGGACGTCCAAGCGGTACAGGAAATTGCCCTGGAAACGGGCATTAAGATCGTGGGCACGGCGGGTTTCAACAAAAGCTTCCTGTGGGATGCCAAAATCAAAGAAGAGCTGAAGCCGCTCACCGGCGATTATGAAACCTATACCCAATGGATCGAAGCGAAAAGCATCAACGAGCTGGCCGATTTCGTCATCCGCGAGGTGGAGGAAGGGCTCGAAGGAACGCCTTTCAAAGCCGGCCAAGTCAAATTCGGGACGGGCTACAACCGCATTACGCCCCTGGAAGAGAAAACACTCCGCGCGGTAGCGCGCGCTCACCACGAGACGAAAGCTCCCATGCACTCCCATACGGAAGTCGGCACCATGGCGCTGGAGCAGATCGAGCTCCTGAAAAGCGAGGGCGTGGACCTGTCGTACCTCAGCCTGGGCCATATGGACCGCAACCCGGACCCTTACTACCACGAGCAGATCGCGGCAACCGGCGCTTACATGAGCTTTGACGGCATCGGCAAAATCAAGTACGCTCCCGAAAGCACGCGGATCGCGCTGATTCTCAATCTCGTAAGCAAGGGCTACGAGGATCAGATTCTGATCAGCGGTGATACCGCCCGCAAAACGTATTATAAGCATTACGACCACGGTCTCGGCCTGGAGTACATCATTGCGAAGTGGGTACCGCGCTTTGTGGACGAAGCGAACCGCAACGGGTTCGACGGGCAGAAGCTGATCGAGAAATTTTTCGTGAAAAACCCGGCCAACTGCTTCTCATTCAAAAAGTAAGGAGGCGCGCACGATGAAGTTCGAGCACGAAAACTCGTACGAGGTGCAGGATAAAATCCGACAATTCCGGGCGGCAATCCTGCCTATCGGAGCCGTGGAAGCGCACGGCCCCCACCTGCCGCTCGGCACCGATAATCTGCTTGCCGAACGGCTGGCGGATAAACTGGCGGCCCGCACGGACAGCTTCGTGCTTCCGGTCCTGCCTTACGGCCAGGTGTGGAGCCTGCGGAATTTTCCGGGCAGCATCAACGTCTCCAACGAGGCGCTGATCCGGCTGCTGGCGGACATCGGAGAGAGCCTGTACCAGCAGGGTTTCCGTATTTTCTCCATGGTCAACGGCCATTTGGGCAATGCGGTCGCGCTTAAGGAAGCCGCCAGAGTTTTATACGAACGGGTGCCGGAGTTGAAAGTGTTCTATTTCTTTTATCCGGGCACGAAAGAAATCACCGCTCAGGTGAGGGAGTCTTCGGCGGCTCACGGGACCTACATGCATGCCGACGAAATCGAGACTTCCTACATGCTTTATCTGGCCGGCGAGTACGTGGACATGAGCAAAGCGATAGACGGAGCGCCCCGCATATCAGCGGAAGCGGACTGCACGCCGACGCCATGGGAGGAAATCACGTCCTCCGCCGTTCTCGGCGACGCCACGCTGGCTACCCGGGAGAAGGGCGAAAAGATTATCGAACGCAGCCTGGACGTGATGGCCGAGATGATTCTGCAGGCCAAGCAGGCACTGGAAGACGGGAAACATCAGGATTCAACAGACTGACAACGGGGTGAGAGCTATGATGATGAATACGTATTTTGATGTGATCGGCGAGCTGCTGAACAAAGTTCGGACCGAACAGGCCGGACCGATTCGCGAAGCGGCCGAGAAAGTGGCGGCCTGCATTCAGGACGGCGGCATTATTCATTTGTTCGGCTGCGGCCATTCGCATATTTTGACCGAGGAAGTATTCTACCGGGCAGGCGGGCTTGTCCCGATTCGTCCGATCTTCGTCGAGAAACTGATGCTGCATGAAGGCGCGGTACGCTCGTCGGAGCTGGAGAGACAGAACAATCTGGCGGTCGATTTCATGAAGGAGCAGGATATCCGCAAGGACGAAGTCGTATTTGTCCTGTCCACTTCGGGTCGCAATCCGGTTCCGGTCGATGTCGCCCTGATGGCGAAGGAGAAAGGCGCCGTTACCGTCGGGATTACTTCTCTGGAATATTCCATGAGCCAGCCTTCGCGGCATACCAGCGGCAAGCATCTGTCCGAGGCGGTGGATCTCGTGATCGACAACTTCTCGGTCAAAGGAGACGCCGTGCTGAATCATCCGGGCTTGCAAGTCCCTTTCACACCGAGCTCGACCGTGATCGGAGCTGCGATCCTGAACGCCGTCTTTGCCGAGTCCATTGAAATCATGATCGAAAACGGCTTTAACCCGCCGGTGTTCCTGAGCGGCAACATCGACGGTTCCGACGCGCACAACCAGGCGCTGATCCAAACGTACAAAGAGCGGATCGCCCTGCTGGCTTAACGCTTAACCTGCCTTAACAGAGAAAAACAACCGCAAATCAAACAGAAGGTTGTATCCGGCTCAGATCCGGCAAATGTGTGGAGTAATAGAGAGATAAGCAGACCAAAGAACGGAATTTGTACAATCAACCCCAAAAAAACGTTAACCGGGAACAATCGCCGAAAGACGACTTGCAAAACTTAAGCGGATAGCTGTCGGGAGAAACCATACATCCCTATCCTTTTTTTGCGGTCTTGATCCGGCGGTGAACGGGTGAGGAGGAACGACATGTTTGCACAAACAGTAACCATACAGAACGCGCAGGGTTTTCATGTCCGTCCGGCTCAGCTTTTTGCTGAAACAGCCGGCCAGTTTGGAGCAGAGGTGCACCTGAAGACCGGGGACGGACGCACAGCGGATTGCAAAAGCATGCTGGAGCTGATGACGCTCGGCATTGAAAAGGGAGCTGTCGTGACGATCGAAGCGAGCGGCGACGGAGAGAAGGAAGCCGTTGAAGCGCTGACGCAGCTTGTCGAAAGCAAGTTCGGTGAAGCCTAATGAAGGGGCTGCATATTCAGGGAATCGGCGTTTCGGAAGGAATCCGCATCGCGCAGGCATTCGTTTACCGCGCAGCGCACGAGAATGCTGGCGGAGCGTCTGCCGAATGGAAGCCTATTGCGGCTGATTCGGTGGTTGTCGAGGCTGAGCTTGCCAAGCTTAGAGAAGCCAAAGCCCGCTGCGCGGGCGAACTGGAACAGCTCACGGAGAAGGCGAAGGAAACCGTCGGTGAAGAGCAGGCCGGTATTTTGGCGGGCCAGCGGAAGCTGCTGGACGATCCGGCTTTCTATCCGAAGATGGAAGCCCGGATCCGGGAAAAGCTGGAGCCGGCTCCGCAGGCCGTCTCCGAAATCGTAAGTCAGGTCGCCTCCTGGTTCGAGGGCATGACCAACGACTATATGAAAGAGCGTGCCGCCGATATCCGCGATATCGGAAACCGCCTCTTGGCCTGCCTGTCGCCCGAAGAGAGAGCCGGTCTTGAGGGAATCACCGGCGAGGTGATCCTCGTGGCGGACGATCTTACGCCGTCCGACACCGTGCAGCTCGACCCGGCCAAGGTCGTCGGCTTTATCACCCGCACGGGCGGGGCGACCTCCCACACCGCCATTCTGGCGCGGTCGCTCGGCATCGCCGCCATCGTCGGCGCGGGCGCTGCCGTGGACGGCATCGACGACGGGGATACCCTCGTCGTCGACGGAGCCGCCGGGCTGTGCATCGCCCGGCCGGGAGAAGCCGAAGCGGAGCAGTACCGGCTCCGCATGGGGCAGGATCTCGAGCGCCGCAAGTCGCTCGAGGCGTACGCGGCCCGTCCCGCGGTAACCGCGGACGGTACGCGCGTGGAGCTCGCGGCGAACATCGGAACCGCCGCGGAAGCCGGGGCCGCCGCCGCACAGGGAGCGGACGGCGTGGGGCTCTACCGCACGGAGTTCCTGTTCATGAATTCCCCGTCTATGCCGGGGGAGGAAGAACAGTACCGTGCCTATCTGGAAGCGGCCCAACTGATGGAGGGCCGCCCCGTGATCATCCGCACGATGGATATCGGCGGAGATAAAGAGCTTCCGTATCTGCAACTGCCGAAGGAAGTGAACCCCTTCCTCGGTTACCGGGCGATACGGATCGGTCTCAGCCGCAAGGAGCTGCTGCTCACGCAGCTGCGGGCGGTTCTGCGGGCCAGCGCTTCCGGCAAGTTGAAGGTGATGTTCCCGATGATTTCCGGCCTGCAGGAATGGCGGCAGGCCAAAGAAATCCTGGCGGAAGCACAGGCGGAGCTGAGACAGGAAGGCGTCCCGTTCGACGAGGGCATGGAAGTCGGCATCATGGTCGAGATTCCTTCCGCGGCCGTGATGGCGGGCCAGTTCGCCCGGGAAGTGGACTTCTTCAGCATCGGGACGAACGACCTGGTCCAGTATACGCTGGCCGTAGACCGGATGAACGAGCACGTGGCGTACTTGTACGACTATTTCCATCCGGCCGTTCTCCAACTGATCCGCACCGTGATCGAAGCTTCGCACTCGGCCGGCAAGTGGACCGGCATGTGCGGCGGTATGGCGGGCGATCCGCTGGCCGCGCCGCTTCTGCTCGGTCTCGGACTGGACGAGTGGAGCATGGAGGCCGGCCGTCTCAGCCCGCTGAAGGAAGTACTCGCCGGACTGGACCGTCAGGAGTGCCGCGAGCTTGCGGAGCGGGTGCTGCTTCTGGATACGCCTCAGGCGGTGCGTCAGGCGCTTGAGGAGTTCTGCGGGATTAAAGCTGTTTAAATCCCGCCAGCTAAGTGGTTGGAAAACTGACGCTGATGCGAAGATTGAAGCCGATAGCGCGTTTAGCGGTTGAAGCGGAGGCTGCCTGCTCGCACCCCTGTGAAGCGGTATTTCCGCTCCGGAGGTTTCAAATTAAGCCTCCGATCAAGTTTCGGACGCAGGCACTCCCCGACAGAGATCGGCGCAAAACAAAACAACCCGGTTCCGTATAAAGCGGAACCGGGTTTTTCGTTTTGGCCATCAGGCAAGGGAGGGCGCAGTCTGCGTCAGACTTCCTTCCTGCACGGCTGCTCCATAAGCGGGGCGGCTGACGCCTTACACACCGCGCTTGCAGCTCCCCGCGTGCGGCGGGCATCGCATGGAGGCGGTCGCCGACAGCAGCCAAACCTGCTGCGTCCTGTGCGAGGAGGACGGAACGGCATCGTCCCTCTCTGCGGTGCGATGCTTTCGTCCACCGCCTGTTACCCCTCCTTATGCGCCGGGCAATACAGCTTCATCAGCCGGACGGTTTCCTCGTCCAGTTCTTTCCCGCGGTTTTCGAGCCCGGTCACCACGGCCTCGCGCTTGGCGCCTTTCATGTTCTGCCCGAACTTGAACTTGGCGGACAGGTCGTCCACGTCGATGCGGATGACGGCGACGCCGCGGATTTGGCTGACGTAGCCCGGATTTTCCAGGGAGAATGGCTCATAGCCTCCCTCGGGCTGAAGTTTTTCCATGAAGACGCCGAGCGCCTTCGCTTTTTCCTCCAAATCTTCCACGAGTACGGCATGACCTTTTATCACGACGGACTTAAAGAAAGCTGTCGCCGGGCAGGCGTACACGGGCTCCGTAAAATAAGAAGGAATGAGCGCGTACTCCTTGGCTATGGCGAACGTGACGAGAGGATTCCGGCCCAGGTCCGAAGTTTTTTCGCCGACTTTGCTTCCGTGGGCATAAATCGCGCCGTCCGCGTATACAAAATTAAGAGCTTTTAAATTCGGGTACCCGTCTTCGCCGGTCGTTCCCAGAATCCCGAATGTCATTTCGCTCATAAACTGCTCGATTTCCTGCCAGTCTTCCACACCGAATTCTTTTCTTCTCAAAGTCTCCACCCCTATGGTTGCCTGGTTGCGGCTGTTTTTTTCATCTTAGCGGGACGGTTGACTTTTCTAAAGAGCCACTTTACGCTATTTTTAGTGGACCAGTTGTGCAGCCGATCGCAAGTAAAAGGATAGGGTGTGGGTTGCACAGGATGATGTACGCGCGTTCAAAATGCTGTAAAACCATTTTAAGCAGGTATGTATTCACATGCAGCTTCCAAACAAAAGGCATGCGCCGGACAGGGGCTTCACCCTTTCGGCTAACCGAAACCAACCAGACATAATGGAGGTATTTTCTTATGTTAAAAGTCGCTCTGCTCAGTTTCTGGCACGTTCACGCCCTGGATTACGAGAAAGACGCCAACCAGCATCCGGGTACTCAAATTACCGCGATCTGGGATGAAGACCCGGCCAGAGGCCGTAAAGAAGCGGAAAACCGCGGAATTCCATTTTACGAAAACCTGGATGAGCTGCTTGCCGACGATGAAATCGACGGCATTATCGTGACGACCCCGACCCATCTTCACCGGGACGTTATGGTGGCGGCGGCCAAAGCGGGCAAGCATATCTTCACGGAAAAAGTCGTTGCCGCCACGAACAAAGAATGCGACGAGATTATGGACGCGGTCCGCGAAGCGGGAGTGGTCATGACGGTTTCGCTGCCGAGATTGAACGCTCCGTATACGTTGGCGATTCAGGACATTCTCGAACAGGGAATCCTCGGAAAACTGACGCTGGTCCGTACAAGACTGTCCCATAACGGCGGATTAAGCCGCGAAGAAGGGGGCGGCTGGCTTCCCGAGCGTTTCTTCGACGAATCCGCTGCGCAGGGAGGCGCCATGATCGACCTCGGCTGTCATCCGATGTACCTGACCCGCTTATTCCTGGGTATGCCGGAAAGCCTGACAGCGAATTACGGCAACGTGACGGGACGCTCCGCGGAAGATAACGCGGTAAGCGTACTGCGTTACCCGAACGGTGCCCTGGGCATCGTGGAAGCGGGCTTTGTGAACAGCCATTCTCCGTTCGTAATCGAGATTCACGGCACGCAGGGCAGCCTGCTGTACTCCCAGCACGACGGCAAGCTCCTGCTCCGTACACGGTCGCAGGAAGGGGAGGAGTGGCAGACGGTGACGGGTCTCCCGCAGGCGAAGCCCTCGGCTTTCGAGCAGTGGGTGGCGCATATCGAGTCTGGGACCCTGGCGGAGGAAAATCTGCTGCTGGCAGCGGACCTTACCCGCCTGATGGAAGCGTCCAACGCTTCGGCAGCGAGCGGCTGCGCCGTTAAGCTTTAAGAGAAGAGAATGAAGGCCCGCCCTCATGCGACGCTGCACTGCACGCCGGAACTGCATGCGGTGCTGTAAATGGGGGGCAGGCTGCCGACGGACGTTTTGGCAGTGTCTCCGCCTGCCTTCGGCAGAACTTGGGGGCGCTTTCCCGGCGCATCTCGTCGCCTGATCATTTCTTTCCGGCATCGCGCTGTATAAAGACGGAAAAGAAGCCGGTTAACCGGCTTCTTTTTTTGTGGCTTTCTGTGAGATCAGCTTTCATTAGCGTACCTTGTACCTTGTACCTTGTTCGGCTGCTTGTCCCGTCAACCGAAAGCGCAGCGATCCCGGCCGACCCTGTATCCGCCGGCTCGGCGATTCTCTAGGACAGCCCGCTAGTCAGCCGCCCCGTCCGCCGTGGCTGTTACCGCCCCGGCTTCCACTGCATTGCGCTTCAACTGACGTTCGATGCCGGCCCGGTCGATCTGGATCCAGTATTCGGCGATTTTGCCGTTCTCCACCCGGTACACCGCGCTCGCCAGCTCGATAACGGGCAGGCCGGTCGGCGGATAGCCGTCGACTTCACCGATGTGCTTTCCCGTCTGCTTCCAGCGTACGTACACCCGGTCGCCGGAGCCCAGGAGTTCCTGCACTTCCAGGGTGAAGGGGCCGTAGGCATCGAGCATTTCCTGCACGTGCTCCGCATAAACTTCGGGCGTGCGCTCGACCGTCGCTTCTTGCTCCGACTGGACCTGGTGGGCGAATACTTTACCGGCCATCAGCTCGGGAGCGGCCGCTAGTTTTTTCCCCGACCGCACTTCATCAAAAAAACGCTTGACCACTTCTTCCGGTCTCAAAGCTGTCATGATTCTTTTTCCTCGCTCTCCTTGGTTCATGTATCGGCTTGTTATGTCCGCTGCCGGTTGACCGAACAATTCGTCCCTGCGTCAGTCAGGTCCATTTTGCCGCCCAGAGCTTCATTTCTTTTAAAATCTTGTGTAAATCGCGGCCTTTCGGCGTCAGTGTATACTCCACCGTAACCGGCACAGTCGCGAAGGCTTTCCGTTCAAGCACGCCCTGTTTCTCCAGATGGCGGAGAATATTCGTCAGCGCGGTAGGGCTGATCGAAGCAATGCTCCGCTGAAGCTCCCCGAAGCGTCTCGTTCCGTCGAAAAGCTCCCGGATAACAAGAAACGCCCATTTTCCGCCGATTACATCGAGTGTCTTTTCGATAGAGCATTCGATGACGCAGGGCTCCTTCGGAATATAGCTGCTTGCCGCCGGTTCCGTCGGTATTTTCCCGGATTGAGCTGTCATGAAGGCGCTTCCCCCTTTAAAAAAATAAGTCCGCCGCAAGGCCGGAGCCCTGCTAAACAAAAGTGTAGCAGCTACAATTTTATGGGTATGATCAAAAAAAGATCACTACTGTTCATCATATAGAAAGTATTTTATGATGGCAATGGGAGGCGGCTTTTCCGCTTCGTGAAAACAGATTGGGGAGGTTTATGGAACATGCATTATCGCAGACTCGGACGGTCGGGCTTGAAGGTCAGTGAGATTAGCCTCGGAAGCTGGCTTACTTATGGAGGCTACGTCGAACGTGACAATGCGGTTCAATCGATCCGTAAAGCTTACGATTTGGGCGTTAACTTCTTCGATACCGCAAACGTTTACAAGCAGGGTGAAGCCGAGAAGGTGGTCGGCGACACTTTGAAGGAATATCCGCGCGAATCTTATGTGCTGGCGACAAAAGCTTTCTGGCCGATGGGCGAAGGACCGAACGACAGAGGCCTTTCCCGCAAGCATATCATGGAGCAGGCGCATGCCAGTCTGAAAAGACTGGGAACCGACTACGTCGACATTTATTACTGCCACCGGTACGATCCCGAGACGCCGCTGGAGGAAACGCTCCGCGCCCTTGACGATCTCGTTACCCAGGGCAAAGTGCTTTACATAGGGGTAAGCGAATGGACGGCGGCTCAAATGGCGGATGCGCTCGGTCTGGCCGAGAGATACCTGCTGGATAAAATCGTCGTCAACCAGCCGGTTTACAACATGTTCAACCGGTATATCGAGAAAGACATCATCCCTCTGGGCGAGGAAAAAGGAATCGGTCAAGTTGTATTCTCGCCGCTCGCGCAAGGACTCCTGACCGGCAAATACAAGTCGGCGGATGAAATCCCGGCCGACAGCCGCGCCGCCAAAGTCGAAACGATGCGCGGCGCCGTGACGGCAGAGAACATCGCGAAGGTGAAGCAGCTCGAAGGTATCGCGGCGGAGCTGGAGCTTACCGTGGGACAGCTGGCCCTTGCCTGGATTCTGCGCCAGCCGAACGTAGCGAGCGCTCTCGTAGGCGCAAGCCGTCCGGAGCAGGTGGAGCAGAATGTGAAGGCTGACGGCGTGAAGCTGGCGGCGGACGTGCTGGAGCGGATCGAGGCGGTTCTCTCGGGGAGCGAAGCGGCCGGGAAGTAACCGGTTCGGGACGGAGGCAAGCCCGCCTTAATGACGAGCAGCTTGGCAAAGACGCGGAGGAGCCGTTTGGTTCCCCGGGCCGGAATTGCGCAACGCAAACGCGATCCAAGAACTGAATCGCCGGCCGGGCGGGCGTCTCTTGCCATCCTTTCGGCCTCGCCCCCATGCGCGCCTGAACTCACATATCCCCACGGTTCCTAACCTTGGGACGCCTATAAACCAAACAGGCGCATAAAAATCACCGGTCATGGAACCGGTGATTTTGTTTTGCCGTCCGCCTACTGCGGGGAGCGGAGGGCATTTTCCACACGTTCCGCTTCCCGTGCGGGCTCCGTCGCCTTGCGTCCGTTAACGAAAGCGCAGACGGCGCCGAGAAGCAGAGCCAGGCAGCTGATTTTAAACACCAGGCCGAACGCGGCCGTCGTATGGGTATTCACCGTCGCCTGAAGCTGGGGGAGCAGGCCCTGCAGCTCCGCTTTGTCTTTGGCGAAGGCTTCCTTCACCCGCCCGGCCGCTTCGGGGGACGCGGCTTGGAGCTGTTCCCGCTCCTTGCGGTCCCACTGGTCGAGAAGGCCTCGCATCGCCCCTGAAGCGCCTCCCGCAGCCGCAGTCCCGCCGCTTCCGGCCTGCTGCAGAGCTTCGGCAAGTCCCGCCTTGCTTTCCGCAGACAGAGAGCTGCTTGCGATCCGTTCCGCCAGCTTCGTTTTGGCCGAAGCCATCTCCGTCCGCATGGATTGGGACAGCAGGGCGACGAGCACGGCGATGCCGAGCGCGCTTCCGATCGTCCTGGCCATGGTGCCGATGCCCATGGCGATGGTCGTTTTATCCGGCGGGGGAAGCAGGACGGTCGTTGCCGTCAAATTCGCGATCGCCATGCCGGTTCCCATCCCGGCAATCACCAGGCGCCAAATGTAATCCAGAGTCGTGGATTCCGTCGTGAGTCCCGCCAGCAGGTAAGTTCCGAGGCCAAGGAGGATCATTCCGGTGACCGAGAATATCCGCGGGCCCAGCTTGGCGGCGCCTTTGGCGGCAAGCACGGAGCAGATCATGGACGCGACGGCCAGGACGCTAATAATGAGTCCGGCGCGCAGCTCCGTCATGCCGATCACCTGCGTGAGGAAGAACGCGAGGATGAAGGTCGGGCCGGTCATGCCGATTCCGAGCAGGAACAGGCCGAGATTGCCGGACGGGAACCGTTTGATCCTGAAAAGAGACAGCGGCAGCATCGGTTCTTTTACACGGGATTCGATCCATAGGAACAGGAGAAGGGAAACCAGAGCCGCGGCGAAAAGGGACAAAATATAAGGAGAATCCCAGCCTTTCTCGTTCGCCTGCATAAAAGCGAGCGTCAAGGTCAGCGAAGCGGCCGATACCGTCAGCATACCGCCCCAGTCGAGCTTTCGCGTAGCCGTCGGATCGTAAGATTCCGCCAGGGAGGAGGCGGCCAGCACGAGAGCCAGGGCGCCGATCGGGATATTAATGTAGAAAATCCACTGCCAGTCGAGCTGGTACGAGAGGACACCGCCCAGGGCGGGTCCGCTTGCGGCCGCAAGGCCGGCCAAAGCGCCGGTAATGCCCATCATGACGGCTTTCTTTTCGGGAGGGAACAGGGCCAGCAGCAGAGGGGCGACCAGAGGGGTGATCAAGGCCGCGCCGATCCCTTGCAGAACACGGAAAAGGATGAGGGACGTGATGGATCCTGCCAGACCGCACAGAAGGGAACTCAAGGTGAAGAGGAACAAGCCGGTCATAAATGCTTTTTTACGGCCGAACTGGTCGGCGAGGCGGGAAGCGGCGAGCAGAAAAACGGCGAACGACAGGCTGTAGCCGTTCACGACCCAGGATATGCCGGCGGTGTCAGCGCCGTAAAACTCGCTCATCCGGGGAAGCGCGACATTGACGATACTCGTGTCGAGAATCGCCATAAAAAAACCGAGCAGAAGTGTAAGGATGGCGGGGATCTTGCGTGATTTTTGCATGGGTGGGAATCCTCCATAGATATAATTGACTGACTGTCAATCAGTCGATGAAAAAACTATATAACATTGACTGACTGACAGTCAATAGTTAAATTTAAAAGAAAGAGCCTCCTTCCCCGATTATTTTTCAACCCGAATCGGACAGGCAGGCATAAAGGCGGTGGAGAAGTTGGCACGTGTAACGAAAAGTCCGGAGGAACGCAAACAGGAACTTTTATCCGCTGCGGAGTCGCTGTTCCGGGTGAAGGGATACGAACGCACGGCGGTTAGCGATATCGTTAAACAGGTCGGGGTCGCTCAAGGGACCTTTTATTATTATTTTAAGTCGAAAGACGAACTGGCGGACACGATGATCCGGCGTATGCTGGATGAACACATGGGGCTTATTTCGTCCATTGCGGAAGACCCGGAGCTGTCCGGGCGGGAGAAGATCATCAAGGTCATGAAAGAAGATTTCGTTCAGCGGGGAGAAAATCTGGACAATCTGGATTATATGCACCATGAGAACAACGCGCTTCTTCATCAAAAAATGCTCGTGGAATCCGTCAAGGCTTACACGCCTTTCATTACGGGCATTATCGAGCAGGGGATCCGGGAGGGGAGCTTCCATACGAGCCATCCTCAGGAAGTGGTCGAGTTTTTTATGGTCGGTTTGTTTTTCCTCTACGATCCCGGCATTTTCGCCTGGACGGTGGAAGAAGTAGTGACGAAGCTTCAAGCCATCGGTGAAATTCTGGAAAAGCTGCTCGGAGCGGAGAAAGATTCGCTCGACATCTGGAAAGACCTTCCCGATATGCCTGTCATCATTCAGAAGGCGCTCAAAGTCGAAAAGGCATCGCGAGGAGAAAGCTCCCCGTCCTGATCCGTGTCCGGGACGTGTGTCTCGGACACGGACGAAAGTAAAGAGCTGACCGACGGCGGATTCTCCTTGCTGAGTGCAGTAAGCACAAGCCGGCATCCGTTTGTAATTCCGGCGGGGAAGAGACCTGCATGAGATCAAACGCCACAGACACTCTGATCACCAAGGGAAGCGCCGACGAGTACACCATAAACGGCATGAACCGCGTGAATAGCCTGAATCTACTCTGCCGTAAGCATTGCCCTGCGACCCGCAGCGCGAAAAGCCAGCCCGGAATTTTAACCGGGCTGGCTTCTTGTTTGCCGGGACAACCGGCGGATTATTCTTCGAACAATTTGGCGAGATTCTCCGCAAAAGGCGCGCGGACAATCCCTTTCTCCGTAATGATCGCCGTCACGTATTCGTTCGGCGTCACGTCGAAAGCGGGATTGTACACTTTGACGCCCTGCGGGGCGGTACGCTTGCCGAAGCCCTGCGTGATCTCTTCCTCGCCGCGCTCCTCGATCGGAATATCTTCCCCTGTCGGCGTGCTGAGGTCGATCGTGGACATCGGACACGCCACATAGAACGGGATGCCGTGGGCTTTGGCAAGCACGGCCACGCTGTACGTGCCGATCTTGTTGGCCACGTCGCCGTTGGCGGCCACGCGGTCGGTGCCGACGATGACGGCCTGCACCCAGTCCTTCTTCATGACCGCGCCGGCCATATTGTCGCAGATCAGCGTCACGTCGACGCCCGCCTGCTGAAGCTCGAACGCCGTCAGGCGCGCGCCCTGCAGGACCGGACGCGTCTCGTCGGCGTACACCTTCAGCGAGACGCCTTTCTCCTGGGCCAGGTAGAACGGCGCCAGCGCGGTGCCGTACTTCGCCGTCGCGAGTCCGCCGGCGTTGCAGTGCGTGAGGACGCCCATGCCGTCCTCGAACAGCTCCAGGGCGAACTCGCCGATACGGCGGTTCGTTTCTTCATCCTCAGCCTGGATCAGGATCGCCTCGGTGAGAACCGCCTGCTTCATTTCGCCGTGCGAAATGTCCATCTCGACAAGTTTCTGCGTCAGCCGCTTGAGCCGGTCGAGTGCCCAGAACAGATTGACGGCGGTCGGGCGCGAGGTGGCGAGATAGTCCGCCTGCTTGGCGACTTCTCCCGCCAGGCGCCGCCGGTTCGCTTCGCGCGAGATGGCCTCGTCTTCTTCGGCGTCGCGGATGCCGAGGAAGACCCCGTAAGCCGCCGCGATGCCGATCGCGGGCGCTCCGCGGACTTTCAGGTGGCGGATGGCTTCCCACACCTCGTGGGGCGTTTCCAGCGGCAGGTAGACGATTTCCTCGGGAAGCAGCCGCTGATCGAGAAGATCGAGCCGCTCTCCGTTCCAGCGGACGGACTGGATCCAGCCGCGCTGGCCTTCGCTTTGTACTCCGTTTTCGTTTGCAGTCATTAGCGGACTCCCTCCTTCGCGACGGCAGCCTCGCGGGCGGCCGCAATCAGTTCGTCGATCGAGCTTGCCTGACGGGCGCGCTTGATCAGGGTCGTGCCGATCGCAAGCGCAAGCCTCTGCGCCCGTTCGCGTGCCGCGGCGTCTTCGATTCCGTCAATGTCCGCCACGTGCGAGAGGCCGTAGATCCGGCGGACCATTTTGCAGCCGGCGAATCCGATCGTCTCCTGAAGAACGCGGTTCATGTACCAGTCCTGATAGGCGGGCGTTTCGGACATCGGATCGACGGTTTCGTTGTCCCACAGGGCGCGGAATTCACGCTCGAATACCGTCCACACTTCTTTCACGGTTTCCAGCAGGTACTCCCGGTAGTCCGTACGCTCGGCCTCGCCCGCGCTCCAGCCTTCCTGTCCTGCGTAATTCAGCAGCAGATTGGCCAGGACCGCACCGATATCAAAGCCCATCGGCCCGTAGTAGGCGAATTCGGGATCGATTACTTTCGTGGAATCTTCTTTGATGAAAATACTGCCCGTATGCAGATCGCCGTGAAGCAGAGCTTCGGCACGCGTAAGGAACGTATTGCGCAGAATGGCGACTTCCAGATGAAGTTCGCGGTCCTGCCAGATAGCATGAACGGCATCTTTCAAATGATCTTCGATGCTGTTATTTTCCGAATCGCGGTATGGATCGTCGAAAATAAGATCCTCCGTGATTTTGCACAACTCCGGATTAATGAACCGGCCGACCCGCTGTTTCTTCTCCTGCTGGTTCATTCCGAGATCCGACGAGAAAAACAGCGTGCGTGCCATAAACCGGCCGATATGTTTCGCGAAGAGCGGGTATTTGTTTTTCTCGATCAAGCCCTTGCGCATGATGACGTGGTCGCTCAAATCTTCCATAACCGTCAGCGCAAGTTCCTTCTCATACGCGAATACGTGAGGAACGAGGTCCGGGCACAGGGAACCTTGGAGCTGCAGGGCTTCGCTTTCGATCCGCGCGCGGTCCAGCGTAAGCGGCCACGATTCTCCTACGACTTTCGCGTAAGGCAGCGCCTGCTTCAGAATCAGGCTCCGTCCGGCCTTTTCATCCGAGATATGAAAAACAAGATTAAGATTGCCGTCCCCGATCTCACGGCTTGTCAGCACCGCGTCGGGCGCGAAAATGTTCGGCAGTCCTTTGGCATATGCAATCGCTTCCGCTTCCGTCAGCGCGTGGTAAGTCGTAGTCATTTGGCGTTCCTCCTGAGAAAGAATTAATAAGTGGCGGCTTGTACCGGGTTGTCCGTTAATTCCGACTTAAATACTAGTATAAAGGAAAACACCCCTGCATGAAACACAATTTTTAGGGCTCCGGTCCCTGGACACGGCTTACATAAAACGACTCCGTTCGGCCTACACTACCGGAAGATATCCCACATCAGGAGGTACGTCATGTCGATTGCGATCCGTTCCGCCCACAAAGTATTGAACAAACAAGTAGCCAACTGGACCGTGCTTTACGTCAAGCTCCACAATTATCATTGGTATGTAAAAGGAGATCAATTCTTCACGCTGCACGTGAAGTTCGAGGAGCTCTACAACGAAGCGGCAGGCTATGTCGATGAACTGGCCGAACGTCTGCTTGCGATCGGAGGCAAACCCGTCGCCACGCTCAAAGAGTGCCTGGAATTGTCCGGCATCGGGGAAGCCGCGGGGAGCGAGAAGCCGGATGCCATGGTGCGCGCCCTGCTGGCCGATTTTGATACCATCATAAGCGAATGCAAAACGGGCATGAAAGAAGCCGAGGAAGCCGGGGACGAAGGAACCGCCGATATGCTGCTTGGCATTACGCAGTCCCTGGAGAAGCACAGCTGGATGCTCGGTTCTTTCCTGAACGGCTGACGGAAGCGGGCGGTATGAACTTGCTGACCACAGCCGCAGTCATATGCCTTGCGATCCGGGCAAAATACCGATTACGGATGCCGGCCGGCGGCCTCTAACGAGGAGCGCCGGTTTTTTGCGGTTGCCTTTGCGAAAAATTTACCGTCGATTTACCAAGATTTTTGCCGGACGGGTTTGGCTTTTTGGGAAAACGCCTACTATAATAAGAGGGAGTGAGCCGAATAACGGGCAAGAGAGGTGTAAACGGTGACACATTCCCAAATGGCTTTGAAAGAATGGGCTTCGGCCGTACAGGTTTTGGAGCAGGGCGAGCAGATTCTCATCATGCGCAAAGGCGGCATTCGCGAAGAAACGCGGGATTTCCGCGTCGTTTCCGATGCTTTTTACCTGTATCCTACCTACGAGCATCAGAAGCCGCATCTCATCAAAGATTCCGCGCATCCGAGACTTCAAGAAACCTTGGACGGCTGGAATCCGGACGACAGGCAGGTGACGATTTCCTCCTGGGCCGAATTGGTCCGCGACATCGAAATAAGCGACGGGGAGACGCTGGATAAGCTGCAGCCTTTTCATATCTGGACCGAAACCTTTGCGGAGGAAAGATTGAAATGGAAGCGCAAGCAGCCCCTTCATGTCATGCTGCTCCGTGTGTATAAGCTGGACAAGCCGGTTACCTTGACCGTCGATCCTTCCTATGAAGGCTGCAAGTCCTGGATTGAGCTTCACGGGGAGCTGGAGTCCGCCGGCAGAACGCCGGTGTTGAGCGACGAAGCGTTCCGGGCGGCGGTGGAGAGAGTGGAGAAAGCTCTGGCGGCCGGCGGGCCGGTCAACGGGGCTTAGTCTCCATACAACCGGCCGTGTCCATACCTTCCCATCGACTGCCGCAGCCTGAACAGGCTTCCCGAGGCCAGGACGGAGTAGGTTTAGCATGGAATGACCAGGAATGAACAGGAGTTGTTCAAACCGGATTCTTTTTGCGGCAAGCCGGTTATTCTGGAAGGAATTACATAGTTTTATTCGCCGCACAATGAAAAAGCTCATATGACGGCGATTAAAGACGATAGACCGGGGAAAATGCCCTTTCTTGATTTAAGCAGGCGGCATAGACTATGATGAAGCTATTGAGAATCATTGATAATCATATTAGAATGATTATAAAGTGAAATTCATTGAAAAGTTGGAGGGTTAATTCACTATGGCAAACGCACCCGTATTCACAATAGAGGGTCTTAAGGCACAAATCGAAGGCAAAGAGATCCTGAAAGGCTTAAGCCTTGAAGTTAAAGGCGGAGAAATCCACGCCATCATGGGACCTAACGGTACCGGTAAAAGTACGCTGGCTTCCACGATCATGGGCCACCCTAAATATGAAGTGACCGATGGCTCCATCAGCCTGGACGGCGAAGACGTGCTGGAAATGGCCGTTGACGAAAGAGCGCGCGCAGGCCTGTTCCTGGCTATGCAGTATCCGAGCGAAATCGCCGGCGTAACGAATGCCGACTTCCTCCGCAGCGCGATCAACGCGCGCCGTGAAGAAGGCAGCGAAATTTCCCTGATCAAATTTATCCGCCAGATGGAAAGCAAAATGAAAGAACTCGAAATGAATCCGGAGTTCATGCACCGTTACCTGAACGAAGGTTTCTCCGGCGGCGAGAAGAAGCGGAATGAAATTCTGCAAATGCTGATGCTCGATCCGCGCATCGTTATTCTTGACGAGATCGACTCCGGTCTCGATATTGATGCCCTTCGCATCGTCGCTACAGGCGTTAACGCTATGCGCAGCGAAGACCGCGGCTTCCTGATCATTACCCACTACCAGCGCCTGCTGGATTATGTAACACCTGACTTCGTACACGTGATGATGCAGGGAAGAATCGTCAAATCCGGCGGTCCTGAGCTGGCGCAGCGTCTGGAGAAAGACGGCTATGACTGGATTAAAGAAGAGCTGGGCATCGTCGACGAAACAGTCGGCAATGACGACGAGCAAGAATTCCAAGTTCCTATGAACACAACCGCACCGAAATATAACTAATGGCCTGGGCTATATATTAGGAGGAAATAGATATGACGACACAAACCATTCTTCCCGTTGATTCCCAAGCCGTCGCCCAAGCGTCGAAAGCCAGACAGGAGCCGGAGTGGTTGACCGATCTGCGCGTGCAGGCGGCAAATCTGGCGGGATCTTTGGAACTGCCTAAATTGGAAAAAACGAGATTGGACCGTTGGGACCTGAGCTCTTTCGGTACGTACCGCGAGCCTCAAGCCCTTGCTTCCGTCAGCGAGCTGCCGGAGGAGGTTAAAACACTCGTCGGAGAGACGAACATTATCGTTCAACGGAACTCCGGAGCCGTATACCGGGCTCTGTCCGAAGAACTTGCCGGCCGCGGCGTTATCTTTACGGATCTTGAAACCGCGGTTCGCGAACACGGCGACCTGGTCCGGCCGTACCTCGGCAAAGCGGTCGAAGCGGGCGAAAACCTGCTGACGGCCGTGCATGCGGCAACGTGGACCGGCGGCGTATTCCTTTACGTTCCGAAGAACGTAAACGTGGAAATCCCGCTGCAGGCCTTGTTCCTGTCCGATGATTCGGCAGCGAGCTTCTCTCCGCACATCCTGATCGTAGCGGATACGAACAGCTCCGTCACTTACGTGGAGAACTTTACTTCCGTCGGTACCGGCGCTTCGCTTGTACAAAACGGGGTAACCGAAGTATTCGTGAAGCCGGGCGCGAACGTTCAATTCGCTTCGGTTCACAACCTGACGGAAGGCGTTACGGATCTGACTTACCGCCGCGCCGTTGTAGAGAACGACGGACGCGTGAACTGGGTCGTCGGCGAAATGAATCAAGGCAACTCCATGTCCGACACGACTTCGATCCTGAAGGGCAACGGCTCTTACTCGGATGCGAAAGTCATCTGCGTGGGAACGAACGACCAGAAGCTGAACTTGACGACACGCGCGGTTCACTTCGGTCTGAACTCCAGCAGCGACATGATTACGCGTGCCGTTATGAGAGACCAGGCTACCGCCATCATCAACGGCATCACGAAGATCGAGAAAGGCGCAACGGGCGCCAACGGCCAGCAGACGGAGCGCGTGCTCATGCTCAGCCCGAAAGCCCGCGGCGACGCCAATCCGATTCTTCTGATCGACGAAGATGACGTAAAAGCCGGTCACGCGGCGAGCGTGGGTCAAGTAAACCAGGACCAGGTTTACTACATGATGTCCCGCGGGATTTCCCGTGTGGAAGCCACTCGTCTCCTGATTTACGGCTTCCTGGCTCCGGTCGTATCGGAGATTCCGATCGCCAAGCTGGAAGAGCAGCTGCAAACTATGGTAGAGAGGAAGCTGGGGCAATGAAACCTTCGGAGATACGCGAACTGTTCCCCATTTTGAATCAGGAAGTGAACGGGCATCCGCTCGTTTATCTGGATAGCTCCGCGACTTCCCAGAAGCCGGTCCAAGTCATCGAGGCCCTGAAAAAGTATTACGAATGGGACAATTCGAACGTACACCGAGGCGTCCACACCCTGGGGTCCCGTGCCACAGACGCTTACGAAGGAGCGCGTGCGAAGGTCGTCCGTTTTATCAACGCCCGCTCCGAGCAGGAAATCATCTTCACACGCGGCACGACGACGGCGATCAATCTGGTTGCCAGCTCGTATGCCCGCTCCATCTGCGGAGAAGGCGACGAAATCGTTATCACGCCGATGGAACACCACAGCAATCTCATTCCATGGCAGCAGGTCGCGAAGGCGACCGGCGCCACGCTTAAATATATCCCGCTTCAAGCGGACGGTTCCATCGCCCTTGAAGATGTGGAAACAACCATTACGGACCGCACGAAATTCGTATCGGTCGTTCATCTTTCCAACGTCCTGGGCGTCCTGAACCCGGTGAAAGCCATCGCCGAGATCGCTCACCGTCACGGTGCCAAGATGCTGGTGGACGGCGCGCAGAGCGCCCCGCACCTGAAGGTGGATGTGCAGGATCTGGATTGCGACTTCTTCGCCTTCTCCGGCCATAAAATGTGTGGACCGACCGGAATCGGGGTATTGTATGGGAAGAAGGAACTGCTTGAAGCGATGGAGCCGATTGAATTCGGCGGCGAAATGATCGACCATGTGGATCTTTACGATTCCACGTGGAAGGAACTCCCTTGGAAATTCGAGGGGGGAACGCCGATTATCGCCGGCGCCGTCGGTCTTGGAGCGGCTATCGACTTCCTGGAGGAGATCGGTCTCGACGCGATCGCCGACCACGATGCCAGCTTGACTGCCTATGCGCTGGAGCGTATGCTTGAAGTTGAGGGTCTGAATGTTTACGGTCCGAGAAACAACCGCGTCGGGCTTGTCACCTTTAACCTCGGTGACGTTCATCCGCACGACGTGGCTACGGTGCTGGATGCCGAAGGTATCGCCGTTCGTGCCGGTCACCACTGCTGCCAGCCGCTGATGCGCTGGCTGGAACAATCGGCTACGGCACGCGCCAGCTTTTATTTATACAATACTGAAGATGACATCGACCGACTCGTCCAGGGCCTACTAAAAACAAAGGAGTATTTCGGTCATGCAATTGGATGATTTATACCGCAGAGTCATCATGGATCATTATAAAACGCCGAGAAACCGCGGGTCGTTCGACGATAACGAATCGGTTTCGATCAACTTGAATAACCCTACGTGCGGGGACCGGATCACTTTGCAGATGCAGGTAGAAGACGGAAAAGTCAAAGCCGCTAAGTATGTGGGCGAGGGATGCTCGATTTCGATGTCCTCGGCTTCGATGATGACGGATGCCGTCAAAGGCAAAACGCTCGAAGAAGCGCTCGAAATGGCAGAGAATTTCTCCAAGCTGATGAAGGGCGAAGACGTGGAATTCGAATACGAAGATATAGAGGCTTTGTCCGGTGTGAACAAGTTCCCGGCCCGTATCAAATGCGCCACACTCGCATGGAACGCGCTCCGCAAGGGAATCGAACAGACGAAGCAATCGTAATTAGCAGAATTAAAGGAGGTTGGTACGATGGCTAAGCAAATGCCAGAAATGGAAGAGTACAAATACGGCTTTCGGGACGAGCACAAGTCTATTTTCCAATCGGGAAAAGGCCTGAACGCCGAAATCGTCACCGAAATTTCCAGAATGAAAGGCGAGCCCGAGTGGATGCTTGAGTTCCGTCTGAAATCGCTGGAACAGTTCTTCAGCATGCCGATGCCGCGTTGGGGCGGTAACCTGGATGATCTCGATTTCAATGACATCCAGTACTATGTCAAGCCGTCCGAGAAACAGGGCAAGACGTGGGAAGAGGTTCCGACCGAGATTAAGGAAACGTTCGACAAGCTCGGTATTCCGGAAGCGGAACAGAAGTTCCTTGCCGGCGTATCCGCTCAGTACGAGTCCGAAGTCGTTTACCACAGCATGCAGAAAGAACTTGAAGATCAAGGCGTGATCTTCATGGACACCGACAGCGCGCTGCGTGAATACCCGGAATTGTTCCGTGAATATTTCGGAACCGTCATTCCTCCGACCGACAACAAGTTCGCCGCGCTGAACAGCGCCGTATGGTCCGGCGGCAGCTTCATTTACGTACCGAAAGGCGTAAAATGCGAAGTTCCGCTTCAAGCGTATTTCCGTATCAACTCGGAAAATATGGGTCAGTTCGAGCGTACCCTGATCATCACGGACGAAGACAGCTTCGTTCACTATGTAGAAGGTTGTACCGCTCCGGTATACAGCACGAACTCGCTTCACAGCGCGGTCGTTGAAATCGTATGCCGCAAAAACTCCCGTGCCCGTTACACCACGATCCAGAACTGGGCGCCGAACATCTACAACCTCGTTACCAAGCGTGCCGTCGCTGAAGAAGGCGCGAACATGGAATGGGTGGATGGTAACATCGGCTCCAAGCTGACGATGAAATACCCGGCTGTCGTGCTTAAAGGCCGCGGCGCCAAAGGCTCCGTTCTGTCCATTGCCGTTGCAGGCAAAGGCCAGCATCAGGATGCCGGTGCGAAAATGATCCACCTTGCTCCGGACACCACTTCGACGATCATTTCGAAGTCGATCTCCAAGCACGGCGGTAAAGTAACGTACCGCGGACTCGCTTCCTTCGGCCGTAATTCCGCAGGCGCGAAATCCAACATCAAGTGCGACACGCTGATTATGGATAAACAATCCACGTCCGACACGATTCCGTACAACGAAATCATGAACGACAACATCACGCTGGAGCACGAAGCGACCGTTTCGAAAGTATCCGAAGATCAGCTCTTCTACCTGATGAGCCGCGGTCTGTCGGAAGGCGAAGCGACGCAAATGATCGTAATGGGCTTTATCGAGCCGTTCACGAAAGAACTTCCGATGGAGTATGCGGTTGAAATGAACCGACTCATCAAGTTCGAGATGGAAGGTTCCATCGGTTAATTTTGATTTTGGATGTTTCTATATTTATAACAATAAAAGTGCCTATGATGACTTGTACACGTCGTGTTCGAGTCTCAGGGGCACTTTTTTTATTTTAAAAACAGGAAAATTCATTTACAAAAATGTATAAATATGGTTAAATTAAAAGGTGCATATTGAAAGATTGTTTGATGTTGTAATAGTTGGCCAACATTACAATCAATAATTAATTAATAGAAAAGTAGGTGCATTCCATGCAAAGTAAGAAAATACTACATGTATTGGCTGTAGCATCTGTTTTAACATTGGCATCTTCATCAATACCGGCATATGCAACTGACGCTAACTCTCTTGATGAGCCTGTAAAATTTGAAAAGACTATTGAAACGCCTGTTAATACAACTGCAAAATTAACTTTTATAGATCCATCGCTCAAGAACCAACACTCTACTAGAGGAGATGTTCATGAGGAGTATAAATATTCTTATTATGTTGTTCAAAATTGGAGCATTGTTCAGTATGATGCAAAACCTGTTGATAATCAAAAACAATACTTAAGTATTGCAAAAGGTGGAGCAAAAACGACAACAGTTGAAAGGAGTAACTCTACAACTGTAAGTATTACAGGTGAAGCAGATTTTAATAAAATAAAAGTAATCAATTTAAGTATTACTGGAAATTACACGGGCACCTGGTCTTATAAAGAGACTGTCACTGAGTCTTTTGCAGGTCCTGATCCGGGATATAATTCAAGAAATTACTATACTGGGACCGGATATGACAAATCCGCATGGACGCTTAAAAAGTATGATGTTTACAATGTTTACAATGGAAACATAAATACAGGTACTCAGGAATATTATGTAGGGAACACCACAGTAAATTCCGTATACAAACCCAAAATTGTGTTGTACTCAAGAGATTCAAACTATTGATATAACCTAAAGCATGAATAAAGATAAATCAAAGTCGGCTTTTCGCCGACTTTGATTTGTTTTACAATAGCTATGGAGGTTAAACTTATGAAACAATACTTCATGCTTCTCATTCTAGTTGTATTAGTTTTAACAGGTTGTAGTACAGACAAACAGACCTACAATCTTGAAAAAATTCAGCTAATCACCGAGGGAAGCCAAACAATTCAAGCAGATGGAAATAAACTAGTTATGTTAGAATACCAGTTGACAATTAGCGGTCCCTCTCCGATAGACACTGAAAGTGCAGAAATTAGTTATGGATATTCGGCGCATTCAAAAGAGTTAGTCCCAATTAATAAAGGTACCCTTTCACTAAAATCTCTGTGTAGAAGATTTGCAGGCGGTGATGGTTGCAAGCAAGAGAACACCACATTGGCTGTAAGGTATCCCATAACCTTTATTCCGGAATCTCCATACAAAGAAGATGATTTGGAGTACTTAAAACTACATTTGGATGAAATTAAATTTAAGCTAACGATAGGTGGAACCGAGTATGATTTAACAGATAAGAAAGGGCAATAACTAACAATTTAATAATAAGAGCTAGAGCGATTTCTAAGCGGTTGAAATGGGTGGTCTCATTACTTATCTGCGATGACTTCTACGCTTGCGTGTCCGAGTTACCGGACACGTTTTTTTCTGCAATTTATAGGAAAAGGCGCACTCTCCTCGGAATAGGATGACGTTGCAATCTTAAATCCATCGGGGGGGTTCCCGACTCCAGAGGCTTATCCGTCAATTTTACTCCTGCGGATGACGCCACAGACTAGCCTGTCATTCCTCATTAAAAGGTCACGACAAAAAGCCCGGACCGCCGGTTAAGGCAGCCGCAGGCCGACTCTTATCGTGGGATCAACCGCAAGCGGGACCAGGGCGCTGGCAAGCCAAACCCCTGCGATCAGAAACGAGAAAAGGGAGAGGACAAGCCCTGCGGACCGCCGGTGAGAGCGCCTGGCGATAAGGCCCGAACCGAAGGCGGTAATCCCGAGGATAATGCCGAGGGGAAGCGTAACAACCAGCAGGTTAAAAAGGACTGCCAAAATGCCGCAGAGCACCGCCAGGACAGCCGAAGTCTTTCTCGGTTTTACGGGAGGCGGGGTGTAACCGGAAGAAAATGCCGAGGGAAGCTCGGGTTCTCGCAAGGGTTCGCTCTCTTCCTTGTTTACGAACGTGCCTTCCCGTAGCGGATCAGGCTGGCGATTTATCGTTACAAATGGCTGTTCTTTGTGTTTGTCGTCGGACAAGATGCATGCGCCTCCTTGAGGAAGGGTTGGGTTGCCGGATTTACCACCGGCGGATCTGGCATATCCGGTATAAGAGGATCGCCGAATCGGCGGATCGGTGGACCGTGTGTGTGCCGATAGGGTCATTGTAGCACAAAACAGCCGCACAATCCCAAAGGGAGCGGCGGCTGTTGCATTTTGCAGCATTAGAAATGAAGCGCTTACTAGACCGTGATGAATTGAATCTCCAGATCGGTCCGCTGTGTAAGGTCGATGAACGTATCTCCGGCATCGTCAATCTGAATAAGGGGGCGGAAATAATCATTTGGAAAAGTCATGACGATGGTGCCGGACTGACCGTTGGATAAGGTGGCTTTCTTACCGATAAAATTCGGGACCATGTTGGCGATAAAAACATGAACCGCTTGAGGATCAAGCTCACCGAAGCTCATTTTGTGAAGCTCCTTCAGGACGTAAAGCAGATCCCGCTTGGACTGGTACGAACGGTTATTGATCATGGCGCTGTATACGTCGGCTACGGCAACGATTTTGGCGGCGGGGTGAATCGCTTCGGCGGTTTTGCCCAGCGGATACCCGGAGCCGTTGAGCCGTTCGTGATGCTGCAAGGCGACGAGCGCCGACAGTTCATCCGCAATTGAATTACGTATAATTTCGTAACCGTAAACGGTATGCTTTCTCATCTCGGCATACTCTTCTTCCGTAAGCTTACCCGGTTTATGCAGCACGTCGAAGCTGATCCGGCATTTTCCGATATCGTGAAGATAGCCGGCTTTGCCGATTTCCTTGGCTTCCTCTTCGGATTTGCCCAGCCAGATCGAAATAAAGTAGGAGATGAGGCCGACCTGTACGCTGTGCTGGTATGTATAATCATCGCGGCTGTCCAGGCAGAGCAGCAGATTCACGACGTCTTTTTCTTCCCGCACACTAGAGATGAGGGGACCATAGTACTGCTCGACAACCGGGTCGGAAAGCTTGCCTGTCCGGACCGCGCTTTCGAATAAGTCTTTGATGCCGCCGATAGCGGAGTGGAACGATTCCTCCTGCCGCAAAAGCTCCGAGGAAGCAGCAGCGGTTTGCGAATGAGCTTGGCTGCCGGGCAGAGGACGGTCTTCGATGTCCACATATTCAATCTGATGCTTGTTCAGTTTCAAAATATCGAACTCGTCCACTTTCGTATCGGCCGATAAAATGTTCAATCCGATAGAATTGAACGTATCGCGGGCTAGACGGTCACCCACCTGCAGATCTGTTATATGAATTCTCATTGAATTCATTCACCTTTTCCTGTTCCCATTTTTTCTCAATCACTTTCATATTAGCAGGAGGATAAACAGAGTTGCAATGAAACATTTTCCATCTTTCGGAATTTAGGTGTCGGATTTGATCAATTATTTATAAAGAAAATGAAAGCCGTAACAAGCCGCTAAAAGATGGGCAAAATAGGAAAATAAAGGGGAGGGATTTATATTGTAAACGGAAGGGAGGGGGGACATGTTTTGTAACGAATAGCGTGCGAGTACGAGTGCCGGGATGTTTTTTCTTATGAAGTAAGCCAGCATGGACGGATCTTATAAAAAAAGGACCTTATCCGTAGATAAGGTCCGAAGCGTGGCGCGCAGATTACATGCCGATGTACCGGCTGTACAACGTTTTGGCGGCAGTGGGGTCGGTGACGCCTTGTACAAGCACGCGTCCGTCAGGAAACAGGACAAGCGTAATCTCATCCGAAGGACGGAAGCGAAGCAAAAATTTGTTGCGGCTTACGTGACCGAGCGGGGCGAGACGCTGTTCCCACTGCTCCAGAGAAAATTCCGCTGCTTGGACGGGATGAATTTGGACGGAATCTCTTCCGCACAGCGTCTGGATCGTTTCCCCTTCGATATCCGCGTTGAGATATTCGAATGTGTGACGGGCACAGGCGGGACAGTCCGCTTTGCGGGCTCCCGCAACATCCACGGAGGTGTAGTGGTTGTACCACAGATCCCACTGCTGCATGCGGCGGTTTAGATGCCGCATATCCCCGATCAGAATTTTCATCGCTTCGGTTGCCTGATAGGAAGCGACCATATGAATGATCGGACCGATGACGCCGGCGGTGTCGCATGTATCGGCGGTGCCGTGTGCCGGCGCGGAGCCGAACAGGCAGCGCAGACACGGCGTTTCGCCGGGCAGAATGGCAAGCGAGACGCCGCGCGAAGCGACGGCGCCGCCGTACAGCCACGGAATGCCGTGCTTGACGCTGACATCGTTGATCAGAAACCGGACGGAAAAGTTATCCGTACCGTCCAGAATCAGATCCACGCCGGTCAGCAGCTCTTCGGCATTCAAGGGGTTCAAGTCGGCGACATGGGCTTCGATGCCGACGAGGGAGTTCACCAGCCGCAGCTTCGCGGCGGCGGCTGATGCTTTGGGCTGCGCCTGGCGGGCGTCTTCTTCGTCATAGAGCATCTGCCTCTGCAGATTGCTCTCCTCGACGAAGTCGCGGTCGATCAGGCGCACGAAGCCGACACCGGCGCGAACCATGTGGTTCGCGAGGACGGTGCCGAGCGCGCCGAGGCCGACGATGGCGACCCGCGCGCGGCCGAGCGCCCGCTGGCCGTTCTCGCCGACGGGCTTGAAGAGCACGTGCCGGGAATAGCGGGCCGGCACTTCGGCTTCGCCGGCGGCTCCGGTCCGCGCTGTTTGCCCGCCGGCTTGCGCCGCTTCAAGCTGCGCCGCCGGCTGAGCGGCTGCATCCTCACCGGCTCGGGAGGACGGAGAGAAGGCCGCGGACGGCAAGTCGCCCGCTGGCTGATTGGGGTGGAGACTGCTCATAGGTTTGCTCCTTCCGTGCTTGTTTTGTAGAGTAATCTGCTGGGCATTCTGGTAATTAACCGTAACCTTAGGTTCATTGAAGAAGTTGCGCGCACGCCTTTATCCGATGTGCGAACGTGAACGTTAGATTCAGAAGGAATTAAATCGGTATAAGTCCGTTCAGGTCCGGTACGTCCTTTTAGGCTTTTCAGTCTTTCCTTCCCCCGCTTCTGCAAGGAAAATTTACTTTCCGGCTTTGCTGACGCTGCCGTTCCCGCCCTCCGGAAGATCGAGCGGATTCCACTCGCGCCCGCCGGACGGGGATACGTAGCCTTTCCATTCGGCGCCGTCTTCGCCGATTTCTTTTTTCCAGATGGGCAGGATTTGCTTTACCCGCTCAATGGCGTAGCGGCTTGCCTCGTAACAGTCCGCCCGGTGCGGCGTGGAGACGGCGATGACAAGACTGCTTTCGCCGATTCCGACGGGACCCAGCCGGTGCGTCATCGCGCAGCGGCTTCCGGGCCAGCGGGCTTCCATCTCGGCGCCGATGGTTTCCATGACGGAGACGGCCATCGGCTCGTAGGCTTCATATTCGAGCAGGACGGTGCGCACTCCGTGAGTATGTTCGCGGGTCGTGCCGATAAACGCGAGTGTCGCTCCGCAGTCGGGATGGGTAACCTTATGTAGGAGCTCGGCGGGCTCAATGGGATCTCGCGTGAGTATGTAACGGGCGGCTACGGATGTTTCGTCTGCCGCTTGCGGCTCTTCGCCGCCTCCTCCCGACACGGGAGGAATGAGCGCCAGCTCGTCGGTCTCGGTTACAGGCTCATCCGGAGCGGCATAAGCGTGATTTTTGGCCAGGAAGCAGTGGGTGAGAAGAGAACGGGCACCGGGAAATTGCCCGCCTATTTCGTCCAAGAGATCCTGAACGGTTACGGATTTTTCACCGGGGTCCCGGGTCAGTGTTATATCAATGGAAGGGCGGCCAAGCTCATCGGCCAAGCCCGCAAAAAGTCGAATATGAAACGTCATGAGGGCTTCTCTCCTGAAAGTTGCGTTTTCAACTAGCATATCATATCCTAAAACGAAAATGATATAATGAGGCTGTCCGGGCAACCGGGCTTCTTACATAATGAAGCAAAGTATGGCATACGTAATAGAGACAGGCTTTACAGCGGAGGTGAAATCATGCCCGAAAAGCAGCAGAAGCATCAGACGTTAGTGATTCTTCATACGAATGACCTGCACAGTCATTTCGAACAAATGCCCAAAATTGCAACCTGCTTCAAAGAGCTTAGACGCCGCCATGAAGGGGATGAGATCCTGACGCTGGATATCGGCGATCATCTGGACCGGATGAGGCTCGAAACCGAAGGGACGGGCGGCGCCGCCAATATCGAAATCATGAATGCAACGGGATACGAGGCGATGGTCCCGGGCAATAACGAAGGATTGACATACGCTCCGGATGCGCTTCGGAGTCTTTTTGAAACGAAAGCGGAATTTCCCGTTATCGGAAGCAACATCCTTGATGCGGACACGGGGATGGTTCCCGCCTGGATGGTTCCGTATCATATCGTGCGCAAAGGAGACATCACCGTAGGTTTAATCGGCCTGACGGCGGCTTTTACGGACTATTACGAGCTGCTGGGCTGGGATGTCCGGGAGCCTGTTAAGGCGGCTGCCTACTGGGTGGAGAAGCTGCGGCCGCAGGTCGACATTGTGATCGTCCTGTCCCACCTCGGACTCCGTTACGATGAACGGATGGCGGCGGAAGTCGAAGGCATCGACGTCATCCTCGGCGCGCACACTCACCATCTGCTGGAAAAGCCGCTGCACATCCGGGACACGCTGGTCTGCGCCGCAGGCAAATACGGGCAGTATGCGGGAGAGGTGGAGATCGCCTACAACGTGCGGGAGCGGCGCATCGAGCGGCTTGCGGGCCGCGTTCACGCCGTCTCCGGCTGGGAGGACGACGCGGAGATCGCGGAAATTCTCGCCCGCAATGCGGAGCTGGGCCGGCGCGCCCTCGATATTCCGGTAACGAATCTCGCGGAGCCGCTGGAGCTTGACTGGTACAGCGAGTCTCCGCTCGGCAACCTGCTCGCGTCGGGCCTGCGCCGCTGGATGAACGCGGAGATCGGGCTCGTCAACGCCGGTCAACTGCTGCGCGGGCTTGCGAGAGGGCCCGTCACGATCGGGCGCCTCTTGGCCATCTGTCCCGGCCCGATCAATCCCTGCCGGGTCAAGCTGACAGGCGGCCGTCTATTGCAGGCGCTGGAGGAATCCCTTCTGCCGGAATTTCAGAGCAAGCCGATCCGGGGCTTCGGCTTCCGCGGGGAAGTGCTCGGCATCCTGTGCCTGGACGGTTTGACCGTCCGTTACGATCCGGAAGGGAAGCCTTCGGACAAAATCCGCGGGGTGCTCGTTAACGGAGAGGCACTGGAGCAAGACCGGACGTATACCGTCGGTATGATCGACATGTTTACGTTCGGAGTGGGATACTTATCCCTGCGCGAAGCAACGGATGTGGAGTACCTGCTTCCCGAGCTGCTGAGGGATATTCTGGGTGAGGAGCTTCAGCATCCCGAGCGGTTTCAAGAGGCTTTCGAGTCACGCTGGCAGCCTGAAGGCATTTGACCGATGCCGGGAGGTTAACTTGTCTTGACCCTTTGATCCGGGTAAAATGTATAATTGCGGGGATCTGTCCATGCCCGGCACAGGTCCCCAGCTGTTATTATTAGGAGAGAGACCATGTACAGTTTGTGGATTGCCGTGATTATCGGGATTGTCGAAGGGTTAACCGAGTTTCTGCCGGTTTCTTCAACCGGACACATGATTCTGACGCAGTCTCTGCTGGGAATCAGCGATGATGAACCGCTCATGAAGACGTTCACGATCGTGATCCAGCTCGGCGCCATTCTTGCCGTCGTGATCGTGTATTGGAAACGGATCCTGCGTATTCTCGGAATCAACCGGGAGCCGGTAGCGGTTAAAGCAGGAGCATCCCGGTTAAATGTCCTTCACATTCTGCTGGGGATCGTCCCGGCGATGGGAATCGCTTTTCTGTTCGACGATTTGATTGAAACGTATTTGTTTTCCCCGAAAACCGTTGTCGTGTCCCTGATCCTGGGCGGTATTCTGATGATCATCGCCGAGAAGAAGATGGACCGGACAAGAGGACCGGTCGTTGAGGACATGGACGGTATTTCGTACCGTCAGGCGTTTACCATCGGACTCTACCAGTGTCTATCCGTCCTGATTCCGGGATTTTCGCGCTCCGGTGCGACGATGGCGGGCGGTATGCTCCACGGTGTAACCCGTAAAGCGGGTGCCGATTTTACGTTCATTATGGCGGTTCCGATCATGTTTGCCGCCAGCGGATATTCCCTGCTTAAAAGCTACAAAAGCTTCACGTCGGACGATATCCTTTTTTTCGCAGTGGGCTTTATCGTTTCCTTTATTGTCGCGCTGCTGGCCATTGTGACGTTTATCCGTTTCGTACAGCGCATGAAACTGACTTATTTCTCTTATTACCGCTTTGCACTGGCCGCTATTTTCATCGTTTATCTGTGGGTAGTTTAGTTTTTTCCGGGTTTTAGCCTATAAGTTTGGGACAGCCGGAGAGATAGTTTTTACAAAAATGGATGGAACATGTAAAAAAACCTCCAGGAACCGCGTCGAAAAAACGCGGTTTTTGTATTGCTCTTTCCAAAAATATCTTATACAGTAAGGGTATAAAGAGAGGAATACACAGATCGCGGGGTTTGGAGAATATGCGGCTTTTACCCATCAGCCATTGCCAACCGGGCATGAGACTGGGCAGACATATTTACAACGAGCAGGGAGCGGTACTGCTTGCGGAAAATGTCGAATTAACACAATCGCTGCTGGAGCGGTTGAAAACATACGGAATCGATTATTTGTATATCCAGGATGCGCTGACCGATGATATCGTTCCGAACGACCTGGTCTCGGAGGAGACCAAGCTCAGGCTGTTCACGGAAATCCGGTCCACCTTCCGCAAGCTGATGAACGAACCGGGACGGAGAACACTAGCGAATTACCAGCATTTCGGCAAATCGTTCAGGCAGCAGATGGACCACGTGATCGATGATTTATCCCGTCATAAAGACGCCATGATTATGCTGGGCGATATACAGATTAAAGACCACTACTTATATCAGCATTCGCTTAACGTCTGTTTATACACCACCATGCTCGGCATGAGCCATGGATACGAAAGGGATGAATTAATGACGCTGGGCCTAGGGGCTCTTCTTCACGATATCGGCAAAACGCAAATCGCGGAGGAGATCCTGTCGAAGCCCTCCAAGCTGTCCGAACCGGAATGGTCCGAGATGGAGAAGCATACGGTGTACGGGTTTCAAATGCTCAAGGACGAGGCGAACATCCCTCTGCTCTCCGCACACTGCGCGTTTCAGCATCATGAACGGATCAACGGCAGCGGGTACCCGAGAGGCATTAAAGACGAAGAGATTCATCCCTATGCGAAATGGATCGCGATGGTGGACTCCTACGATGCGATGACGACACAGAGGGTTTACCGCAAGGCTATGCTTCCCCACGAGGCGTTGGAAGTTATTATGGGCGGAGCGGGCACCCTGTACGATACGGACATGCTGAACCTGTTCCGGGATAAAGTGGCCATTTACCCGCTCGGCGTCACCGTTGCGCTCAATACCGGCGAAATCGCCGTCGTGGTCGACCTCAATGCTTCCGCTCCCCAACGGCCCGTTGTCCGTGTGATCAAGAACGAAGCGCGTGAAATGATCGCCTCCCCATACGAGATCGATTTGTCCAAAAAATTGACGATCATGATTACGGAAGTTCATCCCCTGTAAGTCATGCCGTTAAGCGGTTCAATCCGGCCGTCCGGCTCTCAAAAGAATAGATACGTTAAAAGCCGAGAGCTGACGGAGGGATCCGTTCGGCTTTTTTTGTTTTTCGTCCGCGAAGGCTGATATAAAATGGAAATCCCGGAAGAATACTAAAAGAAGCGATTACGGAAATTCCGCTTATACGGCAGAATTCCGGTTGCCGCAAGAGGTCCGGGAGGAATCGGAATGAACGGGATGAAGCCAAGCGCGAAGTCGGAGTTATTCATGAAGTGGGGATACGCCATGTACCGGTACCGCAAGCGGGTGCTGACGGTCTGGATCGTATTCTTTGCCGGGGCCGCAATTTTGGCGGGTCAAGTATCGGGGCTTTTGAAAGACGACGGGTTTACGCCGAAAGGCAGCGAATCCGACAGGGGGTATCACCTGCTGCAGGAGAAGCTGGGCGTTCCGCCTTCCTCGCTGCAGCTCGTATATGACGGGGACGGCAAAGATTTGACGACGGAAAAAGCCAAAGCCTCCATTGCAAAATCGCTGGAGCCTTTGAAATCCTTGCCCTATGTAGGTACGTGGGCGTTTGTCGAAAGCCCGAGAAAAGAATCGGCCCGGGCCGCCGAGATCCAGGCGGTGAACGTAGCGCTCAAGCTGGGGGTGGAGAAAGTACTGGAGAAATACGGCGAGATCCAGGCTCGTCTGACTCCGCCTCCGGGGATGAAAGTGTACACGGGCGGAGCGCCGGCTCTGCTGGCCGATATGCAGAAAGCGAGCAAGAACGATATCGCCAAAGCGGAAATGATCGGCCTCCCGATTGCGCTGATCGTGCTCCTGATCATTTTCGGCACGTTAACGGCAGCCCTGCTGCCCCTTATCGTCGGTGTGGCCAGCTTGACTGCGGCACTGGGGATTACCTACTTTATTGCGCGGCAAGTCGCGTTGTCCAACTTCCTGCCGAACATGGTGACGATGCTCGGGCTCGCGGTTGGAATCGACTACGCGTTGTTTATGGTCAGCCGGTTCCGGGAAGAGCTGAGAGCAGGCAGGGAGATTCCGGATGCCGTTGCGATGACCTGCAGGATGGCGGGACGGAGCATCTTCTTCTCCGGAATCGCCGTATTGATCGGGCTGTGCGGCATGCTGTTCGTGGATCTTTCGTTCTTCCGCTCCCTCTGTCTGGGAGGCATTCTCGTGGTGACGATCTCGGTTCTGGCTGCCAACACCCTCCTGCCGGCGCTGCTGGCTATGTTGGGCAGACACGTGAATTCCTTGCGGGTCCTGCCGATGGCATGGTCGGAGAGAGGGACGACACGGCGCTTCTGGGAGCGGATCGCCTACTTCGTCATGCGCCATCCGGTCGTTCTGGCCCTCGTGCTGACGGCGGCGTTGACGGCCATGATGCTGCCCATACGCGGCATGCAGCTGAGCACGCCGAGCGGAGACGTTCTGCCGCCGCAGTATGGCGCACGGCAAGCCGGCGACCTGGCCGGGCAGGCATTCGACGAGCGGGAGCTGAACCCGCTGCAGGTCCTTGCCACGGCCCCGGGGGGCAGGTGGGACGCCGCATCCGTCGGCCGTCTGAGGGCCTACATCGCCTCGGTGAAGGCAACCGGGGGAGTGAAAGGCGTCCGCAGCGTGCTGGACGGCTTCCCGGGCCTCAGCGACGAGCAGGCGGCTTCGGTGCTGAGCGAGCCTTCCCTGTCTTCTCCGGATGCGGGGAAGACAGGGGCCGTCCGGGACAGCGTGCTGATCCGCGTCGTCCCGGAAAGCGACCCCGACGACCGGGCGACCGACGCACTGGTGCGGAGCCTCCGCGGACTGGACCGGCAGCGGCTGGACGTCCATATGACGGGCGGTCCCGCGTACCGGCTGGATATGCTGGACCGGATTCAAGACAAGCTGCCGGTGGTAATTATGTTTGTCTTGGGAGTGACTTTTATCGTCCTCCTGCTGGCGTTCCGCTCTCTGCTTCTCCCGCTTAAAGCGGTCCTGATGAACGTATTAAGCCTAGGGGCGAGTATCGGAGCCGTGGTGCTCGTTTTTCAGCACGGTTTCCTGGCCGATCTGATGAGGGTAACCTCGACCGGTTACGTTAGCGCTACGGTGCCCATCGTTATTTTCTGCGTCGTCTTCGGCATTTCGATGGACTATGAGGTGTTTCTCATTTCGCGGATAGCGGAAGAGTATGACCGGACCGGGGACAACGAGCGCAGTACGGCCGAAGGGCTGATGAAAACCGGCTCGCTTATCACGAGCGCTGCTTTCATTCTTATCGTCGTGGTCGGCACGTTTATTTTTACCGATATCGAGATTATGAAGGCGCTCGGCCTGGGCCTTGCGCTCGCTGTCCTCATTGATGCGACTGTCGTCCGCGTCCTGCTCGTTCCGGCCTTGATGAAGCTGTTCGGCAGGCTGAACTGGTGGGCTCCGGGCTGGCTGCGTCCCCACGGACCGCGGGAAGAAAGCGATCCGTTACTGTAACGGAGATTATTTCATTTTTCATTGGCATCGGGTACAATAGAGGGCATACGTTTGCGCAAGGCGGCGTATATTCCAGGGGGATCGGGAAATCACCCCAATTTAGGTACCGGATGTGAAGAAGAAATGAATGAACGAACAGCTGTCCCGGCTTTAATGAAACTTTCGCCCTCCTACGACCCGTGGGATCCGATACGTTCGCTCCAGCAGTACGGCCGTCACACGTTAACCAGTGTGGAATTCACGGTCTCGAATTTGTGCAACATGCGCTGCGAGCATTGTGCGGTGGGCGATACGCTTGTCATGAAAGAAGGGCCGAAGCTTGCCCTGGATCATGCGCTCCGCAGGCTGGAAGAAATCCAGCACTTGGAAACGATCAGCATTACGGGCGGAGAGCCCATGTTCTCCGAGAAAACCGTAAAGGAATATATTGTCCCTCTGCTGCGGTACGCACGCGAGAGAGGAGTCCGTTCGCAAATCAACTCCAATCTTACTATGGAGCTGGAAAGGTACGAGTGGATTGCCCCTTATCTGGATGTGATGCACATTTCCTTTAACTACACGAGCGTGGAAGATTTTCACGAAGTAGGTTTTGTCCGTTCGGGACGGCCTGTCGGAATGCAAGCCGCTTCCAAAATGTACGACCGCATGCTGGATAATTCCGTGGCGCTCAGTAAGGGCGGGATGTTTATTTCGGCGGAATCCATGCTGAACACCCGAACGAGCGAGAAAATAGTTCCTATACATAAAATCATTGAAGAAATCGGATGTCAGAGGCATGAGGTTCATCCCATGTATCCGAGTTCTTTTGCATCCAACTTGCCGATCCTCACCCTGGATCAGCTGAGGGATACGATTCACCGCCTGCTCGACGGGCGCAATCCGGAGATGTGGATGCTGCTCGGAACACTTCCTTTCTACGCGTGCAACAGCGCGGAGGAAGACCGGAAGCTGCTGAGCAGGCTGCGCAGCGAACCGAACCTGACGGTCCGCAACGATCCGGACGGGCGCAACCGTCTCAACGTCAACATGTTTACAGGCGACGTTTATGTAACCGATTTTGCCGACGTCCCGGCTTTGGGCAATCTGCACGAGGATAAGCTGGAGACCGTTTTTGATCGGTGGCTGAACCATCCGCTGAGCCGCACGGTCGATTGCCATTGTCCGGCCGTTTCCTGCTGCGGTCCCAACCTGCTGGTGGCGAATTCTTATTACTCCGGTGAGGATTTCACACGGCGTCAGGCCATTCTGACGTAATTTAGCAGCAAAGGAGACTGAGAACCATTGGGGAGTTTTGAATGGGATAAAATTTTTCTGAACATGGCACTGGTCTTATTACTGGTACTGCTCAACGGGTTCTTCGTCGCCGCCGAGTTCGCACTCGTGAAAGTGCGTCAATCGAAACTGCAGCAGCTCGTGAATGAAGGGAACAAGAAAGCGAAATTCGCTTTTGCCGTCACCAAGAAACTGGACGCTTACTTGTCCGCCACCCAGCTCGGGATTACGCTTGCGTCTCTCGGACTCGGCTGGGTTGGGGAAAGCGCGATTGCGGAACTCATTATCGAACCGCTTTTCCATGCGCTCAACTGGCATTCGACTTTCCTGTCGGGGACGATCTCGCTGGTTTTGTCTTTCTCTATTGTGACGTTTCTTCACATCGTGCTGGGGGAACTTGCGCCCAAATCGCTGGCGATCCAGAAACCCGATGCGGTTTCTTTGTGGACTTCGGCCCCGCTGATGTATTTCTATAAAATTTTTCTTCCCGCCATTTGGGTTCTCAACGGAGCGGCGCGGCTGCTTCTTAAAATGTTCGGCGTCCAGCCGGCCAATGAACACGATGCCGCGCATACGGAGGAAGAAATCCGCATATTGATGAATCAGAGCGCCAGAAGCGGACACATCGACCGCGACGAAATGCTTCTGTTCGATAATATTTTCGAATTCTCCGACCGTATTGCCCGCGAGGTGATGCTGCCCCGTACGGATATGGACTGTCTGTTCATCGACCAGCCTTACGACGAAATTTTGCAGCATATCTACGAGACGAAGCATACGCGCTACCCGGTGGCCTTGGGGGACAAGGACCAGATTATCGGCTTTGTCCACATTACCGATCTGCTGACCGCGGACGCAACGGTTCAGGTCGAGCTGCAGCAGTTCGTGCGGCCGATTCTCAGCGTACCGGAATCCATGGAAATCAGCCAGGTGCTCAAGCTTATGCAAAAAAAACATTCCCAGCTCGCCATCGTAGTGGACGAGTACGGCGGAACGGCGGGGATGCTGGCGCTCGAAGACATCATGGAGGAAATCGTCGGCGAGCTTCATGACGAATTCGATGAGGATGAGAGACCGAGCATCGAAGTTAAAGGAAACGTCACTTCTGTCGAAGGACGCACACTGATTGAAGATTTAAACGTGCTGCTTCATCTCGAAATTGAGGATGAGGAAGTCGACACGATCGGCGGCTGGGTGTTCAAGACACTTGAAGGCTCCCCGATCAAAGGGAAAAAAGTGGTCTTTGGCGGACACACGTTTGAAGTCGCCGAGGTGGACCGGCTTCGTATTACCCGTGTCAATATCACGAAGAACGAAAGCGAAACGCCCAAAGATCCTGCAGCCGGACTGGAGGAATAAAGGGGGAATTCTTTCACGTGTCGTGGAAAACCCTGCTTATACTGGCTTTCGGGCTTCTGCTGCTGTACGGTCTCTTCACAGTGGGAATGCCGTTCCTGTTGGCGATCGTGACCGCGATGCTGCTGGAGCCCGTGGTGACAGTGGGAATGCGGCTGCTTAAACTGCGCAGGTTTGCAGCCGTTTCTCTTGTCAGCACACTGTTTACGCTGCTTACCCTGGGCCTTTTTTCCATGATCGGCGTCAAAGTCGTAACGGAATTTATGAACTTCTGGGGCAAAATCCCCGTTTATCTGGAGGAAACCGGCATTTATGTGGAGGATGCGGCCGCAAGGGCGAGAATGATGTACGAGTCCCTTTTCCCGGGCGATAACTCCCAAATGCAAGTCTGGCTGCAAAACGGACTGGCTTCCGCCGCCCAAGCACTGGAGCGTTTTATCCTGCTTTTGTCCGACTCGTTTCTGGGAGCGGCCGCGGCCATCCCGAATCTTCTTATTTTGTTCATCGTCTACTTGTTCTCCCTCTATCTCTTCTCCTACTCGCTGCCCGTATTGAAGCAATCCTTCCTGAATATGTTCGATGACCGTTCCCGTGAAAAAGTTGAAAAACTGATCCTTTCCCTCCGTCAGGCTTTGTTCGGATTTATGTATGCCCAAGTCATGATGTCGATGCTCACTTATGTGCTTACCTTGATCGGCCTTTTGTTTATCCGGACGGACTATCCGCTTGCGATTGCCCTGCTTGTCATGTTCATGGAATTCGTGCCGGTGATCGGAACGGGACTCGTCTTTCTGCCGTGGGCGATTTACAGGCTGCTGCTTGGCGATCCGGGTATGGCTATGCAGATCATGCTGCTGTTTATCGTCATCACGCTGGCCCGCCGCGTTATCGAGCCCAAAATTTTAAGCAACTCGGTCGGAATTAGCGCGCTTGCGGCCATGGTTTCCTTATACATCGGGTTCGAGTTGATGGGTGTGGCCGGCATGTTCCTGGGCCCGCTGATTGTCATTCTCTTTCAAACGATGCGGCAGGTCGGACTGCTGCAATTCAAGATTAACCTGGATTAGAAGGTCTGTTTGGTGTACAAAAGCCTGTCGTCCCGAGCTTGCGCTCCGGACGACAGGCTTTTTTGGATGACGGCCCGTAGAGATCAAGCTGCCGTCCAATAAAAATGTACACTACGAACCATCCGAAGTATCCTTGGCGAAGCTTTAACGGAGTACGGCTTCCGCCCTCGTTCAGTTCGCCGCCTGATCGCGGTCCGCCGTGACGTCGAACTCACGGACCATGACCCACTCCGTCTGGGCCGCGCTGCTTTTCAGCCGGACAAAGTGAGCGCGGAAGGGCGCGGCGGGAGTGAAATCAATTTCCCGCTGCTCCGTAAATTCCGCGAGCTTCGTCCAGCTGAGGCCGTTCAGCGAAGCTTCCAGAGAAGCGCTGCGGATGAGGTCGCCTGCCTGCGGAGCTGCCGGATCGGGATGGCCCAGGCTGATGCGGACCCGGCGTACCTGTGCCGGCTGCCCCAGGTTTACGCCCACGTAATCTCCGGATTGCGGGGCTCTGCCGCTCCAGAAATACGTATCCGCCCTGCCGTCGGTCATGTTTGCGAGCACGTTGCTTTCCCAGGCGGGAAGTGTGCTGATCGGGTCGGTGAACCCGCGGTTCTCACGCCACCGGACATACATCTCGTAGGCTGACGTGACCCGCTGTAGGAACGGCTCCATAACTCCGTCGGCCGAAACCTTTTTGTTGGGGACCGGGTAGATTCCGTTTTCGACTGAAATGGTTACACTCCCGTCACGGATGTCCACTTTAGCGCCTACTATCGTCATGCTTTTCAACCATTCTCTGTCTTGGCCCGAGTGAAGGCTGAGTACGTAGCCGTCGGCGGGAATGACCGAGTTATTGCCGCCTTCCCGGATGATGCGCCCGTTCACGACCGTCACCTCGTAGCCCCACTCGTTCGTCCCGGTCCTTGCCCCATATACCGATGTATACCGGATAAGCTCGGATTCACCCCGCTCACGATTTTCGCCGTCGATACGGCGTGAGCCTGTTCTCGGATCCGTTACCTCGATGTCGACGGTATCCTGCGTGAGAACGGCGGCGTAGGCGGAGTACCGGGCATCGGCCTCTTCATCACTGCCCAGCATCATCGCCAGAAGCAGGGAAACGGCGGATTCACCGGCTTTTCCGTAAAAGTCGATTTTTTTCAGCCAGTCCGCCGTTTCCCTTACGAAATCGGGATTGTGCATTTGACTCAAACGTGAGGCTGCCCTGCGCATAGAGCCGAAGTAGGCGATCAAACGAGCGGCAGCTTTCTCCGGTGTGCCTTTCTCGAAATCTTCCCAGAAAGCCGCAAGAAGAGCTGTGAGCTTCGGAGATTCACCGGCGTGGACGGCGGAGGATAAATGATTTTCCGCCAAAATGCGCAGTTCCTTATACAGAGGCCCGCCGAATTCCTTCAGAGATCTTTCCCAGGATTCCCAGAGTTTATAGGCACCGGGCTTCCAGGCATACTCGGCTGAAGTGAACAAAGCAAGCAAAGAGGCCTGCAAATGCTCCATCGGATTGGACAAATAGCCGAATTGGCCGTGCTTGTGCAGCTCGGCGTCTCTGCCCTCCAAGGGCCCGAGAAACAGCTTCTCCCGCACATAATCCGTCACCGGGTAGTTATCCCACAAGAGCATATCGTGATTGAACACCTTGTGAATCCGCTCGGCCTCCCCGGAAGTGATAACCGCCGGAGCGATGCCGATCCCCGTCCAGCAGATGAGGATGCCCGGATCTACCAATTCGGCAAAGCGTTTCCGGTAAGGGCTGGAGCCGTCCTGATAATATTCGGTCGGCGCCGTAATGAGCCTGGAGGCGCCGGGATGCGCTTGCACGAACTCGCGGTTGAACCGGTTTAGCAGATAAGCCTGCGCAGCCGCAGCGGGGCTCTCGTCCCCGCCGAACTTCTGTACATCGTCCGCACAGTTGGGATTCTGGAAAATATCATCCATAAGCAGAGAGAAATGGCGGACTCCGAGCGTCCACATCTGGCTCGCTTTGGCAGCCAGCTTCTGAAATTCCTCGTTCGACGAGAAACAGATATCGAGCCCGGGCGAGAGCGCGTAAACGAAGCGGACACCGGCTTTTTCGGCCGCATCCACATACCTGCGGATATGGCGGAGCTCTTCCTCCGGGTACGGCTCCCGCCAGCGTCCGCGCAGGTACGGATCATCTTTCGGAGCGTATAGGTACGTGTTCATTTTATGATCGCCGAGGAAAGCGATCAGATTGACCCGGTCGTCCGGAGACCACGGACCGCCGTAGAACCCTTCCACAACGCCCCTTACGGGGAACGCGGGGAAGTCCCGGATCGTGACAGCCGGCACAGCGGCCATCATCGGGCCTTTGCGGATGAGCTGCTTAAGCGTGCGGACCGCATAAAGGGTGCCGGTATGATCCGCGCCCGCCAGCACGATCATGCTGCCGCCGCGTTTGCTGCGCCGCGCCGCAAGGGTGTAGCCCTCTTCGGGAATTCCGAGGGGGTCGCCGCTGCGCCGGCTCCGGAATTCCCGCTGTACGGCGGGATCGGCCGGCAGCTTGCCGATATAGACGGCCAGAGGCATTTTGGCGGCGGAATGCCAGTCCTTGCACGGAACGACGCGCTTGACGCCGGACCCGATAAGCAGACTCCGCAGCTCCAGCAGAGCTTCGGGGGACGTATCCGCGCCTGCCAGGATTCCGGCGGTTGCATACAAAGGGACGGTGTACCCGCTGTATTCCACCTGCTGTGGGGGCGGGGTCAGAAAGGGAGCTTTCAGATGATGTGTCATGCCATCTCACTCCTTTTTTTAAAGGGGAAAAGGCTTCCCCGGATCGTCTCTCTTTCTATCATAGGATATTCATAGAGACGGTAGAGATGACAATCTTGCGGATTATTCCGCTTTTATTTCGTAAATCTGGGCGGATGCCCATACCATCCCTGGGCGGATGCCATATGGTATTGCAGAGCCACACCATTACCGGTTACAAGGAGGAAGCGCATTGTATCCTGAAGTCCGCATGTATCATCCTTTCGTGGGGCCGTTCGACCCCTGCCCGCCGAAGCTCGTCAAAACGTATGTAACTCCGCCGAACCTGTTCATCAAGTTCCAGCCCATGTGCCTGCCGCAGTTTAGCCCTTACGAGGCTTTGAGGCTCGGTACCCTTTGGCCGGAGCTGTACAGCAGCTACGAATCCAAGTGCTAACCCGGTCCGAAATCGAAAGAGAGGGGAACGACAACCGTATGCACAAACAACTGGATGAAAATTATTACCGGCTTCTGCACGACCTGCAAGCGGCCGATTTCGTACTGGTCGAACTGACCTTGTATCTGGACACTCATCCCGAAGATGGCAACGCTCTGCAGCAGTTCAATGAATTTTCCCAAAAACGGAAGCAAATCGCGCTGGAATATGAGTGTTTGTACGGACCGCTTCTGCAGTACGGGCAAAATGCGCTGCCGCAGCAGACTTGGGAGTGGGCCGAAGCTCCCTGGCCTTGGCAGGTGTGACATGTGTAGAGGAAACTGTATGAACGGCCTGGACGGAAGAACAAGCACGGTTGTGCTTAAGGAGACGGGGGATTCCGATGTGGATTTACGAGAAGAAATTGCAGTATCCGGTTCGTGTAAGCAAATGCGATCCGCACATGGCCAAACTTCTGATCGAGCAGTACGGGGGTGCGGACGGGGAACTTGCTGCCGCGCTGCGTTACTTGAACCAGCGTTACACCATTCCGGACAAAGTAATCGGGGTACTGAATGATATCGGGACAGAAGAATTCGCTCACCTAGAGATGATTGCGACGATGATCTACAAGCTTACGAAAGACGCTACTCCCGACCAGCTAAAAGCCGCGGGCCTGGGCGAATATTACGTCAACCACGATTCGGCTTTGTATTACCAAAATGCGGCTGGCACACCGTGGACGGCAGCCTACATTCAAGCCAAGGGCGATCCCATCGCCGACCTTTACGAAGATATCGCGGCGGAAGAAAAGGCGCGCGCCACCTATCAGTGGCTCATTGACCTGACGGACGACGTCGATCTCCAGGATGGGCTGAAATTCCTGCGTGAACGTGAGATCATCCATTCGATGCGTTTCCGCGAAGCGGTAGAAATTCTTAAAGACGAAAGGGCGGCCCAGAAAATTTTCTAGCGGTCTGGACAAAAAGACGGGGAAACCCGTCTTTTTTCGGCAATTTTTAAGATAACCGAGCCGACGATTTCAATAGATATGGAAAAATTGAATAAGATTACTAATTTTTCCGGAACGTTTCCCCTTCTGAAGGTGTCTTACTTATATAAAGGTTACAAGTAAACAGTCGTTTAATGGCGCAGGTCTTATAGGAGCGGCTGTTAGGAGCCGGACATTGGCAAAAATGATGTCGTATTTACGAAAAATCTTAAAAAGTTCGTCAGCTTTTCGTAAAAATACCACATTTTACCTATAAGTATGATAAAATGGAATAAGTTAGCAAGAATTTAAGAGCGAAACCTATAGGTTGGAATAAGGAGGAGGCTGCTATTATGGGGATCACATTAAGTCTGCTGATCGGCATGTTAGTTCTTTTAGCGGCATCATTAGGTCTGCGCAAACCGAAGGAATTCGACCGGTCCGATTACGTGCCGTTTCGTCCTTTCGATGATATTTACGAGGGGAAGAAGAGGCCGACTGTAGAATCGGTACAAAGCCAGGCAGCCGTGAAAATAGAAGAAAAGCCGAGAGAAAGGAAACGAATCGCCAAATAAAGGTTTCCTCCTATGGGATGAATTTCCTGGATATATGGTGAAGAAACAATGCCTTTTATGAGAAACGCATGAGAATTACATAAGCTGATTGTGAGAATGGCGTTAATTTTCTCTCTGGGGTTTTTCCGGCCGAAAAGGCGGGGCAGGATCAAATAGGCTTGATGGAACAGCTTTTTACAGCAGGTTCACCGGTGGATTAAAAAAATGAAAAGGTTGTTTTTTGCCAATTTGTGTGTGTTTGTTTCTAAAGATGTATGTGATAGCTTGTGTAGAGAGCCGAAACTTCTTCCGTTTCCCGGATTTACCAGGAGTGGATGAGGTGCGGGGGATGATTTATTTCGGAACCGTATGTGTATGACTGCGGCGTCCGATAGGGGTGAATCGCTGGCAGCAGCGTGGGCGACTTCTCAGTCCGAACCCGACAACTAACCTCGTAGGCAATACCGAGAAGGAGCGTACATCAACTATGGCTTTAAAGCATCATTGGAAAAAAACATGCGCTACTCTGCTGCTAGGCGCAGTGGTGGCGGCATCTTCCGCATTCCAGTCGCAGGCGGCTGAAACGGAAGCGGCTAAAAACGACGGCCTGTTGTATTGGAAACTGGCTAAATCTTATCAGGAGATTGCAGCCGGTATGACCGGTACCGTAGGACAAGCAGCCGATTCGGAGCTTACCCAATCTTTGGTGACACCGGAAAATCAAACCCTGGTGCTTTCCGAGCCAAATTCCATGTGGAACTTCGCTTCCCAAATGAATATGGACGTTCTTGACCTCTTATCGTTAAATCCCGATGCGGATCCGCTTAGCCTGCCGGCAGGCAGCGAGCTGAAAATTGTGGGGGAAGCGGCCCTCGAGCAGCTTAAAGCTTTAAAAGCGAAGGTAAAAGTCCCGGCCCAGGCACCGGCCAAAGTTCAGCTTGCATCGGCCTCGCCAAGTCAGACGGACTCCATAAAACCTTCGGAGGCTCTTCAAAAGAGCGGCAAACCGCAGGCTCCCGAACCGAAAAAAACCGCGGAGAAGAAGGCCGTTAAGAAACCGGCTGCCCAAGCGGCATCGGCTTCCACAAAATCCGGCCAGACGCTGACAACCGCGGCGGGTAAACAGGTTCAATACAAAAAAGCGCTGAATATCAAGGCATCGGCCTATTCCGCTGACCCGAGCGAGAACGGCGGATATGCCGGCATCGACTACTACGGCAACAAACTGACCGTCGGCACGATCGCGGTCGATCCGAAAGTAATTCCGCTCGGCTCCACCGTATATGTAACGGGTTATGCTTTCCCGGGCCTTCCGGCCAAGGGAATGATCGCCAAAGCGACGGACATCGGCGGCGCGATCAAAGGCAACCGGATCGATATTTTCGTTCCGGGCTCCAAAGATAAAGTAAACAACTTTGGCTATCAAAGTGTGAAAGTATACATTCTTAAATAACCATTAGCCGGAAAGAAGGCGGGAGCGAATGCTCCCGTCTTTTGTGCGTTACAAATCCTTGGAAATTCCCAGTAGTTCCGGAATCGTGACCAGCTTGTATCCGCTCGATTTCAAGGAACGGATCAGATCGGGAAGGGCCGTGACCGTACCGCTGAGATCGTGCTTGTCGTTTCCTCCCGCGCTGTGCTGCAGAATAACTGAACCGGCCCGGGCGTTGTCCACAATATTGTGGTATACCTGCTTGCCGGGTAGTCCTTTCCAGTCGAGGGAATCCACGTCCCAGTTCACGGCCAGCAGGTGATGATCGGACATCCAGCGCACCTGCTCTTCATTGATGGCTCCGTAAGGAGGCCGCACCAATCTGGGCGTATAACCGGTCAACGGTTTGATGACCTCTTGGGTGCGCATAATTTGCGAAGAAAATTCCGAGGCGGTCAGTTTGGGCATGAAAGGATGGCTGTACGAGTGGTTGCCCACGACATGACCCTCCCGCACCATCCGGCGGATAATCTCGGGATGTGCCTGAGCGCGGCTTCCGATCACGAAAAAGGTCGCTTTCACCTGATGCTTTTTCAGAATATCGAGCACTTGCGGGGTATATTTGAGATCGGGCCCGTCATCAAACGTGAGCGCGATTTTTTTTCCTTGGGAGGTTCCTCTCATCCGGAAAACCGCCGGGTATTTGTGATGAATCTCGGCTAAGCTTAGCTTCCGCTGCTCCGTTTTCTGAAGGGCGTTCGCTTCCTGATGATGCTTCTGAACGGGAACGTCTTTTTTTTTCGGCTCCGGTTTGGGAGCGGCAGCGGTTTTAAGTTTTTTTACGGGCACGGGAGGCGCAGGAGCCGGAGCTGTCGGTGATACCGAAGGAGCGGCAGCGGTTTTTTCCTTGATCGTCGGAATTTTCGCAGGCTGGAATTTGGCTGGACCGGGTACGGATGACGGACCTGGATCTTCGCTTAGAGTGTGCGGGATAAAACGGTTTTCGTCCAGCCGGGAAGAGGCCGATCCCTCGCCGGGCAGCTTTGCCGGAGAGCATGCGGAGACGAAGGCCAGCAAAATGGCGGATGAGACAGCCAGGGCTGCACGTTTCATGGGGAACCCTCCTCTAATGGCGTTTTCACTAGTTTTGTTTAGAGGGAGGAATTTTATCCGGGATTTGTTACAAAATAGACACAACAAAAAGGGTTGTCCGATTATGTAAATTATGTTAACCTTTTTAGGAGTGTCTTTGACACAATTTATACAAAGCCGAATCCGGTGAATCTAAAGCACCTGTACGGGGGACTTATTTCTGGGGTGAATGCCTGTCATTCTGCAAGCTAGGGAACCTCTTTCCCGAACCCGTCAACTAACCTCGGAGGCCCAAGGAGGAAAAATCGTTTTGAAGATTTGGGTACAAAGCGTTGTAGTTTCATGCGCCGTACTGACGGCCGGTCTATTCGCGGCTTCGGATGCTCATGCCAATGCCGCTCGTTCCGCTAAAGTGCAGGTCAACGACCAACTGGTGAATACCGAAGGTACCGCACCTTTTATCGATTCCAGCAATAACCTGATGATTCCGCTTCGTCCTGTTGCAGAGAAATTGGGAACTCAAATTGGATGGGAACGTGCAGGAGCTCAAATGAGTATCTCGGTGACCGGGAATGGCCACAAGATTACGTTTACTACGGGGGAGAATCAGGCTCTCGTGGACGGCAAGAAGATCGACTTGCCAAGCAAAGCGCAGTTTTTGAACAATACGGTCTATGTTCCGATGAGATTTCTGGCGGATTCACTGTCTATCCGTGTACAATGGGATAATGTGAATACGATTGCAATTTTCGATGCCGATGGTCAATATCATTCTCCGGCTTGGTATGCAACCGTGCCTCAGAAGTCGCAGCAGGAAAATACGATTGTGGCAACAGCCAACAAATATAAAGGCGTTCGTTACGTGTATGGCGGTTCTTCGCCATCTGGATTTGACTGCTCCGGGTTTGTGCAATATGTGTACGATAAGAACGGGGTAGACCTGCCTAGATCTTCTGCAAGTATGTATGCCAGCGCAGGGGTTAAAGTATCCAACCCGCAGCCGGGCGATCTTGTATTCTTCGCAAGCAATTCCAAAATGCAGCATGTGGGTATTTACGTAGGGGCTGACAAATTCATTTCCGCGACAGATGATGGAGTGAAAGTGGACAGCTTGGGCAGCGCTTACTGGGGCTCTCGTTATGTTGGAGCCAAACGCGTCATGTAATCATACAAATTGTAATTTTTATGCCGTCCGGGTGCGACCGGGCGGTTTTTTATATTATTTGTAAGCACTAGCCAAGCGTCGTTCCTTTCTACTGCCGGATTCATAGAATGGTAGAGAAAGGAGGGATTAAGATGAACCAAACGATTTTCGGTAGTTTGGCGGCTTTCGGCGCCTCACTCGTTACGTATGCGTTTGGAGGATGGTCTGAATTGCTGGGTTTCTTCCTCGTGGCTATCGCAATCGACTATGTAACCGGTGTTGCGGCCTCTCTGAAAGAAAAGTCAGGGCTGAACAGCAATATCGGCTTCTGGGGTCTCGCCAAGAAAGGGCTCATGCTGCTCATCATTTTGTTGGGTCACCGGATGGACATGCTCATTGGCAGCAGCGTCGTGATGGATGCCGCTATTTATTTCTATCTGGTCAATGAGTTAATTTCCATTACGGAAAATTATGGACGGCTCGGTCTTCCTCTTCCCGATAAATTCAAGCAAGTCATCGCCCAATTGAAAAATCCGAAGCAAGATAAGAATTAATACCCGCTCCAAGTTGCTGTGAAACTCTTCCATTAGAAAAAGTTTCCGTTTTTTATTAAATGAATGATCGGACAAGGCTCTCGCTCAGACGGGAGCTTTTTTTATGACTTGGTCCTAATTCCTATTGTATGCGTTAATGAAGAAAGAAGGGTAACAAATTGATGACAAAATGAAATAATTGTAATTTAAACGAAATATATAGTTGCTTGAAATAAGTAAGTTAAAGGAGTATGATAGAGGAAGAATAGATGAAAAAATAGAATCGGGAATTTAGCGCAATCGTACTTTGCAACCAATCATCCTAACAGGGACATCCGGATGGCTCGTAAATCCATAAACGGCTGGACAAGCTTATATTGAAAGGTGTGTATGACAATGATAAAGATCTATCCCGCTTCATCCCGGTATTCCACGGATCACGGCTGGCTGGTCAGCCATTTCAGCTTTTCGTTCGCGGATTACTACGATCCGGACAATACCCGTTTCGGTCCCATGAGAGTGTTGAATGACGACACGGTGCAGGGCGGACGGGGATTCGGGGCCCATCCCCACCGTGAGATGGAAATCGTGACCATCGTTCTGGAAGGGCAGCTTCAGCACGAAGACAGCTCCGGCCACCGGGCGGTCACGACCTATGGAGGCGTTCAGCGGATGACCGCGGGTACCGGCATTATTCATTCGGAAATGAATCCGGGACAAGACGACGTTACGCTTTTGCAGATGTGGTTCGATCCGGAAGAGCGCGGTCTCGAACCTTCCTATGAAACGACCGAGTTCAAGGTTGAAGCGCTGAAGAACAACTTGCTGCCGGTGGTGTCCAAACCAAAGGCCGGCTCCGGCGTCGCCGGCATCCATCAGGACATGAGCATCTACTTATCCGAATTGGACGGAGGTAAATCAGTTACGTTCGAACAGCCGGAAGGCAGAAGGGTTTTCTTCATGGTCCTGGACGGTGAGGCCGCGCTTAACAATGGGACGATTTTGGGTAAAAGAGATTCAGCACGGATCACGGAAACTCCGTCGCTCACGATCGGCAGCGCGGCAGGCGCACGTTTTATGCTGATTGATCTGCCTTGATACGCGGCAAAGAGGGGGAATACCTATGAGTGAAGCTCACCGTTTGTATGTGAAGCATGCAGTAGGCAGCCGGATGCTGCTGGACACGAAGGAGCTGGGCGGATTTCTGCACCTGTCCGAGGTTCCGGGAGGCTGGCGCTTTGAAATAAGCGGAGTCGATCTGGACGCGGCACGTGAAATCGCGGATTTCAAGGATGAGCTTAACCTCTTTTACTTGGAGGAAGGGGAAGAGGAAGGGGAAGAGCCCCAAAAATGGTGGTATTACGGCCATAAAACGCCGGCGATCGACTATGAGGCCAACGGCCGAGTCCTCCACATTACTGTGGATACGCGAAAGGCATACAGCAACCGGCACGTCTGAGGACGTCCGGTTTTTTTGTTGCGGATTTTTTTGGGATTGGCAAAAGAAGGCCGATTGCATTTTTGCTTTCCTGGATTTATAATAGGAACAAACGTTCCTATTTTGTTCGGAAAATGCGATAACTCAGAAGGAGGCTGGCCGTTTATGTCAACGTTGGAGCGATACCTGGGAAGGAGAGTAGAGATTATCTATATCGACCGGAAAGGAGCGATCAGCCAACGCGACATTCGGCCGCTGGCCGTAACCGGGGACAAGGTTAAAGCTTATTGTTACGCGCAGCAGGCTCTCCGCTTTTTTCGCAGCGCCGATATTCTGGCTTGGGTTCCGCAGTCCGAGGAAGAAACTTCAAGCAGACCGGAGTTTTATCCCCGTAGAAAAAAGACGCCGGGCAATCCTTTACTTTATGGTTGACATCGCCGAAGAGACGGTTTAACATTTAAATCAAAGTGAACATGATTTCACTTTTTTCTTTAATTAATTAGTTTTTCCGCTGGAATAATTAATTCTCAGGAGGACTTACTCATGAAAGTATCTGTAGGCGGATTTTCTTTTAACCAGGCTTTTCTGAACGGAACGATGGATGTATTCGGCTACCTGGAAACGGTCCGGTACCGTTACGGGCTTAGTACCGTCGATTTATGGAACGGACAATTTGCGGACCGCTCCCATCCGCTGCTTAAGCTGCCGGACCGGGAGTATTTAAAGAAGATCCGCCAGGCGATGGACGAGAAAGAAATGACGCTCGTGAACATTGCCATTGACGGAGCTCATCTGTGGGACCCCGATGCGGACAAAAGGGAAGCGCTTCACAAAAATGCGCTGGAATACCTGGACGCCTCCATTTTACTGGGTGCGAAAACGGTCCGGATCGATACGGGCGGCCGCGGACAATCCACTTTCTCCGAGGAAGAACTGGATTATGTGGCGGGACGCTACCGCGAATATTGTCAAATCGCGCAGGAGAACGGATTTACGATAGGTCCCGAGAATCATATGGGCCCGTCTCTCGTGCCGGGTGAAATGAAACGCCTTGCCGAAGCCGTGAATCATCCTTCTTACGGGTTTCTGCTTCATATGCACCGCTGGGATCAAGATCGGGAGCAGGGGGACGCTATCGTGGCCCCGTGGACCGTACACACGCATTTCGACCCTCAGACGGCCGAGGCGGACGATGCGGTTGAAACTATACGCATGCTGAAAAAGAACGGCTACGACGGTTACTGGGGCGTTGAGCATCATGCTCAGAAACAGCCTTATCTGGAAGTCGAATGGCTGCTGACCACGGTCAAGCATCTGCTTCTTATGAGCGAAGACGACAACAACGGGGAGGAACAAGTTTAACATGAACCCAATTCGGATCGGCATCATCGGAGTCGGACAAATCGGCAAAATTCATCTCGATCAATATAAATTAATTCCGGACGCGGAAATCGTGGCCGTCTGTGACGTGAACGAGGCGGAAGCGCGCCGTGTAGCGGACCTGTACGGAATTCCGGAGGTTTACACCGACTACAACGAGCTGTTAAAGCGCGACGACCTGGATGCGGTGGATGTCTGCCTGCACAACAACTTCCACGCGCCTATTTCGATTGCCGCGATGAAGGCAGGCAAGCACGTGTACTGCGAGAAACCGATCGCGGGCACCTACGCGGACGGCAAAGCGATGGTAGACGCTTCCCGTGAATTCGGCAGGCTGCTGCACATCCAGCTCGGCACGCTTTACCGCAAGGAGACCAAAGCGGCCAAAGCGCTGATCGAAGGCGGCGAGCTGGGCCGTGTGTTCCACGCGCGCTCCACGGGCTACCGCAGACGGAACCGCCCTTTTGTGGACGGCTACGGCACCCCGGCTTTTACGCGCAAGGAGACGGCTGCGGGCGGCGCGCTTTTCGATATGGGCGTCTACCATATCTCGCAGATGCTGTACCTGCTCGATTTGCCTAAAGTCGAGCGGATCTCCGGGAAGCTCTACCAGGAGACGGACATGGACCCCGGTCGCCGGGAATCCAGCGGTTTCGATGTGGAAGAGCTGGCTATCGGGCTGGTGCGCTTCGAGAAAGGCATCACGATGGACATCATCGAATCATGGGCCGTTCATATGAATCCGTTCGAAGGAAGCTCCGTTCTTGGGTCCAAAGGCGGATTGCGCCTGCCGGTTAACGGGCCGGACGGCAACAAGCTGACGCATTACTCGACAAGATGCGACATGGATATGGACACGACGATCGATCTGGACGCGGCCGATTTGCGCTGGCACCGCCTGCGCGCCGACGAAGAAGCCTACGACTCTTCCCAGCATCACTGGATTGCAGCTCTTCAGGGGAGAGTGAAGCTTCTGCCGACGGCGGAGATCGCTTTGCAGACCATGCTGATCAGCGAAGGCATGTACCTCTCCGACGCCCAAGGCCGCGAGGTTTCCGCGGAGGAAGTGGAGAACGGGCTTAAAGCTTAAGCGGAGCGCCGGTCAACCCCGACAGCAGCTCTTCCGGCTGAGCATACAAAGCAGCGCGGCAGCGGGAAACCGCTATCCCGTACAGCCTAAGCCGAAGCAGGGAGGCGCGGTAGACGGCGGCAGAAAAGGAACCGCGTTTCCTGCCTGCCGCCGTTCCTTCCGCTTGGCGGAAGCATACCTGTTTACCTGCAACCGAATCGCAAAGGAGTTTGCTCATCATGACAACCGGAGCCGCCGAACGGCGCTCATTTACGATGTTTAAGCTGTATATTCTTTTTTTGTACGGCGCTTTTTCGCTCCTGTTCACCTATGTGCCGCTTCTGTTTCTGGAACACGGCTTGACCCGGTTTCAGATCGGCATGCTGATGGCGGGGGGCCCTTTCGTCTCCATTCTGGCTAACCCGTTCTGGGGCTATTGGAGCGACCGGATGCAAAATGTGCGGCGTACGCTCATTATTTTGGTCATTTGCAACCTCATCGTGGTTCAACCTGTTTTTCATTTGCATTCGTTCTCCTGGCTTTACCTGGTCCTGCTTCTGTACTTTTTCTTTCAAAGCCCGACCTTTTCCCAGAGCAATAGTCTCATTCTAAGCACAATTGAAAATACTCCTTACAAGTTCGGCACGTTCCGCCTCTGGGGCTCGCTCGGCTGGGCTATTGCCGCCGTTGCGGCGGGACCCGTGCTGACTGCGGTTGGCATAGAACAGCTTTGGTGGCTGTACAGCGGTATTCTGATGATCTCGCTTTTGTTCGTTTTCAGCATTCCTCAACCGAAACCCGCCGCTGCGGGCGATGCGCTGCCGGGAGGGGGATTCAAGCAGCTTCTGGGCAACCGTCCGTTTGTGATGCTGCTTTTGCTGGGAGTTCTGATTTCGGTCCCGAATTCCATTAATTCGACCTTCGTGTCCATCTACCTGACGGATATGGGCGGGTCGGCGACCTGGATCGGCTGGGCCGCTTTTCTTTCTTCCGTTTTCGAGGCGCCGGTATTTCTCCTGCTGGACCGTTATTTGAAACGGGACTCCAGAACGATGTTTGTTTGCCTCGCCTTGGTCAGTCTTCTTTTCAGTATCCGCTGGCTGCTCATGATGCTGGTGGACAGCCCCATGCAGCTGATTTTTATTCAGCTTTTGCACTGCATTACGTATGGAGGCTACTATTATATCGGAACGAACCTGACAGGTCATTTGATTCCGGCCCGGATGCGGGCGTCCGGCCAAGCGGCGTTTGCGCTTACCTGGGGCGGAGTGTCCGGAATTTTCGCGGGATTCGCGGGAGGCTGGATGTACGATACGCTCGGAGCCGGTAAAATGTACGGTATCGGAGCGGGAGTATCCTTGATCGGAATGATCGGGTTTCTGCTGATCTGGCGCGGAATGCGGCAGTCGTCGGCCGATCGGGGAACGGATTCGGCCGCAGGCGTTTGACAGATCCGGAAGCATTTTGACAGGAGTGGGCCTGACCGGCATTCTCTAAGATAAACGGCAGGGTTCCGGCATTGCGGGAAATCGGATGCCCGTGGCACAATGATAGTGGATGAAATAAGGCTTGCAGGGAGTAGAGGATTATGAATCAGATTGGAAATCAACAAATGTTGCGGGAGATCAACAAGTCTCTGCTGCTGAATAATATTTATGAGCAGGGTCCGATTTCGAGAGTGGATTTGGCCCGGAAAACAAGACTAAGCCCGACGACGGTTTCCGTCCTGATGGAAGAAGCGATCCGCGAAGGACTGGTGCGCGAAACAGGCACGGCCGGCTCGGGTGTCGGCAGGCGCATGACGCTTCTCGACATCAACGCGGCCGGCGGCTGCGTGCTTGGCGTAGACCTGTCCAACGCCCCGGCCCGCTGCGTTCTGCTGGACCTGCGGGGCAATTTGCTCGCATCGCAGCCTCTGCAGCCGGCGCAGCCTCTCTTTGGGCCGGAAGCGATGTGCAGCGAGCTTCCCCAGCTCATCCGCGCCTTTCTGGAGGAGCAGGAGACGCCGCTTGCGACCATCCGGTGGATGGGCGTATCGATTCCGGGGCGGATTGACGAGAAGCGCGAGAACGTCGTAAATTCGACCGTACTGGGCCTGGAGAACTTCCCGCTGAGAACGAAGCTTTACGAGGAGTTCAACATTCCGATGCATCTGGTGAACGATCTGGATGCCGCGGGTTTCGCCGAACGTTTTAACGGAACGGCCAAAGGTCTCCAGACGATCGTCTACATCCTCATCGACTATGGAATCGGCGCGGGTCTTGTGCTGAACAACCAAATCTACCGCGGCCGCCATGATCGTGCGGGACGTATCCGCGAGTTCAGCCGGTTCAGCACGGCGAATCTGTCCAAGCGTCTGCTGGAGACGTACCCGGACACCTTCGGCGATGTGAGAGACGAAGAGCCGCTCGTCGTCCGCCGTTTCGTGGACTTGGGCATGCAGGGAGCGGAGCCCTTCGCGGGAGAGCTGGAGGAGATCATCGAGACGATCGCCTCCTACTGCGGGCACGTCCTGCAGCTGCTCAGCCCCGAGCAGCTCATTCTGGGCGGCTGGATAGGCGAGAGCGAGCCGTTCTTCACGCGGCTTGCGGAGCGCATCCAAAGCCGCGAGCAGGCGATCGTGCCGACACCTGTCCATTCGCCCCGGTGGAAGGAGTACGGCGCCTCCATCGGCGCCGCTACGATCGGCCTCCACCGGATGTTCAAGTCGCGGACTATGAGCTGACGGCAAAGACCGCAAAAAAACCTCGTGCAGAATGAACGTAACATTCTGCGCGAGGTTTTTTGCGCTTGCGGACGGAAGGCTTAGGCTTCCGTCACGAGGGAAAGTTCGCGTCCGAGCACCCAGGCGCGTTCGAGATCCAGCGACGGACTGACGAGCAGGAAGTCCGCTTGTTTGCCGCGTGCGATGGAGCCCATGCGGTCCGCGACGCCCATCTGGCGGGCAGGGTTGCCGCTGGCGTATTCGCTGGCCTGCTGCACGCTGACGCCGATTTTGTTGACCATGAATTTGAAGGCGTCGATCATGGTCAGCGTGCTTCCGGCCAGGCTTCCGCCTTCTTTCAGGCGGCAGATGCCGTCCTTCATGATCACGTCGAGTCCGCCCAGCTTGTAATCGCCGTCTTCCAGGCCGGCCGCGGAAATCGCATCGGTGATCATGATGAGGTTATGCTGCTTCTTCGTCTGCGTCAGCAGCTGGACGCCGGCCGGATGCACATGCACGCCGTCGGCGATAATTTCCGCATGAATCCGCGGATCGGTCAGCACGGCGCCCGCCGTGCCGGGATTCCGGTGATGCAGGGGAGTCATGGCGTTGAACGTATGAACGGCATGGCTCAAGCCGTGTTCGACCGCGCGTTCGATCGTCTCGTAGTCGGCATCCGTATGGCCTGCGGCCGCAACGATTCCGTGATCGCTGAGCCACTGGATGACGTCCATGGCTCCTTCCCGTTCGGGCGCGAGCGTCATCATTTTGACCAGGCCGGGGAAGCGGGCATGCCAATCTTCAAGCCACTCGGATGTCGGCAGGGAGATGAATTCCGGGTTCTGGGCGCCGCTCCATTTCGGAGAAATGAACGGGCCTTCCAGATGTACCCCGATCAACTGGGCATACGGCATTCCGCCGCGGATATAAGCGTCTGTGGCGGTAATAACCGCATCCAGCGCTTCGCGGGAGGCCGTGACGGATGTGGCGAGCATCGCCGTGGTGCCTTTGGTGCTGTGGAAACGGGTGATCGTTTCCAGGGACTCGGCGGAAGCGTCCATGAAGTCGGCTCCGAAGCCGCCGTGAACATGCACGTCGATAAAGCCCGGCAGCAGCCAGCTTCCCTGCGCGTCTACGGCGCCCGTTAAATCAAGCTCCGCAAGTTCATGCGCCTTGTAGATGCGTTCGATGCGGCCGTCTACGGCGAGCAGCGCGCCGTTGTCGACGACTGTATTTTCCGTCACGATCCGGGCGTTAACGATTAATATGCGCTCCTGCGCGGAAGTGGACCGGCTCATACAAAATTCCTCCCTGCTTCGGAATCGAGAAGAACGATCAGGTGCGGGTGTGTCTGCAGCAGGCTTGCCGGACACTGGGTCGTAATCGGGCCGGTCAGGGCACGGTGTACGATATCCGCTTTGTCGGCGCCGCGGACAACGAGAAGAATCGTTCTGGCTTTAAGAATCGTTCCTACCCCCATCGTGAGAGCGTGCGTCGGAACGTCATTAATGGAAGGGAAGAAGCGTGCGTTGGCTTCGCGTGTTTTGTGGTCGAGTTCGACCAGGTGAGTGCCGCCATGAAGCTCGTCCGCCGGCTCATTGAAGCCGATGTGACCGTTGTGGCCGAGACCGAGAATCTGCAGGTCCACTTGTTTGATCTCATCCAGTTCGCCATTATAGCGTGCACATTCTTCCTGAAGGTCGGAGGCGTTGCCGTTCGGAATGCGGGTGCGCTCCGGCTGCACATCGATATGGCGGAACAAATGCTGGTTCATGTACGTACGGTAGCTTTCGGCATGACCGTCGGGAAGTCCCACATACTCGTCCAGATTGTACGTGCGTACGTTTTTAAAGCTCACGCGTCCCTTGTTGTAAGCTTTTACGATTTCTTCGTAAATGCCGATCGGCGTGCTTCCCGTAGCGAGACCGAGAACCGCATCCGGCTTCGTCTGGACAAGAGCGGTAATAATCCCCGCGCCCGCCTCGTTTAATTCCTGCTGATTTTCAAACTTGTGAATAATCATGGTTTACTCTCTCCCTTTGCTTCGGTATTTGCGGACCATGTGGTAGGTCCGTTCCAAACGGGTGACATGTTCGTCGAACCGGTCGCTGACCAGGCTCGTAAACAAAATGTCTATCACATGAAGCTGTGCGATCCGGGACGCCATATCTCCGCGGCGCATGCCTTCCTCCAGCGTAGATGCGAACAGCTTGATGTCCGAAAGATCCGCCAGGGGATTGGAGCCGTATTTGGTCAGGCTGATCGTCGTGGCCCCCCGCTCCTTGGCGCAAAGCAGCGCCTGAATCGTTTCAGGCGTATCGCCGGAGTAGGAAACCGCGAAGGCGACGTCACCCGGCTGCAGGTTGGAAGCGGACGTGATCTGCATGTGAGGATCCGACCATGCGGTCGCGTACCTCCCGATCCGCACCAGCTTCTGGTGGAAGTCGAGCGCTACGACGCCCGAAGTGGCGACGCCGTAAAGGTCGATCTGCCTCGCGCTCTGAAGCGCGTCGACCGCCGACTGGACCTGCTTCAGATCCAGAAGACGGGTCGTATCCGCAATAGAGCGCATATGGTTAGCTTCCATAGCCGACACGATTTTCTCCAGCGGATTCCCGGCGACGATATCTTGGTAAGACTGGCCGGCAGGCTGAGTAGCGAGCTCCGCGCCGAGCTGGAACTTGAAATCGGTGTATCCCTGGAAATGAAACGTTTTGCAAAAGCGGGAAATCGTAGCGGGACTCGTCTTCGACTGTTCCGCCAATTCCGTTATTCCCATGCGCACCACTTGACTGGAATGCTCGAGAATATAAATGGCGAGAACCTGTTCCTGGCGGTTCAGCCCGTGCTTCCGTTCTTCAATGGCCCGAAGAATGCTGGACATAGGATTCCGCACCTTTTTTGAAAAAAATTTTAGTGAAATCGTAGTTTATTAAGAAAAACATTTTCACATTCATTCTAAAATATTTTACCCTCAACATCAATAGGAAGTCCTAGTGAAAAGCGGAGGAACACCGGAAAAATTTTCCGCGGTCCAAGTTGACAAGCCCGGCACGGTTTGCCATCCTTAAAAAGAAAACCTTTAGGATGTGGAGTCCAGCTATGAATCAGTCCCCTACACCGCAAGCGATGCTTTTTGATTTGGATGGAACGCTCTTCAAAACGGAAACGCTTCTTCTGCCGGCTTATCATGCGGCTTTCGACGCGCTTCGCCGCGAAGGAGTTTATGAAGGGCCGACGCCGTCTGACGAACGTATTCTCGGCGGGCTCGGCATGCTTCTCGAAGAAATCTGGGAGCGGGTTCTGCCCGATGTCCCGGCCGCGGTCCGCAGCCGCGCGGACGAGCTCCTGCTCGCCGAACAGATGGACCGGCTGCTCCAGGGAGAAGGTGTGCTCTACGATGGCGTCGAGGAAACGCTGCAGGCGCTTCATGCCCGCGGGATCCGGCTTTTCGTCGCGAGCAACGGTCTGGAGGATTATGTCCGGGAAGTGATCCGGATGAAGGGGCTGGCGCCTCTATTTACTGGGTTGTACAGTGCGGGCGAATACGCAACGAAGTCCAAAGTGGATCTTGTCAAACTGCTCCTGGAGCAGCACGGCTTACAAAGCGCCTGGATGGTAGGGGACCGCTCTTCCGATGTGGAAGCGGGTCACCGCAACGGGCTTAAGGTGGTCGGCTGCGATTATGCGGGTTTCCGCACCGAGCGTGAGCTCGACGAAGCCGATGTGCGGATTACTGCATTTCCGGAGCTGCTGGGCCTTCTTCCCCGAGACGAAAACTGATCAGACAAGCCATCTTTAAATCAGCTGAATAAGGAAAATCCCCGGCGGGACAAGTTTGTCCACCTGCCGGGGATTTTTGTTTCTTGGCGGAAGTTATTCGGTATATATAGGGTAGACCGTCCCGCGTTCCCCTATTTATTTTTTACGTAAAATTGACCGGACGCAGCATGGCCGTTGACGTTTCTCGGGTATGCTGGTACGACAGGAAGAGCGGCTGCTTGAACGGAATTTCTTATCAATCCTTAAGAAATGAAACCTTTTTAATCCGGTCTCCGTTAAAGGGACAGGAAGAATACGGTAAAGTTGGAGGAGGAAGAAGAGCGTGGGTGCATCCCGGTTATGGAAAAAAATGATGATTGTGTTCGTTCTGGCTTTTGCGCTCGGCCTGAGGCTATTCTACGTACTGGGAGAACAATACGAGCCTGTGGAATACGATCAAAAGAACTATACGACGATGGCGGTACAAATGCTTGAAAAAGGGATTTACGGCTATAACGAGGCCAAGTCCAACACGTTAGTGACCCCCGGCTTCCCCGTATTTCTGGCGGCGATTCTGGCCGTATTCGGATACACGGACATAGAACGAACGTTTATGGTGGTACGGGTTTTACAGGTTTTTATCTCGCTCGGGGCCATCTGGTATATCTACAAGATCGGGCTGAGGCTTTTCAACCGGACGACCGGCCTGATTGCGGCGTTTTTCGCTTCCGTATACGGAACCTTCATTGTCGTGAATTCGTTGATCCTGACGGAGGTCATATTCCTGACGTCGTTTATGGCGCTCATTTATTATCAGGTCAAAATCGTACAGGAAAACCGTACCAGGGATCATCTCCTTGCCGGACTGCTCCTTGCCCTGGCCGTTCTGATCCGCCCGAATACGCTGGTGGTGGCGCCGGTTCCTTATGTTTTCCTGTGGTTTCAGCACAAGAAGCCTTATTTTAAAGAAATCAGCTTCGGGGTCCTCGCTTTTGCGCTGGGGATGCTTCCTTGGTGGATACGCAATGCGATCACCTTTCACGAAATTATTTTCATTTCCAAAGGAGGAGCGGGAAATCCGCTGCTAGGCGGAACCGATCCTTATTACCGGGGAACGCTGGACTGGAGCAAAATCGACTTTAACAACCAGCAGGGAGAGGCGATTAAACGCATCAAAGAAGGGCTGCAGACCGATCCGGCCCTCTGGATCCGCTGGTTTACGGTGGGCAAAATGAAAGAGATGTTTCTGAACAAGCTGTACATAGGAGATTACGGCTCCTCGGTGCCTGCCTGGTATGCGCCCTGGATTCCTAGATTTCACAAGTTTCTGGTCTATGCGGGAATGGGAGGCTCCCTGATTTCCTTCTTTATCCATAAAAGCTATCGGTACCTGATCACCGTATTTATTATCCTGCTGGGGACGCAGCTTATGTTTATCCCGGAAGCACGTTACACGATCGGCATGATGCCGTTTCTTATGCTGATTATTTCCGCGCTGCTGGTTCAGGCGGTTTCCTACGCGGCAGGGCTGGTCCGCGGCCGCAACAAGACGGGAGGCGGAGTCCTGAAGGATGTCCGTTCGGAAACGGACGGAAGTAAGGCTGTCTGAGGCGATGTTGCCGCAAGGACCCTATTCTGTCAAGAGAAAAACCCAGACCGGCGAACTGCGGAGGGTCATGCCGAGATTCCGGTTCGTACCTTCTGCCGGAAAAAGAAAATTAAAAAAGCACTCGCATGGAGTGCTTTTCATTACCTTGGGAGGGCGGCAGCTCTCCGCCCCCCATGTTGATTGATTCCGGCGGGGAGACGATCAGGCCTCGTCCGGCTCGTCTTCCTTGGCGGCGGCGATGGCCCCGGCTGCGGATGCGGGTTCCAGCTCCGCGGTCAGGGGCGCGGGCTTCGCTGCCGGCTTGGCGCTCCTCGACGTCAGGCCTTTGATAAGCTCCTCGACGTCGATTCCGGAGACGTTCTTGAGCATCTCGGGCGCGGTAGCCATCAGCGAGGTGACGTAGTTGCTGATGCGCGCGGCCCCTTCGCCGTGGCCCGTATCGACAACGGTCAGCTTGTCGATGCCTTTGATCGGTTCGGCGACCTTGCCGGCCAGCTCCGGAAGCATCTTGACGATGATGTCCAGCACGGCCGCTTCGCCGAACTTCTCGAACGCCTCGGCGAGCCGCTGTTTCGCTTCGGCCTCGGCCAGACCGCGCAGCCGGATGACGTCGGCTTCGGCCGTACCGCGGGCCCGCTCGGCATCGGCAAGGGCCAGACCGTCAAGCCGCTTCTGCTCGGCCATCGCTTTGGCCTCCGCTTCGATGCGGAACTGGAGCGCTTCCGCTTCGAGCATTTTGCGCGACTTCTCGGCTTCGGCGGCCTGCACGACCGAATACCGGTCCGCGTCGGCTTTCTTCTTCACCTCGGCGTCGTACTGCTTCTCGCGGCGCAAAATCTCTTTGGTTTCGAGGTCGATTTCGCGCTCTTTCCGCACGAGTTCCACGCGCATCTGCTCCTCGACTACGCTTTGCTTGGAGCGCGCTTCCTGGATGTGATAAGCCTGATCGGCTTCGGCCTTGGCCATGTCCTGGTCTTTCTTGAAGGCCGCGACCTTCAGTTCCTTCTCCTTGCTGGCCTCGGCGATGTTCGTATCCCGCAGAAGCTCGGCTTTCTGCCCTTCTTCTTCGGCTTTCGCCTTCTGGATACGGGCGTCCCGCACGGCTTCCGCTTCGGCGATATCCGCATCGCGCTTTACGGCCGCGATTCTCGGTTTCCCGAGGGCATCGAGGTAGCCGTGCTTGTCGCGGACGTCTTTGATCGTAAAGGAGACGATCTGCAGGCCCATTTTTTTGAGGTCCCGCGCCGCAACGCCCTGTACTTCCTGGGCAAACCGGTCCCGGTTGCGGTACACTTCCTCGACCGTCATGGAGCCGAGGATAGCCCGCAGGTGGCCTTCGAGAACCTCCTGGGCTTCGCTTTTCAGCGCTTCGGTCGGTTTGCCGAGAAACTGCTCGGCCGCGGTCGCCACATCTTCGACGGAACCGCCGATTTTAATGATGGCGACGGCATCCGTCATAACCGGCACTCCCTGCTCGGTGTACACTTCCGGCGTCATGACGTCCAGTTTGTGGGAGAGCAGGGAAAGGAACTGAGACTGCTGGAAGATCGGCAGAATAAACGCCCCGCCGCCGCGTACGATTTTCATTTTGCGGCCGGAATCGTCAATGCTGACGTTTTTGCTCCCCAGAAAGGATCCTGTGACGATCATGGCCTCATCGGGGCTGACCGTTTTGTAGCGGGCCCAGAAGGCAATACCGAGAATAAGGATGACGCCGACTACGATACCGGGGATGAGCAGTACATCTGTGTTCAACATGGGCAAAACTCCTTTGCTTGGTTAGTTAAGAGGATCGGAATCCAGCGGGGAGACGAGCAGCACGCTGTTCTTGACCTCCACGACGACAACACGGAGGTGGCCCGGGATACTCCGTCCGTCGAAGCTTTCCGCGATCTGATTGGTCACTCCGCCGCCGGTCCGCACCATGACCTCACCGTAGCCGGAGGCGGGCACGGGCACGGTGACTTCACCGATTTTGCCGACCAGCTCCTGCAGCGAGAAGGCGACCGAATTTTCGCTGTTTTCCATCGGTTTGACGTAGACGAGGTACACGAGGACGGATAAAACGGCGGCTATCAGCAGAGAAAGCCCTCCGCTCTGCCAGGAAGTGAGTTCCGTGTACCTGGAGAGCAGAATGCCGGCCCCTCCGAAGGTTGTAATTCCCCCGACGAGAACCGCCGGCTGCAGGAATGGCAGGTGGTGTCCGGAGGCGGAGTCGAGCATACCCGAGAGATGGCCGAGAACTTCGCCGAAAATGAGGGTAGCCAGGGCAAAAAGAATGCCGGCTATAAAAAGGCCCCAATACCAGGATTCCATGTCGTCCCTCCCTTATCAAATACTGGATATTGGTTATGGGATTCTATACGGGCAAGGCGGAGAAGGGTTTCGGTCCGGAATTAACGGGGTTAATGATTCAGGGGTTGTCCTTTCCAGCAGGAGGGATATCCTTTATACTGAATAGAGCTGATTTTGAACAGAATGATCGGGATGTTAAACCGTAGAGATTTCAATTTAACCGACTGCATAAAATAAATGAACAGCTGGACAAGGTGATTGAAAAGCAATGAAGGAGGAAGCAAGAGGTTATGTCCAGACAAAGTGATGTACTCATTATTATTCCGGCCTATAATGAAGAAGACGCCATCGAACAGACCGTCGATCATTTGCGGAAACACGTTGAGTACGATTATCTGATCGTGGATGACGGCTCCAAAGACCGCACGGCGGCGATTATCCGGGAGCGGGGTTACAACGGTGTGCGTCTGCCCGTCAATCTCGGCATCGGCGGAGCCATGCAGACCGGGTACCGCTATGCCGCGAGACACGGCTATAAATATGCGATCCAGCTTGATGCGGACGGGCAGCACGACGCCCGGGACATAGATAAGCTGGTGCGGGAGATCCGCGAGTCCGGCACCGATATGGTGATCGGTTCCCGTTTTGTCGAGAAGAGTTCTTACAAAAGCAGCCTGCCCAGACGGATCGGCATCTACTATTTCTACATGTTGATCCGCATTCTTACAGGGAACCGGATCTTCGACCCGACGTCGGGATACCGGATCGTCAACAGCAAGATCATTGGGGAATTCGCCACTTATTATCCGGTTGATTATCCGGAAGTGGAAATTCTCGTCTCCATGGCCCGCAGCAAATACCGGATCAAAGAAATCAGCGTGGAAATGAAAAAACGGCAGGGCGGCGTCTCGTCCATTAATCCGGTCCGTTCCGTGTATTACATGCTGAAGGTGACCATGTTTTCGATCATCCGGAGAAGCTTCTAGGGAGGGCAATCATTTTGATTCAGGTTATTACGATCGGAGTTACGGTCATTTTCTTGTTTCAGATTCTTTACTACACCAGCAAGCATAAATTAAGAGACCGCCATGCGTTCACCTGGATTATGATCGCCCTGGCGGGACTTGTCACGGGCATTTGTATCCCGCTGCTCAACCGTTTCGCTCTCTGGATCGGCGTGTCGTACATGCCGTCGCTGATCTTCCTGATCGTGATCGTGGTCACCCTGAGCCTGCTCGTCCATCAGACGATCCTGCTGTCCAAGCAGCAGGAGCAGATCAAGACGCTCGCTCAAGAGCACGCGTACCTGGAGAACGAAGTAATGCTGCTTAAGGAACAAAGCCGAAACCAAGATAGTTACACAGGAGCGGGGAGACGGGAAGCGCCATGAATCCGTTACATATCGGACTGATTTTACTGAATACGCTTATGCTGGTAAGCGGTCAATTTTTGTGGAAATTCGGGCTTTCGCGTAAAGCGGACTCTTTCGAAAGCCTGCAAAGTATCATTCATCTTATGTTTTCCCCGTTTATTCTGGGGGGGCTTTTCATTTACGGGCTTGCAACGGTTTTATGGCTGTTTATCCTGAATAAAGTGGATATCAGCATCGCCTACCCGATGCAGAGCATCGCTTATCTGATTACTGTCATCGGTGCGTATTATATTTTCAACGAACAAATGTCGGTACTTAAAATCGCCGGTTGCGTAGTGATCCTGATCGGCGTGGGAATGATCGGTTTATCGGCGCGTTATTCGTAACGCGCTTTTGATTTTTTTGCGGAAGGCGGGGAATGCATCATGCCGCATAGGCTTCGATCTATACCGGTCCGGGGCTGGCTCTGGATTGTCGTGCTGCTCACGACACTGCTGAAGCTGGCGGTGGTGTTTACACACGGTTCCTCCTACAACTTGGGATCGGACGACCAATCTTATCTGGAAACCGCGCGAATCTGGCTGGAAAAAGGAATGTTTACCTACAATGACCCGTCGAAGCCGACGGTGTTTATTACGCCCGCTCTTCCGGCTTTTATCGCCCTGTTTATGAGCGGACTCGGAACGGGGTACGTGCTGGAGCAGACGATCCGGGTCGTTCAGGTCGTCATGGTTTCTTTCTCGATGATTCTTTTGTTCAAAATCGGAATCCGGCTGTTTAACGAGAGAACCGCGCTTATCGCCGTCGTTTTGACGGCCGTTTATCCGCCGATGTGGAACATTTCGTTTTATATTTTGACGGAAGCCTTGTTTGTGCTCGCTCTGATGCTTCTGGTGCATGGCGCGTTGAAAGCGATGGACAAGCCGACCGCGGGAAATGCCGTCTGGTTCGGGCTGGTGTGGGCGTTTGCCGTTTACGTAAGGCCGACGATCGCGCTTTGGCCGGGTTTTTTTCTGTTGCTGCTCATTTACTGGCGGACGATCCCGTGGAAAAAACTGGCGGCTTGCCTGGCGGTCTCCGCTCTGGTATTTGTCCTCTGCCTCATGTCATGGTGGGTCCGCAACTACGAAGTGTCCGGAGGGCAGTTTATTCCGCTGACGAAATCCAGCGGCAATCCGCTGCTCCTCGGCACGTTTCCTTACGGGCCTCCGCCTGTAGCCGAACAGCGGACGTGGCACGCATCAAGCGATCTGTGGGTCAATGACGCGTTCGACACGCAGTGGGCAAAGGAGCGGATCCGGACGGGCTTTGCGGAGCAGCCGCTGTACTACCTCCAGTGGTATACGATCGGGAAGTTTGCGACCTTCTGGGGGGACGTGTACTATTGGAACGCTGTAAATTGGGCTAGTCTCATTCTGCCCGTAGGGATTCACTATACGATTCTCGGGTTCGGCATCCGGGGAATCTGGCTGGCGAGAGAGAAGCGGCTGGCTTACCTTCTGACCGTGCTGTTCGCCTACATGTCTCTGCTTCATATGATTTATTTGGCGCATTCGCGGTATTCGGCTCCGCTGATGCCGTTTATGGCTCTTTTTGCCGGCTATGCGATTCTCCAGGCGTGGGAAGGCAGAGGAAGAACAGGCGCGGCAGTCGGCCGCAAACATCAAAAACCATCCCTTCCGTAAAGTGAGGGATGGTTTTTTTGTGGGTTCATTTGGTCTTGTTTTTGTTTGCCAGATGCACGCTGTACCCGATAATGCGCGCCAGCGACTTTTTGCGAATGTGGGGTTCGTCGAATTTCATCGGTTTGGAATTGGCTTCGAAAAACCAGATGCGTCCGTCGAGATCGACGCCCAGATCCATCGACATCTCTCCAAGCTTCTGCTTGGAGGTCTGTTCTACGCTGCTTGCCATAAGCAATGCGGTGCTGCGCGTCCTCTGGAGAATCCGCTTGGCCTTGAGCGGCCCGAATGATTTCTCCAGCAGCCGTTCCGGATCGTCGATGGAGCCTCCCCGAGGCACATGTGTCGTAATGCTCTGCCTGCCGGCGACTCTGGCTCCGATTCCGGTTACGCTCCACGTGCCTTTCGACGTTTTCTGAAGAAGTGCTCGCAGATCGAAAGGACGTTTGTTAAAGCTTGAAAGGCGGATCCCCTGCTGAATGATGTAGCTTTCGTCTTTTTTGATCTCGGCAATCCGGTTCCAGACATCGGATAAGTTCGTGAATAACTCGTAATGCGAATTCACAGTTTCCTGCATGGTCAGCTTGTAAGTCTGCGCTCCGCTTTTCTTCGTGATCCGTTCCAGGCGCATGATCCCCTTGCCGGCTTTCCCTTCAACCGGTTTGAGGTAGATGAAAGGGAACCGTTTGAGCATCGACTCCAGGACGGCCTGGCTGCTCAACTGCTTCGTAACCGGCACGTATTTGCGGATTTCGGGAGACTGATCGAGCCATTCGAAGAGCGTCCATTTGTCGAAAAAGAACGGATTGAACAAGTGAACCTGCTTGCTGCGGATGCAGGCCTGGATCGTCCGCTGAACGTCACTCTGAATTTCCAGCCGGCGTGTCGGGATCCGGTTGTAAATGACGTCGGGAAGAGGCATCAGCTGTTTGTTCCATTTTTTCGCGGCCAACTGATAGCAGTAGGCCTGAACATGCTTGCCGCTCAATTTCAGGTCGGATGTAGTGACTACATAAACGAGAGCACCCTGTTCGTAGCCGGCTTTAATCAAATCAATGAAATTTTCACGATTTCCCGAGAATCGGCGTTTTGGATCGGGTGTTGTTAAAATTCCGATGCACAGAGGCTGCTGCTTTTTATGGGCGCTTACGTCCACTAACCATCCCTCCTCGCACGAAAGCGGCTTAAATAGACGCAGTGCTCATAGATATAGTTAAGGGAAGCTTTATCCTGGGCTTTCAACCCCGGGTGTTTGAAGATGGAACGTCCCGGCTTCGCATTGGCTTCGAACATCCACGTTTTCTCGTTCTGGTCGATGCCGAGGTCGAATCCGAGCTCGCCCAGACGGTGATTGTAATTTTTTTCGATCGCTTCCGCAAGCTCGATAGACGTCTCTTTCATCCGGGACAAAACAGCGTCGCTTCTGCTGCCGTACACCTGTTTCAGCGCCTGCTCCGCCGTCATCAGCTGGCCGCCGTTGCGCAGATGGGTCGTGACGCTTCCCTTGCCGGCTTTTTTAGCGCCGATGGCGGCGACGACCCACTGATTGCTTCCGTTCTTGGTCAGATGGAAGCGGAAATCAATGGGGCAGCCGTCGATCTCGATCAGCCGGATTCCCTGCTGGGTCACATAGCTGGTCAGCTTTCCGCGGTTGATGCCGAGCATTTTGACGAGCCCTTCGAATTTGTTGAAGCGCAGCAGTACATTTTTGCCGTTGCGGCGGTAGCGTACGAAATATCCGCGGTCCGTCGAATACGTAATGCGGTAAATGCCGATGCCGAGGCTTCCGGCCGTTGGCTTCAGATAGATAAATTTGTGGCGGGTGAGAAGGTCCTTCAACTGATCCGCCGAAGGATCCAGGACCGATTCCGGCACGTATTTGAAGGCCGGATCGTTTTCAAGAAGCCGGTACACATCCCATTTATCGAAGAAAGCCCAGTTGAATAAAGGGATATTCCGTTTGACGAAGCGCTGCTTGAAGTCCTCCATGGAGACCAATTTCTCCGCTTTGCGGCTGGGAAGACGGTTGTAAACCACATCCGGAAGCGGAACGGTTTTACGGACCCAGCCTCCCTGCGGTTGAAGCATATAGCCGTTTACAGTGCCCTGCTGCCAGTTGACATCCTTAGGCGAAAAGGCGATGTGGAACGATTTGCGTTCCCCCGGCTGCATCAGCGAGCGGATAAACGGAGTTCTCGTTCCGAAAGGACCGGACGTGGTGCTGGCCACATTCGTCAGAATTCCGATTACGGGACCGAGCCGGATATCTTTGCCGCTTCCGCTCACTGCCAGGCACGGACCGATCCGCGGAAGTTTCACGGAAGTAATGACGGACTGGGGCAGATAGAGGTGGAGTCCGCTTTTTTTGATATACCGGGCCGGGAGTGTAATGGATTTGGAGCCGACCTGGAGCTGCAGCGTCTTGCTTTTTGACAAGTGCAGCGCCTTGGCCAGTTCACCGGATACCAAAATATTTTTTTCCTGTTTGGAATTTACGTGAACCGTGCACGTCGTCAAACTCATTGGGTTACCCTCCTAAACTTGTTGCCCCTGCCGGTTCCCGCTGCGTTCTCAGCAAATAGGCGGCGTACCGGACCGGATTAGAGGCGGCTGAGCGGGCGGTTTTCCCGCCGTCAATGCTCTGGAAGGCTGCTCTGCCTGGCTTGGAATTAACCTCCAGAATGTGGATGCGTCCATCCCGGCAAACGCCGAAATCGATGCCCAGCTCGGCCAGACGCCCATGCGACGATTCCAGAATAAGCGCAATTCGATGGGACAAAACGGACAATGTCTTCATCAGCCTGCCGGACGTTCCGCCGGGAAATTGTTCCTTCAGAAAAGCTTCGGCCTCGCAGGCGGTGCCGCCGCCGTGGAGATTGGACGTCACGCTCCCCGGACCGCCCGAGCGCACAACCATCCCGGTCAACTTCCAAAGGCCGTGTCCGTCTTTCTGCATAAGAGAACGAATATCGTAAGCCGTACCGTCCGGTGTAGTCAGCGGCAGGTACTGCTGGAGCAAATAGCGGCGTTTGCCTATGAAACCGCGGATCCAGCGCCGCATCTCCGGCGCCGTGTCGAAATCCCGCTGCACCGGACGGTTTGCCCGGTCGCGGCCGCGTACGCTCCAGGAAAAGTCCGGACCGGGACTGCGGTAAACATGCAGGGCGCCTTTGCCGTGCATGCCTGCTTCGGGCTTCAGAAAAGCGGCCCCGTGCAGCTCAAGCCACGGTTCAAGCTGGTGCGGCGCAGTCAGACGCCGGGTAAGCGGCAAATGCGGGGCGAGAGCCGGGTCGGCCGCCAGCAGGCGCTGGACGTCCCATTTGCCCCGGAGGCCTCCGCCCAGAAACCGGATCCCGGGCAGCTGGTGAAGCCGGTTCAGCTGCCGGCGGTAAAGCCGCTGTTCTGCGTAATTGGAGCAAAAGCAGCGGTCATAAAGGACGGCGGGAAGAGGGAAGGTGCCTTCTCTCCAGGCGGAATCCGAGGGACTGTACAGGAAGCCGTCCACCGTCTCGTACTCGAAAGAGATTCCGTCCGGGCTGAACACGATGACCTCGATTCCTTCGGCCGCCCCGTTCTGGCCCAGCTTCCGGAAAAAGGGTTCGGAATCTCCGGCGGGCGCCGCTTTACCCGGCGAGGCCAGAACGCCCAGACATCGATTCACTGCATAATCCACACAACCCACCGCCTTCTTGTTCTACATAAAGCCGGACAAATAAACGGCATAGTCAAGGAGACGCCGGACGGACGGCCGCACAAGCGGTTCCTCAGCCGCAGAGGGAAGGGAGAATTCCTCGCGGGAAGGCTTGGAGTTCACTTCCAGCAGTTTTACCTGCCCGGCCGCGTCCAGAGCCAGATCCACGCCGAGCTCCCCGAACGTTCCCTTCACGTTCCTGCTGATGGCCTGAGCGACTGTCAGCGCCGTACTTTTTAAAGTACGCTGAATGCTCCCTTTGCGTGAGGCCAAAGAAGTCCCGGCCAGCGCTTCCTGGACGGCCGTCATCGTTCCGCCTCTCGCGAGGTTGGATACGAAGTGCTGCTCCGCCGCGATCCGGGCCACGATGGAGCTCAGAACCCATTCTCCTCCCCCGTCTCTCTGAACGAGGGCACGGAAATCGACGGGGCGGCCGCCGATCGTCAGCAGCTCCAGGCCTTCCTGGATCTGATAAGCCTGTGTCCGGATTTTTCCCGCCATATGGGAGTAAGCCTCGAAGAGATCGGGATAGGGAAGAACGACGGTCCCGCTGAGCGCGGAGAACCGGACTTCACAGCTGCCGTCCTCCAAGACGTGCAGGCGGAAAATTCCTTTGCCGAGACTGCCGGAGGCCGGTTTTATAAATAAGGTCCGGTATCGGCTGGACATGGCCTTCAGCATGTGATAGTTGGAGAACGGATGAGATTCCGGCAGGCAGTCCTGAAGAGCGGTCTCACTGCACAGGGCGGAGAATACGGCGTTCTTATCCAGGTATTTATCGTTGAAAATGTGCGTCTGGTGACGCAGTTGAACGGCTTTGAGGAAATGCTGGATTTCCGGTTTGTTTTCGTATTTGCGTGAAGTCAGCCGGTTATAAATAACGTGCGGGACGGGAAAAATCCCTGTTCTCCATTCCTCGTCGTAATACAGCCCTCCCAGATCGGGAAAAGTGTGTATTTCTTCGGGAGAGAAAAAGAACAGGCTGACCCCGGCTTCCTCGCCTGCTTTGGTCAGCTCCCGGCAGAAGGTTGTCATGGAGCCGAACGGCATTTCCTGAGACGAATAGACCCTGCTGAGCAGAACCCCGACGAGCGGACCCGCGTAAAGCGTGGCGGCGGAAGGCTGATAAACGAGCGAGAGCCTGCATCCTCCGCGAATGCCGAGCCGGCGCCCCAGCGCCGGATGAAGGCATAGCTCTTCGTCCGGACTCGCCCCCGGTTCCGCAGCCGTCCGGACCACCGCTTCGCAGGACGCGGAACCGAAGCGGAGCTTGACGGCGCTGTCCGGGGCCAATCGGTACGCCCGCATTATCCCCGCGCTCAGCTGAATGGTCCGTTCGTCTTCGTAGAGAGCGGGATCGAGGCTGCGGACATGGAAGATGCGGGTCATAGGAAAGCTCCTTCGCTTCGCGGTACCAGCGGTACCAGCGGCTGCAACTAAAGAATTACTTCATCATATGAGGACATATATCCCTTGGTGCAAGGGCGAATGCGGGGTTTCGGCCTTACGTTCGGCATGACTTAGCGGCAGGGGTAAATCCGGCACTAGATGACAAATATGGACAAAGTGTTAACAAAAGGATTGACGAGAGACTAAAGTCCTTGTAAGATGTAAGTAATTTCAATATTATCTTCATCCCGACAACTACATACCCAAACTTTAACATGTTACCGAAAGGGCATAAGTTAAAGAAGTGATTTTGCTTCTTTGACTATGCCCTTTTTTTGTTCTCTCGGGACCACTAAGGAGGTGAGGAACTCCCGGTAAGAAGGCGTTGGTTGACAAAGCATCAGGGGGACCGCTTCAGTTTGTAACCGATTACAAAAGAACCTTTAAGGAGTGTTTGTACACATGAAAAGAAACAAATGGCTCAACATGGGAATTTCTTTGATGATGGTATCCGCAATTGCGGCAGGGTGCAGCAAAACGAACACAACGACTACGCCGGCAGCTACTCCGGGAGCGTCCTCGAACGCGAATTCGGGAGAAGCGGGCGGCAAGAAACTGACCGGCGAGTTCGAGATCCAGTATTTTGTCGGCGGATACGGAGATACCTGGTGGAAAGCGGCGATCGACGAGTTCCAGAAAGCTAATCCCGATCTGAAAATCAAGCAGTCCGCGGGAGCCAAAATCAACGATCAGATGAAACCCCGCTGGATTCAAGGCAATCCGCCGGATGTGGTTTATATCGATGGAGCGGGCGCCAACGCGAGAACCATGTTTCAGGATGGCCAGCTCATGGACATTACCGACTGGTTGAAAACCGCCAAAAACGCGGACGGCAAAAACATTATGGACCTGTTCATTACCAAGCCGGAAGAGTACGAAGCAGGCAAATACTACGATGTTCCGCTCGTTTTCGGATCGTGGGGAACGTTCTGGGATCGTGCCGAGTTCAAGAAAAACAACTGGGAAGAGCCGAAAGACTGGGAGAGCTTCCTTGCGGTAGGCGACAAAATCAAAGCTTCCGGCAAAATGAGCGTCTACATTCACACCGGCGTATACCCGTACTACATTAACGGGGCGTTCCTGGATTCCGCAACCGTGGCGGCGAACAACTACGATACGTCCATTATTAAAAAAATCAACAACATGGAAGAAGGCGTATTCAAAAGCGAACCGGTTATGAAAGCGCTTGACAAGATCATTCAAATGCGCGATAAGGGCTTCATCGACAAGGGTTCCGTCGCTTTGAACCACACGGACTCCCAGACGCAGTTCCTTCAGCACAAAGCGGCCTTTATTCCGAACGGCCTCTGGGTAGAGAACGAAATGAAAAAAGACGTGCCGCAAGGCTTTGAATTCGGATTCATTCCGTCCATTGCCCAGGAAAAAGGCGGCAAAAGCGTAGCCATTCCGACTACGGCCACGATGGGTATCGCAAAAAAAGCGAAAAATCCGGAAGCGGCAAAAGCGTTCATCCAGTTTATTTTTACGGAGAAGCAAGCGGGGAAATGGGCGGAGGCGACAGGCGCTCTGCTTAACGTGAAAACGAATCTCGACAACACGTCCGCAAGCACCTTGGCAAAAACGGCCATCAAATCCTACAGCTCCCCGGAAACGGTTGTAGCACCGGAACCGGTTATCCCGGAAGACCTCAAAAAAGTGCGTAACGATTCCACGCTGGCTCTGACTCAAGGCACGATCACCAAAGAAGAGTGGGCGAAACGTATGGAAGACGAAGCAGCCAAGCAGCGCGCCAAATTGAAAAAATAAGCACCCATATCTCCGGAGTGATAATAAGGGAATGCGAATTCCCTTATTGTCGTTCCCAGGAAAGCGGAGGTTCACGCATGAAAGGAACACCTGTCACTAACCCGGCCGGAGCCATCGTGGCGAAAAAGCCGAAGAGCGGACGCTCCAAGGTAAGACGCAATCTGTTTATTGCTTCTTTTATCCTTCCGACTCTGCTGCTCTATCTCGTATTCACCGTTTACCCGATGCTGAAAGGCATCTATCTCAGCTTGTTCGACTGGTCCGGCGGCTCCATGGATTACAATTTTATCGGGCTGGACAATTTTAAAGAAATGTTCAAGGACCCCATTATACCGAAGGCCCTGCTGAACGATTATTTTCTGGTTGCGGGTAAAGTGATCGGCTTTATGGTGCTTGCCCTGTTTTTTGCAGTCTCGCTTACCCGTCTTAAAATCAAAGGCTCCGGGTTTTACCGGGCTATTTTCTTCCTCCCGAACGTGATTTCCGTCGTAGTCGTCGGCGTGCTGTGGCGCTACGTCTACAACCCGAACCTGGGCTTTCTGAACTCTCTGATCGGTGCGATCAAAAAGGAGGATTTCATATTCCCGTGGCTGGGAGATGCGGCAACGGCGATGTGGGCGCTCCTTCCTCCTTCGATCTGGGCCGGCGTCGGTTTCTGTACCCTGCTTCTCATCGCGGGAATTTTGAGCATCCCGGACTCGCTGTACGAAGCCGCAGGGCTCGACGGCGCCACACAGTGGCAGCAGTTCTGGCACATTACGCTTCCGCTGACATGGGAGCAGATTCAAACCTCCGTCATCTGGATCGTGATGACTACGCTCAACGGCTCCTTTATCATCGTCTCGATTATGACAGAGGGCGGGCCGGACAATGCGACCCAGGTACTGGGCTCCTACTTGTACCAGCAGGGCTTCAGGCAGTATCACCTGAGCTATGCGGCGGCTATCGGCGTATTGACGCTCTTTGTTTCTCTAATCACGACGGTTGCCTTGCAGCGCATTATGAAAAGAGAACCGTTAGAAATTTCGTAGAGGGGTTATATGCATGAGTGATGGACTGAAAAACCCGTTCTGGCGCATAGTCGTCAACCTGCTTTTAATCGTGTGGGCGATTATGGTGCTTTACCCGCTCGTCTGGACTGTCCTGGGTTCCCTGAAGGATAACCAGCAGTTTTTCCAAGGTGACCCGTGGGATCTTCCCAAATTTCCGCTGCTGTTCTCCAACTTCAGTTACGTTTGGGATAAATACCAGTTCGGCGGCTATTTTATGAATTCGATCATCGTTACGGTAGTCAGTGTCCTGGCGGGTCTCGTGCTTTCGGCAATGACGGCGTACATTCTGGCCCGGTTTGCCTTCAAGGGAAGCGGCGTCCTCTATTACGTGTATATCGCTTCGATGATGATTCCCATGTTCCTCGGGATGATTCCCCTGTTCTTCCTGATGAGCGATATGGGATTGACCAATTCCCTTCTTGGGCTTATCATCGTATACACAGTTTCTACCATTCCGTTCAGCGTGTTCGTCCTGGTCGGATTCTTCAAAACTTTGCCGTCCGAAATCGAGGAAGCGGCCATGATGGATGGCGCCTCTTACTACGGCATTTTCTTCCGCATTATGATGCCTCTCGCCAAGCCGGGACTCATTTCCGTTAGCATCATCAACGTGCTGAACACGTGGAATGAATACATTCTCGGCGTCGTACTCAACAGTGAACCTTCCAAATACACCCTTCCTGTGGGCATTGCCGTTATGCAGGGGGAGATGCAGTACCGGACGGAATGGGGTCCGCTGTTTGCGGCGCTTCTCATTTCCATGGTGCCGGTCATGATTTTCTATCTCATTTTTCAGCGTCAAATTGCCAGCGGAATTACAGCGGGTGCGGTTAAATAACGGCCCGCCGCTTTTTCCGCAAGATGAAAAAGGTGAGCAAACATGCTGCATACGCTTCAAAAAATCGGCCGGTCTCTCATGATACCGATTGCCGTCCTGCCGGCCGCCGCAATTTTGCAGCGGCTCGGCGCTTTTACTTTCCAGGATCCGTTTCTGATCTTCATCTCGAAAATATTCAGCACAGGCGGCAATGCCATTGTGGATAACCTTCCTCTGCTGTTTGCGATCGGCATCGCAATCGGCATGACGTCCGGTCAAGGAGTGGCGGCGCTCGCGGCTACGGTAGGGTACGTCGTGTTTGTGAGAGCGCTTGCGACTTTTGAAAGCGTACCCGTAGAGCAGACGACGCCTGGAGCCCATCTGGATATGGGCGTTCTCGGAGGGATGATGACGGGGCTTATCACCGTGATGCTGTTCAACCGGTTTCATAATATCAAGCTTCCGGATTACCTCATGTTTTTCGGGGGCCGGCGTTTTGTGCCCATCATTACCTCGCTCGTTATGGCAGGAATGGGAGGGATTATGGGCTTGATCTGGCCTCCTGTACAGGATGTGATCCGGGATGCGGGCCTCTGGATCGTGGATGCGGGGGGAATCGGCGTATTCATGTACGGCTTTCTGAACCGGCTTCTCCTGGTCACGGGTCTGCACCACATTCTGAACAGTATCGTGTGGTTTCAGGTGGGGGAGTTCATGACAAATGCCGGAACTTATGTTCATGGCGATATGACCCGCTACAACGCGGGCGATCCGAGCGCGGGCATGTTCATGAGCGGCTTTTTCCCGACGATGATTTTCGGCTTGCCTGCTGCCGCTTTGGCGATGATCAAATGCGCGCTGCCGGAGAAGCGGAAGAAAGCGGCCGCTCTGCTTTACAGCGCCGCACTTACCTCGATGCTCACCGGGGTGACGGAACCGCTTGAATTTTCGTTTATGTTTGCGGCGCCGCTGCTGTACGGAGTGCATGCAGTTCTGAACGGTCTTGCGATGCTGCTCATGCATCTGTTTAATATTAAGCTCGGTTTCAGTTTCTCGGGAGGATTTATCGATTTATTGTTGAATTGGAAATTAAAGGAATTTCCTTTTACGTTTCTGATTATAGGAGCTGTCTATTTTGTCGTCTACTACGGGTTGTTCCTGCTTCTGATTAAAGCCTTTAAATTGAAAACCCCGGGCAGGGAAGAAGACTTCCCCGGTTTGACCGCGGCGATCGTATCTTCGGCCCCGCCCCCGGAGGAAGAACGGATTACGGCTATCGTGAACAGCGTGGGCGGCATCGGCAATATCATTAAAGTGGACTCCTGCATAACCCGGCTGAGGCTGTGGCTTAAAGAGGCTGAAGAAGTGGAGGAAGAAAAACTGAAGGAACTGGGTGCATTCGGAATTATGAACATGGGAAAGGGACACGTGCACGTTATTTTCGGGACGGACTCGGAACTGATTAAGGAATCCATTGCCAAACGTTTAGCCGCCTAGATGGAGGAGAACCTTTATGATTCAAAGAAAAATCATTCACGTGCTTTCCCATAATGTAGTCATGACGAAGCTTTCGACCGGCAAAAATTCAATTGCATTCGGTAAAGGAATCGGATTCAAAAAGGAACCGGGCATGATTATACAAGACGCCGATATTTCACAGGAATTTCTGCTGCATACCTCGGAAGTGCTGGAGCACTACGAGCACATTCTTCATGCCGTGGACGTCAAAATTATCGGGATTACGGAAGAAGTGATCGCTTACGCGCAGGGGCATCTGGAAGGGGAATTTTCCGAAACGATCCACGCCGCGCTGGTCGATCACATCAACTTTGCCGTGGAACGCTGCAAGCGGGGGGTTCATATCCTTAATCCGTTCGCTTACGAAATCAAGCACTTGTACGAGGAAGAGTACCGGATAGCCAGCAAGGCGATCGATTTTCTGAATCAGCATCTGGATGTGAGGCTGCCGGACGATGAAATCGCTTTTCTCGCGATGCATTTCCATACCGCCCGGACCAAGGTGGAAAAAGGAACGGCGCTTGCGGTCGTCAGACTGGTCGCCCAGGTAATCGAGAGAGCCAAGGAACTCGGTCTGGATTTTGACAATTCGTTTTCGACCGTTCGTTTTATTTCTCATTTAAAAGCGCTTATCGACCGGATCATGGAACAAAAAACGATACGGAATCCCCTGCTGGGTAAAATCTGCGAGGAATATCCCCTGGCGTTTCAAAAAGCGGTCCTTTTGGCGGAGCTGCTCAAGGCGAATCTCCAAAAACCGATTCCGATGGATGAGATCGGCTTTCTGGCTCTTCACCTCGAACGGCAGATGCAGCGCTCCGGGATGGACTAAACCGCTTCTCTGCTGCCGTAGGGAAAGTGGCGGGCTCCGGTCGGAAGCGGCACCCCGCATTTTCTCGACGGCAGCAATCGTGATAAGATCGGAATGAGGAGGGATGAAGCATGACAGATTCCACATTCCGTGCCTTGCAGGTCGATAAGACCAGGCAGGGCGTTTCACTGGGTATACGCGAAATGAAGGTGGAGGAGCTCCCTGAAGGCGAGCTGCTGGTGAAGGTTGCCTACTCCGGCGTCAACTTCAAGGACGGTCTTGCCTCCACGCCGGAGAGCAAGACCGTCCGTTCTTATCCGATGGTGCTCGGCATCGATTTGTCCGGCACCGTCGTCTCATCGGCCGATCCGCGCTATAAGGAAGGGGACGAAATCCTCGTCACCGGCTACGCGCTCGGGACCGGGCATTTCGGCGGCTACAGCGAGCTGGCCCGGGTGCCGGCGGACTGGGCGGTGCCCGTACCGGACGGCCTGACGCCGAAGGACGTCATGGCGCTCGGCACCGCGGGCTTCACGGCCGCTCTCTCCATCCAGCGGCTGGAAGACAACGGCCTGCGCCCGGGCCAGGGTCCCGTGCTTGTCACGGGAGCTACCGGCGGCGTGGGCAGCACCGCCGTCTCCATGCTGGCGGGTCTCGGCTACGAGGTAGCCGCCAGCACGGGCAAAAGCTCCGAGCACGCATACCTGCGCGGGCTCGGAGCAAGCGAGGTGCTGCCGCGCGAAGCGCTTGCGGCAGAAGACGGCAAACCGCTCCGCCGCGAGCAGTGGAGCGCGGCGGTAGATCCTGTGGGCGGCGCGTCGCTTCCGTACGTGCTCGGCACGGTACGGTACGGCGGCTCCGTCGCCCTCAGCGGGCTCACCGGCGGCGGGGCGTTTCCCGCCACCGTGTACCCGTTCATCCTGCGCGGCGTGAACCTTCTGGGCATAGACTCCGTCTACTGCCCGGCCGATTTGCGCAGGAAGCTGTGGGAGCGGCTTGCCGGCGACCTCAAGCCGCGCAGCCTGGGGGACATGATCCAGCGGGAAATCACGCTGGAGGAAGTGCCTGCGGCGCTGCAGGACATCCTGGCGGGCCGCATGCGCGGACGCGTCGTGGTGCGCCTGTAGCGCACACGGGCCGATGCGGCGATGCTCGCCGCGTATCATCTGCAGGGGTGTGGGCCTAGACGCTCCGCCAAACGGCGGAAGCCCGTTAAAAAGCAGTCAGATGCGGATTCCCGCGGCTGACTGCTTTTTTGTCTATTTATCTTTCTTGCACGGCGGGGCTGCTCCCGTACAGCGCCGTTAGAGGCTCTATGCCACAAGCACATATCTCCCCTGGGATAAAATACACCGCCCGGCGCTGCCGCTCCTCCCGAGCTCAGCGTCTTTTTTTACGGCCGTTCGTCCGCGGAATCCCGGAGACCGCTCTCGTTAACGGTTCTATCTCCCTCGTCATGCGCTTCCTCGCCGGCTCTCTCCCTTAAGAAAAGATGACGGTAATCGACCCATCCCTGGCGGTCTACGCGAACGCCTCCGATCGAGGAGTGAACGGCGACCCGGAACGTTTTTTTTAATAAAAAAAGCAGAGCCGTTTCCGCGTGGAGCATGTCCTCGATTTTCAGCAGCTCCGCAGCCTGCCGTTCAAGGGAGGCCTCACGCTGGATTTGTCCCACCGCGTTTTGTATGCGGCTTTGGAGGGCGGAGCTCATATGCCTGTGGATATAGTTGGTCGTCTGAAGGAGATAGCCGAGAAAACCTAGCGGAGAAGCTGAGACCGGCATGAACATGCACATGTCTGCCTGATGGACATAGTCACGGTCCGTAAAAGCGGCGATAGGCATCGTTTCGACTTTCACGCTCAGGCCGGCTTCCGTAAGCTTTCCGGCTATCCAGCGGGCATCTTCATCGTGCTGGGCGTACGCAAGGAGCAGCAGCGTCTCACCGGCGTATCCCGATGTCCGGATCAGCTCGTCCACGGACAAAGACGCGTTGTCACGCGCATAACCGGCGTTCGAATCCGGCCCTTCCGGACGCCGGGAACCTTGCCGGAGCCGGAAATCCCGCATGATGCCGGACGAAGGCCCGACCCGGTTATCTCCGAGCTCCCGCGCCATGGCTTGTCGGTCGATAAGCCGGTCGATAGCCTGGCGGAGGAGCCGGCTGCGGCACGGACCGCGTCTGGCGTTGAATGTGAGTACAGTGCTTCCGTCGAATAGATGCTCTTCTTTGGCAAGAAAACCTTGATGTTTATATTCTTCCGCAGGCATCGGGACATCCCCGTGGGAGACGATGAGCTTATCTTTCCCTTTCGGACGATAGGCGGCAAGCTGTTCCGGTAAAATCCACATCTCGATCACGTCCAGATGAGGCCGTACGCCGTAATAGCCGTCAAAGGCATGAAGCCGGCAAATATATTTGTCATAAAACTCCATCCGAAAAGGTCCTGTACCTATAGGGGAGCGCCCGAAAAGGGAGGGACTGTCCCGGACGATATCTTCCGGCACGATAGAAGCCGCGGGAAACGTCAGGAAGAAAGGCAGCAGATGATTGGGCCGTTTGAGCACGATCCGAAGCATGTAAGGGGTTATGGGAGTGAGAGACACCACATCCTGGATGAACCAGGACCAGCTGGAGCCGCTGGCGGGATCGGCAAGCCGTTCCAGCGAGTATTTCACATCCCCCGCATCCATTTCCCGGCCGTGATGGAAGTACACTTTTTTGCGCAGATAAAAGGTCCATTCGGTGCCGTCCGCACTGCATTCCCAATAATGGGCAAGCTGGGGGAGCAGATTTCCCGTTGCGGGATCGAGTTCGAGCAGCGTCGAGAACACATGGCTGATAAGTTGGCAGTCCGTGGCAAAAATGGCATGGGCGGGATCGAGCGAAACGGGGTGCCGGAACAAGGGCAGACGCAGAGTATCCAGGACGGCTCCCTCGGAGGAGGCGGTAGTAAAGCCGAAATATCCGGACATCCAGTCTAGAAAACTGTCCTTAAGGGCATAGTGGCGCCCGTAGGTGTGGATCAGTTCGACGGCGGCTTTGAAGTCGCCTTTACGGGTCAGGTCCATCGCGGTCCGGGAGATGAGCTCCGGAGCCGGGATCACGAAAGTAAGCAGCGAAGAACGGCCGCGTCCGCAGCCCGGCTGCCAGCGGATCCAGTCCAGCTGGGTCATTTTCTTAAGCAGCAGCTTCACATTCCGTACGGTGCAGAACCAGTGGCCGGCCAGCAGGTCCAAGGTGATCGGAACCGGCTCGCCTTCGCGCGCGTGCGGCTGGCTGACGCGCAGCTGCAGATAATAATCATAAAGCTGCATAAAGTCCGGTCTCCTTGTAGTTATAAAAAGGGGAAAATATTAAAGGTAATTATACTCTTTTTGTTCCTCTTATTCCATCTATAATCAAAGGTAGCCGGCCGCTTCACACAAAGAAAGGGGTTTGACGCATGTATCCGCAACCATATTATCTGGAAAAAGAAATGGAACAGCACAACCGGGACCTGGATCGCAGACTCCGGGACTATACCAAATTCGGACGTTTTCTCTGCTCGAAGCTTATGAGCAGCAAGGACGGAACGAAGAACGCCAGTACAACCGCTAAATCCGCCGTATAAAACGTACTCATAAAGCTCCTGAGCCTGTCATAGGATGTAGTACAGGACGGCATGTCCTTCAAGCTGCCACGGGCAGAGGCTCGAGGGCGGGATGCCGTCACTTCAGGGGGAGCGTGAATAGCCGTGAAAGGATTCAAAAACGTGATTTTTATGAGCCTCGCGCTTGGTATGCTGCTGTACTCCGTACCGCAGCTTGATATTGGGGGAGGCTTTACCCTGCCGACGGTGTTCGGCGCGATTTGGATCTGTTTCGCCCTGCTTATCATCGCGGCTCATCTGCACGAGCTTCTCGGTGTCGATGAGGAGACCCGGCAGGAGATCGTCCGCGTCAAGCGGATGAAGCGCTGGCGGATGGAGCAGCGGCTGCAGGGGAAGAAAATGCTGGGCCTGCGCAAGTAAAGTATCCGGCGGGCCCGGCGACGGGGTACCGCGAATACCGCAGACACCGTAGACACCGTAGACACCGTAGGTCCCGTGAACACGCGGAGATGATACAGGCAGCGAAGAAAAACCAGACGGACGGCGCTTTCCGCGCTTTTCGTTTGGTTTTTCTTCGTCTATAATAAACTTAACAGACTAATACAGCGAATCGGACGGGGGTAGTACAGTTGGATGAAATGGGAACAGAATCGTTAACGAAGCACGAACAGATTCTTCGCCATATCGAGAGCCTGAAGATCGGAAGCAAGATCAGCGTCCGCAAAATTGCGGACCAGCTCGAAGTGAGCGAAGGCACCGCTTACCGCGCCATCAAAGAAGCGGAAAATCAGGGCCTCGTTTCCACGAAGGAAAGGGTCGGCACGGTCAGGGTCGGCAAGCGGGAACGCCGCAATATCGATAAGCTGACCTTCGAGGAAGTCGTGAACATCGTGGACGGCGAAGTGCTCGGCGGCATGAACGGTCTGGAGAAGACGCTGCACAAATTCGTGATCGGGGCCATGGAACTCGATGCGATGATGCGTTATGTGGAGGCGGGCTCGCTCCTTATCGTGGGCAACCGGGAGGAAGTGCACAGGCTGGCTCTGGAGCAGGGTTCCGGCGTACTGATCACGGGCGGCTTTCACACCAGCCCCGAGATGACGAAGCTGGCGGATAAGCTGGAGCTTCCCATCATATCGAGCAGCTACGATTCCTTCACCGTGGCTTCGATGATTAACCGGGCCATTTACGACCGGCTGATCAAGAAAAAAATTCTTCTCGTCGAGGATATTTTGACGACGAATCCGCATGTGTTCGCTTTGAAAGCGAACAGTTCGGTCAAGGAATGGCGCGCGCTGGTCGAAGAGACGGGGCACAGCCGGTTTCCCGTCACGGACGAGTGGAACCGCGTTATCGGGCTTGTGGCCCCGAAAGATATGCTGGGCGCCGATGCCGGCCAGACCGTCGACCGCCTGATGACGCGGAATCCTCTGACGGTCAGCCCGCAGACCTCCGTCGCTTCCGCCGCCCATATGATGGTGTGGGAAGGGATCGAGCTGCTGCCGGTCGTGGACGGCAACCGCAAAATGCTCGGCGTGATCAACCGCAATGACGTGCTCAAGGCGATGCAGTATATCCAGAAGCAGCCGCAGAACGGGGAAACGTTCGAGGATCTCATCTGGGGAAGGTTCGAGGAATTCCGGGACGAACAAGGGAACGTGGTGTTCCGCGGAACGATAACGCCCCAGATGACGAATCACCTGGGGACGGTATCGGAAGGGGTCCTGACCACTCTCATGACGGAAGCGGCGTACCGCGTCGTGCAGACCGTCAAGAAGGGGGACCTCGTGATGGATAACATGTCGACGTACTTTATCAAACCGGTGCAGATCGAAAGCGAGATCCAGATCCGGCCCAACATTCTGGAAGTGAGCCGTAAATTCGGCAAAATCGATGTGCAGATCTACCATGCGGGCACTTTGGTGTGCCGGGCGATGCTGACGGCCCAGTTTATCGACGGCGTCTGATCAGCGGGACATGCGGGAGAAGTACAAATAATTGCGGATTCCCGCAAACAGATTAAACAGTCCGAGCAGCAGGCAGATCGTCCCGAATATTCGGCGCACCGGCGTGTCCGAGAGGAAGAAAAGCTGCGTCACGGCAATAAGAATAAGCATCAGCCCCATACTGATATTCATCAGCGCGGCGTTGGTGCCTCTTTGCTTTGGATCGGTTTTCCGGCGGGAGCGGAAGCTGAAGACGACCGAGAAGAGCAGGGTAATAAAAATAAGCGTAGACAGTACGATTTGAACCGTTTCTAACATGTACGGAAAGCCCCCTACAGATTGTTTTGCCTTAACTGTACCGATTTTTCCTGGAAAAAGCAACGAAGCCGGGGCCTCCAAGGGCAACCGGCTATCATGAGTAAAGAAGGGATTCAATTCTTTCTGTCGAATACATGTCCTGATTATTAAAGAAGACACAACACGGGTTAGTTGCTTATCTCTAATTTCTGCTGCAGTTTCTCCCAGGAGGATTCCAGCTGCAGCCGTGGTACTTCCACAGTTTCGAACTTTTCGATCAGCGTATCTTTGAGAAGATCTTCAAAAAAGTTATCGAATTGGTACTGGGTCATAAATAACACTCCTAAGTTCTGGTCTATGGATAAAAATGTATACTTTTATATTATCTTTAAAACCTTACAGATTCAGCGCAATTTTGTTTCGCAAGGATGCAAAATAATTTTCACTGATGCGCAAGAAAGAAGGATAATAATGGAATAAAATAACGCCTTATTTAAAGACGTATATAGGAACTTATGTCTTTAAATAAATTCTGATATGACGGTTCTATGCTCTCCCGTGAACAAGTACGCAAACGGGCTTGCGCAGTTGTGCAGTCTAGTGCAGATGAACCATAAAAAAAGATTGCATATCAGCAGTGGGCTGATATGCAATCTTTTTGTTTTTTGCTATGATGTGGATAGGTTTACCACATCATATATCTAACTTCCGGTTTCTCGCTGGAAACCGCTTTTTGCAGTGATTCTACTTCGAGTTTGGACAAGGATGCGGAGGATACGGGAGCCGCTTTGGAACTTACAGCTTCTTTAACAGCTTGCTTCAGTTCACGGGACCATAGTACTGCCGTTTGCATGACAGACACCTCACTTTGAAATTAATATAAAACTTATTTCCTATATTACCTTAAAAACTTGCACTCGAAAAGGTGGATTTTATGAATTCCAAAAAAAAATGGATGATATTGTTTTTTATAGGCATCATCTTCCTTCAGTTCTGGTGTTTAAGGGTAGCTTACCGGTATCCGTACCTGGGTATTATCGTGGATCAGAACCCCAAGCAGGAATGGGTGATCACCCAACTGGAGCGGGTCAGCATCGGTTCCAAGATCGGCTTTAAGCCGGATGACAAGATCCTCAGCGTAGACGGGAAAAGGCCCGAGGAGCATCTGACGGTCAAGAAATATTACAGTATCGAGCAGGCGGACGTCATTACCGTGCTTCGCGGAGACAAAGAATTGACCTTTACGACGAGAGACCATGCCACGTCCATGACGGTCGATATTTTGTCCCTACTGGGCGAGATCATTGCTTTTGTTTTCGCGTTTCTGATTTACAGCCGGCTTTCCAAATCCCGGTCGGCCCTTATGCTGTCCGCCGTATTTCTGAATATCGGGCTTATCTTTATGTGTCTGGGCGCATCGACCCGAACCGATATTCTAGCCAAGGGAATGACGACAAGTCTGGTAGCGTGCCTGCCCTTTCTGTTCCTGCAGTTTCTCATTATGTTTTTCCAGGAACGGTCCAATTTCACTTTCTCGACCCGCTACATGAAATACGTGTACGCCGCCATCGGGTTATCTTCTCTGCTGCAGCTTAGCATGTTTTTCCCGGAGGCCAATTTCAAGTTCTACAAAATCATTTATTACGGCACGATGAGTTTCTTCATAGCCGGGTTTATTATGAATATTTATCTGCTGGTCCATTTATACAAGAAATACAGAAAATCGAACGATTATTTATTTACCATTATTAAAACGATTATATTTTGCTTGGGCCTGTCTTTCTGTCCGCTGGCGTTCCTGAACTTTATCCCGAGGATTCTGTTCCAGACGGAACTGGCATTTTCCTATTACAGCGGCTGGTTCATTCTCTTCTTTCCCGTCACCTTCGGTTATCTCATTATGTCCAAGCAGCTTTACGACCTGGACATTATTTTGCGGCGGGTTTTCTACACGGCTGTGATCTCCGTTCTGCCGAGCGCCGTGCTCGTAGCCGTCAATTATTTTATTTTCCAGAAAGACGCGACGCTGAAACATATGGTGATCAGTTTTACGACCACGATGGTCGTGTTGACGTTCGTCACCTACTCCCTGGAGTATTTCGCGACCCGGCTGGAGAAAATTATGTTTCCCAGGAAATATTACCTCCAGCAGGCGCTCAAGAAAATCGCCGGCGCCCTTGGCAGCATTACGAATTTCCGCGAACTCAGGGATATCGTGCTGGTGGATATCGTGGATATTTTACAAGTATACGGCGGGGCCATCGTCATTCAGTATGCGTCCGGTACTCTCGAAATCATCAGCGAGGGAAATATCGACGAGCAGGATGTAAAAAGGCGGTTCCTTTCCGGCGACTGGTTCGACTCCGAATATACGCGAACGTTGATCAAAGGGCACGAGGAGTACGTGAGCTACCTGGTCATGGCCAAAAAGAAGACCAATACGTTTATGAACCGGGAAGAAACCCAGTGGTTGAGTCTCATTATCTCGTATTTGTCCGTCAGCCTGGAAAACCTGTATCTGATCCGCAGGCTGAACATGAAGCTCCTGGAGCTGGCCTCGGAGCTTCCCAACCAGGAAGGCAGCGAAGAATACGTCTGGTTCCGCAAGACCATGTTCGATCTGCAGGAAAAAGAACGGACGCGGATCGCGACCGATTTGCACGATACGACTATGCAGGATATTTTCTTCGTTCAACGGAAATTGAAAAATCTTCAGAAACAGCTGCTTAATCCCGATGACCACCGGCAGCTTAAAGATATTTTGAACCACCTGGAACTGATCAATATGAATTTGCGGCAGTGCTGCTTCGAACTGAATCCTTATCTGCTTAAAAATATCGGGCTTGTCCGGGCCCTGCAGAATCTCGTGGATACCGAATCGAGTCTCGGCGATTACGAAATTCAGTTCGTGACGGAAGGAAAGACGACGGCGATGGAGAATCTCGATTATGAGGCGAAACGCCATATTTTCCGAGTCATTCAGGAATTGATTACAAATGCGAAGAAACATTCGCAAGCCAGCCGGCTTTTCATCCGGCTTGTCGCAAGCGGAAGCGAGGTTAGCATTCACTATGAGGACGATGGTATCGGGTTTAGACCGAATTCGTCGTCAGGCAAGACAGTCGGCCGTTCCGGTATGGGCCTGGAGCAGATGAAAGGCCGGGTCCTGCATTTAAACGGGCAGTTCACGATGGAGTCCATGACGGGTAAAGGCGTTGAAGTCAGAATTCAGATCCCTATAAAGGAAGGCATACCGACATGAACAAAATACAACATATCCTAATAGTTGATGACCACCCCGCCATGGCTTACGGCACGAAGTTTATTCTGGAGCAGGAGGAGAATATTCAAGTGGTCGGCGTCGCGACGACGGGGGAAATGGGCGTCGAAATGATGGTGCAGTTGAATCCTTCCATCATTTTTCTCGATTTTCACCTTCCGGATTTAACGGGCATGGAAGTTGCCGTCAAGATGAAGGAATTGAATAAGGACGTTCAGATCGTGATTTTTACGGGCATTGATTATATGCCGATTCTGAACAACCTTCTGGAGCTCGGCGTTTGCGGCATCATGTCCAAAGACTCGAGCGAGGATCAGATCCGCAACATGATGCGGGCCTTGAAGGAAGGCCAGTCCGTCATTCCGATCTCCCTCCTGCATCAGATGAGGCTCAGCCACCCGGACGATGATTTGTCGAGCTTGACCGACGAGGAAATCAACATCATGAACCAGATCGTTAAAGGCGCCACCAATGAGCAGATTGCCGATGAGATTCATATGAGCAAGCGATCGGTGGACAACTACGTGCGCAAGATCTACGACAAGTTCGGGGTGAAATCCCGGGCTCAGGCTATCGAGAAGTTTTTACAAATCAAGCGTTGACCAATCCCTAAAAGGCGGTGCAGCATGAAGGCTGAAGTTTGGAGCGATATTCAGAATCTCATTGAAACTTATTTTACCGTACCTTCCTTGAAAGAACTGCTGTTAAAAAGCGTGGCGGACAAGAAAGAAGAGCACTCCATCTGGGGAGAGCTCACCTGGAGTGTTCACGATCTGCTTGGCGGAAGCAATCCGGCCATTCACCGGGCCGCCGCATTGACCGAGCTTATGCTGCTTGCGCTGGATATTATGGACGATCTCCAGGATCAGGACAATACGGAGAAGCCGTGGATGACCGTGCCCCAGGAGCAGGCGCTGAACGTATACACGGGACTCGTGACGGCGTCCGTCTCCGAATTGGGAGCCCTCCGCCGCCAATACCCGGCCTCTCCTCTGCCCGATCCCGCCAAAGTATGCGAATTCATTACGGAGGCGATTAACGGACAGCATCTGGATGTGACGAATGCCGTGCAGACGGAAGAAGACTACGTGGGAATGGTTCAGCGCAAATCCGGTACGCTGGTTCAGCTGGCTTTGTACATGGGCTATGCCTGCACGGATGCGAACGCCGATGAAGATACCGTCGGCAAGCTAAACCGTCTGGCCGTCTATATGGGACTGATGGCTCAGCTCGACAACGATTTGAGCGATCTGCTCCGTTTCGACTACAAGAACGATCTCGTTCAGAAAAAGAAAACCATCCCGGTCCTGTTTCTTCTGGACGAGGAAGATACGGAATTCCCGGTTATCCAGCAGTATTACAACGGTGAAATCGACCAGCCCCAATTTTTAAAACATAAGCCGCAGTGCGTCCAGTATGTCGTGGACTCCGGCTGTATCGAATACACGCGCACGATTCAGAACTTGTATCTGCACCATGCGGACGAGCTGTTTGCCGAAATTCCGGCCGCTTCCGCGAATAAAGAGGCTTTCCGGGAGATCGCGCTGGCCCGTTTCGAGCTGTAACGCCCGGTTTCGGCCTTTCCCTACCTATTTTAATAGGAAGGGCTAGTAAGAGCCGTTGAAGGCGTCATGATCCGGCACGATCGTTCCTTTGTCGGGAAGAGCCTGCTTCTTCGGTTCGTCCGCCGTAATCCACACGGTCAGCTCCGATTGTACGAGCGTCATCGCTTTGACATTGACGATGTAGTCTTTATCGATTACGCCATAATACGTTTTGCTCGCGATGAGGCGTTCATACAATTGGGGCGAATCCCGGATTTCCCCCAGCTTCTGTCCTTCGACGATTTTCAGATCCCTTTTGACCCGGTCCTCCAGCGCTTTCTGAACATGGCTTTCCAGCGGATGCTGAATATCATTGTACAAATGGACGGTCACACGCGTGATCAGTCCTTGTTTGTTCTTGAATTTGTTCAGCGTTTCGATATCCAGTTGAAGCCCGTTGTTTTCTTTTTTCAAATTCCAGTTCTCGATCACGAGCACGTTGTAGGTATGATGATACAAGCTTAGAAACACGGCGCTGCCCACAATCCCTCCCGCCAAAAAAAGCCCGATACCCGCGAGGAAGCGGGGATAACGGTCGAAGCTGGGCATTTTCAAGACTGCCCGCCCCCCTTGCAGATCAGCTGGATGAGCGATGTACCCATGTGCGCCCCGATATAGGCGCTGATGATCAGCAGAATTTGCTTGAAAGCGGGAGAAAGCTGCCCGTCCTGAAAGTTGTCCTGGATCATCCGGATGGGGTCGATCGTGCCCCCGATTGCGGCGACCATCGCCCAAATTTTAATGTTCTCGGCGATAAGCAGCATCTTATAGGTTGGGGGCTGGAGCGACAGAACCGAGCCGATTCCCGCCAGCATGCTGCCTCCCATAACGACGCCGAAAGCTACGAAGAAATTGAGTATCGCGGAAGTGACAAAGCCCGTCACCTGATTCCCTTCTTTCTTTTTTGGACTTCTGTGCGGTTTTAATAGGGTCCCTTTGGTAAAGTCTATGAAGTTCCGTGATCGTTTATGATAGAGAAAAGAGACAAAGCCCGCGATTCTTGCAGAACGGGTCCAGTCTCTATTTTTTTGCTAGAATCTCCGGAAAATTGCGTTATACTGATTAAAAAGAAATTTCACCGGAGATCAAGAGGAGCAAAGGAGGCAGGTTTCTTGTACGCCAAAGCCCACATTCGCAGCATGGCTCCCTACATACCCGGCTTTCAGCCGGAAGCGGAGCAGCAGGTCATCAAGCTCAATTCCAACGAAAATCCTTATCCGCCCTCACCCGATGTGAGGAAGGCGCTGGCCGATTTCGATTACGCTCTGCTGAGGCGCTATCCCAATGCGACGGCCGAGCCCGTAAGGGAAGTGCTGGCGGACATCTACGGTGTGAACCGCAATCAGGTATTCTGCGGCAACGGTTCCGATGAGATCATTTCCCTCCTGTTCAAAGCGTTTCTGGAGGAGGGAAGCACCATCGCCCTGCCGTATCCGACTTATTCGCTTTACCGGACCGCGGCGGACATCCACCGGGTGCACTGCGAATTCGTACCGACCCGGGAAGATTTCAGCATCGATACGGAAGCTCTGCTCGCCGTGCCTTCCCAGGCCATCATTCTCGTAAATCCCAATGCCCCTACGGGATTGCTGGTGTCCGTGGATGCGATCGAAGAGCTTGCCGGCCGTTACAAAGGGCTTCTGATCGTCGATGAAGCCTATATCGATTTTGCCGATGGAGAAGCGAGCGCCTTGAGGCTGATCGGCCGCTGTCCGAATCTGCTGATTCTGCGCACGTTATCTAAATCGTATTCGCTTTGCGGAATTCGCTTCGGCTATGCGTTTGCGGACGAGGCTCTGATCGAGGCGCTCGACAAATGCAAAGATTCCTACAATGTGAGCATGCTCACGCAAACAATCGCGGCCGCCGCGCTGAGAGACCGGTCCTATTTCGGCGAAACCGTCGGCCGTATCCGCGCGTCCAGAAGCAGCTTAGGCGGCAGTCTTCGCAGCCTCGGGTTTGCCGTTCCCGATTCGGAGACGAACTTCCTGCTGTGCACGCCTCCGGCCGGATCGGGTTTATCCGCACGAAGGATTACGGAGTGGCTCGCGGAGCGGTACGTGTACATCCGGCATTTCGAATCCCCGCTGCTTGAGGACAAAATCCGAATCAGCATAGGCACGGAAGAGGAAAACCTTAAGCTGCTGACACTCCTTAAAGAACTGCTTAACAGGCCGGAGGATGAAACGGTTCCATCGGGGGATTAAATCTTCTTTTCGTTTACAAAAATAAAATGTACTAAAGGAGCAACGCTATGACATCTCCAGCGAAAGGCGCAATTTCTGAAAAACTCGCAGGCCAGCTTGAAAAGGGCTCCTGGATCCGCAAGCTCTTCGACGAAGGGAAGCGGCTGATCGACATTTACGGAGCCGATGAAGTGTATGATTTCTCGCTTGGAAATCCGGTAGTCGAGCCGCCCGAGGCTTTCCTGAAAGCACTAGCCGATACGGTAAACAGCGGCGAGCTGGGCAAGCACCAGTACATTCCGAACCAGGGGCTGCCTTCGGCAAGGCAGAAAGTGGCGGACTATCTCAACGGCCGGTACGGGGGCAGCGTCAAGCCCGAACATATCGTCATGACGGTCGGAGCGGGCGGAGGGCTGAACGTAGTCCTGAAAAGCATCCTGAATCCGGGCGATGAAGTGATTCTGCTGACGCCTTACTTCGTGGAATACGACTACTATGCCGACAATCACGGCGGCGTCGCGGTTCATGTTCCCCTCGCCGACGATTTCAGCGTCGATACGGAACGTGTCGCCCGGGCGATCACGGAGAGGACCCGCGCGATCATTATCAACACTCCGGGCAATCCGACCGGCACGCTTCTTACGCAGGACAATTTGAACGAACTGGGAAAAGTGCTTGCCGAAGGCGAGAAAAAACACGGCGGCCTGATCTACATGGTGTACGACGATCCGTACAGCCAACTGGTTTACGACGCGGTCCCGCCGAACCCGTTTGCCGCATACGGGCGTACGATCCTCGTCAGCTCGTTCAGCAAAGACCTCGGAATCGCCGGGGAGCGTCTCGGTTATGTCGCGGTCGACGCTTCGGCAGACGATGCGCAGCTGCTCGCCCAGGCGTTCGTTTTCAGCAACCGCACGCTCGGATTTGTCAACGCGCCGGTTATGATGCAGCGTGTCATTACGCGTATGGATACGCTCGCCGTCGAGCAGCAGGAATACCGCAAGCGGCGTGATCTTATGGTCGGCGTGCTGCAGGAGGCCGGGTATGAATTCACCGTGCCGCAGGGAGGCTTCTTCATCTTCCCGAAGACACCGATTGCAGACGACGTCGAGTTCTGCCTGAAAGCGGTGCAGGAGCATCGTCTTCTGATCGTGCCGGGAAGCGGCTTCGGACGGGGCGGGCATTTCCGTCTGTCCTACAGCGTGCCCATCAAGCAGATCGAGCGCTCCGGCAAAGTATTTAAGGCGCTTCTGGATTCTTACCGGTAATCAAGCGGCGGGAGAGAAGAGTACGGAGAAAGCGGGAGAGGCAGGCTGCTAGCCGTTTCCAGCGTGCTCGGCCGTCGGGTGCGCATTCCGGCACGTATTGCCGCGCGATCGACCCCCAAGCAAAGAGAAGCTCCTGCTGCTGCATGGCAGCAAAAACAATACATAACCGTCTGTGTCCCTACGGGTGCCAGGCGGTTTTTTTAAGATAAAAACGGGCCGGGGGCGAGATTTTTTCGGGGCGAACGCATTTTCGCCTTTTTGAAAATTGTGATAGAATAGAAGAAAGGAAGTTTCGGAGGAGTAATGGCCATGAATTCGTTTATACATCTGCATGTTCACAGTGAATACAGCCTGCTTGACGGGGCCGCCCGCATTCAGGACCTCGTGGAAACCGCCTCGCAGCTGGGTATGAAGTCACTTGCGCTGACGGATCATGGCGTCATGTATGGGGCGGTACCGTTTTATAAGGCGTGCCGGGCCAAGGGCATCAAGCCTATTCTGGGCTGCGAAGCTTATTTTACGGAAGGGACGATCCGCACCAAGGGAACGCGGCAGGAGCAGCCGATCTATCATCTCATTCTGCTGGCCAAAAATATGCAGGGCTATCAGAACCTGATGAAGCTGTGCTCGGTCGGTCATCTGGAAGGATTCCACTATAAACCGCGCATTGATCACGACCATCTCGCCCGTTATTCGGAAGGGCTTGTTTGTCTGAGCGCATGCCTGGGGGGAGAGGTGTCCCAGCATCTGCTCCATGACCGCAAGGAACAGGCGAAAGCGGCCGCCGAGCGGTATCGTTCTATTTTCGGCGAGGACTTTTACCTTGAAATTCAGGATCACGGTTCCATCGAGCAGAAAAAAGTCATGCAAGGCATGATCGAGCTCAGCCGGGAGACGGGCATCCCGCTTGTAGCCACCAACGACGTGCATTACGTCAGGGAACAGGACCATGTGGTGCAGGATGTGCTTCTGTGCATCGGAACCGGCAAGACGGTGGACGATCCCCAGCGCCTTAAGTTCGAGACGAGCCAGCTTTACCTGAAAAGCGAAGACGACATGCGCAAACTGTTTGCACATGTACCCGAAGCGCTTGACAACACGCTCCTTGTGGCGGAAAAGTGCGAACTGGCTTTGAATTTCGACCAGTCCATTTTGCCGAAATTCAAACCGATCCCCGAGGGGCTCGGCGCGGGAGAATACCTCAGGGAGCTGTGCACGGAAGGTCTTGCCCGGCGCTATGAGAACCAGCCGGGCTGGAATGACCTGCAGGGGGAATACCGGCAGACGCTGGAGACGAGGCTTTCATACGAGCTTGGCGTTATCGAGAGCATGGGCTTCTCGGATTATTTTCTCATCGTCTGGGATTTTATCCGTTTCTCGCACGAGCACGGTATTATGACGGGACCCGGAAGGGGGTCTTCGGCAGGAAGTCTCGTTGCGTACGTGCTCCGGATTACCGATGTGGACCCTATTCGGTATAAGCTGCTCTTTGAGCGTTTTCTGAACCAGGAGCGGATCACGATGCCGGATATCGATATCGATTTTAACGACGAGCGGCGGGACGAAGTTATCGATTATGTCGTGGCGAAGTACGGGCAGGAACACGTCGCTCAGATCATCACGTTCGGGACGATGGCCGCCAAGGCCGCCGTACGCGATGTGGGCCGGGTGCTGAACGTTCCGTACAACGAAGTGGACCGTGCCGCGAAAATGATTCCGGGGCAGCTCGGCATGACGCTGGAAGCGGCCCTGAAGGTAAATCCGGATTTGAAGGAGCTGGCCGCGAAACAGCCTAAAACCGCAGAACTGCTGAATATGGCGAAACGTGTCGAGGGTATGCCCCGTCATGCTTCGACACATGCCGCGGGAGTTGTCATTTCGCGCGAACCGCTGACCCATTATGTTCCCTTGCAGGAGGGAACCGGCCAAACACCGCTGACCCAATATTCGATGGAGCATCTGGAAGCCATCGGTCTGCTGAAGATGGATTTTCTCGGTCTGCGGACCTTGTCCATCATCGAACGGACCTTGAAATCCATTGAGGAGCAGGAAGGCATCAAACTGGATTTGGCGAAGCTGGACATGGATAACGACCCTCTAACGTACGAGCTTCTCGGGAAAGGAGAGACAACCGGTATTTTCCAACTGGAGTCTCCGGGAATACGCAAGGTGCTTCGGGATTTGAAGCCGTCGGGATTTGAAGATATCATTTCCGTTAACGCCTTGTATCGTCCGGGTCCGATGGAGTTTATCCCCCGGTACATCGAATGCAAGCACGGACTGACGGAGCCGCAGATTCCGCATGAAGCGCTGGTGCCGATCCTTAAGGATACGTACGGCATTATCGTCTATCAGGAGCAGATCATGCAGATCGCTTCGGTCATGGCGGGATTTTCGCTCGGCGAAGCGGACCTGCTCCGGCGTGCCGTTTCCAAGAAGAAGCGCGAAGTGTTGGATGAGCAGCGCGCACACTTCGTGGAAGGCAGCGTCAGGTTAGGCTATAAGGAGGAAGAGGCGAACGTCGTCTACGACATGATCGTTCGGTTCGCGGATTACGGGTACCCGCGTGCGCATGCAACCGCTTATGGCGTACTGGCTTTCCAGACAGCGTACTTGAAGGCACATTATCCGCGGCATTTTATGGCTTCCATGCTGACGGCCGTCGTCGGTAATCACCGCAAAACGGCCGAGTATGTCGACGAATGCAGACGGATGAAGCTTGAAGTGCTGCCGCCGGATGTGAATGAGAGCGGCGTTAATTTTACGCCTGTCGCTCCTAAAGCATCTTTGCCGGCTGCAGAAGGGGCAGGCGAAGGGCATGCAGGGACGGACAACGGAGATAAGGACCGCGAGGAAGCCGCCGTTACGGCCGAAAGCATTCGTTCTAAGGGAGAAGACCGGATAATTGGGGATTCCGGGGAATCCGCCAAGAACGATGCCGGCGCTTCTCCCGGCGGTAAGGGTGCCATCCGCTTCGGCCTGGCCGCGATCAAAAACGTCGGCACGAACGCTATCGAAGCGATCCTCAAGGAGCGGCGTGAGAAGCCTTACGAGAGTCTGCTCGATTTCTGCCGGAGAGTGGATCTGCGCGTATGCAACAAACGCGTGATCGAATCGCTCATTCAAGGCGGGGCGCTTGACGGCTTTCCCGGTCACCGAGCCCAATTTGTCGCCATGCTGGACGATACGGTGGAGGCGGCTGTGAAATGGAGGAAAGAGCGGGATGATCTGCAGCTTCACTTATTCGGCTTCGTGGAGGAACCGAACTGGGAAGTGGAGATTCCGGAGGTTGCCAGACTTTCCCGCACACAGCAGCTGGAGTATGAACGTGAACTGCTGGGACTCTATATATCCGGTCATCCGCTCGATGACCATCAAGAGCTGCTGCAGGAACTGGAAGCGGACCCTCTGCATTATTTGCAGGATTATGCCGATAACAGTGAAGTTATCGTGGCGGGTATGGTTGTCTCCAGCAAAACGATCGTTACGAAGAAAGGCCAGCCTATGGCCTTCATGGATCTGGAAGATCGGATAGCGCGGGTCGAAGTGGTTTTATTCCCCGAAGCGTGGAAAAAACATGCTCCGCTCGTGCAGAAAGGCAGCGTCGTGCTTGTCAAAGCGAAGCTTCAGCTGCAGGACGAAGACCCGCCGAAGCTGCTGGCGGAGGCAGTGGCCGCGCCGGACGATCCGGCCGTCCGCCGCTGGCAGCGCCGTCCGCTGCGTCCGGGCGGCCAGTCCGCCTCCGGCGGCAGTGCGCCGCGGGGAACCGGGGCTGCGCCGCAAGGAGGGCGCGCCGGAGAGCGCGGCTCTGCGGCCGGGAACGCCCGCAGCGGGCAGCCGGGCGGAAGCCCGGGAGCAGGCAGCGGCGCGAACGTGAGCCCGGGCGCAGGCACGCGCCCCGGCGGAGAAGCCGGCGCCCGAGCGGGCGTAAGCGGCAGCGCACGGCCTGCCGGAGGCAGCAGCCGGGCGGACGCGGCCTCCGGACGCGCGCAGGCGCCCGGCCGTGCCGCAGGCTCTGCGCGCGGCTCCAGCGTGGTGCGCGAGACGCGCCGCGGTGCCGCTGGCTATGGCGCCGGAGAGCCCGGGCCTGCAGCCGGAGAAGCCCTCAGCGGGCAAGACGGAGGCCCGCGTCCGGGCGGCGAAGCCACCGCCCACGCTGGCTCGTCCGGCCGTGCCGCAGACCGCGGCAGTGCGACTCCGCAGCGCTCATCCGCAGCCAAGTCTACGGATGAGTCGCGGCGCCCCGCCGCGCAGGGCACACCCGCCGGGGCGTCCCGGCAGCGGGTGTATGTCAAGATCGCGGCTCACCTGGAGGAGCCGCACAACCTCGTGAAGCTGCAGGAGCTGCTGCAGCTTCATGCGGGGCCGCTGGAGGTCGCGCTGTTCTACGAGCGCACCCAGCGGCTGCTGGCTTTGAGCGGCCAGTACCGCGTCAAGCCTTCTCCGGAACTGTTCCGTTCGATCGAACAGCTGATGGGCAAAGATTGTGTAAAGGTGAAATAATCCTCCTTTTTCCGGCATACATTTGTAAAACCGCCAAAAGCGGCAGCCTGTCCGCAGCTGCGCGGTAACAGCCGGATAAGGGAGGAATGAAGCATGAGTACAGAGCTGGTGCTGCAAATGCTGCGGGAAAGGGGTGTGACCGCGGAGAGTGTTGCCGAAATTGTTCTCCAGCTTCAGAAGCCGTATAACAAGGCTTTAACGATAGAGATTTGCCTGGAGAGCGTGATGACCGTGCTTGCCAAACGCGAAGTGCAGTACACCCTGATGACCGGTATCGCACTGGACGAGCTGGCGGAACGCAAGCTTCTTCCCGAACCGCTGCAAAGCATTCTGGAAGCGGACGAGCCCCTCTACGGGGTGGACGAGACGCTGGCTTTGGGAATTGTACATGTGTATGGTATGATCGGGCTGACGAGCTTCGGTTATCTGGATAAGCAGAAAATAGGCGTGATCCGCGATCTCAACGACCATCAGCGGGAGATTCACGTGTTTCTCGACGATCTCGCGGCCGGGCTGGCCGCAGCGGCATCCGCCAGAATCGCTCATCAAAACAAACCCGTTTCGACTTATTTCGAGGAACTTTGCGAAACTGGCGTGGATACGAAAGAGCCCGCATAGCCCGGCTTTTATCTGCGGCAGGCGTTCGAACGGTCAGGCGCCGTCTCGGCGAATCGGTCGGGACCGCGGCGATAGCGTCCGCGTGTCCGATTCACAAAAACTTCACCAGCCCGTGGGCGTGGGAAGTTTTTTTTGTCGGGTCGATGCGGTCCAGGGAATATTTTACAGAGGAAATGCCTTGGTATCCGGGCGGCGGAAAGCGGTTCGCGGCATGCTCCATCCTTCTTTTTCCATGTTTAATCTCAGGTGTCAGCGGAGCGGAAGCCTCTTAGGGAAGACAACCCTTCCTTGCGGGAAAATTAGAGGTTGTGTTATCATTATTCCATTGTATAGAACTTGAGAGAACGGAAAGTGAAGGCTAGAGATACGCTGCCGCGTCATTTTCATTTTGGCGCTATCCATTTTACCCGGGTACTGTTGAGGAGGTATATCCCCATGTGGACCGTGATTTATATTGCCCCCACCGCCAAAATTGCGGAGCGTATAAAGCAACGCCTGTCGGAGGAGGGGTTTCTGGTCCAAATTCGAGCAATCTCCATGACCAAGAACCAATTTGAAATCGTGGTTCCCGAGGGTGAAGTGGAAGAGGTTCAAGAAGTACTCAACACCATTTTACATCGCTGACCGCAGCGGTTGCGAAGGCGTGTTTTACGAAACCTCCGCAGCGAGACGGCTGGAGCGGAAATTGTAAGCCAGAGAGGTGCAAATGTGCTAAAGGATCTTTTTCAGAAACGCAAATATGCAACGATCCCTTCCGAGAAAGCGAAACGCGATATACCCGAAGGGCTGATGAATAAATGTCCGCGCTGCGGAACTATTCAATACAGTAAAGAGCTTGAGAAAAACTTGAAAGTCTGTACGTCTTGCAATTATCATTACAAATTAAATGCGATGGAACGTATGACGATGACCCTCGATGAAGGGCGTCTGTTCGAGTATGACGAGAATATGATTTCGGAAGACCCGCTCGGATTTCCGGATTACGAGAATAAAATCACCAAAGCGAAGGACAAGACCGGCCTGAAGGATGCCATCGTTACCGGTGAAGGTACGGTCGGCGGATATCCGGTCGTCTTTGGCGCGATGAGTTTTGACTTTATGGGCGGCTCCCTAGGCTCTGTCGTAGGCGAGAAGCTGACGCGCGCCATTGAGAGCGCCATCCAGAAGAAGTATCCGCTCATTCTGTTTTCGACTTCGGGCGGCGCCCGCATGCAGGAGAGTATTCTCAGTTTGATGCAAATGGCAAAAACGAGTGCGGCTATTCAGAAGCTTGACTCGGAAGGCGGCTTGTTTGTCTCCGTCATTACCGATCCGACTTTCGGAGGGGTTTCGGCAAGCTTTGCCATGCTCGGCGATATTATTATCGCGGAACCCGCGGCATCGTTCGGCTTCACCGGCCGACGTGTCATCGAGCAGACGATCAAGCAGAAACTGCCCGACAACTTCCAAACCGCGGAATTCAACCTTCTGCGCGGACAGGTGGACAAGGTTGTGGCACGCAAAGACATGCGGACAACGCTGATCAAACTGCTTGACATGCACGTGATGAAAGGGGATGCGAATTATGGCGGGTGAATTGTCATTTGAGCAGCCACTGACTGAGCTTCGCAGCAAAATTGACGAACTGAAGCGTTTCGGTGAAGAGAAGAAAATCGATTTCACGGATGAAATCAGACGTCTGGAGGAACGGTATGCCGAGCTGCAGCAGGAATTGTATTCGACGATGTCCGCATCGGAGAAAATGCAGTTGGCCCGGCATCCGCAGCGTCCGACGACCATCGACTATATAGAGAGAATCTTTACGGATTTCGTAGAGCTTCACGGAGACCGTCTGTATGGGGACGACCTCGCCATTATCGGAGGCGTCGCCAAGCTGGACGGGCTTCCCGTTACGGTCGTCGGTCATCAGAAGGGCAAGGACACGAAGGACAACATTGCCCGCAATTTCGGCTGTCCGCATCCGGAAGGCTTCCGTAAAGCGCTTCGTCTGATGAAACAGGCGGACAAGTTCGGCCGTCCTGTCATTACGTTCATCGATACGAAAGGGGCGTTTCCCGGCAACGCCGCCGAAGAGAGGGGCCAAGGGGAAGCGATTGCGCGCAATCTGCTTGTCATGGCCGGTCTTCGCGTGCCTGTCGTCTGCGTCGTGATCGGCGAAGGAGGCAGCGGCGGAGCGCTCGCGCTTGGCGTCGGCAACCGGGTGCTGATGCTTGAGAACGCCATTTACTCGGTTATCAGTCCCGAAGGGGCCGCATCCATTTTGTACAACGATGCATCCAAATCCCTGCATGCCGCGGAAGCGATGAAAATCACCGCCAAGGATATTGCGGAATTGGGCGTTATCGATAGCATCGTCTCTGAACCGCAGGGTGGTGCCCATCGTGATCTGGAGCTCCAGTCGGCGAATATTAAAGCGGCCGTTCTGGAGCACATGCAGCCGCTGTTAGCGATGTCGGAAGAGGAACTCAAAGAAGACAGGTACCTCAAATTCAGACAAATAGGCAGATATACATTTACTCAGGAGGGTAACCATGCGTAAGACAAAAATTGTATGTACGATCGGACCGGCAAGCGAGTCCAAAGAAAACCTCAAGAAGCTCGTAACGGCAGGAATGAACGTGATGAGACTGAACTTCTCTCACGGCGATTTTGAAGAGCACGGCGGCCGGATCAAAAACCTCCGCGCTGCCTGCGAAGAACTCGGAGGCCGCAACGTATCCATTTTGCTGGATACGAAGGGGCCTGAGATCCGTCTCGGCAAACTGAAAGAAGAACCGATCGAATTGGCCGCAGGCGAGATGATTACCCTGACGACCGAAGAAATTCTCGGAGATCGTGAACGCGTGTCCGTGACCTATGAAGGCCTGGCGGAAGACGTTAAGCCCGGCGACACGATTCTGATCGACGACGGTCTGATCGGCCTGACGGTTGAAGCCGTTCAAGGAAACGATATCAAATGCCTCATCGTGAACAGCGGTCCGATTAAAAGCAAAAAAGGCGTGAACGTTCCGGGCGTCAGCATCTCGCTGCCGGGTATTACGGAAAAAGACGCTAACGATATCGTATTCGGTATCGAGCAGGGCATCGATTTCATCGCCGCTTCTTTCGTCCGTAAAGCAAGCGACGTGCTTGAAATCCGCGAACTGCTTGAGCGCCACAACGCTTCTCATATCCAGATCATCTCCAAGATCGAGAACCAGGAAGGCGTTGACAACCTGGATGAAATCCTGGAAGTTTCCGACGGCCTGATGGTTGCCCGCGGCGACCTTGGCGTGGAAATTCCGCCGGAAGACGTGCCGGTTGTACAGAAGCAAATGATCAAGAAGTGTAACCTGGTCGGCAAACCGGTTATTACCGCTACGATGATGCTTGACTCCATGCAGCGCAATCCGCGCCCGACCCGTGCCGAAGCAAGTGACGTGGCCAACGCCGTGTTCGACGGCTCCGACGCGGTTATGCTGTCCGGCGAGACGGCTGCCGGGAAATATCCGGTTGAAGCGGTAGAAACCATGTCCCGCATCGCACAGCGTGCGGAAGCGGCTCTGGAATACCGCGAGATTTTCCTGCGTCAAGCGCACGCGCTGCAAACGACGGTAACGGAATCCATTTCCCAATCCGTCGCGAACGCCGCTCTTGAACTGGATGCCAAAGCGATCGTAACCGCTACGGAAAGCGGTTATACCGCAAGAATGGTATCCAAATACCGTCCGAAGGCGCCGATTGTTGCGGTAACACGCAACCCGCAGGTTATGCGCCGTCTGAACCTCGTCTGGGGCGTGCAGCCTGTCCTTCTCCACGGGGACGCGCAAACGACGGACGAGCTGTTTGAGCAAGCGGTCGACGGAAGCATCCGCGAAGGCTATGTGGATCTCGGCGATATCGTCGTGATCACGGCCGGCGTGCCGATCGGAAGCTCCGGTACTACGAATCTGATGAAAGTTCACCAGGTCGGCGAAATGATCGCCAAAGGAACCGGTATCGGCACCCAGCACGCGAAAGGCATTGTCGTGACGGCCGAAACAGCCGAAGAAGCCGTCAGCAAAATGAAAGACGGCGCTATTCTGGTCACCAATACGACCGACAAGGAATATATGCCGGCTATCGAGCGTGCGGCGGGTCTGATCACGGACGTGGGCGGGATCACATCCCACGCCGCGGTAGTAGCTCTCAGCCTGGGCATCCCGGTTATCGTCGGTGTTGAGCGCGCCCTTGACCTGATCAAGGACGACATGGAAATTACCTTGTTCCCTGAAGTAGGGATTGTGTACTCGGGACGTGCGCGCGTCCTGTAAGCGATTCGGATAAGAAAGGAGTGAGTCCGCCTGGTGCGGGTTCACTCTTTTTTTCAAACTATAAGGACAGAGCCTCGAAACCGTTGAAACAAAAGATAGGAGGATGAATCTTGCCGAATGAAGCAACGAATGAGCGCGAATGGTTTCCATACGGCGTCCGGGTCAGGTATCAGGAAACCGACCAGATGGGAGTCGTGTACCATGCCAATTATTTGACCTGGCTGGAAATCGCCCGCACGGAATATATCCGGGACAGAGGATTTCCGTACAAGAGGATGGAGGAGCTGGGACTGCTGCTGCCGGTCGTCGGTGCCGAACTGAAGTATGTGCGTCCGGCCCGCTATGACGACGAGCTTACGATTCTGACCCGCGTTACAAGCTACACGACGGTGAAACTGGAGTTTGAGTACGAAGTGCGGCGCGGAGAAGAACTTCTTGTTACGGGCATCACGAGGCATGCTTGGGTGAATCTTTCCTGGAAGCCTGTACGTATAGATAAAGAAGTGCCTGAATTATACGAATGGCTGCAAAGGGGTGGATAGCCGGTGTTACGCATTGCGCTTGCCGTCTTTATTATTGTTCCGGTCCTTGAGATCGCATGTATCATCGGTATGGCCCATCTGATAGGGGGCTGGATGACGTTCGGGCTGATTCTGCTGACGGGTCTTCTGGGGGCTCTTATCGTGAGAAAGGAAGCGTCCCGTTTCCTGCCTTACGCCCGCAATCAGCTGTCTATGGGCCAGAATCCGACGGATTCCGTGCTGGACAGCGTCTGCGTCTTTGTCGGCGGACTGCTGCTGATCGTTCCGGGCTTCCTTACCGATTTGGCGGGTCTGCTTCTGGTGCTCCCATTTACACGTTCCTTGTTTAAAATGGGGCTGCTCGTCCTGCTGCAGAAGCTGATGAGAAACGGTCGGTTCATGTTTATTAACCGCAGGTAAAACGAAAAACGAAAGCGTCGAAACAGCAAACGGTGCCGTTTCGACGCTTTCGATTAAGCAGGTCGAAGAAAAGCCCGGTCAGCGAACCTACGTGTTCGCGGCCGGGCCATTTTTTATGTAACGGGCAATATCGTGGAAGACGTTCGCTTTATAGACTGCCGTCAGGACCACCATGAGCACGGGGCCGAGGATAAGTCCTACGACGCCGAACAGCTTAAGTCCCACAAACAGGGCAATCAGGGCGGCGAGCGGATCCAGCCCTACACTTGAGGCGAGCACTTTGGGCTCCATTATCTGCCGCACGATGACGATCAGACCGTACAGGACGGACAGTCCGATTCCGAGGAAGAGGTTGCCTTTGAAAAAGCAGTAAATGATCCACGGAACGAGGACGGCGCCGGTGCCGAGATAAGGCATCAGATCGCACAAGCCGATCAGAAGGCCGATGGTGACGGCGAAATCCACACGCAGAATGACCAGTCCGATAATGACCGCGACCGTTGTCAGGGAAATCAGAATAAGCTGAGCGCGCATAAAACCGAACAGCGCCTTCTGCAGATCGCTGGAAATGAGACGGGTCGCTTTGCGGACGGTTTCCGGCACCAGTACGGTGTAGCGCATCACGAGACGGTACCAGTCTTTGCTAATAAAGAAGGTCGCCATCAACACTATAATCGATACGGTCGCGATGTTAGGCAGGGACTGGATGATATGAATCAGCGAGTTGACGATATATTTCAAGGCATTGGAGCTGAAATCGGCAATCGTTCCCGTAACGGAGCTGAGGTTGCTGCTGAGATCCAGATTGTTGGCTCTCATAAAATCATTAAGCTGTCCGACAATCCCTTGAAACCAGGCCGAATTCAAAAATCCGGTCGCCTGATCTTTCCAGCCATTGATCATACTTTGTAAATTTTCAGCCAGTGTTCCCAGCTCTACGATCACTTTCGTCACCAGCAGGGTCATGGCTGTAACCGTGATGGCGATCAATAGAAGGATGACCAGCGTGGCGGACAGCCAACGCGGCATTTTGGCCTTCCGCTGCAGCATGTTGACGATCGGATTGAGCACATAGGCCAGCAGCCAGCCGATGATAAAGGGATAAATCAGCGGGGACACGTACCGCAGCAGCAGCCAGCCCGCCACGAGGCACAGCAGGACCAGAGCTCCCCGGAAAATTTTGTGCAGCAGGTACGGATTGAACACTCTCATAGGCTTCCTCTTTCTCGCTCGAAATGAGTTTACTACAGGACGGGATGAATCCCTAAATCACAAGGAGCAAGTATAGTGTTTCTCTGAACTTCCTTGATTATAGGACCGTGCCTGCCTTAAGTTCTGACTTAAGTTCTGAGAACCAATACCCGCAATAAGCCTCTGCTGAATCTGCCGGCCGCCTTAGACGAAGGACATCGTGAGGTTTCCGGCTCCTCCCGACGCTTTAACTTTCGCAAAAGCTCCGTTCACGAGAGTCAGTTGGGGAGGGACGTGCCCGATGTCGAGGTCATAAAGTACAGGGATGCCGAGCCCGTCGAATACGTGATGAAGCGCATCCTTAAGAGCGAAATTTTTGACGGGGCCGTAGCCGGCGGGTCTTCCGATCAGGATGCCTTTTGCGTGCTCGAACCACCCGCACTGCTTCATCTGCCACAGGTGCCGGTAAATGTCGGCCGCGTTCATTTCACAGCTTTCCAAGTACCAAAGCACGCCTTCCTCGCGGCAGTAGCTCCGGACGAACGGCCGGACGGGAGCGTAGGGAGTGCCGGCAAGGATGGACAGCGTGTCCATGCAGCCTCCCAGCAGACGGCCTTCGAGACTTATCTCATAAGCGAGATCGTCTTCGCTGCCGAGTATTTTCCAGGAAGTCGGGGTATCCAGTTGAAAACCGGGTTTGGAAAAATCCCAGGCCGACTGGAATTTCTCCGACGAGGCTTGTTCCACCGTTTCCCCCTCAGCCGTGCTTAAAACCGCCTCCCATCGTGCGGATGTCCCGTCCAGTTGTCCGGAACTCATGTCGATATAGTTCGTCCCGTGCGCGGTGGCGTGTCCGGTCAGCAGCGTGTACGCAAACATAAACGTGCTGATATCGGAATAGCCGAGAACCCACTTGGGCTTCCGGTTCGCCTTCAATAAGTTCCAGTCCAGCAGTGGCAAAATGTCCATAAGGAACTCACCGCCCCACGGGGGGATTACGGCCGCAACCGTATCGTCCAGCAAAAAGCTTTGAAGCTCATGGGCACGTTCTTCTTTCCCCGTGCTGACGCACTTGTCGTTGGTCCGGATAGTTTGACCCTCCAAAACACGGTATCCCGAATGTTCGAGCGCTTCCTTCGATGCCTTGAGAAGATGATGGAGAGGCTCCTCCACTCCGCTGGAGGGGGCTGTCACGGCGATGCGTCCGCCTTTTTTTAACGGCTGCGGATAAACTATGCGCTTTTTCATACGGATATCTCCTTTCTTGTCGTTTGTTTTGCCTGAAAAAAACCGTAAAGGCTCTGCTTCGTTCTTTTCGCCGTTACCGGAGTAAATCCTTGCCTGAACGCCGAAACGGGCGAATTTAATACGGGGAAAACATTCCGCGAAACTTTTACATAAAATTAACAAAGCAAAAATACAGCGCAAACATGCCCCCCGAACAACCCTTGTACAATAGAGGTATAGAATAGAAATTGCAGATAAGTGGGAGCTGGGGTTTCGTGGAAAACAATCAAAAGCCGGAAGGCGTTAAAAGCAACGATTGCTATAAGTATGTAAACCGTGATTTGAGCTGGATTGAGTTTAACCGCCGCGTGCTGGAAGAAGCTCAGGACCCGACGGCTCCGCTGCTGGAAAGAGCAAAATTTCTGTCCATCGTATCCAGCAATCTGGATGAGTTTATGAGTGTAAGGGTAGCGGGAATTCTGGATCAGATGAAAGCCGGCTATCATAAAAAAGATTTTACCGGCTATACGCCGTCCGGTCTGCTCAAACGCCTGCTGAAGAGAGCGAACCGCATGGTGGCGGACCAGTATAAAGCTTTTCGCGATTTGACGCGCCAACTGGCCCGCGAGGGAATTTTTTTCCCTTCCTACGATGAACTCAACAGCACTCAGCAGAAGGAAATGGACACCTATTTTCATGAAATCGTGTTTCCCGTACTGACGCCGATGGCCGTGGACCAGAGCCGTCCTTTTCCGCTGGTGCATACGCAGTCCAATTATTTGGCCGTCGTTCTGGAAAGCTGTGTGCCGACGGACCTGCGCACGTATTTCGCTATTGTGAGAGTTCCGCTTAATCTGGGCAGGCTTGTCCGGGTGCCCGTGCGCACCAACAGCAAGAAGCTGGAATTTATCCGGATGGAGGAGCTGATCAAGCATCATATCGAGTCTTTGTTCAGCGGGTATAAGCCCATCGCCGTCAACGGCTTCCGGCTCACACGCAATGCGGACCTGACTCTGAACGAGGAAGGCGCGGAGGATCTTCTGGAAGAGATCGAGAAGGAGCTCAAGCAGCGCAGATGGGGGGCGCCTGTCCGGCTCGAGGTGGAGAAAGGAATCCACCCTTATGCCCTGGAGCTATTGCGGGACGAGTTTGAAATCGGAGAAGGCTGTTTCGAAATCGACGGCCCGATCGATTTGACCTATCTGATCAAGCTGCCTCAGTTGGTCGGCGGGCGCGCCCATTTGTACTACCCCGCCCTGGAACAGGTTTACGCCGAAGAGTTTGAGCATACGGACGATTTTTTCGAGGTGATCCGGGAGCGGGATGTGCTGCTTTATCATCCGTACGAGTGCTTCGATACGGTGGCGGATTTTATTTTGCAGGCGTCCGACGATCCCTTTGTGCTTGCCATCAAAATGACGCTGTATCGCGTCAGCGGCAATTCCCCGCTCATCGGGGCGCTGGCCAGAGCGGCCGAATCGGGCAAGCAGGTGACGGTCGTCGTCGAGCTTAAAGCCCGTTTTGACGAGGAGCGGAATATCGCCTGGGCCAGGAAGCTGGAAAAGTCGGGGTGCCACGTCGTGTATGGTTTGGTCGGACTCAAGACCCATGCCAAAATCACGCTGGTCGTCCGGCAGGAGCAGGAAAGCCTCCGGAGATACGTCCATGTCGGAACCGGCAATTACAACGACAACACGGCCAAACTGTACACGGATGTGGGTTTGTTTACGAGCCACCAGGTGATGGGCGAAGACGCTTCGGCCTTGTTCAACGAAATGACCGGCTATTCGTCGCCTCATGACTGGCAGGCGTTTATCGTCGCCCCCGCGGACATGAAGACGCGGCTTATCGAGCTTATCGAAAGAGAAGGACGCCACGCGCTTGCGGGCAAGCCTGCCCGTATCGTGGCCAAGATGAACTCGCTCTCGAACCAGGAAGTGGTGGACGCGCTGTACGAGGCTTCGCAGGCGGGCGTGAAGATCGACCTCATCGTGAGAGGAGTCTGTGTCCTTCGTCCCGGCGTTGCGGATCTGAGCGAAAACATCACCGTGCGGAGTATCGTCGACCGTTTTCTGGAGCATTCGAGACTGTACTGGTTCGAGAACGGAGGCAGTCCCGACGTCTACTTGTCGAGCGCCGACTGGATGACCCGCAACTTGACGCGGCGGATTGAACTGATGTGCCCCGTCCGGGATGAGGAGCTGCAGCAGAGTGTGATCAATCTGCTTGAATTGTGTCTGCGGGACAATGTAAAAGCCCGTTTCCTGCAGCCCGGAGGAAATTATATCCGGGCGGCTGAAAACGGGCCTAAGGTGAGAAGCCAGTTCGATGCGATGACTATTAATCGGTGGAAAGTGCGGAAGCGTGAATATACGCGGTAAAGGACCAGTATTTTCCGGTCTCCTCCGCGGTTTCTTCGATCGTTCCGATTTCCGACGGGTCCTGGTCTTTGCAGAGCAGATGCAGGTGCAGCTCGCCCGGAACGGAACGCACGTCCAGTTCGGCGACGTTCCCGTTCTCGCCGTAATCCAAGGAGGTGGCCAGGCGGAGAAGAGAGCCGAGCTTGGCCGCGATGTCTTCATCGGACCTGTCCAGCACGTTTGCGTAAGGAAGCGCCTGCTGACGGGTCCGGTTTTTGTTTTTGAAGGTGGCGATCAGGGCGCAAAGCACGATCTCCCGGTGGGTAAGGCCGTCGATACGGGATTCCGTGATGAGGTGGAACGTATGGCGCCAGTGCTGGTAGCTGCTCACCGTGTAGCCTATCCGCTGCAGCAGCGCTGCGGCGTGAAGAAGCGAGCGGTGGCGCGGCTGCAGCTCGGGCGCGCTATCCGCGAGCACATCGTACAAGGCTGCCGCATGGGCGGCTGCGCGACGGAGATGATCGTGCGGCAGAGGCGTATGCAGCTTCAGCATGTTTTCCACGCTGAATTCCAGCACATCGGTGATGGGCAGCCGGTCCGGCATGGCCGTTTCGTAGAACAGGCCGTCGCGGAGCCCCGCACTGCTCACGATAATCCGTGAAGCGGCCGTCTGCCGGTAAACGGAGTGAAGGAGGACGACTCCGGCAACAATAATATCGGCGCGTCCCTTGGACAGGCCGTCGAGCTTTTTGCGCTTCTCCACGGGAAGGGACGGGAGAAGGTCCATGTAGCTCTGGAGGTCGTTTTCCTCCAGCTCGTAGTTGTGCATCACCGGGAGCGGGTAATCCACACGCTTCTGGTTAAGCTTCGCCAGCGCCCGCCCGGCGCCCCCCAGGCTGACCAGGGGCAGCTGCGCATGCTCCCGGATCCAGGGGTGAAGGTCGATCGTATCCCGGACGAGCGCCTTGAGCGCCTCGATCCGTTCCGGCCGGACGATTCCGCCCGGAGTGTACTCGCGGGCAGCCGTCACGGCGCCGAACGGGAAGGAAACGCTGTTCACCCGTTTGCGGTCCAGGAAGAGGGTGATCTCGGTGCTTCCGCCGCCGATATCCACGATGAACCCGTCCCGGACGTCGAGCGTGCTGACCACGCCTTGAAACCCGAGGCGGGCTTCTTCTTCGCCGGAGAGGATGTCGATGACGATGCCTGAGCGCTCCGCAAGCTCCCGCGCGATATCTTCGGCGTTCGCGGCATTGCGGATAGCGGCCGTAGCGGCGGCCTTCACCGAATCGACGGAATAGGCACCGCATATCCGTTTGAAACGGCGCAGCAGCGGCACGACGGACAGGATGCCGTCGTGAGTCATCGCTCCGTCTTCGCCGATGCGCTCGGACAGCCGGGCCGTCTCTTTCGTTTCATGCAGAATCCGGTAGGCGCCCGGAGGCGTCACTTCGTAAATGACCAGACGGACCGAGTTCGATCCGATGTCGATAATGGCGTAGCGGCTGCTGTTCATATGCGTTCGGGCTCCTATTTACGAGAAAATTTGTGAATAATATGGTATGATGAATGAATGGCCGATTTTGTTGGCTGCTCTGGTTCCTATTGTACCAATACCGAGTATAGACCACAAACCGGGCGAATGTGCACGAATGATGCAAGAAAGTTTATTTATTGTACTGATAATGAAGTTTTATGGGCTTTTGTTTCACATAATGGTCAAAATCCTTTATTATTAGTAAGAAAGCTACCGCAGTTTTTGTCAATCCAGTGAAATAAGGAGAGGTTTCCATGACAGCTACCAAAGGCTTGGAAGGTATTGTTGCGACAACATCGTCGATCAGCTCCATCGTGGACGGTGTGTTAACTTATCGCGGATTAGATATCGATGATTTGGCTGAGAATGCCTCCTTTGAAGAAGTCATTTACCTGCTCTGGTTCGGTAAATTGCCCAACCAGGCCGAGTTGGACCAGCTCCGCAGCGATTTAAATGCGAGTTCTTCCATTCCGGATCAGGTTCTTGAACAAATTAAATTGTATCCTTCCGATACAAACGCGATGGCAGCGCTCCGTACGGCTGTATCCGCTCTTGCTTTGTATGATAAAGAAGCTAACGAGATGAGCCGCGAATCCAACGTTCGCAAGGCCATCAAGATTCAAGCTCAAATTCCGACGATTATCGCGGCTTTCGCCCGCATCCGTGAAGGCAAAGAGCCTCTTGCTTCCAAAGGATACCCGTCCCTGGCTGCAAACTTCCTCTACATGCTTACTGGAGAAGAGCCGGATGAAACCGCTATCACCGCTTTGGATAAGGCGCTTGTGCTTCATGCCGACCATGAGCTCAACGCTTCCACGTTCGCGGCACGCGTAACCGTGGCGACGCTGACGGACATCTACTCCGGCATCACTTCCGCAATCGGCACCCTCAAAGGGCCTCTGCACGGCGGCGCGAACGAAGCCGTAATGGCGATGCTCGAGGAGATCGGCGAAGTGGAAAACGTCGTTCCTTACATCAACAAGAAGCTGGAAAACAAAGAGAAGATCATGGGCTTCGGACACCGCGTTTACAAGAACGGCGATCCGCGCGCGAAGCATCTGCAGGAGATGTCCCAGCAGCTGACGGAATCGACGGGTCTTGGCAAGTGGTACCAAATGTCCATTCAAATCGACGAGCTTATTACGAGCCTCAAAGGTTTGAAGCCGAACGTTGACTTCTACTCCGCTTCCGTTTATACGTCCTTGAAAATCCCTCGTGATCTGTTCACGCCGATTTTCGCCATCAGCCGCGCATCCGGCTGGACTGCTCACATCTTGGAGCAATACGACAACAACCGTCTGATCCGTCCTCGCGCCGAATACACAGGCCCTACGAATCAGAAGTACATTCCGATCGAAGAACGTTAATTAAGCAGGGCCGGCAACGAAGACGGGCGGCAGCGGAAGAAATGGCTGAGCCATCCCCCGCCCGGACAATCCGGCTTTCTCTTTGCGTGCGCCCGCGGTTAAACCGGGTGCGCAACTATGACCTTATAATCGATTAGGAGGATTTTAACATGCCGAAATTTGAAAATTATGCACTGCCTACCGAAGGACAAGCGATTACGATTGAAAACGGTAAGCTGAACGTTCCGAACAACCCGATCATCCCGTTCATCGAAGGTGACGGCACAGGTCCCGATATCTGGGCAGCTTCCCAACGCGTTCTTGACGCTGCTGTCGAGAAAGCCTACAAAGGCGAGAAGAAAATCGCATGGTACGAAGTATTTGCCGGCGAAAAAGCGTTCAACACCTACAACAGCTGGCTGCCGAACGATACGCTCGAAGCTATCCGCGAGTACATCGTAGCCATCAAAGGACCTCTGACTACACCGGTAGGCGGCGGTATCCGTTCCCTGAACGTAGCGCTTCGCCAAGAACTCGATCTGTACACTTGCCTGCGTCCTGTTCGCTACTTCAACGGTGTGCCTTCCCCGGTAAAACACCCTGAGCTGGTTGACATGGTTATTTTCCGTGAGAACACGGAAGACATCTATGCGGGTATCGAGTATCAAGAAGGTTCCGCAGAAGTGAAAAAAGTGATCGAGTTCCTTCAAAACGAAATGGGCGCGAACAAAATCCGTTTCCCTGAAACTTCCGGTATCGGCATCAAGCCGGTTTCCAAAGAAGGTTCCGAGCGTCTGATCCGCGCGGCTATCGAATATGCAATCAAACACGGCCGCAAGAGCGTTACCCTCGTTCACAAAGGCAACATCATGAAATTCACCGAAGGTGCTTTCAAAAACTGGGGTTACGCGCTTGCCGAGAAAGAGTTCGGCGATAAAGTATTCACATGGACAGAATATGACAGAATCAAAGAAGAGAAAGGTACCGATGCTGCTAACCAGGCTCAAAAAGAAGCCGAAGAAGCCGGCAAAATCGTCGTAAAAGACGCGATTGCCGACATCGCCCTGCAGCAGGTTCTGACTCGTCCGACTGATTTTGAAGTTATCGCAACGCTGAACCTTAACGGCGACTACCTGTCCGACGCTCTGGCGGCACAAGTTGGCGGTATCGGTATCGCACCTGGAGCGAACATTAACTACATGACTGGCCACGCTATTTTCGAAGCCACTCACGGTACGGCTCCGAAGTATGCCGGACTTGACGTGGTTAACCCGGGTTCCGTTATTCTGTCCGGCGTTATGATGCTTGAGCACCTGGGCTGGCAGGAAGCGGCCGACCTGATCTATAAAGGCATCGAGTCCGCAATCGACGCTAAAACCGTTACTTATGACTTCGCACGTCTGATGGACGGCGCGACTAAAATCAAGTGCTCCGAGTTCGGCGACGAAATCATCAAGCACATGGGCTAATTGTTTATGAATAAAAGGACCAGCCGGGCTTGCCCGGCTATTCCTTCTTGTTCCGGCTCCGCTAGCGGAACGGCAGGTAAGGCTGTTTTTACATTTTCCTAAAAACCATGCCCGCTTGTCCAAAGCGTGCAACCATGACCAGGAGGTAACTAAAAATGGCTATCCGCCGCAATAAAATTACGGTTGTAGGTGCAGGTTTCACAGGAGCGACAACGGCTCTTATGCTGGCTCAAAAAGAACTGGGTGACGTTGTCCTCGTTGATATTCCGCAGCTGGAAAACCCGACAAAAGGTAAAGCGCTGGATATGATGGAAGCTAGCCCGGTCCAAGGGTTTGACAGCAACATCGTAGGTACTTCTTCTTACGAAGATGCTGCCGGCTCCGATATCGTGATCATTACGGCAGGCATCGCCCGCAAACCGGGAATGAGCCGTGACGACCTCGTGAATACCAATGCGGGAATCGTAAGATCCGTTTGCGAAAACGTGAAAACACACTGCCCGGATTCCATCGTTATTATCTTGAGCAACCCGGTTGACGCCATGACTTACGTGGCTTACGAAGCACTCGGCTTCGAGAAAAACCGCGTAATCGGCCAATCCGGCGTTCTGGATACAGCCCGTTACTGCACGTTTATCGCGCAAGAACTGAACGTATCCGTAGAAGACGTTCGCGGCTTCGTGCTTGGCGGCCACGGCGACGATATGGTTCCGCTCGTTCGTTACTCCAACGTAGGCGGTATTCCGATCGAGAAGCTGATCCCTTCGGAGCGCATCGAGGCAATCGTACAGCGTACACGTACGGGCGGCGGCGAAATCGTGAACCTGCTCGGCAACGGCAGCGCATATTACGCTCCGGCAGCTTCTCTGGTTCAAATGGCTGAAGCTATCCTGAAAGACAAAAAACGCATTATTCCGGCTATCGCTCTCCTCCAAGGCGAGTACGGCTACGAGAACTTGTTCATGGGCGTACCGACCCTGCTGGGCGCGGGAGGCATCGAGAAAGTATTCGAGCTGGAACTCACAGGAGAAGAGAAAACGGCGCTGGACAAATCCGCGGACTCCGTTCGCAACGTAATTAAAGTCGTAACAGGCGCTTAATTTAAGCCCGGTTAGCGCATATAACCCGAACATTCAAGAAAAGAGCCGATCCGGCTCTTTTCTTCTGCCCGGGTTCAAACGGGTGGAATTCCGGAAGGATGGGTCTTATTGTGCTTTTACTGCAAACTCTATTGTTTTTGCACGTGACAGGAGCTATTACGCTGGGCTTCTATCTGCTGCTTCCGCTTCTGCTGCATTCCAGCCTGAAGCAGAAGGAGGACGCCAGGCTGGGGCAGCTCCGACTGATCCGTCACTTGAACCGGATCGGCCAGTATATTCTGCTTGCGCAGCTTGCGACAGGCGGTTACCTGCTCAGCCTGGGTACCTACTCTACAGCCTGGATGACAGCAGTCATAACGCTGTTTATCGTGGTCGGCGCCGCCGGAGGGATGCTTGGTGTGGCCCTCCGCCGCGTCATCAACGGGCGGGCCGAAGCGATGCGCCAGGCTTTCTGGTACAGCGCGGCCGCGGGGCTGGCTTTTGTGCTGCTTCTGGTGCTGAAGAAGTTCCCGCAGATTTTGTGAGAGACCGGCCGGCGATGAGGCGAGAGCGAGGCCCAAGCAAAAAAACGAGCTGTCCGGCTAACTAATCGGACAGCTCGTCTAGGGTTTTCTCCAGGCTCGGAGCGAGACGCGTCAGGAAGTACTCGACTTCCGGCATGTTCAGCTCCGTGATGGACTGCTCGATCTGCTTCTTGGCGGTGCCGAACTCCCGGTTGCCCGCCGACAGCTCGGCGGTGCATTTGAGGTAGGCATCCAGCAGATCTGCGGCTTTGACAATCCGCGCAAGCTCGGGGTCCGCCGGGCCGAGTATAAGCGGCTCGTAAGCATGCCGGAGCTCGTCCGGGATCATCTGGACGAGCTTGTCGGCCGCCAATTGCTCCAGCTCGCGGAAATTCCGCAGAATGTGCGGGTTGTGATGCTTCACCGGCGTAGGAATATCGCCGGTGATGACTTCCGTCGCATCATGGAACAACGCCATGGATACGACGCGGTCGGTCGGCCAGCTTCGGCCGAACACTTCGTTGCCGATGGTGCAGAGCACGTGGGTGAGAAGAGAGACGTGGAAGGAATGTTCCGCCACGTTCTCCCGCACCGTGCTCCGCATCAGGCTCCATCTTTCTATGTAGCGCATCCGGTACAAGTAGGCGAAGAAATGATGGTCCATCTTACGGCGTTCCTCCCTGATGACGCTTACTGTCTTGGGACGTCAGGATTCGGGGTTCCTGCCGCCAATAGATCTGGCCGGTAGAGCGGTTGTAGGTCACTTCGCGCCCGAGCAGCCGCTGGAGATCGGACAGGCTGATGACCAGCTCGCCGTGCTCGCGGCGCACGGGTTCGGACAGTTCAACGACGGAGGCGGCGGTTTTGAACCGGCGGCTGCCCACCGAACCCGAAAAGACGCGGTCGTCCGAGCGGATCGTCACCGACTGCCCGTCGTCGGTAACGGTACCTCCCAGACGGTCGACGGCATCGGACAGAAGGACGGAGCCGGACGTCTGAGGCTGGGCGACAGCCCGCCGTTTGAGTGTGGTATGCAGCCGTTCCGGCGTGATCCACGGGCTTCCCGCATTGATGCGCGGAATGTGCATCCGGTTGGCATCGCGTGTCGCCATCTGCGGAATGATCGTAAAGCCGTAGCGGAAGCCGGCTTTGCTGTACATCTCCGCGCCTTCATCGGCGATGATGCCGTAAGGATAGGCAACCGTATCGACGGGGAGCTCCTGCAGCGGAGACAGGTTAGACGCGCAGGCGGCGGCATCGTTATAAATCCGGCTGCGGTACTGCTCGTCCGTTTCCTGAACGCCGTTTACCGTATCGCGGCCGACGAGGGCGGCTTCCCCGCTGTCCAGCTTCCGGTGGGAAGCATTGGTGTGGCACTGATTTTCGATGAAATTCGTCTCGTGCGACATTCGGGTCAGTTCTTCCTTGGACATGGACGGAATCATGGTCGCTTTGGGATCGGCCAGCGTTTCGGTAATGATGAAATTGACGGCGGAAATTTTCAGTTCCTTCAGTACGGGGTAGGCATGCGAATACACGCTCTCATAACCATCGTCGAAAGTGACGAGAACGGCATTATCCGGGACGCTCGCACCCGCCAGATACTGTTTGAATTCCTGCAGTGTAATAAAATGATAGCCTTTGGCGAGCAAATAGTTCATCTGATCGCGGAACAGCTTGCTTGTAATGGTGCTGCTGCTTGTGTCCTGATCATGGATGTGGTGGTACATCAGTACGGCTACCTGATCCCTGTACCACAGTTTGTACCGGTCGGCACCGGTCGGTATCAGCAGCGCGCTAAGCCCGAAGACGGCAAGCAGCAGCGCGCTCAGAAGTCTTTTGTACATGAATGGCCATGCTCCTTGTATCATATTTCCGTGGTAACAAGCGGCGTGAACGGTGTGTTATAATTAAAGCATAGTAAGAATAGCGGTGACTACCACAGAAATCACGGTCTTACGGTTGTTCTGATGCGACAAGAGGAGAGGAGACTAACACCATGCAGCATTTTCTACAAAGTGTATATGATTTGATTGTGGAAACGTCCACTAACCTTCCGGCCGACGTCCGCCGGGCGATCCGCAATGCCCAGTCCCTGGAGGATAAGGGTACTCGTGCGGCGCTTTCGTTAAGCACCATTGCGCAAAACATCGAAATGGCGGAAACGAACGTATCGCCGATTTGCCAGGATACGGGAATGCCTACGTTTATTATACACTGTCCGGTCGGAGCTGACCAAATCACGATGAAGCGTCAAATTCGTGAAGCCGTCGCTCAAGCGACCAAAGACAGCAAATTACGGACGAATTCGGTCGATTCCCTGACAGGCGCCAACACGGGCGACAACCTGGGTCCCGGAACCCCGGTCATTCATTTCGAGCAGTGGGAACGCGACGATATCGAAGTCAAGCTCATTCTGAAAGGTGGCGGCTGCGAGAACAAAAACATCCAGTACAGCCTTCCGGCGGAAATCCCCGGCCTGGGCAAAGCGGGACGAGATCTGGACGGAATCCGCAAATGCGTCATGCATTCCGTGTATCAGGCGCAGGGTCAAGGCTGCAGCGCGGGTGTGATCGGAGTCGGCATCGGGGGCGACCGCACGACCGGCTACGAGCTGGCCAAGCATCAGCTGTTCCGTTCCCTGGACGATGTGAATCCGAACGAAGATCTCCGCAAGCTGGAAGATTACGTGATGGAGAACGCCAACAAGCTCGGCATCGGCACGATGGGTTTCGGCGGCCAAGTTACGCTGCTCGGCTGCAAGGCCGGTGTGATGAACCGTCTTCCCGCAAGCTTCTTCGTTTCGATCGCGTATAACTGCTGGGCCTACCGCCGTCAAGGGGTTGTCCTGAACGCCCAAACCGGCGAAATCCAGGATTGGGTGTACGAGCGCGGTTCCGACCAGCCGATGAACGAGGCGGCTCAGCCGGCAGCTGCAGCGGAAGCTTCGCAGCCGGAGGCCGTAGCTGCCGCTCCTGATGCCGACGAATCTGACGAGCGTCGTGAGATCGTTCTGCAAACGCCGATCAGCGAAGAGCAGATCCGCCAGTTGAAAGTGGGCGACGTGGTCATCATCAACGGAATGATGCATACCGGACGCGACGCGCTTCATAAATATTTGATGGATCACAACTCGCCGGTCGATCTGAACGGTGCGGCCATTTATCACTGCGGGCCGGTTATGAGTCAAGATCAAGCGGGCAACTGGAAAGTGAGAGCGGCAGGCCCTACCACAAGTATCCGTGAGGAGCCTTACCAAGGAGATATTATTAAAAAGTTCGGCATCCGCGCCGTCATCGGCAAGGGCGGTATGGGTCCCAAAACGCTGGCTGCCTTGAAGGAGCATGGCGGTGTTTATCTGAATGCGATTGGCGGAGCCGCGCAATACTATGCGAGATGCTTCAAGAAAGTCGAAGGCGTGGACTTTATGGAATTCGGGATTCCGGAAGCCATGTGGCATCTGCAGACCGAGGGTTTTGCGGCCATCGTAACGATGGATTCTCACGGAAACAGTCTTCATGCGGATGTAGAGAAAAATTCGCTGCAAAAGCTGGAGCAGTTCAAGGAGCCTGTTTTCGCCTAAGTTTATCCGTTGGGCGGGCAAGCAATGCCGGTTCGTTCCCGAAAGCGAACGAATCGGGTGAACGGTACGCGAGGATTGCTCAGAATTGTTCGTGAGTTTATGACATTCATAAACGGACTTATTTCGCGGGTGGAAGCCTTCTGCCCGCCGGGCCGGAGGCGGGGAGCCTCCGGTTTTTTTTGCATGCTTATACTGCCGGTCCTCCGGGATTCCTTTACATAATCTTTACTTTTTTTACGTGCGGGGGAAGCGTACACTAAGGATTGATCTCCTGAAGAAAACCGTTATGATGACCTCATGTTTGGAGTGAAGGTAAACTTATGCTCAAATTCAGAGCCCGCTTGACGCTGATTCTTATGCTGATGATCGGAGTTTCCATGCTGATCGCCGGTATTTTCATGGCAAAGCTGCTGGAAGATTCACATATTAAAGAGCTGGAATCCAATCTGGTGCGCGAACTTCGCGTGATCGAGATGACCGGCGACTGGAACAAGGCCGGGGATTTGGCTTTCCTTGTGCCGTATTATACTTCCCAGACAAAGCGGCTGAAGGAATTTACGGATGCCCGAGTGACGTATATCCGGGAAGACGGCAAGGTGCTGGGAGATTCGGATGAAAATCCCGAAGAGCTGGACAACCACGCGGGCCGCAGCGAAATTCAACAGGCAAACCGGGAAGGCGTCGGGTATGCGATCCGGTACAGCGACACACTTAAACGCAACATGCTGTATGCGGCTATCCCGGTACAGACAGCGGGCGGAGAGAAAACGGGATATCTGCGTCTGGCCATGAGCCTCGAGCAGGTGGAGAATACGATCCGCCATTTATGGCTGTTCCTTCTTATCGGTCTGGGTATCCTGTTCCTTATTGCGGGTGCGACCAGCTACCGGATTGCCAAAGGGCTGACACGGCCGATCGAGAACATAACGAATGTGGCGAAGCAGATTACCAACCGCAACTATAAAGCGCGTGTGGAAACGAAAAGCCTGGACGAAGTAGGCCAGTTGGGTCAGGCTATCAACCGGATGGCGGACAGTCTGCATATGCAGATGAACCGGATTCTGGAGAATGAAGGCCGCCTCAAAGGCGTGCTGGAGAATATGGGAAGCGGTATTCTGATGGTAGACCGCGACCAGAGAATCGTGCTCGTCAACCGTTCGGCCGAAGATATTCTCGGTTTTTCTTCCAATGAATTGTACGGAAAAAAGTACGACGAAGCGAAGCAGCAGTTCGAGCTGACGCGGCTCATTCAGGAATGCATCGAAACGAACGAGCATATCCGCGAGGAAATCATTTTCTATTACCCGTCGGAACGGATTCTGGAAATCAACTTGAGCCCCATCTCGCAAGCGGATGGAGAATGGTCGGGCGCGCTCGTCGTTCTGCATGATATTACGGCGATGCGCCGGCTGGAACGGATGCGCAGCGAATTTGTCGCGAACGTTTCCCATGAGCTGAAAACGCCGATTGCCGCGGTGAAGGGCTTTTCCGAAACGCTGCTGGCCGGAGCGCTGGATGACAAGGAAACGGCGAGATCGTTTCTGCAAATTATTTTCGATGAAAGCGAGCGGCTCAACCGGCTGGTCGGGGATATTCTGGAGCTGTCGAAAATCGAATCGAAGCGCATTCCTCTGCAGCTGTCGCCGACTCATCTCCAAAGCATTATTCAAAAATCGCTTCACATGATGGAAGCGGAGGCGGACAAGAAGAAGATCGCGCTCAGCATGAATGTGGATGAAGCGCTGTTCCTGGAAGCGGATGAAGACCGTCTGAGGCAGATTCTGATCAATCTGATGGCGAACGGAATCAACTACACGCCGGAAGGCGGCCGGGTCTCGGTCGCGGCGGAACTCGCGGGATCGGGAACCGAAGGAGAGGACGAGCGGATCCGGATATCCATTAAAGATACGGGAATCGGAATTCCTAAAAAAGATCTTCCGCGGATTTTCGAAAGATTTTACCGGGTGGACAAAGCGCGCTCCCGCAGTTCAGGCGGAACGGGCCTAGGTCTGTCGATTGTGAAGCATCTGGTTGAGATGCATCACGGAACGATCCGGGTCGAGAGCGAGGTCGGCTACGGCACGGAATTTATTATCGAGCTTCCGGTGATTCATCCGTAACGACGGAGGAATTTCATTTTTCGGACAAGTTTACGCGGCGTTAATATTTTATTTACATTCGATTTACATTCCACTGCTATGATAAACTTAAGATAGTAGTATAAGACGTTCAAGCGTGGGGGACACGATGTCACAAAAAATTTTGGTTATCGAGGACGAGCCTACGTTAGCGAGGCTGCTCTCTTATAATTTGACTCAGGAAGGTTACGAAACGAAGGTCGTGGATCACGGGGGAGACGGTCTGCAGGCGGCTATGCAGCAGCCGTACGATCTGATCATTCTGGACATTATGCTTCCGGGGTTGAATGGGTTTGAGGTGCTATCCAAACTGCGGCAGAAGGGCAATGCGACGCCGGTGGTGATTCTGACGGCCCGTAATGCCGAGGAAGAAGTCGTGCAGGGACTGAAGCACGGCGCGGACGACTACATTACGAAGCCGTTCGGCGTCGCCGAGCTTCTGGCGCGCGTGGCGGCGGTTCTGCGCCGCACGCAGGCGGACGAGCCCGGCGGCGAAGGCAAGAAATCGACCGACAAGGTGATTGCGGTCGGCGATCTGCAAATCTTCCCCGAGAAGTACGAAGTCTATCTCGGAGAAGAATCCATCCCGCTGCGCCCGAAGGAGTTCGAGGTGCTGCTTTATCTCGTGCAGCGCCCCGGAGTCGTGATTACGCGGGATGACCTGATGAACATCGTCTGGGGCTTCGATTATATCGGAGGCCAGCGGACGGTGGATGTTCATGTAAGCTCGCTTCGCAAGAAGCTGGAGATGAACCAGCAGTCGGTTCAGATCGAATCCATCCGCGGCGTGGGGTACAAGCTCGTTGCCCACCAGGGCCGCAAGGTGTAGACGGGACCGGTGCGGCTAAGCGCCGCCGGTCTTGAGATCGCGCCGCGCGAGCGATGCGATGGCGCGGCCGATACGGAAAGCCCCGGGCTCTTGCCGGGGCTGTTCCGCGCAGCGGCGCAGCAAGAAGAAAGGCAGGTCCCTATGCGGGCCTGCCTTTCTTCGGTTTGTCTGCGGCGCGCTGGGCGGCTGTCCGCAAATGCCGCGGTTCTGCCGATCCGTGGAGACGGCTGCGTGAAAGCGGCGGGTCCAGCCGAGTGTCGCAGCCGCAGAGCGTGGCATGAGGTAGCCCCGCTGCGGGAGGCGGAGACGCGCGTGGGGCCGGCCGGTAAGTGCAGGGGCGCAGGCTTGACCTGTGCGGCTCCGTTAGGGGCGTCCGGCAAGCTCCCAAACGCCTGGGTTAGTACCAGCCGCATCAAGCGAGCTCTCATTCTGCGTTGCTTCAGCATGACGGTGAGCAACCACGGCTTGCCCGCCTGAAAGCCCATATCCGCCCTTATCGGTTCCACTCCAGCATTTTTTTGCGGAATTCATGGGGGGAGCAGTGGTTGATCTTTTTGAAGGTTTTATAAAAGTGAGCCATGTTCGGCATGCCGATCTGTTCGCCGACCTGGGCGACGCTGATATCCTGAGTCAGCAGGATTTTCTCGGCTTTTTTGATTTTTTTGAAATTCACGTAATCGAGGAAAGAAATGCCGAGTACTTTTTTGAAATATTTCACAAAATAGTAATAGGAAATGTTGGCCGCCTTGCTGGCTTCATCCACGTAAACCTTGCCGTCGATATTCCGGTCGATGTACTCGAAAACCGGCTTCAGCCGGATCAGATCGGCGCTGTTGCCGTAATCGAGCAGGCGCTTCTCGTCGCTGCGGAGCAGAGAGAGCACGATCTGTTTCACGAGGATGGAGATGGCGATTTCATAGCCGACTTTTTTGCCGGCGTACTCGGTATAAATGTTGCGGATACACGCAAATACCTCGTCGCGGATAGCGGGATTTTCCCGGAAAATATAATTCAGCTTGCTTAGCGCGGACTGGGTCTCCGAAAAATAACGCAAATAAGCGATCCCGCTTTCGTCAAAGTAATGCTCCAGGTCGAACTGGAACACATAATAGACGAGTGTGGTATCTGCCGACGAACGGTCCCGGTGGAGCTCGGAGGAACCGATCAGGATAACGTCTCCGGCTTTCAGGCTCACTCTTTCATTTTCAAGGTAAACGTCGAGTTCTCCTTCGACAATGGCAAGCATTTCGACTTCTTTGTGGTAATGCCACGGACTCATCCGCTCGTCGTCACGACGGGCTTGAAAGACCCGCATGGACAAAAAAGGGTTTTCATAATTAATCTGTTCGTTATAGATTTCCACCAGCTCTGCCCCCGAATGACAAAATCGCATATAAGTATCGCCATATCTGTGATTTTATTTTGGCGAGGTATCTTCTATACTTTATTGTAGTACGATCGAGCAGGCAGGGGAAGCCGCTAAATTTTAGAACGCGCGTACATTTTGCCGCCATCCTGTCTGATTGTTAGTTACATATCCATGTTTACCCATTTGAAGGAGGAACTGCAATGTCACAAAAGTACCGGATCGGAATTATCGGATGCGGAGGGATTGCAAACGGCAAACACCTGCCGAGTCTGGCGAAACTGCCTAACGTTGAATTGGTCGCATTCTGCGATATTGTCATCGAACGGGCGGAAAAAGCCAAGGAACAATACGGTTCCGGCGATGCTTGCGTTTACCAAGATTACCGTGAACTGCTGAAAGATTCCTCCCTTGATATAGTTCATGTCTGCACACCGAACGATTCTCACGCGGACATTACCATCGATGCACTGGAAGCCGGCAAACACGTCATGTGTGAAAAGCCGATGGCTAAAACGTCCGTGGACGCCCGCCGCATGGTGGACGCCGCCAAACGGACCGGCAAGAAACTGACGATCGGATATAACAACCGTTTCCGCTCCGATTCCCAGTATTTGAAAAAGCTTTGCGAAGACGGCGAGCTTGGGGAAGTTTACTTCGCCAAAGCACACGCTATCCGCCGCCGGGCCGTTCCGACTTGGGGCGTATTCCTGGATGAAGAAAAGCAGGGCGGAGGCCCGCTGATCGATATCGGGACTCACGCGCTCGACCTCACGTTGTGGATGATGGACAACTACAAACCGAAGGTTGTGCTCGGAACCTCGTACCACAAGTTGTCTCACCGGGCGAACGCGGCGAATGCTTGGGGCCCTTGGGACCCGGCGAAGTTCACGGTTGAAGATTCCGCTTTCGGTATGATCACGATGGAAAACGGCGCGACTATCATGCTTGAATCGAGCTGGGCGCTGAACACCCTTGAAGTCGACGAAGCGAAATGTACGCTGAGCGGAACCGAGGGCGGAGCCGACATGAAGGACGGCCTGCGCATTAACGGCGAGAAAAACAGCCGCCTGTACACGCAGAATATCGAGCTTTCCAGCGGCGGCGTAGCCTTTTACGAGGGTGCTTCCGAGAACGCGCCCGATCTGGAGATGCGGATGTGGATCGACGCGATCGAAAACGACAAAGATCCGGTAGTCACGCCGGAACAGGCACTTGTCGTATCGGAGATTCTCGAAGCCATCTACGAATCGGCGAAAACCGGCAAAGCGGTTTACCTGAACGAAGAGAAGTAAGAGCGGCCGCAGTCTGCTTACAACAAAAAAGTCCGCCTCGTTTTACGGGGCGGCTTTTTCATAAAGTGTCCAACAAAAATAAGCTCGTTTCCATTAGCGGAGAACGGGCTTTTTTGCCGTTTGGAAGGAAGAGGCATGCACGTCAAACAGGAGAGAGTGGACAGAAGAAACGGGGTGTCACATTCATGGGGACCGCACGAGGGTTACTTATTCTTCCTTCTCGTCGGCTGCATCGTCTTCAAACGGTTCGCGATCTTCTTCGTAGTACATCTAGTCGGCACCTCCTTCCGGTAATCTATTCTTACATACTAGTTTATGATCGTTTTCTGCAAATTATCACCATGTAAGCGGCAGGTAAAATAAAAAAGGCGATTCTCTTACGGGAATCGCCTTTCTTTTCGCGAGTGATAAGAAGGGTATGGCTGATCGGTACGGTTAAAGCAGAGAAGGTTCAGCGCATACGCTGCGGACGATCGCCTTCCGGCTCGTCCGTGACATCTTTGGCGCGGGGCGCCCACAGAAACAAGAAGAGCAGCGAGACCGCAACGACAATCGGAGGAGCATACATGATCATAAAATGTTCCACGGCGTCTTCATCCTTTCTTATCCCGGTTTCCTTGAACATAGCTGGCATCAAACAGGAACAGTCTCATCAGCAGAACAAGCGAAGGAATGAGAATCAGCAGGCCGGCGATAAAAGCGATTATAAGCGCCGTGCCCATGGCGGGATTGGTGAAATTTTCATGAATCGTGATGTACGGATACAGAATGTAAGGCAGATGGGAGGCCCCGTACCCGAAAAAAGCAAAGGCGAACTGGAGCAGGACGAAGGTGAAGCCGAGGCCCAAATGTCTTTTTTTCCAGACGGTGTAGACGGCAATCAGGAAGCAGAGGAACGAGACGACGAACATCCAGGCGAGATCGAGCATTTTTGTGAAATGTTCGGGGTTATGCCGGGAGATCGCGAAAAAGACGAGTACGCTGGCCAGAATGGTCGGAACGCTCCAGAAAAGCGCATACCCGCGTACGATTTCAAAAGCGGCCTTGTCCTTCGCTTTATGCGCATAGTAGGCCAGGAACATGGCGGAGATGTACAGCACGCTGACGACAGCGAGCAGCACGACCGACCAGGTATAGACGCTGCCCAGGAGAGCGCTCCAGTCCAGCGTGATTTGGCCGGCGGTTTCCACGATCAGGCCGCCTTCCGAAATGGCCAGCACGGTCGATAAAGCGGCGGGGATCAGCAGCCCGGTAGCTCCGTAGATCAGCATGTACCACCGGTTGTCTTTGGACCCGTACGTGCTGAACGCGTAGTAGGAACCCCGCAGAGCGAGAAGAATGAGCGCCAGGGACCCCGGGACAAGCAGTGCCGTGCCGTAATAGCGGGCGGTTTCCGGAAAAAATCCGACCAGGCCGATGTAGAAGAAGACAAGAAACACATTGGTGACTTCCCAGACGGGAGAAAGATAGCGCTCGATGATGCGGTGCGTGATATTTTTACTGCCCGTAACGACGGAATAGTAGCTGAAAAAACCGGCTCCGAAGTCAATGGAAGCCACGATCAGGTAGCCGAACAGAAACACCCACAGAACGGTAATGCCGAGCAGCTCCAGATTCATTCCAGCGGCCCCCTTTTCTCGAAAACGCCGAATGCGATCAATTCATCCGCGACGTCGTTGTTTTTGAACAGCTTGGACAGCACTTTTATCGCGGTCAGCCCCAGGACGAGATACAGCAGACAGAACAAGAGCAGCATCTTGTCCACATGGGCCGACGTCGTGGCCGCTTCGGCCACTTTCATGTAGCCGCGGAGAATCCACGGCTGCCGGCCTACCTCGGCATAGAACCAGCCGAGCCAGATGCCGAGCATGGAGAGCGGTCCGCAGGCGACGATCACCCGGAGCAGCCAGCGCGGAGCCGGCTTCGAGGCGCGTTTGCTGCGGCTGAGCCACAGGTAGAGAGCCGCGATCACGATGGTGAACATCCCGATGGTGACCATGCCGTCGAAGAAGTAGTGCACATAGAGCGGAGGCTCCAGCTCATCGGGAATCTGATCCAGTCCTTTGACTTCAAAGCCGGGATTGCTGCCGGCGAGGATGCTCAGGGCGTACGGGATTTTCAGCCCGTATTTGATTTCTTTGTCCTCTGTCAAAATTCCGCCGAACACCAGCGGAGCTTTGGTCTGCGTCTCGAAATGCCATTCGGCCGCAGCCAGCTTCTCGGGCTGATAAGCCGCCAGAAACTTGCCCGAGAGGTCGCCGATCGCAGCCGTTGCCAGCGCGAACACAAGGCCTGCGGATAGCGTAAGCTTGAGCGCCTTCTTGGCGTAAAGCCGGTCTCCTTTGCGGCGCAGCAGCGAGAAGGCCGCTATGGCCGCGAGAATGAACGCGCACGTCATGTAAGCCGATGCGAGGACGTGGGAAACTTTCGTGGGCGTCGCCGGGTTGAACATGGCCGCAATCGGGTCCACGTTCGTGATTTTGCCGTTTTCAAGCGTAAAGCCTTGCGGCGTGTTCATAAACGCGTTCACGGTCGTAATGAAAAAGGCCGAGGCGGAAGACCCGATGGCGACCGGGATGAGCAGCATCAGATGCCGCTTCGGTTTGAACCGGTCCCAGGTATACAAATAAATGCCGAGGAAAATCGCTTCGACGAAGAACGCGAACGTCTCCATAAACAGCGGCAGCGCGATGGCCTGCCCGGCGATTTCCATAAAGCTTGGCCACAGCAGGCTCAGCTGTAGACCGATGGCCGTTCCGGTCACGACGCCGATGGCGACGGTGATGACGAAGCCGCGCGCCCAGCGGCGGGCCAGCAGTGTGTAGTACCGGTCGTTCTTGCGGATGCCCGTCCATTCGGCCAGAGCGATCATCACCGGAACGCCGACACCGATAGTGGCGAAAATAATGTGGAACGCGAGCGTGACTTCGGTGAGTATGCGGCTGTACAGTACAGGATCATAATGAAACACGGTGCACCAACTCCCCCTGGAATGTTCTTGTTTCGGGTACATGCAGGCTTAAGCAAATAATCTGCGCAAAAAGGAAAGCAGCATAACGGCGGCCACGACGAACATGAGAATCATCAGCCTTTTCTCCTGACGTTTAAACGGTTTCATGCTTTCACCGCCCCGGGAAATAATTGTAAAACGACGAGATAAGATCCTGGATTGCTCGAACCAAATCCTTCTATTTTATCTTACACACTTAGCTGTGATTATTTTCACAATATCTGTGAGTAAACGGTGAAGAATGGTTGACAAAATATTGACGGATGACGAAAAGAAGAAACACCGTCCGGAAGCACGGGAAACGTGCGTCTGAACGGTGTTTCTTTTTACAGCTACTCCTGCTCTTTCTGGATTTTAGCGGGATTGTTGATTTTGTAAGGCACGGGGTAGCGCGTCAGCTTCTTGGCCACGATCTTGGCTTCGAACGTGATCGTATCGCCGACTTCGAGCTCCAGCTTTTTCAGCGTCGCGCTGTGGCTGGACCAGGCGGTGCCGATATCCGTTTCCGGATCCACAATGGCCACATTTTCGTAAATGATGACCTCATCGTCGTTATCGGAAAAGTGATTGGGAACCGTCGTGAAATCCTGTACCTTAGCGGTCATCTTCACTTTTCCTTCCGGAAGCTGAAGCTTGGGCGCTTTTTCTTTCTTGGCCTTCGCCTTAGGCGCATCGACAGCTTCGGATGCGGCGTCGGGCTTGTCCCGATCGGCGGAAACGGCGGCTTGCCCAGGCTCTGCCTCCGTCTGTGACGTCAGCGCCGGCTCTGCGGCAGCCTGCTTCTGCGGGATGGCGGCTGACGTAGTCTCAGCGGCCGCATCCGCCGGAACCTCACCTGCAGGCTCCGCATTCCCGGCCGCATCGTTTCCTTCCGAAGCATCGGCTTCGGTGTCGTTTTCGCTGGAAGACCACTGTCTCTGCCCGTAGTTCGCCGCCTGCATTTCCTTCAAATAGGAAGGGTGGATGCAGTGCTGCTGCTTGTTGTCCAATTCGATGACAGCCGTCATTCTGTCGGTGTACCCGACGATGGTGCAGGGAACGTTCAAGCCGTTTCCCTTATAAAAAAAGGCTTTGGTTTTGATTGCCTTACCGGACAGCAGGCCCCATTCCTTGCATTGTTCAATCTGCTCCGCCTCGTCTTCGAAGGCGTGGTAGATACCGGGCTGAATCGTAAACGCGTATACCATCGCTTCTCCGCCTTTCTGTTTATCCCGTTTATTTTAACACTTTTCCGCCGTTATTTTCACCGGTTTCAGGGAAGGTGAGCACGAACGTCGAACCGGCGCCTTCCCGGCTCCGGACGGAGATCGTACCGCCGTGGGCTTCGACGATCGACTTCGTGATCGACAGCCCGAGTCCGGCTCCGCCATGTTTGCGGGTTCTGGAGGAATCGCTGCGGTAAAAGCGCTCGAACACATGTGCCGCGTGTTCTTCGGGGATGCCCGGTCCGTTGTCCTTGACCTTCAGCGCGATTCCGTCCCTGTCCGCGGATAAAATGACCGTGATGACGCCGGTTTCCGGGTCCGTATGCTGGACCGCGTTATGAAACAGATTCAGGATCACCTGTTTCATTTTATCCGGGTCGAAGGTTCCGCGTACGCCCGCGGTCAGGTCGATATGAACCGTGCGGGTACCCGCCAGCATCCGGAGATGGGGCTCCATCTCCAGAAGAAGCCGGTCCAGCCGCGTGTCCGAGAGCTGGAGCTGGGGAGCGCGGTCGAGCTTGGCCAGCGTGAGCAGGTCCTCGACCAGCTTCTTGATGCGGGTCGATTCGCCGTGCATGCTCGTCAAAGCGGCATAGAGCTGCTTCGGATTGTCCGCCGCCCCGCGGAGCAGCACTTCGAGAAAGCCGTGGATCGAAGTCAGCGGCGTGCGCAGCTCGTGGGAGGCGTCGGCGATGAAGCGCCGCATCTGTTCTTTCGCATCGCGTTCCGCGATGAAAGAAGTCTCCAGGCGCTGGAGCATGCCGTTGAACGATTTCGCGAGGGAGTCGATCTCCAGTTGGCCCTGCGTCTCGGGAAATCGTTCGTTCAGGTTGCCGGCGTCGGTCTGTTCGACGGCTTCGACCATTTTGTTCAGCGGCTGGAGCGTACGTCGGAGCACGGGAATATTCAGCGCGAGGCCGCCCGCCAGGGCAAGCACGATGAGTGCCCCGTAAATCCAAAGCTGCTGGAGCACGACGGCCTGGAGTTGGGCCGTGCCCGTTCCCATCTGGATAATACCGCCGAAGCTGCCCGACCGTTCCGCCGGCCGGAAGACGACGAGCTGCTCGGTTCCCGCGGCATCCTGCACGATTTTATAGGAAACGGGCCGCCGGGGAGCCATCTCTTCTCGGAGGGCGGTGTATTCCTCGGCCGGGAGCTGCGGGGAGATCATCCCGCTTTCTTTCGTCAAATCCGTGAAGGTTCCGTCGGGAGCGATATACGCAAGAGACGTATCCGGAAGGAACAGCACCGGACCGCGCGGGCGCTCCGATCCCGGCTGAACCTCTTCGTTTTTGCCGCGCCTTTCCGGAAGAAGGGACGAGTGGTCCAGCAGGTCGCGGGGCAGTCCGTTCAACTGAATGAACATCGTTTCGGCCCGGTTGCGGTACAGGAAATTTTTCATCCATATAGATTGAAGAGCGCCGACCAGGACCAGAAGCGCGGCCAAAATATAGAGCGACCGCGACAACAGCTGGAACTGAAGGGAGCGGGGGGCCAGCAGGCGCGCGGCGCGGGTCAGAGGCCGGACTCGTTTCATGACCAGTCGAGCCGGTATCCGGCTCCCCGGAGCGTACGGATCAACCGGTGCTCCTTGTCTCCCAGCTTGTCCCTCAGAGAGCGGATATACACTTCCACGATGTTTTCTTCCCCGCCGAAATCATACCCCCACACCTTGTCCAAAATCTTCGTCTTGCTGAGCACGATGCCGTGGTTAACGACGAGAAACTTCAAAAGCTCGTATTCCGTCGGCGAAAGCTCCAGCGATCTCTCTCCGAAAATAATTTCCTTCCTCGGGTCGTCGATCCGGAAAGGGCCGATGGCGATTTCCCGGAAAACGCCGGGAAACTGGTTGCGCAGCCTGGCCTCGATCCGGGCCAGAAGCTCCTCGAAGCTGAACGGCTTCACGAGGTAATCGTCCGCGCCTATGGTCAGTCCCTTGACGCGGTCCTCGACCTCGTCCTTGGCGGTCAGCATGATGACGGCGATATTGCTGCCGTTCTTCTTCAGCAGACGGCACACTTCGAAGCCGTCCATGCCGGGCATCATGACGTCCAAAACCACGACATGCGGCTGAAATTCCCGGACCAGATTAATGGCGCTCATGCCGTCCGGGGCCGTTTTAATTTGAAAGCCTTCATTGACAAGGCCGAATTCGAGAAATTGCAAAATGTGCGGCTCGTCATCGACAAGCAGGATACGGATGTCTTTACCATTTTTCATGCGGGATCACCTCTCGGGTCTTCTTTCTATTAGCTATACACGGATTATCCGTCACGAAACTGAATGGAATCTGAACGCAGCCTGAGCTTCCGCTTAATCATGGGGGCGCCCGCCGGGCTTTCAGCAAACATTCAGCCAGCCTTCAAGAAGGGTTCAGGCACAGCCCGCACAATACAAGCATATCCACTGACGAGCCGGAAGCGCTGCAAGAGGCTTCCGGCAGATCATTTGGCTGGCGCAGGCAGGCAATGGGCATGGCGCTTTTATTTCTTTCTCGATGGTAACGTTTTTGCCGGGGGATGTAAATTTCATTTTCGCAAGTGACAATTAAGGAGTGGAGAACCATGATAAGCACCAAACGATTCCGGGTCGATCTTCCGCTAGTTTTCATTTTACTGCTCGGCGTCTTTCTGAACACCTACAACATTTGGCTCGATACATACGCCAATACGTACTATACGACGGCCGTAGCGAGTATGCTGCAAAACTTCCACAACTTTTTCTTCGGTTCCCTCGATTCAGCGGGTTCCGTAACCGTCGACAAACCGCCCGTAACGTTCTGGATTCAAACGGTGAGCGCCTATATCTTCGGCCTTCACGGATGGAGCGTCATTCTGCCTCAGGCCCTTGCGGGCGTCGGGTCGATCCTGCTGATCTACCTGCTCGTTAAACCTTCCTTCGGAGCGGCGGCGGCTAGGATAGCGGCCCTCGTTATGGCGTGCACACCGGTTGCGGTGGCGGTCAGCCGGACCAACAACATTGATAGTATGCTTGTTTTTACCCTTCTTCTCGGCACCTGGTTTCTGTTCAGAGCCGTTAAACGAAACAGCGTCTTCAGTCTGCTTGGCGCATTTGCTCTTATCGGGCTCGGTTTTAATATGAAAATGCTTCAGGCTTATATGATTTTGCCTGCCTTTGTTCTCTTCTACTTATTCGCGTTTAAAAGCACCTGGAAAAAGAAAGCCGGCGTACTGTCCGGCGCAATCGCCCTTATGCTGATGATCTCCGTCTCCTGGGCGGTCATCGTGGATTCCATTCCGGCAAGCGAGCGGCCTTACATCGGCAGCAGCGAAACCAATTCCGTCCTGGAGCTGGCTTTCGGTTATAACGGCGTTTCGCGCTTGACGGGCAATCAGGGCGGCGGTCCGGGCGGCGGCGGTGACCGCGGCGGTATGCCGATGGGAGAGCGCCGTGCGGCTGACGATGGCGCCAACGCCGGGGGCGGCATGACGCCGGGGGCTGCGGGCTCGGACAGCGGCAGCGCCGGAACAACCGGCGGCCAGAGTGCCGCAGGAAGCGACCCGCTGCCGGGCGGGAGCGGAGCCAGCGGCGGCAGCGCGGCCGTGCCGAGTGGAGCCGACAGCGGCGGAATGCCCGGCGCACCGGGCGCTCCAGGCGCAGACGGCCAAGGCCAACCGCCGGGATTCGGCGGCGGCGGCCCCGGCGGCATGTTCGGCACGGGCGAGAAAGGCCCGCTGCGCCTGTTCCAGTCGGCGCTGTCCGGCCAGGCGAGCTGGATGATTCCTTTCACGGCCGTGGCGTCCGTCTCCCTGCTCGCCGGCCTGCGCCGGAACAACTTCACCCGGAAGCATAAAGAGAGCCTGTTCTGGCTCGCATGGCTTCTGCCGGGTATGGCCTTCTTCAGTGTGGCGGGCTTCTTCCACCACTACTATCTGATCATGCTGGCGCCTCCTATCGCCGCGCTTGCAGGTGCGGGATGGTCCGAGCTGTGGAGCGCGTACCGCGGCAAATCGGGGTGGCTCTCCTGGCTGCTTCCGGCAGCCGTGGCGGCGACGGCGGCATTTCAAGTGTTTATTATGGCGCCCTACAACGGCACAATCGGCAGCGGCTGGACCTATGGCGTCGGCCTGACCGGCGCGGCGGCGGCACTTGTGCTTATCGTCCTGAAATTCAGGACAACGCGCTTCTCCTATGCGGCAGCCGTGGCGGGACTTCTCGTCCTGCTCATCGGACCCTCGTATTGGGCGGCGACCCCGATTACTTACGGACTCAACAGTATGATTCCGCAAGCGGGTCCTTCCGGCGGCAATGACCGCGGCGCAATGGGTCAGGGACCGGGCGGCGGAATGATGCCCGGCGACGGCAGCCGCGATGGCGCAGGCTCCGGCTCGCAGAACGAGGACGGCGCAAGTCAGGGTACGGACCCGGGGGCTTTGGAAGCCGGGAACGGAAACGGCCCTGACGCCTCGGCGGACGGTACCGGCACGGGCAGCGAAACGGACCGCAGCGCCGGAGGCTGGGGAGCACCCGGTGCAATGGACGGCGGCATGGGAGGCCGGAGCGTGAACGAAGCGCTTCTCGCTTACATGAAGGCCCACATCGGCAGCACGACATACTTATTCGCAACATCCGACTATAATACAGCGGCGCCTTATATCATCGACAAAGGGGAAAAAGTCGTCACCCTCGGCGGATTCTCGGGCAACGATCCGGTTTACACAACGGCTCAGCTGGAGGACATGGTCAAAACCGGGAAATTAAAATATTTCCTGATTTCCGAAGGCGGAGGAGGACGAGGAGGCAATGCGGAGCTGGCTCAATGGCTCGCGCAGCACGGCAAGAAAATTTCGTCCGAAGAATGGCAGTCCGGGTCTGCTCAGACACAAACCGGCACTAGTGCGGCAAACGGCGGTGAGGGGGGCCGCGGCGGAAGCATGACTCTGTATGAAGTAACCATAGAGGATGGAGGGAACGCGTCATGACGCAGAAGGTAAAGTATTCCATTATCATTCCGATGTATAACGAGGAAGCGGTCATTCAGGAAACTTACAGGCGCCTGAAAGTGGTGATGAGCGGAACCTCCGAAACTTACGAGCTGATTTTTATCAATGACGGGAGCAGGGACCGGAGCGCTGAAATCATCAAGGAGTACGCCACCTGGGACGAAACGGTGAAGCTGATCGATTTTTCCCGCAATTTCGGTCACCAGATCGCGATTACGGCCGGTATGGATTACGCTTCCGGCGATGCGGTCATCATTATCGATGCCGATTTGCAGGACCCGCCGGAGCTGATTTTGCAGATGATCGGGAAGTGGGAGGAAGGCTATGAAGTCGTCTATGCGAAGCGGGTGAAGCGGAGCGGAGAAACCTTTTTCAAAAAATGGTCCGCCAGTTTGTTCTACCGCGTGCTGCGGGCCTCGACGGATATTCATATTCCCGTGGACACGGGAGATTTCCGGCTGATGGACCGGAAGGTTTGCGACGAGATGAGGAAGCTTCCCGAAAACAACCGCTTTGTCCGCGGGCTGGTCAGCTGGGTAGGTTTCCGTCAGACGGCGATCGAGTATGAGCGGGACGAACGCCTTGCGGGAGAGACGAAGTATCCGCTGAAGAGGATGATCAAGCTCAGCTTGGACGGCATTACGTCCTTCTCTTACAAGCCACTGAAGCTGGCCGGATATCTTGGGGTGCTGCTTTCGGGCTCGGGATTTCTCTACCTTCTCTATGTGGTATACCTCGCCTTGTTTACGGACGCGACGTTAAAGGGCTGGCCGTCGGTTGTCAGCATTATGCTCATTTTTAACGGATTTGTGCTGCTTATGCTGGGCATTCTGGGCGAATATATCGGCCGTATTTACGATGAAACGAAAGGAAGACCGCTTTATATCGTTAGGGAATGCCATGGTCTCCAAAAGCAGGAAGGGCCGATGCCCAAAAGGCTGGCCGGTTATGAGTAACTCTGGGAACCTTAGTAAGCAGGGCGGCCCGGGCGGACTGAGCAGTCCGGACAGATTAGGCAGCCGGGGTAACCGCCTTCTGCCGCTCGTGAAGTTCGGGCTGGTCGGTCTGTTGAACACCGGTGTCGATTTCGCAGCCTTCCTGCTCTTGACGGAAGCGGGCGTGCCCTATTTAACGGCACAGGTTATCGCTTTCCTGCTCGGGGTGCTGAACAGCTATTTTCTCAACCGGAGCTGGACTTTCCGCAGCCGGACGGGGCGAGGCACTCGGGAAATCGCAAGATTTTTCCTGATCAATCTGATTTCGCTGGCCGTATCGACCGTTCTGCTCCAGTGGGCGCACAGCGGGCTGGGCTGGCCGCTCGTAACCGGCAAACTGGGGGCAACATTCGCCAGCTCATGGATCAACTACGCGGGGAGCCGATACTGGGTTTTCCGCTTACCAACACCTACAGGGAGTGAAAAGTCATGACGATCAAAAAAGCGGTTATCCCGGCAGCGGGGCTGGGTACGCGTTTTCTGCCCGCGACCAAAGCACAGCCCAAGGAGATGCTGCCGATTGTCGATAAACCGGCCATCCAATATATTGTGGAAGAAGCGGTCCAGTCCGGGATCGAAAGCATTATCATCGTAACCGGGCGCAACAAGAAGTCCATCGAGGATCACTTCGACCGGTCGGTTGAACTTGAGCAGACTTTAAACGAGAAGGGCAAGATGAAACTGCTGAAAGAAGTGCAGGCGATCAGCGAGATGGCCAAGATCCATTTTATCCGCCAGAAGGAGCCGCTCGGACTCGGACATGCCATTCTGTGCGCGAAGCAGTTTATCGGCAGCGAGCCTTTCGCCGTTCTGCTCGGGGACGATATCATGGTTTCCGACCCGCCCGCACTCCGGCAGATGATCCACCTCTATGAGGAGACGGGCCGGCAGGTGATCGGGGTCAAACCCGTACCGGACTCTGAGGTGGACAAATACGGGATCATCGACTCGGCCGGAGGGAGGAACCGGATTCACCGCGTAGCGGGTCTGGTGGAGAAGCCGTCTCTCGGCAGCGCTCCCTCCAATGTAGCCGTCATGGGCCGGTACATTCTGGAGCCGACTATTTTCCCCATACTGGAAAATATCGAAAGAGGAGCCGGCGGCGAATACCAGCTGACGGATGCGCTGCATGAAATCGCCAAACGGGAGGAACTGCTGGCTCTGGAACTGGCCGGAAACCGCTACGATATCGGGGATAAGCTCGGTTATCTCAAGGCGGTGCTGGAAATCGGGCTGAAACGGGAGGAGCTTGCCGCGCAGCTTCTTCCCTATCTGAAAAATCTCGTGTACCAGCAGGAAGCCGAGGCTTGGAAGCTCCAACGCGAGCGGCGGAGGGCGTAAGAAGGTCCGAGGGAAAGACACCTAGCCGACAATCTATAGAGACATACGATAATGAAAAAGGCGGCAAAGAATTAACGGGTGCGGGAGACGTGAATCATGAAAAAGATAACTCTTGTAAAATTAACGCTCGATCTTGCCATGGCGCTTACGCTGGTCTTATTGTTTAATAAACGGGTTTTAGGCGGATTGACGTTTCACGAAATAGCGGGCTTGGCGATTTCGTTCGCCCTACTCACCCATATCCTGCTGAATTTGCAGTGGGTGAAAAAAGTAACCTTGCGCATTATGGACCGGAACCTGCCGGGAAAAACACGCTTCGGCTATCTGCTCAATGTTCTGCTGCTTGTCACGATGACCTTCATCATCGTAAGCGGCATCCTGATATCCGAAGTCGTATTCCGGGGGATACACCTCGGTGAGGAGCGCTGGTTCAAAATGGCGCATATCAGCATTTCTTACCTCGTGCTGGTTCTGATCGGCGTCCACGTGGGGATGCACTGGCAGTGGGTCATCCAGGTGACGGGCCGGATATTTCCCGGGAGAGTTCGGGGGAAAACTGGATCCGCGGTGGCTAAAATCGCGGCTGCGGCCATTGTTGCATTCGGAGCCTACGAGATGTACGCGACGAATTTTCTTGCCCGGCTGGAAGGAGTCGGCAGCGTGTTCGGCATCACGGCTGCTTCTTCACCGATGATGCAGGAGGGCGGCGGCCGGCAGCGTCCGCAAAACGGGGCCGACGGAGAGAGCGGTCAGCCGCCGGGCGGCTTTGACGTGGAGCGGCAGTCCTCGTCCACCGGCGACACCTCCGGAGCAGGCGAACCGTCCGGCGAGGGACGGAGCTCCGGTGTGAAGAAGCGCGGGGCGCCTCAAGGCGGAGGCGGTCCGGGAGCGGAGCGAGCGGTTCCGGGCGGCTTTCACCCCGGCGAAGGAAGAGGGGGCGGAGGCTTCGCAAGTCCGAATCCGCTGGGAGTCATCGCCGTTTATTCGGCCATGATGGGCGTATTCGTCGCCATAACGTATTACGCGGAGAAGCGGGGCAGAAGAAGGAAGCACGCGGGCAGCGGAACGGCGCAGTCTAAGCCGAAAGTGGTATGAACAGATATAGAGGACCGGAAGTCTTGAGGGGAAAACCTTCGGGGCGGCCGGTCTTTTCACTATTGCGGTATGTTATTTTTGTATTTAGATTTAAGATTTGTTTTCGACAAAATCTCCAAATGTTCTACCAAGAATTATTTTATATGATGGTTGTAAGGGGTATACCGCGATAATAAGAATAAAGAACTAAAGATTTGCGTTAGATTACGTGGAAATGGAGCGAATTAATGACGATTAAACATTTGGTACTGGAATTGTATTGCTCGCAAATTTGGTCTGATGCCAAAGCGGCTGCAACGCCTTCCTTTTGCAAAAATGGCGTAGGGGAGCCGGGATATCACTGTTTTGATAACCGCTGCAAGCACATCGGTTTTACCTACGCGCCTCATGAAATTGCATATGCAGGAGAATATGGGGAAGTACCCGATTCGGATGCATGGATTGGATTTGGCGGTGAAATGATTCCGGCTGACGTAGATGAAACCAGAATCTTAGAACTTAAAAAAATATGGGAAGAAGTTTGCTGGAAAAAAATTCATGAAGCATATGAGGAGTATTTAAAATTATTGGGGAACCAGCCTTAAAAATATGGAGGTAAAGAAGAATATGCTAACGGTTTTCTTATTACAACATAGCTATGAATGGAATCAAATCGAAAGTACGAAAGTAATCGGCATTTATTCTTCCAAAGATAAAGCCGAAGCTGTGATCAAGAAATATAAAGAATTGCCGGGCTTTAAAGAATTTCCTGATGATTTTTACATAGATGCTTATCAAGTCGATGAAAATGAGTGGACGGAAGGATTTATGTTTGAGTTATAATTATCGAGACAAGGTTAAGAACCTTCCCATCCTTTCACCGGACGGAAGGTCCTTTTTTTTACACACGTTTACTGTCTGGGCGGAAACTCCCCGCTTAAACAGATGATATAATTCATTGCAAGGAAAGGCTGCATGTTGTTATGCGGCTGGCTGCCGCCGGTAACGGAAAGATTGACCGGACTCATTTGTACGGTGGGAGTGGGATCGTATAGATTCCGCTGCTTTTCCCGGCCGGGACGGCCTTCTGCCGGAGATTGCGCCCAGAAATTACCGGTCGGGTTTGTGTCGCTGCCTACGGCATTCACCGATTGGGGAACGTGAGTATGCGAAGGGATTTCCGTCGTGAGCAGAGTTTCGGTAGGCGAACCGACGGACTGCCCGACAACGCGGGGAGTTAGTCCCTGCCCGGCGCCTTGGTGCATGGGAGCTTTGCCCATTAGATTCGGCAGGGCGAAAGTTGTTTTGCCGTCCCCGCCGTACTGCATACCCAAGATGGCGAAAAGGGCGGTATACTGTCTAACCTGCATAAGCTGCCCGTTGCAAAACGCCCAATCCCTTGGAGCATAATTACCTGCGAATATACGGATTTCTCCTAAGTAAGCGTCAGCCATAAAAGTAATGCTCCTTTCTTAGCTCCTTGAAGGATAGATGCCGACTAGGGCGATGGCATAATTAGCGACCAGATACGGCTGCATGTTGTTGTGCGGCTGACTTTGGCCGGCGACGGATATGGTGCCCGCATTCATCGGAACGGTAGGGTCCGAAAGCGGCTCGTACAGTGCCGTTTCATCGGCCCATACGTTGGCTGCGGGAGCAAAGGTGGAACCGGGATTCCCCGAAGCGGACACTTGATGTGTATGAGCAGGCATCTCGTTGACGGTAAGCGTATGAGCCGCCTCTCCTGCGGATTGGCCCAAAGGATTGGTAGGGCTTACGTGAATCGGGACACGGCCGCGAAGATCGGGAAGTTGAAAGTTTGTTCTGCCGTCGCCTCCGTAAACGGTGCCGATCAGAGAGTAAAGAGCCTGGTTTCCGTTAATGGACAGGGTTTGTCCCTCGCAAAACGCCCAGCCGCGCGGAGCGTAATTGTTTGCAAACAACCGGATTTCCCCCACAAATGGTTCGGACATAGTTAGTTCCTCCTTATATATCAACTGTGTTTAAGGCTGCGGCGGGAAGACCCCGTATAGAGAGATGATAAATGTAATAACAGCCGATGGCATCACATTGTCGTGCGGCTGATTGCCGCCGACGGAGGAAAGGGTCTGCGGATTCATGGGCGTTGTCGTGCCGGAAGTCGCATAGTTCTGGGTGATGGCGGTTGCCCAAGTGTTATTGGCCGGAGAGTTTGCCGTAGCGGGGCTTGCTGTCGCATAGGGGATATGGGTATGTTGAGGCAGCTGAGACTGGGTAAGCGTCACGGTTTCGGTGCCGGCTTTCGATCCCCGGATGTACCCTTGAGTCGGATGAACCGGGATGCGGCCCTGCAAATCGGGCAGCCCGAACGTGGTTTGTCCGTCTCCTCCATAGGTCGTGCCAAGCAAAGCATAAAGAGCCTCGTTCTCCGCAATGCTCAAAATCTGGCCGTTGCACAGCGCCCATCCTTGCGGCGGGTAATTGCCTCCAAACATCCGTATTTCGCCTAAATAAGATTCACTCATGAGCGGTCACCTTCTTTACAAGTTTCGTGATTCCATTCCATAGCCAGATACATGTCGTTCTCTCCCGCGTTATGAAAGCCCAGCCGTTCATACAGGGCCAGTGCTCTGCCGGTTCTAAGTACGGAAAGCCGGAGCGGAAGGTTTTGTTCGCGGGCTTCTTGCATAAAGGTTTGAAGCAGCTTTGTTCCGAATCCTTGATTCTGGAATTGCGGGAGGAGGGTAATATCCACAATTCTTATACAGTGGGGCGTCCGGTGGATCAGAATTCTTCCGGCCCGTTGACCGTCTTGGCAGACGATGTACGACTCCGCTTCGGGATACTGCTGCCGGTAAGAGCCGCTCTGGGCGCTGTACTGCATGTGAAGAAAAGACCGCAGGGTTGCTTCGTCCCAGCCCCAAGCCTGTACTTCCGCCATCCGGGAGCTGCAATAAAGCTCGAACAGAAACGGCTGGTCTTCCGGCTCGGACATTTTTTTTAACACAGGGGACCTTCCTCTTAAGGAGTTAAGAACTATTTTCCATTTCAGAATACCACAAGGTTTCTCCAAAATATATACATTTTGTGACATGCAATAGGCTGTTTGTCTTTATTTTTTTGGTGAGTTTTTCTTCTTTTTCTATTAAAATGTAATTAGGTCTCAAAACGAAGGCTTGTATTCCGATGAACTTATGGGGGGATGAAAATTATTAGCATTTTTAAACATCCAGATGACATATATTCAGTCACCATTTATAAATCGATATAGGAGGTTCACATGAGGGAGCTGGGTAAAACGGGATTTTGGGGCCGCTTTCTGCGGATAGCCCTGGTGTTCCTGCTCGTTGCCGGTACCGGCGGTGCGGGGAACTGGATTGGCAGAGCGGAGGCGGCAGGCACATGGGATAACGTTCCTAACAATGCGGGAACGGATTTAAACCAAGTTGCTTACGGAAATGGAAAATGGGTGGCCGTCGGTAACTTGGGTACGATTATGACGTCGTCAGACGGGCTGAGCTGGAGCAAGACAACCATTGCTCTTTCGTCGGCGGTAGGGGTAACCTATGCCGGAAGCCAGTGGATTGTTACGGGAGCGGGCGGTAAAATCGCGACCTCGCCCGATGCCGTAACCTGGACGGTCCGCTCGACGGGAACATCCGCCAATCTGAGTGCGGCTGCCTATAACGGTACCGTATGGGTCATCGCGGGGTATAGCGGGGTGATTCTGAGCTCTCCGGACGGTATCGCTTGGACCCCCAGGACTTCGGGAACTGCGGCCAATTTTTACAGCGTTACGTATGGAGGCGGTTTGTTCGCTGCGGTTGGGAGTGCAGGCACGATACGAACTTCTCCCGACGGGATCACCTGGACGACGCGTTCGGGCAGCCCGGAAGACTTGATGGGCGTTAATTACGGAGCCGGCCAATTCGTTGCCGGCGGGTCAAATCAGAGGGTGCTTACTTCCTCCGACGGAATCACCTGGACGCCCAGAACGGTCTCCGTGGCCGGGATGAATTTATACGGCATTGCTTATGGCGCGAACAAGTTTGTAGCCGTAGGCGATACAGGAGGGGGACCTGGAGCGATAGCCTCCTCTCCCGACGGCATTACATGGAGTGCGGAGAAAACGGGGCTCGGCGATTTTTTAAATCATGTGGGTTTTGCTAACGGAAGGTTTATCACCGTTGGGGGAGCCGGCGCTATGCTGACGCAGTATAACACGTTTTCCACGAACGCCAATCTGAGCAATTTAACGTTAAGTGCGGGAACGCTCAGCCCTGCGTTTGCATCCGGGACAAGCGGCTATACGGCCGATGTGTCATACGGCACGGCAAGCATTAATGTGACCCCGACGGTTGCAGACGGCACGGCGACGGTTAAATTAAACGGCAGCACGGTGGCCAGCGGCAGTCCGTCGCCCGTATCGCTGAACGTGGGTGCCAACACCGTCACTGTTCTCGTAACGGCGCAGGACGGCACGACACAGAAGACCTACACGGTCACGGTAACGCGAGCGGCATCCACTAATGCCGATCTTAATAATCTGACCCTAAGCGGGACGGCACTGGCTCCGGGATTCGCTTCCGGTACGACGAGCTACACGGCCAGTGTGGCAAACAACGTGACGGGCGTCGACGTAACGCCAACCCTTGCGGACAGCACGGCGACGGTTAAAGTAAACGGCAGCACGGTTGCCAGCGGCAGTCTGTCGCCCGTATCGCTGAACGTGGGTGCCAACACCATCACGATCGAAGTCATCGCGCAGGACGGCACGACAAAGAAGACCTACACGGTCGAGGTAACGCGAGCGGCGCCTCTATCCACGAATGCGAATTTGAACAACTTAACGTTGAGCGCCGGAACGCTCAACCCATCTTTCGCCTCCGGCACGACGAGTTATACGGCGAATGTGGCGGATAGCGTAGCGAGCGTCGACGTAACGCCGACCCTTGCGGACGGTACGGCAACGGTTAAAGTGAACGGCAATGCGGCCGTCAGCGGCAGTCCGTCGCCCGTATCGCTGAATGTGGGCTCCAATACCATCACCGTTCTGGTAACGGCGCAGGATGGCACGACGCAGAAGAGCTATACGATAACGGTAACGCGGGCGGCACCATTATCCGGCAATGCCGATTTAAGTAACTTGGTCCTGAGCGGAGCCACCTTAAATCCCGGATTTGCATCGGGTACGACTACATATACGTCCAGTGTGGCCTATGGAGTCACTACTCTTGACGTAACGCCTACAGTGGCGGACAGCCATGCTGCGGTTACAGTGAACGGCCATACTGTCGCCAGCGGGACTCCATCTTCCGTACCGCTGAATGTTGGACCGAATACGGTCACCCTTCTCGTTACGGCAGAGAATAGTACAACGAAGACTTATACGATCACGGTAACGCGTGCGGTGGGCTCCAATAACGCCAATCTGAGCGGAATCACGCTAAGCGGAGGCGCAACGCTCAGCCCCGTTTTTGCGTCGGGAACGACACTTTATACGGTTGATGTTCCGAACAGTGTCTTCGGTTTGGACGTAACGCCGTCGGTGGCGGATAGTACAACGACGCTTAAAGTCAACGGCACAGCAGTGGCGAGCGGCATTCCGGTTCCCGTCTCCTTGAACGTGGGAAGCAATACGGTTACGCTGCTCGTCACCGCGCAGGACGGTACGCCCAGAACGTATACACTGACGATCACCCGAGCGCCTTCAAGCAACGCGCTGTTAAGCAACTTAACGCTGAGCGCAGGCACATTGACACCGGTTTTCGCGTCCGGCACAATGAGCTATACGGCGCAAGTGGCAACCGGCGTATCGAGCATTGATGTGACGCCGGTAGTCGCGGACGGCACAGCAACCATGACCATGAATGGTCAATCGGTGCCAAGCGGCACGGCGGTTCCGATGTCGCTCAACGTCGGCGACAACACGGTCACCGTTATAGTGACGGCACAGGACGGAAGGACTAGCGAAACGTACACGGTGACGGTAAAACGCGCCGCACCGCTATCGGGCAATGCGGATTTAAGCTCCCTGGCCCTAAGCGCAGGCACGCTCAACCCGGCCTTCGCAGCGGGAACTACGGCCTATACGGCAAGTGTGGCCAACGCTGTGAGCACGGTTGACGTCACACCTGCGACAGCGGACAGCACGGCTTCCGTCAAGGTGGACGGAACACCGGTGACGAGCGGAACCGCTTCTGCCGTCTCGTTGAACGTAGGGTCCAATACGGTAGAAGTCCAGGTGACGGCGCAGAACGGGAGCGTCAAAACGTACATGTTGACGATCACCCGCGCCGTATCCGGCAACGCGGATTTAAGCAGCATCTCGCTCAGCGAGGGAACTCTGACGCCTGCATTTGATCCGGCGCAGATTAGCTACACGGCGGCTGTACCGAACGCTTCGGCCGGAATAGACATAACGGCCGTAACTGCGGATGTGGCCGCTTCAATCACCGTGAACGGAGACGCCGTAGTCAGCGGAACCCCCAAAGCGGCTGCGCTGAATGTGGGCGATAACCCGATCACGATTGTCGTTAAAGCGGCGGACAACACGCTTAAAACGTATACCGTGACGGTCACACGCGCGGCTTCAAGCAACGCGGATCTCAGCGCTCTAACGCTGAGCAAGGGAACGCTGACGCCTGCCTTCGCCGCAGGAACGAAGCTGTACACGGCTACTGTGGCATCGGATGTGTACGATCTGGATCTCGCCGCACAGCTTGCGGATCTTACCGCGACGATGACGATTGCCGGAAATCCCGCTGCGAGCGGGCAGACCGTCAATATCCCGCTGCACGTGGGGGCGAATCCGGTCACGATCGTTGTGACGGCGCAGGACGGAACGACGAAGACCTACACGGTCACGATCAACCGGGAAGCTCCGCCTTCCAGCAACGCGCTGTTAAGCGGGCTGACGATCAGCCCCGGCACGCTTAGCCCGGTTTTTGCCGGAACGCAGACCAGTTATACGGCGGATATCACCCACGATATAGCCGAAGTTACGGTAACACCGACGGCTGCCGACAGCACGGCATCCGTGTCGGTTAACGGACACGTCCTGACTGCCGGAAGCTCTGAAATCGTTCCGGTTGCAACAGGAACCAGCACCATTACGATTGAGGTTACAGCCCAGAACGGAACGAAAAATAGCTACGTGATCATCGTCACCCGAGCCGTTGCTCCGTCGGGCAATGCGGACCTCAGCGGTCTGTCCGTAAGCGCAGGTTCCCTGACACCGGCATTTACTCCGGCGGTGACGGCATACACGGCTTCCGTGAAAAATCCCGTGACGGAAGTCACGGTAACGCCGACGGCTGCGGATTCCACTGCTTCCGTATCGATTAACGGAGTTTCCGTACCGGCCGGCAGCGGCCGTCAGATCCCGCTGAGCGTTGGCGCCAATCCGGTGACGGTTGTCGTCACCGCACAGAACGGGACCGCCAAAACCTACACCGTTACATTTACACGCGAAAGCAGCGGTGGCGGAGGTGGCGGCGGCTCAACGGAGCGCCCGATCGACGGACGTATCGAGGTCGTTTCCTCTTCGGGAGAGGTGCTTAACGAGTCCTTCACCAAGCTAATCGGAGATAACTTGACGATGCTTGCGGACATTTACAGCGCCGACGGCGCTACGCTTTTCAAGCAAAACGTAAGCGTCAATACTTCTGGAAAGTTTACGCTGTACTCGCTTTCCGCCGGAACTTATAAAATGATTCTTTCCTTAACCGCTCCTAACGGCGAAAAGCTTGCCGGAACGGCAGGCACGCTTACAGTAAGCTCGGATACGGCCGTGTTCCGGACGCAAAAAATCGATCCGTTCGGCACGATCCGAGACTCGGCGACAGGCGCTGCGCTTGCGGGCGTTAAGGTTACCCTGTATTGGGCCGATACGGAAAAAAATCGTTCTGCCGGAAAAATCGCGGGAACGCCGGTTTCTTTGCCGGAACTTGCGAAAATGCTGCCGGGACAGAACAAGAATGCCCAAACCACTTCGAGTGACGGCCGTTACGGATGGCTCGTATATCCGGACGGGGCCTACTATCTGATCGCCGAAAAAGACGGGTATGAAACCTACGACAGCAGAAGCGACCGGGGCAGCGGAATCGTTGCGAAAGATTTTACTTCTTTAAAATTCGATATCGCTCTGAAAGCTTCGGGGACGTACCACGAACACAAGCCTTACATGGAAGGCTATCCGGACGGAACGTTCCAGCCGGGTAAAGGAATTTCGCGGGCAGAGCTGGCGACCATATTGGAGAGGCTCTTCGCTAAAGAAACTTCCGCAGCTTCCCAAAACCGGTTTGCGGATGTTCCGGCCTCGCACTGGGCTTCCAAGTCCGTTGCGGCTGTTTTCGACAGCAAGATTATGGACGGATACCCAGACGGTAACTTTAATCCGGAGCGCATCCTGACGCGTGCCGAAATGGCCACGATTCTCGTGAAGCTGAGACAGCTTCCGGGCGTGCAGGGAGCTTCCGCCTTCACAGACCTGCAAGGCCACTGGGCCGCCGAAAATATCCGGAAAGCCGAGAAAGCCGGGCTGCTTTCGGGATTCGAGGACGGTACGTTCAGGCCGGATCAGGCGCTTACCCGAGCGCAGGCGGTCGTCATTTTCAACAAGCTCCTCGACCGGAATCCGGATAGTGTTCCTGCCGGAACCCCGCAGGCATGGTCCGATGTTCCTTCCGACTTCTGGGGATATAAAGACGTGATGGAGGCTTCCATCTACCATGAGTACAAGAGAGCGAACGGCCGGGAAGTTTGGAAATAACAACCCGTAAATAAAACTCAGCCGGACGAATTCTCAGGATTAATCGCATCTTATTTATAAGATGCGGTTTTTTTTGCCGATGAAGTTTGCCGGGTTCCTTCCATGTTTCCGAACCTTTGGAGCGATTGGAGACGATTGGAGGCATACATGCCGTGTGCATGTTTAATGACGGTGCGTTATCATATAGAAGATAGCAGAAGCTCAAACTAAAAGTAGGGGATTACCGGATGCAGAAAAAGATTTTGATCGTGGAAGACGATATCCATATTTCCAACATCATTAAAATGAATCTCAACATCGTGAACTATGCGACGGCAGAAGTCTACGACGGTTTATCGGCGCTCGATGCGGTAAAACAAGACAAATTCGATCTCATTCTGCTGGATGTCATGATCCCTAAGCTGGACGGATTTGCGTTGATGGAAAAAATTCAGTCCTGCGGAATCCCGGTTATTTTTCTGACGGCGAAAAATTCGGTATACGACAAAGTCAACGGACTGAGGCTGGGGGCCGACGACTACATGGTCAAACCGTTCGAAGCCATTGAGCTGTTGGCCCGGATCGAAACCGTACTGCGCAGGTACGGCAAAGAAGAACGCGTCATAGAGTTTCAGAACCTTCAAGCGGACTTGAACAAAAGAGAAGTGACCCTGCAAGGGGAACCCGTCGAGCTGACGCCGAAGGAGTACGATCTGCTGATCGTGCTGTTGAGGAATAAGAACATCGCCCTAACCAGGGAACAGTTCATTGATAAAATATGGGGGAGCGACTATTACGGGGAAACAAGAACGGTCGATATGCATATCAAATCGCTGCGCAAGAAGCTTCACCTGCAGGATCACATTAAGACCATTTACAAAATCGGTTACCGGCTGGAGGATTAACCGATGAAATTTTGGCAAAAGATTTATTTGTTCTCGATTCTGGTCTTCGTCTTCATCTTTAATGCGGCTTCCGTTATGGTCATCGAGCGGAGTCACGGCAAAATGCTGGATCAGGAAATCAACGGCGCGTTAAGCCAGAACATGAGCATTCATTCCAGCGTCGATGCCATTGTTCCGATTCTTCGTATTTACGATTCCATCGATTATGAGAAAACGGTATTAACGAACATGGCCAATGAATTTGTGGCGAAGAATAGCGACCAGCGCATTTATTTGGAAATCTTGGACGATACGAACCGGGTCATTTTCAGCAACAACGATTTCGAGATGCCGGCGAACCGTGAAGAACTAAACAAGCTGGCCATGGATGAAATCCATTATATTTTACGGGATATCGGCAATCGCACCCTGTTATTTACATCGAACCATACGGAAATCAATCACAAGAACTATGTGTTCACCTACACGAAAGACGCGACTCCCTTATACCAGGATCGCATGGATCAATACGGTTTTTTCATTAAAGTGGACATCGCCGCCTGTTTGCTTTATATGCTCATCATGTTTTTCGTGAGCAGAGGATTGACCAAACCGATTGATCGTCTTAACCGGACGGCCCGGGTTATCGCACAGGGCGGCTTTTCGGAACGCGTCCGACTGAAATCGAAGGATGAAATAGGCGTTCTGGCACAAAATTTTAATGAGATGGCCTCGGCTGTGGAGGAAAAAATAAATGACCTGAATCGGCATAATGAAGAGAAGCAAAGGTTCATTGATAATTTTACCCATGAATTAAAAACGCCGTTGACGTCGATTATCGGGTATGCCAACTTCTTAAGGACCACCAAATACAACGAAGCGCTGTACTTGGACGGATTGAACGTTATTTATTCGGAAGGCAAACGCCTGGAGTCGCTTTCGATGAAGCTGATGGATCTGATTGTTCTTCAGGAGGATCATTTCCAATTGGAGGAGCATGATCTGGGAACCGTCGTTGCCGAAATCGAGCCTGCGTTGGTGATGATGGCCAAGGAACGCCGGGTTACGATCCTCACCGATTTGGAGGAAGGGAGGCTGCGGCTGGAAAAGGATTTGATTAAAATTTTGATTTTTAATCTGGTCGACAATGCGCTCAAAGCCTCCGCAGAACAACAGAGCATTACGATTCGGACTTACTGGCGGGACAGCCGCTGCATTCTTGAAGTGAGGGATCAGGGCATCGGGATTGCCGAAGAGCATCGGGACAAAATTTTTGAACCTTTCTATATGGCGGATAGAGCCAGAACAAGAAGCAGCAATGGAGCGGGCCTGGGCCTCGCGATTTGTCAAAGCGTAGCCGGTATTCATCATGCGGTGATCGAAGTGAGCAGCCTGGAAAACGAGGGCACGACAATCGGAGTCATTTTCGAGCGGACAAATCCGGAAGGCGGGATGAATCCATGAACAAGCTCATCCTGATTATTCTCTGCGCATTATTTCTGGGTTTGACGACAGGGTGCGAGGGATTTTTCAATACGGTCAAGAAAGACACGGTTCTGGTAAAAAAAATAACCCGGGAGCATAAAACGGGCGAAGTGAAATACGAAGGCGTTCTTGCTCAGGATACGGTGAAGACACTCAGCCTCAATGCGGTCAACAAGACCTACAACGAGAAGCTGAAGTTGGAAGAAGCCCGATTCGAACTGATGGCGGTGGACCGGAAGAAGCTCGAAGATCTGCTGAATAAGACGGAATACGGGGTCAAACCGATGCTGGATAAGAATCAGAAGTTAAAGATCGATTCCGAAACGGAATTGAATAAAGTCCCTGGCGGTTTATTTTATGTAACCTTGACCCACATAGCGGATCCCTCTGAAGTGTATGAACTTGTTCTGAACGCGAGAGACGGCGAGGTACTGAAAATTTCCAGTGAAAGCTCAAAGCCGGCCCCTGTTGAAAAGGAACCGAGCGTAATCCAGGACGGAGGGATCGAGATCGCTAACCGGTTTATTCAGGAAAAGGGAGCTTATGCCTTATCTGATCTGATTCCGGAAGTGAAAACAGTCCGGAAGGGCGTCGCTGCGGAAGTGTATTACAAGAGCAAGGAAACTCAATCGTTAGTCTACAGTGTCAGGGTTAATTTCAGAACGAACCAAGTGATCGGATTCAGCAAGGACATCATGGCTGTACTCGGTTATTTTTCAGAGTCGTAGGCCAGCGTATTACAGGCCGGCTGCAGAGGCAGCCGGCTTTTTTGTGCTGTCCTTTTTGTCTTTTTTACAAGTTCTATATAAGTCTATCTAACTTATCCTATATTCGCGTACTACACTGATGGAGTGCCGCCCGTGAGTGCAGGAGAACGACAGAGAAAATGGGAGTAAGGAGAGAGTATGAAAAGGAGCAGCAGAAAACAACTTCAGAACCGCAGAGCGATATGGATGAGCATAATCGTGTTAACGGGAATGGTCTGGTCGTTATATAAGCTGTCCGCGTCCCTGACTTTAGCGAGTGCAAGCCTACCTTTGACGGAGTTGGCCGTCTCGCCCGGCAAAAATCATGCAGCGCCGCAAAATGGGACAAGCCGCTATAAAATCTTGATCGATCCGGGGCATGGGGGCAAGGATCCCGGCGCTGCGGGAGCGAGCGGCAAGCAGGAGAAAGCGTACACGCTCGCGCTTTCTAAAAAGGTGTTCGACCAGCTCCGGCAGGATCCGGTATTTGAGGTGGTTATGACACGTACGGATGATACCTTCGTCGAACTGGAGGGTCGCGCCCAAATCGCGAATGAGCTTGATGCGGACGCATTCATCTCCATTCATGGGAACACCTACAAGGATCCCGATGTATCCGGCACCGAAACGTTTTATTATGCGGACGATAGTTTTGTGCTCGCGCAAAAGGTTCATGAGCAACTGGTAAAATCGACCGGATTCAAGGACCGCGGTGTGAAAAAGGAAGGCTGGAAGGTACTGAGAGACAGTAAACATCCGGCTGTTTTTCTGGAAGTCGGGTATCTCACGAACCGGAATAACGAAACGGATATGCTGAGTGAAGCCCATCAGATTCGAACAGCCCAAGCCATTGCGAATGGAATCAAGAACTATTTCGCGAGGTTTTAACTGCATATACAAAAGAAGGGAAGGATCCACATGAGAAAAGTTTCATTCATTTTAATCGCCATCGTCCTTATGGTTTCGGCCTCGGCTTGCAGCAGCCGTACGGGCAATGGAGAGGCTACCGGAACCCAAAACGGGGATAAGGTAGCACAAAGCCCAGAGGGGGCCAAAACGGAAGGAAAGAAATCCGACGGCGGACCGAAAACGATTGTGTTTTCTACATTTTTTCCGGATGATTTCTTTAAGGAAGCTAAAAAGAAATATGAAGCGAAGCATCCGAACATCACAATCGAGCTGAAATATGTGGAGACGGACGATGCACATGGAGAAGAGAATAGTGAAAAATTTATAAAAACGACGAATACCGCCTTATTATCCGGGAAAGGTCCCGATTTGATCGAAATGGATCTATTGCCCATCGGAAGTTATGTGAATAAAAAATTGTTGGCCAATATGAGCGAAATGATGGATAAAGATCCAACCTTTAAGAAAGATCAATATTTCACGAATATATTGGACAACGTTAAGTTAAACGGCGGGATTTATGGAATGCCCTTGAACTTCTTTACCTACGGATTCATCGGGAATGAAACGGCGATAGAGAAAAGCGGGCTGAAGATCGACGACAAGAACTGGGATTGGAGCCAGTTTACCGACGTTGCCAAAGAGTTGATGAAAAACGGGAATCAGAAGACTAAATCCGCGTTATATAGTACGCCGGAGTACTTGCTGAATGAAAGGGTTAAGGAGCAGTATGCCGCGTTTGTGGATCCGGTGAATAAAAAGGCAAATTTCGAGACGGCTGCTTTTACCGGGCTCATGAAGCAGGTGAAGTCTCTTTTCGATGACCAAATCGCCACGGAGAAGCCGGTTCAGGCTTTGTTTAATAATGTTTCGATCGTTTCGCCGGAATATTATATTCGCGATTTAAAGCAGAGCGAATATTTATCGAAAGGGTATGAGTTTACATCCAAGCTTTACGCTAAACCGCACGCGGAAGGACTGAAAGCCGGAGGATACTTCCGGACGTATAAAACCATCGGAATTAACGAAAAGTCTTCCGTGAAAGAGGAAGCATGGGATTTCCTTAAATTCATGTTGTCCGATGAGGTTCAAGAAGGGCCGGACCATGCCGGGTTTCCGATGAATAAATCCGTTTACGAGAAGCGAGTGAAGGAGCTGCTGAAAGTTGGGAAAGTGAAATCCGATCAGGAAATGGGAGCCCTAAAGGACAAAGTGTTCGACATCACGGCCAAGGATATTCAAGATTTGGACCGGTTCCTTTCCGAAGCGATTTATCCCGTCGAATTTAAGCCTTCCAAGATCGAAGAAATTATCTCGGAAGAGGCTAAATCCTATTTCAAAGGACAGAAATCAGCCGAAGCCGCGGCGAAGTTAATTCAAAACAGAGTGACCACTTTCCTGAATGAATGATCAAGATTCGAGGTGATAACATGGCGGACAAGCTTTATCGGAGCAACCCGTTTAAACGAAGGGGCAAGAATTGGATAGTCGTTTTTCTTTTCTTGGGTCCGAGTTTAACAGGGTTTGCGATTTTTTATCTGATTCCGTTTGCCATGGGGTTTTTCTACTCTTTTCAGGATAGTACGCTGGACGGCTCTTTTGTCGGTTTCGAAAATTATAAGGAATTGCTGGCGAGCGGATCTTTCCGCAATGCGGCAGCCAACACCTTTCTTTTTACCTTTGTAAGCGTGCCGCTGATCCTTGTCCTGTCCTTGGTAGTTGCTCTCTTGCTGAACCGGAAACTGTTTATCCGGAATTGGCTGCAGACGGCTTTTGTTTTGCCGCTGGTGGTACCCGCAGCTTCTGTCGTGATGATTTGGCAAATTTTATTCGACTGGAACGGTTCTGTGAACGCGTGGATGCAGAGCTTGCACTTGGAGCGGATCGACTGGATGAAATCGGACTGGTCCGTGGGGGTGCTGGCTGTCGTGTACAGCTGGAAAAATATCGGGTACAACATCATTTTATTTTTGGCGGGTCTCCAGAGTATACCGAAGGACTATTACGAAACGGCGGATATCGAAGGTGCGGGAACATTCCGCAAGACCATTCATATAACGCTCGTGTATTTGACTCCGACGATGTTTTTGGTCGTTCTGATGTCCATTATCAATTCGTTCAAGGTTTTCCGGGAAACGTATCTGATCGCGGGCGATTATCCGTATGACCGGATCTATATGCTTCAGCATTATATGAACAACATGTTTCTGTCCTTGGACATTCAGAAACTGACGGCCGCGGCAAGTTTAATGGTCGGCTGCATTCTCATCCTCGTGACCCTCATGCTTTTCATAGAACGGCGCTTTAGACAGTTCATTGATTAGATGCAAGGACGGTGATAACGTTGACTTTGTTCCGTAAGGTCTCGCTGACGCTCGTAATGGGAGTTATCGCCGCCGTGATGGTGTTTCCCATTGGGGTCACCTTTGTAAACTCGCTTATGACGGAGGGTGAAATCGCCCATAATTATGAGCTCATCGGCAAAATGTCCGATACCGCAGCAGGGGGGGAAGAAGGCTTTGTCAATCTGAAGCTGATTCCGGACTGGCTGTCGTTCCATCAATATATGGAAGTGTTGGTGTACAAGCCGGTGTTCCTCCAGATGTTCTGGAACTCCGCAGGGTTGGTAGCCCCTATCATCGCCGGGCAAGTTCTGGTCGCCTCTATGGCCGGTTACGCTTTTGCCAAGCTCCGGTTTTGGGGGCGGGATAAGCTGTTTGTCGTGTATATCATGACCATGCTGATGCCGTTTCAGGTTACATTGGTTCCCAATTATATGATGGCTCAGAAGCTTGGACTTTTGAACACGGCATCCGCCATTATTTTGCCGGGCATCTTCAGCGCTTTCGGGGTTTTTATGCTCAGACAATTCATGCTGCATATTCCGAATTCCTATATCGAAGCCGCCCAGATGGATGGGGCCGGGCATCTGAGGATTTTTTACAAAATTATTCTTCCGCTCATTCAGCCTGGAATTGCCGGGTTGATTGTCCTGCTGTTTGTGGACAACTGGAACATGGTCGAGCAGCCGCTTATTTTTCTGGAGGATTCGTTCAAACAGCCGTTATCTTTATATTTGTCGCGTATCAACGAAGGAGCCAGGGGCGTCGCTTTTGCCGCATCCGTACTGTATATGACTCCCATGGTGCTGCTGTTCTTATATGCAGAGTCCCATTTTATCGAAGGAATTCAGTTATCGGGAATTAAAGGATAGCCGGCACCTGCGAGTCCAAAGCTCCTTCTGAAATGTAAGAGGTGGTCCTAATGGAATTGCTGCATGCCGGGCAGGCGAGTGACAGACGCAAAAGAAAGATTCGCCTCTTCTCCGGTTTATTTATCGGCCTTCTGGTCGTATTTACGCTGCTCAGCAACACGTTCATGGCTTTGACTATTCCCAAGGTCGCGGTTGTAGTGCCGAGCCGGGGCCAGCTTGTTCATACGTTCAAAGGCAGCGGCGCCATCAAGTGGAGGGCTGAAACCGCCTTAACGAACAGCACGGGGTGGAAAGTGAAGAAGGTGGAAGTGAAGGAAGGGGATCACGTCAAGAAAGGGCAGACGCTGGTGACTTACGACAGCAAAGATGCGGAGCAGGAAATCCTGGACCAGCAAGCCGGTCTTAATAAGCTCAAGCTTACTATGGAAGAACTGCAGAGCCATTTTATTGAGGCGTCCCAGAACGGGGAAGAGAAGAGTATTGAGGACGCCAAGCGTGCCATGGAGATTCATAAAATCGATCTGGAAGTCCAGCAGCGGAAAATACAAAATCTTCAGGAAAAGTTGAAAAAGAACGTCAAATTGACGGCTCCGTTCAACGGAATCGTCACGAAGGTAAACGCCAAGGAGGGGTTTTCTTCCGAAAATGGAGGCTATGATGTCCGCCTATCCGACGAAAGCCTCGGTTTTGAATTTGAGCTGTTCGTCCCGGTCGATATCGCTGCCGCGCTAAAAGCGGGAGACAAGCTGGAAGTCCAAGTGGATGGTCCTGCTGCCGAAAAAGTCGAAGGTCAAATTTCGGAAATCCACGAGCCCGGTATCCCGGATAAAAGCAAGACAGATGAAGGCAGCGCCGGTGAGGGCGGTAATACGGCCATGAGTTTGCCGATGAAGCGTCTTCTGGTGACGCTGCAAGGTGCGGGCTTGAAGGAAGGCGCCGGTGTCCGGGTGGAACTGAACAGAGCGACAGATCCCGATGTACTAGTGGTAGCCAATAAAGCCATTCACGAAGATAACACCGGAAAATACGTCTTTACAATCGAAGAAAGAAACGGTCCGCTTGGCAACGCCTTTTATATCCGCAGAACATCCATCACCGTCACTGACTCGGATGATAAAGCATCGACGGTCACCCAAGGCCTATTCGAACAACAGCAAATCGTAGTCGAGAGCAGCGAGCCTTTGCAGGATGGCGATAAAGTGCGGATGCAATAAGGACGGATGAGGTTGAGATCCGGAGGTGCCGAAGAAACGGAATCGCAATCGTTAGAGGAGAGAGATCTTTAGGGATTCTCTCTTTTTTTGATTTAATTGACCTATGTATAATACTCATATATAAACAATACAAACATACTATTGTCTTTTATGACGTCATAAATTATAATTGTGATGTATTAATTAATCGACATTTGCGAATCATCTTATATTTCACCTTACAGAGGAGGAGTTAGCTTGTCACAGGCTGCAGGAATTAGAGGAATCGGGATCAGCGGAATGGGGAGAATCGGACGTCTTGTCGTTCGGAAAATGTTTTCGGATAAAGGGCAGACTTCTCCGCTCAAGACGATCAATACCATTTATCCGGCGGAGACGCTGGCTCACCTTTTAAAATACGATTCGGTCCACGGAAGATGGAATGCGGATGTGAAAATTGCCGACGGCTGCCTCGTCATTAACGGACAGTCTATCCAGCTGACGTACGAAAGGGAACCGGAGAACATTTTGTGGGGACAGATGGGAATCGATCTTGTCATTGACGCCACCGGTAAATTCAACGACCGTCAGGGTTCTCAGAGACATCTGGCCGCCGGAGCTTCCCGAGTTCTCATTACCGCGCCCGGCAAGCAGATGGATTTTACCGTCGTGATGGGCGTCAACGACCACCTCTATGATCCCATCAAGCATACCCTTGTATCCGCCGCATCCTGCACGACGAACTGCGTCGCTCCCGTGCTTCATATTCTGGATCAGGCGTTCGGCGTCCAGAGCGGATGGATGAGTACGGTGCATTCGTATACGTCGGATCAGAAGCACCTGGACAATCCCCACAACGATTTGCGGAGAGCGCGGGCGTGCACGGAGTCGATCGTTCCTACCACGACGGGAGTAGGTAAAGCGCTTACAGACGTCCTGCCTCACTTGGCGGCTCATGTTCAAGGCGTTTCTCTGCGTGTGCCTACCCAGGACGTTTCGCTGGTGGATTTGACGGTAAAAGTGTCCCGTCCGGCCGGGCTGGACGAGATTCAAGCGGCTTTCAAAAGCGCGGCCGCAGGCTCCATGTCCCCGTATGTCGCCTACTCCGACGAACCGCTCGTGTCCGTCGATTATGTGGGCTGCCCGAACTCCGCTGTCGTAGACGGTCTCTCTCTGATGGCGATGGGCGATCAGATCAAAGTGCTCGCCTGGTATGACAACGAATGGGCTTACGCCTGCCGTGTCGTGGAGCTGGCGGGGCTTATGCAGGAGAAAGCCAATGCCCTGCCGTCCCGTGATGCCGAGGTCAGCAGCATGTTCGCCTAACTTCCCGTGTTCTGTATGGTATACTAAAAAACAGAAAATAAATGACCTAAGTTCCCAAAAGCGGGAACTTTTTCTTTTGCGGGGAGTCTGTTTGTTCAGATATGAAAGGGGGGAGCGCGTGGACGACGAGTATTTGAAGTATGTGTCCGAACTTCATCCGTCCGATTTAAGAACCTTAATGGAACAGCACGGGGAAGATGTATGGAACTATGCGTATTTTTTAATGAAAAAACGGGATCTCGCCGACGACATCGCGCAGGATGTGTTTGTAAAAGCGTTCCGCAGCGTCGGTTCCTTCCGGGGCGAATGCAGCGTGAAGACCTGGCTGCTGAAAATTACCCGGAATACCGCGTATTCGTACCGGAGAAAAGCTTTTTTCCGGCGGGTGATTCTGGCCGATTACGTCCGGGGAGAAAGCCCGTCCGCCGAAAGCGAGTTTCTGGAACGCCACTTGGCCGATGAGGCATGGAAAATCGTGCTGGAGCTTCCCGCCCACTACAGGGAGGTGCTGGTGCTGCAATCGATGCACGGGATGTCGGTAACGGAAATAGCGGCCGCCCTGGAAATTTCGGAAGGGACGGTAAAATCCCGCATCCATAGAGCCCGCCGGAAAGCGGCTCAACTAGCGAAAGGAGGATTCCGGTATGAAGAAAACGGAAATTGAGACGGATCCGTTTGAGCTTTCGGGCAGGCCCTTTAACAAGCCGATGTTCGGAACGGAGTCGATGGATGCCGTGGAACGGAGGGTGTGGAACGGGGGAGGTCCTGAAGCGGGCAGGCCCGCAAATCGACGCAAGCGGCTCTATCTGGCGGGAACGGCTTTGACTGCCTTGCTCGTTTGTTGTGCCGTTCTGTTTATGGGGCCTCTCGGGGATAAAGCGAACGGAACGATCCGGGACTTAACGACACCCATGTATCCCCAGCGTGTAGAAGCGAAAGAAGGCTTGATGCTGGTAGACGATTATTCGATGAGCATGGTCGGCCAAAAAATGGAATACTACAGCGCCGGTTACGGGAGGTTAGTCGTCGATCCCCGGTTTAAGGCGGTACAGCAGTTTCGCCGTGGAGATATGCTGTATTACCGGCTGCCGGCCATTCCCGGATTTACGCCCAATCCCGAAATCAGCGGGTCGGATTCTCAAACAGCCCGTGTGGTCGGGCTGCCGGGGGAGAAGATTAAGATTGAGAAAGGCCGGGTTTACGTGAACGGGAAGAAACTGGATACGTTCTACGGACAGGCGAGGTTTGCTGGGCTGGACGAAGCCGCGTATCTCAAGAATATGGAAGCATCCGGCAGAAAGGATGCCTGTCCTCCGGACTGTGTGAAAGATACCAAAAACTATTTCAACACGAATATGGCGGAGACGACAGTGCCGGACGGGTCTCTCTTCGTCTTGGGAGATTTCTGGGCGAAGAGCCATGACAGCCGGGAGTTCGGCGCCTTGGCACAGGGGAACATTCAGGGAAAAGTGCTGGGATACGACGAAGCAGGAACCCGAAGTCCCAGCCAGATCTTCGCCTCCGGAAATTTGTGGTTTACCGGAATTTCGGGTAAGCTCGGCATCTTGAACGGTCAAATTCTTACCTCCCCCCCTAATAAAATCGTCTGGCATTTCTGGGGGGCTCGGGAAGAGTTCGAAGGCAAAAATTTGCGGATCGAAGGCATTCATACGAGTGACGGTGTTAAAAAACCGGTGCTGCTGCAGGAAGACGGCAGTGTCATATGGGAATACGAGTGGGGGCCGGCTTACGGTCCGTTAAACGGGGCGGATGCGAGCCTCCCCTCGCTTATCAAGCTGGACGAAAGCGGACAGTGGCGCCTCGATATTTATTTGGGCGGCAAATTTTTCGCAAGTATGTTTGTTAACGCCGAGTAGCTATGGAGATCATAGAAAGCACAGCATATATAAATGATGGAACCGAGAAACGGTAAACCATAAGCGGCAGGGATTAAAAGATTCTTCCGCCGATATCGTTCGCGTAAATTTGACTTACCGCGGACAGGCAACAAAAACAGAGAAGGAGCTGACGGCTGCATGGTGCCGGAGCTTCTTCTTTTCTTTGCTCGGAGGGAAGAAAAGCTGGCACACTCCCGCCGCGGGGGTTACGATAGGAGTAACTATCCGACACGTTGGCGACAAGGGGGGCTTCACGCCATGAACAAAACCGACCGCATGCTGGCTATCATTTTGCGGCTCCAGCGCAAGGGCACGCAGCGCGCGGAAGATCTCGCCGCAGCCTTCGAGACGAGCGTGCGCACGATCTACCGCGACATGCAGGCGCTCTGCGAAGCGGGTGTCCCGGTCGTCGGGGCGCCGGGACAAGGGTACTCGCTCGTCGAAGGCTACTTCCTGCCGCCGGTCAGCTTCACGGCGGAAGAAGCCGTCACCCTGCTGCTCGGCATCGAATTTGTCGAGCAGCAGTTCGACGAGGCTTCCCGCACTCAGGCGGGTGCCGCGCGGGCCAAGCTCGAGGCCGTACTCCCGGAGCGGGTGCGCCGGGAGTCCCAGAGGCACCGCGAGGGCATGAAGCTCCTCGCGGGCCTGGGAAGCGCCGCCGGGAACGGAACGGCGGCGCTGGCTCTGCTGCGCGGCGCGGTGCTGCAGGAGCGCACGGTGCGCTTCGCCTACGCGGCGAAGGATGCGGCCGTGCCGGGAGGCGAGCGGCTGACGGTGCGCGAAGCCGATCCTTACGGGCTGGTCTACGTGAACAGCTCGTGGATGCTGATCGCCTTCTGCCGGCTGCGGCAGGAAATCCGGCATTTCCGGCTGTCCCGGATCAGCGAGCTTGCGCTCCTGGAGACCACCTTCGAGAAGCCGAAAGAGTTCGACCTTCAGTCGTACAAGCCGGCGGATGACCGGCAGGGGCAGGTCCGCCTGCTTTTTCGCCGCGAGCTTGCAAACCGGGTTCGGGAAATGAACTACTATTATATAGAAGAAACGCAAAATGTGGAGCAGGGCCTGCTCGTTACATTAAAGGTCCGGTCGCCGGAGGAGATCCTCCATTGGGTGTTGAGCTGGGGGGCTGGCGTTGAAGTGCTGGAGCCCGAATCGCTGCGCGTCCGGCTGCGGGAAGAAATTCGGCGCATGGCAAAACGCTACTGACATACTGTTGTCAGCAGCGCTTTTGTATACTGGGTACAACTTCACCTTAAAGGAGAGAACGACCCATGCAAACGAACCAAAACCAGAACCAGAACCAGAACGAGAACTTGAACTTGAACTTGAACCAGAACCAGAACCAGAACTTGAACACGCTCGACGCTCTGAACCGCTTCGAGCAATTGGCCGAGACCTATATTCAGGAACTGGAAAATTACAGCTTGGAAGAGCTGACCCGCAAGCCCGATGAAGAACAATGGTCGCTGGGGCAAATGTATGTGCATTTGATCAAGTCGGCTTTATACCGGCATCTGCCTATTATGGAGGCCTGCCGCACTTCGTCCGGTTCGGACGAGGCGGCCGGAAAAACGGAGAGCGGCGTAGAAGCTTACGCCCGTGGCAGCTACCCGCCGATCCGGATTCAGGTTCCGCCGTCCAAGGAATACACGCCGCTTCAGCCGGAAAGCAAAGAGCAGCTCTCCGATGGTCTTCGTGACGTTATTCGCGCCATGCGAGCCATCCAGCCGGTACTGGCCGATATTCCACCCGCCCATACGGTGGAGCATCCCGGTTTCGGGGGATTGAACGCGGTGGAATGGTTCTCGCTGGTGGAGATGCACTACCGCCATCATCTGCGCCAGAAGGAGCGTTTGGACGCTTTTCTGCGGGAGACAAAGGAAGCTGCCGAGGCCTGATATCTGCGAGCTGTAGTGGAGGCGCCGTCATGCGAAACCGCATCCCCCGACAGGATCTCATCTTGTGGTGCGGAACCCGGGGTTCACATAAGCGGCGGCCGCCTGCCCATAAATAGGACGGACAATGTCCGAAGGCCGGATAAAATCAAAAGCTGCCTGTCGGCAGCGCAAGCAGCCCAAAAAGGAGCAGGCTCATAAAAGAGCTGCTCCTTTTTGGTATGGGGCGGCGTGGTTTATCGACTATGCTTGAGCCTCATCCCATGCCCTCTATGTACCTGGTCCTATGGATCCGAATCATGTACCCGGTGATGTACCCGGTCCTACGTATCGGTGCTTACGTCATCCCACTCCGCATCCATATAGCGGACCAGCCAGTTAAGAGCCCGGTGCCTCTCCATAACGACGCCGCCGTCCAGTCCGGCCGGGGCGGGATTGCCTTTGATCCGGGCATCTACGCAGGCCCAGTCATAGCGGTAAATCCGGTCCGCTTCCTCGAGAATGTCTGCTTTCGATCGGATTTTTGCCTGCTCATGGAACGTGTCAAAATTCCCGGCCAGCCTCAAAGCGTCCACGGCGGCCTGAACGTCGCATACGGAGTCGGGATAGCCCAGTTCTTCCACGTACCCGAGGGACCAGAGCAGAACCCAGTAGCATTCGTACATCCAGGCGAATTGGACGGCATCCGTCGGATCGGGCGAATCGCTTTCGAGGAAAGCCCGTTCTTTCTCCGTAAAGAAAGGGGAAGCGCCGTATAGCTCGATAACGCCTTCGATAAATTCTCTCGCTTCTTTGATGTCCGCGCCTTCGGCAAGATCCGCGCCGTACATGGCAATCATGCACAGAGCGGCTGCGCGCGCGGCGATTTCCTCCTTCGTCCGGATAGCGGCAAATTCATCGCCGTCGATGACCGGTAAATGCTCGATGACGGGCACGCCCTGTTCCGCCAGCAAAGCCATATTCCGTTCTTTCCGCGCTTCCGCGGATGGAGACGACTGGATATGGGCATCGATCAGATCCGTGCTGACCGTGACGGTGAAATCTTCTACTTCGGACTCACCCTGTGCGCTCAAAACCACCCGGCCCTCCGGATTCAGCAGCTGGCCGGTCGGCAGGAATAAAACGGCATGCACGCGGGACGCCGCCTCCAATATCCGGTTCATCGTCTCCGGATCGATTTCCTTGGAAGATACGATGCCGACAGCCGCGTTAAGAGCGGAGATCTGTTTGAGTACTTTGGCTTGAATGTGTTCGTGCGGCGTTTCGATCTGGCTGAAAAAGCCGTACATGCCCCGGATCATCGGCTCGAATTCGCCCGGATTGCTTTCCAGCGTCATCAGGGAAAACGTAACGGTCGTTTTGCTGAAAAACTTTTTGTCCACCACTGTAATCTGGTTTCCGTCCGGCGAAATCTGAACCTGCTTGTCCCCGAAGGCGGTGCGGATGGCCTCCGTTATTTTTTCGTACCCTTTTATCGAGATATAAAGCGTACATTGATTCATGCTGCACTTCCTCTCCACATGTCGTTAACCACCATCATCATACCGAAAAATCGGCAAAGTTGTAAAATGTGGTATTCTAGCATTAAACCTAGAAAGATAGGAAGGATTCAAGTGATTGGTTACCCTAAGCTGGACGAGCGGGACCCGCAGCCGCTGTATATGCAGCTCTACGTTCATATTAAGACCGGCATTATCCGGGGCGAGATCGCCGAACATACCCGCCTGCCGTCTATCCGCAAACTGGCCGGTTTTCTCGGGCTGAGCACGACACCGGTCGAATCGGCTTACCATCAGCTTCTTTCGGAAGGCTATATCGCGAGCAGGCCCAAGAGCGGCTATTATGTGGAAAAGCTCCCCGAGCCCTATGGAAAACTCGGCTCATTACCCGTGGCGGCGCCCCTGCCGGTCCAGGAGGAGGAGCCTCATGCGGCCAGGAAGCGCAAGTTCCGCTACGATTTTCATTTGTCGCGGAACGATTTTACCGCTTTTCCATACGGGATCTGGAAAAAGCTTGCGAACGAAATGCTCGCCCCGGATAACGAGAACCTGCTGTTCTTCGGGGACCCGAGAGGCGAGCGCGGGCTGAGGGAACAAATCGCCGGCTACCTCCGGCAGATGCGGGGCGTGGAATGTTCCCCGGGGCAGGTTGTCGTCGGAGCCGACCAGTTTAATCTGGGCGCCATCCTGAGCCAGATTCTGAAGCGGTACGGCGCGCGGCTCGCCATAGAGAACCCCGGGTACCCGCTGATCCCGTCGATCTTCGGCAGGGCGGGCTACGAGATTGTGCCGGTGCCGCTGGAGGCGGACGGCATCGACGTCGGGCGGCTTCACGCCACCGGGGCCCGTCTCGTCACCGTCACGCCTTCGCACCAGTTTCCCCGAGGGATGGTGATGCCGGTCTCCAAGCGGCTGAAGCTGCTCCAGTGGGCGCGCGATACGGACGGCTTCATCCTCGAAGACGATTACGACGGGGAATTCCGCTACCACGGGCGTCCCGTTCCTGCCATGCAGGCGCTCGTTCCCGGCGCCCCCGTCATTTATTTGGGCGGCTTCGGCCAAATTATGGCCCCGGCCCTCTGCGTCAGCTACATGGTGCTGCCGGACAAGCTCGTGCCGCTTTTCGACGCGCTGCGCAGAGAGATGATGTTCGAGCAGTCCGCCTCCAGGCTGCATCAGCATACGCTGGCTCTTTTTATGGAGCGGGGCTACCTGGAGAAGCATGTGCGCAGGATGCGCAAGCTTTACCGGAAAAAGCACGACAGGCTGACGGCAGCCGTCGGGCGTATTTTCGGCAGCCGGGCCGCGGTGATCGGCCGGGACGCGGGGTTCCACATCGTGCTCCGCGTGCGCAGCGATCGGCCGGAGGCAGAACTGCTCCGGCTGGCGGAAGCGTCCGGCGTTCATGTGTCATCGGCGGCGTTTTACTGGCCGGGGACGGTTCCGCCCGAAGGCGAGAAAGATTTTATGGTCGGATTCAGCGGGATTGCGGAAGAGGACATCGAGCCGGGTATACGGAAACTGAAAGAAGCGTGGTTCGGCGATGCGCATCTGTCGTCTTGAATTTTACAAATCTGCTCATTTTGAAATAGATAGTTTGCTGGTATAAATAAGGTACACATGATCTATGGAGGTTTTGAGAGTTATGAATAAATCTATGAATGAACCTGTAAAAGAATCCGTGAGCGATCCTGTGAATCGAACTGTGATTGGTCCTGAGAACGGACCAGTGAACGAACCAGTGAACGAACTTGGGAGTACCGAGCCGGACCGACAAAAAAGAGACTGCTCGAGCAAAGCCGGAGCCCGGGTGCCGGTACGTTTTCTGGAAGGGGAAAAGGTCTATTTGCGTCCCGTTGATACCGGGGACACGGAGACGTATTTTCGGCAGCTGTTTCAGCCGCAAACCCGCAAATTGACCGGCACGCAGAAACATTTTACAAGAAACCAGATCGAGCGATATATTGAAGGAAAGGCGCAGGACACGTCAAGCATTCTGCTGCTGATCGCCCTGACCGAAACCGACGAGGTGATCGGGGATATCGCCCTGCAGGATATCGACGGCTACAACCGCAGCGCGGGCATCCGCATCTCCATCGACAGCAGCAGAAATCAGGGCAAAGGCTGCGGCACGGAAGCGCTCAACCTTATGCTGGATTACGGATTCGGGATCGTGAACCTGCACCGGATCGAGCTGAACGTATTTGCCTATAACGAGCGAGCCCTCCACGTGTACGAGAAAATCGGCTTCAAAAAAGAAGGCGTGCAGAAAGAAGCCCTCTATTACAATCACAAGTACCACGACTCGATTCTAATGGCGATCCTCGAACACGAGTACCGGGAGCTTCACGGGCTGTAGAGCTTGGATTGGACTACTCCTAAAGAGTCTTCACCCTGTTTATGCCAAAAAAGATCCTTCTTCCACTAACCCCGGGTTAGGTGGAGAAGGATCTTTTTAACGGCTTAATTCGCCGGCTTTGTACGAAAGGAAACGGTTTTGTGACAGGGGATGCTATACTAGATGGAAGAACCTTGAAGCCGAGGAAAGCAGAGGTTTTAGAAAAGGGGAGTAGCATATGGCCGTATTTAGATGCGATTGCGGTAAAGGTTTATCCAATTCGAGATGTCCTAACGACATCGAATTGATTCTTTTTACGGATTACGAGTGGGATTCCATCCAAGAAAAAGTGCACGAAGGAGCGGACATCTATGATTTTGAACCTAAATACGACGTATGGAGGTGTCCCGAATGTGCACGCATTTATGTATTTAAGGGTGTGAGTTTGTTGTACCAATACAAATTGGAAAAGTAGGGTTAGATCCATGCAACTGAACGGGATCGACTTCTCAGCGGAAGAAATCGAGGAAATTGAGCTATTAAAAGAATTATGTGAGGGCATGACCGTCGACGGAGTTGAAATTGTCTGTTTTAAGGTGCTTTCGGATTTATTGAACAATCGTGTCAGGTTCGAAGACATTCCGAAGGAAGGACTACAGACTACGCAGCTTCAGATGAACGAATATGTTCATTTCTGGTCGGATGTCGATTGGTTTGACAGTCGGCTGGCTGAGAGTGTGGCTATAAAATTTAGTAAAATGTTAGGGAATTGAGGTCAGCCGGGAAATCCGGTTGGCTTTTTTTTATACTTCATCAAAAAATACTTCGTTTTTACAAAATGCGACAAAAGTTCCTAATGCTAAATGAAGCATTGTCCACTAACATTGTAGGTTGTTGGTTGTTTATTTTATTTGAGGCGGTGGGGGAGAAAAGATTCAAGGTCCATAGGGATGTACATCTCACATGATAACCAAAATATTTTTAATTTAAGGATGGTGGAAATTTTGAGTTGGTTTCGTAAACAAAAAAACAGAACTTTGAGGGTGTTGACTAGCTTTGTTCTGCTGCTGAACGCTTTAACCCTTGGAACAACTGCAGCATATTCACAAAGTATGAGCACAGTTGGGTTTGAGGGGGCCGCCAGTCTGTCCGATCATTTACTCACGAATCCGGTGAATCTTACTGACAAGGCGGTGCTGCCTGGAACAGATGTTCAAAGCAGTGTGTACGGGAACGTGTATTTGAATGGTTTTGCTAAAACGTTTGGAGCATCTTTTACGGTTACGCCGGCTGCGCCTATTCCGGTATTTCAGATTAGCCGGTATGGACAAAGTACCTTGAACGATGGGCGGATTATGGTAACTGTAGGAGAATATAATGGTAATTACAACCTTATTTATAATCCGCAGTTAAATTTGTGGGAATCAGCTGCTCCTATGCCTGTTAAAAGAAAAAATCATCAACAAAGTACTCTGAAAGACGGAAGGGTTCTTGTTACGGGCGGGTTTTTACCACAAGAAGATTATTTTGCTAGCCATACAGCCTATTTGTACGATCCTCAAACCAATACTTGGTCGGAAGCCGCGAACATGCCCCAAGGAAGAGCTGGCCATTCACAAAGTGTTCTAAATGATGGACGTGTGCTTGTAGCTGGTGGAGAAGCGATGCGAGATACACTCGATACAGCGTATATTTATGACCCAGTATCCAACACGTGGTCGAGGGTAGCAAATCTCCCGTTTGATCTTGCAGGTGCTGGACAAAGTACACTGCTAGATGGACGAGTTATGGTAGTAGGCGGAAGTTCACTTGACGATAAGGAATGGAGACCTTCTTCTAAAAAAAGCTTACTGTATAACCCTATAACCAATTCATGGTCATATGCGGAGAATATACCTATTCTTGGTGATAATGCAGGACGCCCGCAAAGTACTTTATTAGATGGTAGAGTATTAAATAACTCTAAAGGAAGTTATATTTACACCCCATCGACAAACAAGTGGACAAAAGCAGAAATTTTACCGACTGGATTTTACCCAATGGAACAGAGCTTGCTCCCTGATGGTAGGGTATGCGTTTCGGGACCTGACGGCAGGGGAGGAAACGCCGTTTACTTCATTTCCTTCAATACACCGCCCAAGCTCAGTGTAGATAACACCGATCAAACGGTTTGGAAAGAAGACGGACGAGGTGTCGTTACACTCTCCGGTAAAGTAAGCGATGTGAACAACGATCCGGTTACCATAAGCGCGACTATAGCAGGAATCACCAAGACAACGATTGTGTCCAATACATCATCTTCCCCGTCCTGGACGTTACAGTGGGATCTGAACAGCGACAAATTACCGGGCGGGACATACACGAATATTGCCGTTACGGCAAGTGATGGTGCAGAAGCGGTCACCTCTACCTATACAGGCTTGATTACGGTCAATCATGCACCGAATGCACCGACGAATATACAGCCGGGCAGTTTCTCACCCAGCAATCCTCAGATGATCGCTACGGGCGCGTCCGTATTGAGCTGGACATTTAACGATCCGGATGCGGGAGATATCCAAACTGCTTTTCAGGTTGTCATTTTAAGCGCGGATGGTAAGTCACAGATTTATGACTCGCAGTGGGTCATTTCAAGCGCAAACACGTTTACCGTTCCCGCTAATCTTATTAACAGAGGATCGGTTGCCGGTTGGTACGTGAGGGTGAAAGACAGCAAAGGAGCTGTTTCAAACTTCTCTCCATTAGCGTATGTTCGGATAAATAAAATGCCATCAGCAGAGTTGACTTCCTATACCGACGGGCAGACGCTGACAGATAACATGTTGACTTTTACATGGAAGTATAAGGATGCCGATCAGCAAGCGCAATCCGAGTATCAGGTTGTCGGAACGAACGACGGATGGAAAAATTGGGCCTACAACTCGGGAGAAATAAAATCCGGCTCAACTTCCCATGTGGCCGGACCGATTACGAGCGGGTCTTGGAATTTTGCGGTGCGAGTCAAGGACGGTCTGGAATGGTCGGAATGGTCTTTCCGGAACAATCTGATGCTGCCCAACGCGTATGAACCCAACGATACGTTCGAGCAGGCATTTTCCGTCAAAATGAACGAATCTTACGCATCCGCAATTACCACGGCCGCTGACGTAGACTTCTACAAATATACGGCAAAGGCTAATGGAGTGGACCGGTTAACCCTGAATGTACCGAAAGGACAGAACTACAATGTACACATCTACGACAGCAGTAAACGACTCCTTGCGGCAGGCATCCAAGAAACCGATATTCCGGAAAATGTTCTCTATGAAGTGACAGAGGGACAAACGTATTATTTTAAAATTTTCGGAGTCAACGGCGGTTTTAGCGAGTCTAGTTATTCGTTCTTACTCAGCAGCTTGACTTTCAGAAACGATACACGTTACGAGTATGATAACAACGGCAACCTGATCAAGAAATCCTCAACGGCTCAGAGCCAATAGGAAAAAGCCGATGAAGGCAGGAGGATATTCAATTGAAGAAAAGAAATAAAGGGATTTTCCCGCTTGTGATGGTATTGATCATCCTTTTAACGTGTGCCCAAGAATTGTTCATTCCTCATGCTTATGCCAAAACCGACGAAGCTAAGGCTAAAAAGGACAAGATTCAGAAATACCTGGATAAAGGCTTTAATTCCCAGGAGGTTGAGCAGGCTTTAAGCAAAAACATCAAGGAAGCGGATTTGGAAGAAGCGTTAACCAAAAGTAAGCCCGTAAATAAATCCAAAGAGGCTTCAAGCACCATCATTAATGAAGTCAAAGAGAAACCGGCTCCTTCTTTTCGAATGAAGGCGGCGGCAGCCGGTCCTGAACCGGTGCCCGACATTGTTGTCGTGAATACCAAACCGGATGAAGCCCCGTACAGTGTCAACCTGGAGCACGAAACGATCTCGACACTTTCCGGCAGTCTCTCCGTTCGGGAAACGGATATGGTATTGCGCGGGCGGAACGGGCTTAACTTTTCCCTGACACGCAGTTACGACAGCAGCTCGGCTCAATTTAACCAGATGGCTTCTTATCGGAGTACCGGTGAGAATGGGACCATTCCCTATGAAGAGAAAATGTTTCCGATCGGCAAGGGTTGGTCATGGGACATTTCTTCGGTGGAAAGGCACGGAGATACGAAGTATTTGCACCTTGCAGGTTCGGGAGTTTATAAGATTACGAGCAGCGGTCTTGAAGGATATCCTTGGAAAGATCTGACCATTACCGAGGAAAGCGGCAATCTTGAAAACAGATACGTCCTGAAATCAATTAACGGAACCAAACAGTATTTCAACTATGATGGAAAATTAGTTAAAATTGAGGACGACTATAAGAATGCGATCTATTTCAGGTACAGCGATGATCCGGTTTACAAAAACGTATTAACTTCGATTTCTAGTGACGTAGGCAATGCCATTACGATCAGCTACAGTCCGACAGCCGTCGTCCTGACAAACGGCAGCCAGACCGTAACCTACAACAAGTCGCTTCAAAGTTACATCGAAGTGCTAACCTCTGTAGTCGATCCTATTGGAAGAACGACTGTATATGACTATGCTTTGAAGTCGGCGAAATCCTATTTAGATTCACGATCCGTAATAGAAGCGGAAAATCCGTATTCCCTGCTTACCGGAGTTATGCACCCGACAGGCGCAAAGAGTGTATACAAGTACGAAGACGATCCGGTTGTCCGGAAGTTTGAGTACGGATATAACGGATTTTACCGTATCAAATCCAGAGAAGATCAGATTACGCTCCAGGACGGTACGTTACAGACCTATAACCGCAAAGATATTACGTATGACGGGGATATGGGCAGCTCGTACGATAAGGATATGGAGTTTGCAGTCACCGTAGACAACAAGCTGAACCAGACCACATTTAGAACGAAAAAGGATTTTATAGAAAGGGAGAAGCCTTCCTATTACTACAATACCAACATAACGGAAATAACATCGGTAGACGGCAAGACTCACCGTACTTCCACGGACCATGTCTATGATGAGAAAAGACATTTGCCGTCGCCCGATAAAACGACGATTACGAAATCCGTTGACGGCGCGGCTCCGGTCATTTTCACTCATTCTAAGGTGTATGACGATTACGGAAATATAACTTCATCGACAGATCCGGCGGGTGTTACGACAACCTTCGGATACAATGACAACCATCTGCTGACCAGTATTCTGGAGCCCAGGAGCTCTAGCCAGAGCAAGTATACGCGGTACACATGGGACAAGCATACCGTCATCTTGAAACAAGTGTTTGAAGGCAGCGCAGCGGGCGCTAAACTTTCCGAAACCGCGTATGAGAATACGGATGCGTACGGTAACGTCACTCAGATACGCAATAAGAACAGTGCCGGCGAAACCGTTATGAAGCTGGAATATTCATCCGACTATCAGGGAGCTTTTCCGACCAAAACGACCATGGCGGTAACGGATGCGGACGGGAACAAGTCCTCCATTGTCAATCAATACGAATATGATGCCATTAGAGGGCTTCTGACCAGGCAGACTGACGGCAACCAGGGCGTAACCACCTACCAGTACGATGCGCTCGGCCGTGTGATCAAAGCCGTTCAGCCTGACAACAGCTCGGTTAGTATCCAGTATCTTGACCTGCAAAACCAAATCCGGCAAAAAGATGAAACCGGCGTGGAAACCGTCACTACCTGGAACCCCCTTGGCTGGAAAACGGAAGAAGGCATCATGCAGGGCACGTACAAAGCCAAAGCTAAATACGGCTACGATACGTACGGCCGCCAAACTTGGAGCGAAGACGCCGTAGGGAACCGTACGCAGATCGGCTATGACGCCTGGAACCGGCAGAACCAGATCACCTATGCGGATCAGGCCGTCTCCAGAATCGCGACGGACGACTACAATCTGACCCAGACGACAACCGACCCGGAAGGCAACATATTCAGACAGACGGCCGACAAGCTTGGCAGAATCGTCAAGAAAGAGCAGATCGCTCCAACCGCCAAAGTGCTCGGAACGTATCAATACAACTTTGCGGGGAACGTCATTGCCAGCACGGATGCGAACGGCGGCACCACCGAATTCCGCTACGACCCTCTGGGGCAGCTGACCGGTGTAATCAATGCCAAGAAAGAGGAAACGAAATACACCTACGACCAGTTGGGACAAATGATCCGCATCACGTATCCCGACAACAACACGACGCAGAAAAAATACGATGAGCTGGGCCGTCTCATTCAGACCACCGATGCTACCGGTAAAGTGGAAAAGCTGTACTATGACGGCAACAACAACCAGATCCGGGCGACCGACCGGAACGGCACAGAGCTCAGCTACGTGTACGATGCGCGCAATTTTCTGATCGAGAAGAAAGCGCCGGACGAAACGATCCGCTACGCCTACGACCTTGCCGGTCGGCGCACCCGGATGACAGATAACACGGGCACGACGCAGTACACGTACCAGCCGTCCACGGGACAGCTTTCCAAGGTTGTCTACCCGGACGGCAAAACGCTCACGTACGATTACAACGCGCTGGGCCTGCGGAGTTCCTTGAACGATCCGTTCGGCCAAAACACCTATTACCAGTACGACTCGCGCAACCGTCTGTCGAGCGTGTCCTCTTCCCTCGCGGACGAGGAAGCGGCCTACAGCTATTACCGCAACGATCTCATCAAGCAGACCAAGCAGCGCAACGGAATTACGACCGGATACACCTACAACGGGCTGCAACTGCAAACGTTGACGCATAAGCAGGCGGACGGAACCGCGCTCAACACCTATGCCTACGAGTACGACGCCAACGAGAACGAAACCGCCAAAACCGAGAACGGCCAAACCTATCAATTCGGCTACGACCCGCTCAACCGGATCACTTCATCCAGCCAATACCGGGAAAGCTACGCGTATGATGCCCGCGGCAACCGGACTTCGTTCCAAACCAACCATGAAGTGAACAGCCCGGACGCCGACTACGTCTATGATAAAAAAGACCGGCTCTCCGCCGTGAAATTGAAGGACGGAAGCACCGTTTCGTACAAATATAACGGAGACGGTCTGCTGTACGAGCGCACAGACAAAGAAGGAACCGCGCGCTACTATTACGATGGAGACCAAGTCATCGCCGAAGGCGACGGCAGCGGCAGCCTCAAAGCCCGCTATGTGCGGGGAAGAGAGCTTGTAGCCCGGGAGAGCGGCGGGAGCAAAGCCTACTACCTCCACAACGGACACGGAGACGTCGTCGAGCTTCGCAGCGAAACCGGAACCCGGTTGAACCAGTACACCTATGACATCTGGGGCAACCCGACCGTAAGTGAGGAAAACATCTCCAACCCGTTCCGCTATTCCGGGGAATACTGGGATTCCGCAACCAAGCTTCAGTACCTCCGCGCCCGCTGGTACGATCCGAGCATGGGACGGTTTATTAATGAGGATACGTATGAGGGGCAGTTGGATAATCCGCTGAGTCTGAATTTGCATACGTATGTGATGAATAATCCGCTCACGCATGTTGATCCGAGTGGGCATGCACCTAGGCAATCTGCCAAGGCTATAGAAAGCTTAATAAATCAAGCTGTAGGTTCCAATCATGGAGATGCGGTTTACCACACAAGTAAAAGCACTTTGGGAGCAATTGCTCAAGTGTATATGCCAAGTAAAAATAATAATGATTTTATCTATCTATATCATTTGGCAACAGGCAATCATTATAATCCTAAAGAAAATACTTCGGAAAATAGGGAGTGGGCAAAAAAAGAACTAATTAAAAATTTAAGTTCCCCAGCATTAACCCAACAAGCGACCAATTTGTCTTCTAAGAAAGATTTTGACGCTCAAGCCAAGAATAATAAATTTAAGGCCACTGTTGCTGCTACTACTACCATTGGGACTAGAATGTTGCCTAGTCCATACAGTGATATAGGAACAGCCGCAGGTCTTGCAGATGCAGCATCCGGTTACTATAATGATACACAAGTATCAGCCGAAATAGCATCAAGTGCGATGTATGGACAGTTAATTAATACTTCATCAGTTAGTGTGCAAGGTGAAACATTGAGTGCAGTAATCCGTGATAATATTTTTAGGATAAATAATGTGAAAAATATTGTTGTTGATGCTTTTACACCAATTAAATCAGTCGGTCCTTCAATGACTGTTACAGAATCTGTATTTGGGAATTAATCGTTTAGGGAGGGGTAATTATCAAAAAAAAATGTAAGAACTGTAAAACAAAATTTGGATGGAAAAAAATTTTTAGAGCAATTTGGAGCAAAAGTAAAATAATATGTAATCACTGTAAGACAGAAAATGAAATTAGTTTATCTAGCAAGATTGTCTTTTTTTTAGTGGGCTTAGCACCTGTTTTCGCAAATTTCATTTTTTATGTGGTGAATGATTACTTTTTCCAAATTGGAAAATTACCTCTTACCACAACGTACATGATTTGGTATTGGTTTCTTTTATTAGTGTCGCCTTATCTGGTGAATCTAAAAAAATGAATTTACATTGAGGTTTCATTCTAGATGAGTATTATAAAAATTTAATTTAAGATCAATAATACAATTTAAAACTAACTTGTGTAAGGAGATGCTGTTTAGCTCTCCTTCTTTTTTATTCTCAAACACATCATTTTTCAGACGGCCGACAAGCTCGGCAGAATCGTCAAGAAAGAGCAGATCGCTCCAACCGCCAAAGTGCTCGGAACATATCAGTACAACTTTGCCGGGAACGTAGTTGCCAGCACGGATGCGAACGGCGGCATCACCGAATTCCGCTACGATCCTTTGGGGCAGCTGACCGCCGTAATCAATGCCAAGAAGGAAGAAACGAAATACACCTACGACCAGTTGGGACAAATGATCCGCATCACGTATCCCGACAACAACACGACGCAGAAGAAGTACGATGAGCTGGGCCGTCTCATTCAGACCACCGATGCCACCGGCAAAGTGGAGAAGCTGTACTACGACGGCAACAACAACCAGATCCGGGCGACCGACCGGAACGGCACAGAGCTCAGCTACGTGTACGATGCGCGCAATTTTCTGATCGAGAAGAAAGCGCCGGACGAAACGATCCGCTACGCCTACGACCTTGCCGGTCGGCGCACCCGGATGACAGATAACACGGGCACGACGCAGTACACGTACCAGCCGTCCACGGGACAGCTTTCCAAGGTTGTCTACCCGGACGGCAAAACGCTCACGTACGATTACAACGCGCTGGGCCTGCGGAGTTCCTTGAACGATCCGTTCGGCCAAAACACCTATTACCAGTACGACTCGCGCAACCGTCTGTCGAGCGTATCCTCTTCCCTCGCGGACGAGGAAGCGGCCTACAGCTATTACCGCAACGATCTCATCAAACAGACCAAGCAGCGCAACGGAATTACGACCGCATACACCTACAACGGGCTGCAACTACAAACGCTGACGCATAAGCAGGCGGACGAAACCGCGCTCAACACCTATGCCTACGAGTACGACGCCAACGAGAACGAAACCGCCAAAACCGAGAACGGCCAAACCTATCAATTCGGCTACGACCCGCTCAACCGGATTACTTCGTCTAGCCAGTACCGGGAAAGCTACGCGTATGATGCCCGCGGCAACCGGACTTCGTTCCAAACCAACCATGAAGCGAACAGCCCGGACGCCGACTACGTCTATGATAAAAAAGACCGGCTCTCCGCCGTGAAATTGAAGGACGGAAGCACCGTTTCGTACAAATATAACGGAGACGGTCTGCTGTACGAGCGCACAGACAAAGAAGGAACCGCGCGCTACTATTACGATGGAGACCAAGTCATCGCCGAAGGCGACGGCAGCGGCAGCCTCAAAGCCCGCTATGTGCGGGGAAGAGAGCTTGTAGCCCGGGAGAGCGGCGGGAGCAAAGCCTACTACCTCCACAACGGACACGGAGACGTCGTCGAGCTTCGCAGCGAAACCGGAACCCGGTTGAACCAGTACACCTATGACATCTGGGGCAACCCGACCGTAAGTGAGGAAAACATCTCCAACCCGTTCCGCTATTCCGGGGAATACTGGGATTCCGCAACCAAGCTTCAGTACCTCCGCGCCCGCTGGTACGATCCGAGCATGGGACGGTTTATTAATGAGGATACGTATGAAGGACAGCTCGATAATCCGCTGAGTTTGAATTTGTATACGTATGTGATGAATAATCCGCTGAAGTATACAGATCCGAGTGGGCATTGTTTTGATGATAGTTTGGCTTGCCGGTATATCAATAAAATGAAGCAAGCAACGGTAGATGCAATGCAAAGTGGGGTAGATGCAGTCTACGGAACAAGCAAGGCTATTGCTGACTTCATGTTCCTTGATGATCTACGGACTGTTACTGACGAAAACGCAAGTAATTTTGATAAGGGATTAGCAGCAGCAGGCTTCGTACCTTGGGGTAAAATTGTTAGAAGCGGCAAATTAATCATCCAGATGGGGAATAAGGCAGGAAAATATATTGAACGAGCATCTAATTTAACTGATGACAACTTAAAGTATGCTGAGAAATTAGCATGGAATTGTAATTGCTTTGTAGCAGGAACGAAGGTTCAAACAGACGAAGGGGAGAAGAATATCGAAGACATTCAAGTCGGAGATAAGGTTCTTTCTAAAAATGAAGAAACTGGCGAGGTAACGTACAAAGAGGTTACGGCAACGTTTAATCACGAAACGGATGAAATTTACAACATCCGTGTGAATGGTCAGACGATTGAATCAACCTTTAATCATCCGTTCTATGTGAAGGAAAAAGGGTGGACGTTTGTCAAAGACCTCAAAGTCGGTGACTTGCTAGTTAAAAGTGATGGGAATACACTAAAAATTGATAGCATCGAACTGGTGCATAAGCACGCCACAGTCTACAACATGACTGTTGATGAGTTCCATACGTACTTCGTCAGCGACCTTGGGATTTGGGTGCATAATACCAAGAAGTGTTATACTGATTTTGATAAAATTAAGCAGGGTGATAATTCCACATACAAGATACTGTCTGAAGAAACTGAATGGATGAGGGATCAAGGAATGGTTTCTAAAGGTACTATAAATGGCAGAAAAACTTGGTTTGATGGGAAGAACTATTACCAGTGGGATAGTCAACATGGTCGTCTTGAGATGTGGGATAAAAAACAAAAAAATCATTTGGGTGAATTTGACGCTGTAACGGGCGAGCGAACAGGAGACCCTATAAAAAGCAGAAGATGGGGAGGTTAATATGCCACACGGTACTAGGTTTATCGAAGAACATCCTCAAATTAATGAAGTTTTAGAAAAATTATATTTTAAGAGAGAACTAGACCAATGGTACGTAGAAATAAGCCGGAAAAACCTTGAACTTCCAAGAGAGATATTTGATATCGTCCAAGTTTCCGAAGTAAAAGTGCAAGATAGATTTTCTCCTTCTATACATGTGTATGTGAAACTAAAAGATAGGCACGGAGATGGAGGATTTGTCTTAAAGCAAGAAATTCAGTTAAAAATTTCTAAAATAGTGCCTGTATACGAATACTTGCTTTTCCACGAGGTGAAGCACAATGCTTTAATTGGTAATCTAGGATTGGTCGGTCCAGCAAATACTTTTGAACTAATCGAAGCAGAAGTGCAAGTCAATAAAATACTACAACAACATGGTTACATTCCATTAAGCCATGAATATGATTTGCATGATACTGTTTATGATTGGGGGCAATTAGAAGGAATTGACCCCGTGAACAGGAGATTGACTCTCAAGGATGCAGTGTTTGTTGATATTTTAGAATTATGTAATGATTAGTGAAAAGAAAACCTTGAGGGTGGCAATCCTCAAGGTTTTCTTTTCACCCCATCCCTCGAATGAATCGGGCGGCGTTAAGAACTTAATGGAGGTGATATACTAATGGATATTTATATCAAGCAGAAAGGATTTCAAATGCCCAGAAAGCTTGAAGGCTTGAATGCCGAATTATTTAAGACATGGGTACAAGAGGAAATTGAGAGCGATGAGGAATTAAAAATGCTGATTAGGCAGGCCAAAATGAACATTGCAGGCAACAAGACATACACGACCGAAGAAATCCTGGAGGCCATTGAAAAGAGCGACCTATGAACATCAAATGGACCAAGCAGCCAGGGATAGTTTAAAGCAAATCCAGTGTCAGCACTTCACGCGGGAAGAGACGAAGCGCTATCAGATTGAACTTGTCCGCAAAATCCAACATGAAATTCTTCTTCTGTCCACCGCGATGCCGACAAACGTGCCGTCGTGGACGGGTACATACCGCTTATTTATAGACCGCTAATATCGAAGCCCTACGACACCAACATCAAAAGTCAGACTAGCCAAGGCGGGGGTAGAACCCCGTCTTTTTGTTTTGCTTGGAACGCTTTATAAATTAGGATACGTATGAAGGACAGTTGGATAATCCGCTGAGCTTGAATTTGTATACGTATGTGATGAATAATCCTCTGAAGTATAGAGATCCGAGTGGGCATTGTTTTGATGATAGTTTGGCATGCCGGTATATCAATAAAATGAAGCAAGCAACGGTAGATGCAATGCAAAGTGGGGTAGATGCAGTCTACGGAACAAGCAAGGCTATTGCTGACTTTATGTTACTTGATGATCTACGGACCGTTACTGACGAAAACGCAAGTAATTTTGATAAGGGATTAGCAGCAGCAGGCTTCGTCCCTTGGGGCAAAATAATTAGAAGCGGTAAATTAGTTATCCAGATGGGGAACAAGGCAGGAAAATATATTGAGCGAGCATCTAATTTAACTGATGACAACTTAAAGTATGCTGAGAAATTAGCATGGAATTGTAATTGCTTTGTAGCAGGAACGAAGGTTCAAACTGACGAAGGGGAGAAGAATATCGAAGACATTGAAGTCGGAGATAAGGTTCTCTCGAAGGATGAGAATAACCCTGATGGAGAATTGGCCTACAAGGAAGTAACAGCTTTATACCGTAACCAACGTGATGATATTATTAAGCTACATGTTGGGGAGCAAATCATCGAGACGACCAACAACCATCCGTTCTGGGTTGAAGGTAAAGGATGGGTCTTGGCAGATGAGGTGCAAGAGGGCGATAAACTTCAAAAGGCTGATGGAAGTAATCTTACGATTGACAAAGTAGAGTTTGTAAAACTGGATGAGAAGGTTACGGTTTACAATTTTACGGTCGCGGACTTCCATACGTATTATGTAACGGATATTGGGATTTGGGTACATAATACTAAGGGACCTTGTAGTATTGATATTTCAGATTCAAAAATGTACCAGTTAGGAGACCATTTTAATAAACATGGCAGAGGCATGGGATACGCTTCTAAAAAAGATTATGATGCGGCGGCCAAAGAATTTGCCAATACTCATCAGTCGAATCCCAATGCTAAAATTCTAGAGGGTACTTGGAATGGTCCTGGAACATTAAATGGTACAAGGCAAAGAGCAATTATCTATGATGGAAAAACAGTAGTAATTGATGTGAAATCAGGACAAGTAATAGATTACTTTACTGGAACTCAGTATAAGGGAATAAATGTTACTACATTACAATAAGAAAGAGGTGATACTAAAATATCATGATTATTAACGGTGTTAGCGTTGGTCCTTATCAACTTGGATGGGGACTTCAAGAGCTTAAGGAAAAAATAAGCATTAGTGGTTTTGTTGAGGAGGAGTTAGACAATCACTATACCATAACAACAAATACCCTTAAATTTTGGGTAGAGAAGGAACAAGGGGAAATAACCCAAATAACTGTGTTTGGTGAATACGAGGGGAAATTCCTGGGGAAAATCGGTGTAGGTAATAGGCTGTCTGACCTTAATGATTTAGATATTAAATGGATAAAAGAGGACTATGTCTACAAACTTCCGGACTATCCAGGAATATGTTTTGAGTTAGAGGATATTGACGATTGGGACGAGTTATTAGCACCAATAGAGTTTATTTCAATTTATTGTTCGTAACTATTGTTGACCTTGAGGGACTACCTTCAAGATCTATTCTTTACCCCACCCAGTGCCGAATAAACCGAGTGGTGAGTGGATTACATTAATGGAGCCAGGTAAAGGAATGGATCTAAACATTATCTTTAAATAACTAGTATTGTATGGGAGGTTGGTATATGTCTCTAAAAGAAATCAAAAACACTATACAAAATAACTGTTTAGATGATATTTATTTAGTAGGATTTATAGATTCTGAAGAAGATGGACTTGCTGAGTTCGTTGCTAGTATGAACTATCTTTTTCTCGAATTTGGAGTTGGACTAATTAAAATTGAGTCAATTGAACAGTATTCGAAAATTTCACTTGCTGTGGTGGATGATATTCAAATAATGGTTGATCTCGATGATGTTATTCCTACAAAATCAAGGATAAGTAATGTTATATTTAATAATCCTTTGCTAGATAATAAAGTATCTGAAATCGTGTTATTTAACATGAAGGAAAACACAGAGGGCTTAGTATGCGATGCTCTAAAATTAGTATTACTGAATAAGCAAGAGATATTTTTTGACCCTTCGTTTTTGGGTATAAATGTTGGCGGTTCAGAAGTTGAAGAATTATGGAGGGATAACCAAAAAGAATACTACGAGTCAGTATCAACTATAATAAAATTTTAAAGTTACATCACGTTTGAGATTAACCACCTTACGTTTTGCTATAAGTAAGGTGGTCTATTTTTATCCCCTACCAGTGTAAATAAATCGGACGGCTATGACAAATTGAACTTAACCATCACCCTAAGTATAAAAACAGCTAGTCAATTTGTGAGAGAGTATGTACAAGTTATTATTGCATTGGATAGGGATAAAGAGATATACGTATATTCCCACATGAAAAGATACAAAACGAAAGGATATTTACGAGAAAAGGGGGACATGGAAATCCAAATACCTCAAATTTTATTATCCAACGTAATAGGAAAAACCTTAATGAAATCGTTTGAATGAATTTAAAGAGGTGAACTAAATGACAGAGGAATTTACAGAACTTCGTGTATTGAAGCGAACAAGGAAGAACCCGCAAGATGGAGATATTTTTGTCATGGAACCGAAGGGAAATCTTTTTTATTTCGGAAAAGTGATCAACGCTAATGTGGAAAGTAAAAATCCATTTTTTAAAGGATGGTATCTTGTTTATCTTTACAATATTCCTTCCAGTACTAAACAAATTCCAGATAATCTCGATCCCAATAATTTGTTAATTCCCCCCATGGTTATTAATAAACAACGTTGGCTGAAGGGTTATTTTGAAACCATCGGATCAGAATGTGTTACAGAAAAAGAAAAGGAACTTGATTTTGGTTTTTGGCACTTTACGACAGAAAAATTCTATTCTCTTTCTGGGGAAGTATTAGAGAAGAACCAAAGAATTTTACTACTTACGGATTAATTAGTTACGGAGGAATAGGTAGAGGTATATACAGATTGCTTTCAGGCCAACCGCACAATTTATAAAGGAGGGCTTTTGTTGAATAATGTGGTTAAGACCTATATAAATAATAATCTTATTCCATTACTTAAACGGTTCGATACTGATCAAAGCGTCATTTCCAAAATTACAGATGATATCGAATCCAGATTGACATCAATAATATACCAATGGAATGATGACGAGTTCCGTTCAACAATCCTTTTCCATGGTATTGAGGAAGCTAATTTTTATGTTCCGAGCTTAGATATAAATATTCGTGCATTAGTAGTAATCGGAGTTAGGAATAGCCTTCTGGAGGATATGTCCAGTACAATAGCTGCTGCTAAAAGTCTTGGTCTAAGAAAACCATTAATTTCAGATGAGCAAATAAAAGATATTACATCTGATGCCATTGTTTTTTTTGCTAATCAAAATTTAAAGACAGCAGCCAGAGAGTTACAAAAACCATCGAATGATCCATTTATTAATTTGGCAATAAAATACCCAATAGCTTGGGTAGCTATGAAAAACCTTAGTCAATGTAATAACTATAAATCTTACGAGTCACAAAACAGCACTGAATATTCCAGAAATCTTAAAAAGACTCAACCGAATTCGGCTTTATGTATTGAAGTCCAAAGTGGAATGGATTCTGAAATTAACAATTCTCTCGATCAAATTCTTGAAAATATAAAAGCAGGTCGCCAACCCTTTTTTTTCTCCGATTCATTTAAAATGATAACGAGGCATCCGGATAAATTATACAGAATTATGGAGTATGTACTGAGCGCACAAGTCCCTGTTGTAACATTCAACTACTTTATTAGTAATGGGTATGTGGCACGACGTTCTAGTTTATTAAAGCAAGCTCACTCTGAAAGAGATATGATTAAAAAACTTGAAATTTCTAATGGATTGAGAAAGGAACATTTCAAAATAATTAAAATGATGCGACAAAAATGACCATGCACTTATAATCTATCCAGTTTTCCTCCTCAGATTGTATCAATACAGAAAGAATTAAATGAGCGTTATGTGGGTGGATTGTCTTGAACAACAACTATTCCTCAAGGCTTCTGGTATGTCCATTCGTTAGCCTGTACACGGTACTAGGTTTATCGAAGAAACATTCTCAAATTGCAGAATGGGATAATATGCTGGGGGGAAAGGGGGGGGGATTTTTTTACGATCTTTAAAAGTAAATTAACCTTATGGATGGCAATTATTATCTTATTCCTTTTAGGAATAGTTGCGGTGGTATTAGTCATTGGTTTAAATACTTTAGAGAAGCAGCATGAAGAAGAAATTAAGACGGTTATTTCTAAAAAGGGTGGTATTGTACTAAAGATTGAGCGTGTAGCGCCAGAAACTAGCGCATTTAAAAAATGATTTTAATAAGAGTAATGTTATTTACCGAATAATCTATAAAAACAACCTTGATTCCGAACTTCTAGCCTGGTATAGAGGGATAAACGTTCTAAATGATATTCACGGAAAGAACCCGGCTACACTTGAAGGTGGATTTGAGGAAAAATGGATATTCCAATCTGATTTGAAATAATTTTAAACGACAATGCGATTTAACCTGTGAATATCAAGAACTTAATGGAGGGGTATACTAATGGATAGCTATATCAAGCAGGGAGGATTTCAAATGCTCAGAAAGCTTGAAGGCTTGAATGCCGAATTATTTAAGACATGGGTACAGGAGGAAATTGAGAGCGATGAGGAATTGAACATGCTGATCAGGCAGGCCAAAATGAACATTGCAGGAAACAAGACGTACACAAACGAAGAAATCCTGGAGGCTATTGAAAAGGGCGACCTATGAACATCAAATGGACCAAGCAGCCAGGGATAGTTTAAAGCAAATCCAGAGTCAAAACAAATTAAGCAAGGAGGTTATATTACTCTACCATTGGGTGTAATAGTAATCATTTTTGATAGTATAGTAATTAAATAAGTCTTTGTAGAAATCTGTTTCTTTCATGGAATTTAGACTTCATTTGAAAAACACATTGTGATTTGAATTATGTGTTTTTTTGTCTTGATTTAACAAGGTTAAAGGGGCATGTTTAATGGAGCAGAACCCCGTCTTTTTGTTTTGCAAGGGGCGGTTTATAAATTAGGATAAGCAGGATATTGGTGCCATAGGGAGGATAAAAATGAACACATCTGAGAATTTAGATTCCGATATTCCGGACTTGGTGAAGAAAATTATCGTTCCACTCAGAGGTAAGGAAATAGACGAGCATTCGTTCGCAGAACTATTTAAGAAATTAGTATATTTACAAGGTGCGATAAAGGATGAACCGGTTATTAGCAGGAAAATTGCCGGCTATCTATTCTACCTCTACACTCAACTTGAGATTCAGGAGATCTATGCGAATAATGAGCAGGCTAAAGCCATTAAAGACAAGAGAACACGTTTACTAACGTATCTTAGACAAATTTTTGGAGATATTCACGAAAATAGCTAGTTTTGACCAACCGCAGGCGATCAAGAAATATTAGAATATCAGGCGTGTTGTATCTGTTATATTTTGTATATATGTAATTTATACTTAGGAGAGATATTGGATTTGGTCATACCGCAGCTTAAAAAGTAGTGAACTGCAATCTACAGTATGAGGTGAAGTCATGTTTGAAAACATAAATTTTTATCCTGGAATAGTTAAATATAACGAGTATAAGATTGATAGCAACACCGTATTGCATGGGGACAATGACGATTTGCAGGAAGATATGTTTTTTGTTAAGTATCCGAATAACTATGCATTAGATGTAGGGTGGTATTTGGGAACTCAGAGTTTTTTGATTTTTATTGTACGAAATTTAAACTGGGACGAGCCGGTCCTTAGAAAGGAATGTTTTACTTATAGCGAATTAGAAACGAACGTTATTCAATTATCAGATTGGTTAAAGCGATTAAACAGAGATTTTTTATGAAATTTTCTTTTGCGAAGGGGTAGGAACATTGCGATTTTACTCCGCTGTTAATAATTCCAAACGACGATTGGTTTACTGTAAAATAGAAGATGGTTGTTTTTCGGGTGCCGGAGGTCCAGGAAATCTTGAGGAGATCTTAAGGATTTTTTATCGCTGGGCGACAGTTTGAGCGCCCTTCCTAATGGGAAGAGCGCTTGCATGTGTATTATTCGTAGTTTTGAATAGTGCCGGCTACCGGAAAATACAATCCGCTGGTAATGTGTAACTTGAACTGGCAGTTGGATGGCATTGGCACAAGTTCATCAATTGAACCCCCGCTAGACGGGATATAGAAAGCAGGGCCATATGTGGTAGTTCCTGAACAAACTTTCTCATAGAAGCCAGAGCCACCGCCGGATGAATTAAATTTCATTTTACCCATTTTACCTTGACCGGTAATATACGAGGATTTGGCATCATTTCCTCCGCTCTTAGCGTAAGCGGTACTTTCTTGGTTGGCTGCATATGCAGTGGTTGCAGTCATGGTTAAGATCACTGCCGCAAGTCCGTAGATGCGAAATGCTTTTCTCATAAAGACCTCCTGTAGGATATTATTGGATTTAACTTAAGTTTACAAATTCCTAGATGTTGCTAAGGATAATGAGAAATAGTGGTTACAGAGGCTACTGCTATTTTCTTTTAACCACTTTCACTCCTTCCTATATTTGGTTTCTTTTACAATTAGATTATACGTTTACAATTTTTATATTTCCATAATTGCTGGGCAATTTGTCATCTAATTACCAAAAATAGTAATGAAATTACTATGTTTTGAAAATAAACAGAAATTTTTTATGAAATTTTTCTTGCACGTAATCGAGTAAATTTTAGGGAGTGCAGTCCATTGGACATTTTGAGATGGCTACAGGAGTGGTACACATCACATTGTAATGGAGATTGGGAACATGATAGTGGTATTCGAATAACTACCCTTGATAATCCATGATGGCATGTTTCCATAAATCTGAGTGAGAAAGATTTGGCGAGCAGACAGGTAGATGTGGTTCAGATTGAACGAACGGATGACGATTGGGTTCACTGTAAAATAGAAGATGGTTGTTTTTCGGGCGCCGGGGGTCCAGGAAATCTTGAGGAGATCTTAAGGACTTTTTATCACTGGGCAACTAACGATTAAGTTTTACAACGGAACAGGAGGGATTACTTGGGCAGCTATATCAATGTCGGCTTAGTTTACAGTAGTTCTGAAGCCAGTGCGACTCGTTTGAAGAAACTGATTGAACTACTGACTGAGAATGAAGGTCGGATTGAAAATGTAAAGTTCTGTGAGGATGTAGATGGCGAACGATGGATTCAGTACGATTTTCCCCATATTGATCCTGCAATCCTTGAAAAACTCACACGATCGTATTATGGGCACATTTATTTGTTTGCCGATCTGGTTCCATTTAAAGGTTTGAATGTTGAAATAGAGATAGAAAAGTGTGAGGGGTATTCTGGTTTTCTGGTTTCTTTTAGAGAGAGTGAAATGCTTCCGGATTACTCAGCAGACTCGTTAGAGACAGCTACAGAAACCCTTGTAAAGCTTGTTGCACAACTTTATCCGGCATTGCAATTTGATTATGCGTTTTGTGACCTTGAAGCACAGATCGAGTTCTCTCCACGAGAATTCAAACCGGAAAGATACTCGCTGTCTTTTTGGCCGGACATATCGAATCGTGAATTGAAGGTAACAAAGAGCAATTGGCATATTAACGGATTAACGGAAAGACAGGAGTAATTATCAGGCGAGAGGTGTTCAATGACAAAGAAACCGTACAAAGAAATAGGCTCTTTAAGCATTCATTCTGTTATTGAAGATTACTCTGGAGTTATAAAAGTGTCATTGAACGAGATGGGTTATGTAGAGGTTAGTATTTCTGAGACCTATGAGCATGGAATGACTGCTGAGATAGATTTAACTTTCGAAGAGTATGAGAGAGTATTAAAAGCAATAGATAAAGCAAATGACATCCTTTTAAGCGATATTTTTCATCAAGAAAGATATGCAGTCGATCTTATAAACGTAAGCGGGCCTTCATTAAAAAGACAGGGATTTATATTAGTCAATGTTTTTGAACATTCGATTATTCTCGTAGTATCTCTAACGCGTGGCGGTGATGCGGATATTATGATCGGTAAAGAAGAGATTTCACTGTTAGTATCTTTATTTAAAAAAGTTGAAATGAATAGAACTTCAGCAAGTGCCGAATGAATCAAGCGGCTGCCAACAATCAAACCTACTCTTAGCTTGGTTTTAGTAACTTCCTATCTTGTTTTGTATGCATGTTTAAAGTATTAGTAATCCAATTCTTTATGATAATCCTTGGCTGCATTAGGACTCAAAATCAATTTTGTAACTTTGGAGCTGGTACATAATAAATGACTCTTGAGAGGCAGGCTCTAAAACAATGGCACAATCCATCGACACGGTTCGAGTAAAGGATTTGACGGTTTTGGGCGATCCCAAGTTAGCTAACTATGGACAGATGCGGGATTATTGCGAAAATTTTTCCTATGAGTTTAGAGGCGGGCATGTATACGGAATTATCGGCGAATGCGGTTCGGGAGGCTGGGTGCTATCCTATTTTTTAACGGGGCGGGAAAAAGCGCAGAGCGGGACCTTATACCTGAATAACGTTCTTGCCCCAGACTCGTCTGTACTTGCTCAATATGGATGTTATGTTGGTGAAGGTACTATTTCAAGAAAACGATTTGGAGGCATGACAGTACGGCAGCAAATCGAAAAGGGGTTAAAACAAAACAACCAATTTACCTTGAATGAACTCGTAGAATGGTTTGAGTTGTCGTCCTCCCGTTTAGATCGAAACATAGAGTATATCAGCAACGAGAGATGGAATGCATCCATAGCTATTGGACTCGCTCACGGAAAAACTCTATTTTGTTTTCCTTGGTTGAATACGGCGTGGATTCATTCATTGAGAAGCCGAATTACAGCAAGTGTTAAGATACTGAAAGATCAAGGGGCTATCACTATAATTCCTACTGCTAAGACAGAGGCCCTAAATGATATTGCTGATTATTCTGTTGATATTTTTCTGGAAGAGGAGAAGTTTTAGAATGGATACGATATATGTTCATGTTAGACATTGGCTGTTCTGGTATGGGGTTTATGGATTATGCGCTAAAAGCTGTAATGATGAAGTTACCCTATATTCGGATAAGGAAAAAACAAAATTTCTGGGGCATTTTGATCTTTTAGCTGAGCCTTGCCTCATTTATTCATTAAACAACGAACTTGATAAAGTAGAGGATAAAGAATACTTTGATGAAATGGAAGAGTTCTTAAGCGGCAACAAAGATATAAGTTACAGTTATATATATCCTAGAGATAATAGGGATATTTCGAGTCAAGTCGACCACTATGCTCCATTGAATGATAAAGGGCATAAACCGATTTACATTTATATGTGGTCGAAGTTGTCAAAAGGTTGGGATGTAAATGAGATTGAAAAAAGCGTGAAAATACTTGCCAGCTATTTTTTGCATATGAATATTGACAGAGTAGAGATATTAGAAATTCCGACATACGAAGAGACAAAATTGTCCTACGAAGAAGATTACGCACCTTACATATAAACAAAAAAAAGCAATCAAGCATCTTGAACGAGAGTTTATTTTCGCTTGCTATCTTTTTCCTAAGGAGGAGAAATATTGACTGCGAATTTTTACAAAATCCAAGAAATCATTAATGAATGGAACCCCATTGAGATTGAACCCTTACCAGATGATGAATATTCTTTTGAAGTGGAATATATTGTTGAATTTATAAATGAACAGAAAACGGATCTGAGCCTTCTTGCATTAAGAGATAGAATAAACGAAGTATTCAACAAAGAATTTGAACGCTTTTTTACACAAAGTGAACAAACACTAGAAGTTGCCAGAAAGATCATGAATTTATGTTTGTAGGCCAGTTAAGCGTATATCCTCTAGATCCGGCAGGTTCTACAACCTCAAACGGCAGCTCTCTTTTAAAATTATTCCTCCTCAACTCAAAAATTTTTTCGTAAAAACTAACCGACGGTCAATTGACAACTCGCAAAACCGATAGTATTATGAAATTGTAAAAATAACATAATAATTACATATTTACCAGTGAAATCGCAGCCAAGATTAACTAACGTTTTGAAAAGGGCTGTTTTTTTGTGCCATTCCATGCGTGCATCCGGTTTAACTAACATAGAGCTTTGAGACAACGTAATTTTTTGAAAGGGGGTGTTTTGAAAGCGTTAACATTACAGGGTTGAAGAGCCTTGCAAGTAAAAAAATGATGGGAGATGAATGATGAATGAAAAAGAGTTTATCCGTAATTGTGCTGAGTACGATAATGGCGTTGTCAGCAATTCCGGTAGGCGCAGCCTCCGGCAATTCTGCGTCGGGTTCGCCGGCTGATTTGGCCGCTCCGCGTTTTATCGGGGAGAAGTGGATTGCGCCGCAGGGGGCGTCGCTGGAAGCGAAGGTATGGGCTTATCTGAACGCGAAGAAAGGGATTTTGAACCTGACGGGCGATGCGGAGCAGAGCATCCGGATTACGGATCAGGCGACGGATGCCGAGACAGGAACCCAGCACGTGCGTCTGAAGCAGTACATCCAGGGAATTCCTGTGTTCGGCACGGATCAGACGCTGCATTTTGACAAGCAGGGCAACGTCTCGGCTTATCTGGGCAGTACGGTTGCCGACGACGGCCAGCAGTCGCTTACTGCTGTCGCGCCGAAAATCAGCGCGGAGAAGGCGATTGCGATCGCGAACAAAAATATGGAGAAGCGAATCGGCAAGCTGGGCGCCCAGCAGCGGGAGCAGCAGGCGGAGCTGAACTTCTATCCGGTCAATGGGCAGAACGTGCTGGTATACATCACGGAAGTGAATGTGCTTGATCCTTCTCCGCAGCGCGAGACGTATTTTATCGATGCGGCAACGGGCAAAATCGTGAACCAGTACGGCATGCTGGACCATGCGACCGGTACGGGCGTCGGCATTCTAGGTGATACGAAAACGTTTACAACGACACAAAGCGGCACCCAATACGTGATGCAGGATACGACGCGCGGCGGTGGTATCGTTACTTATTCGGCGGGCAACACCCAATCGCTTCCGGGAACGCTGATGAGGGATGCGGACAACGTGTGGACGGACCCGGCGGCTGTCGATGCGCATGCTTATGCGGCAGTCGTTTATGACTATTTTAAAAATAATTTTAACCGCGACAGCCTGGATGGCAGAGGAATGGCGATCAAGTCGACGGTGCACTACGGAAGCCGCTATAACAACGCCTTCTGGAACGGAACGCAAATCGCCTACGGTGACGGCGACGGTACGACATTCCGCGCGTTCTCCGGCGATCTCGACGTCATCGGCCATGAGTTGACGCACGGAATTACCGAGAAAACGGCGGGGCTTATTTATCAAGGAGAGTCCGGTGCGCTTAACGAGTCGATTTCGGACGTTTTCGGCAACACCATCCAAGGAAAGAACTGGCTGATCGGGGATGACATCTATACGCCGTCCATCCCAGGCGATGCGCTGCGCTCGATGGAGAATCCGACTCTGTTCAATCAGCCGGACCATTACAGCAACATTTACCGGGGGTCCGACGATAACGGCGGTGTGCATACAAACAGCGGCATTCCCAACAAAGCGTTTTACCTGCTTGCCCAGGGCGGCACGCACCGCGGCGTTAGCGTAACCGGCATCGGCCGCGGCGATGCTGCCAAGATTGTATATAAAGCGCTTACTTACTACTTGACGAGCACATCCAATTTTGCGGCCATGCGTCAAGCGGCGATCAGCTCGGCCACCGATCTTTTCGGTGCCAACTCGGCCCAGGTTAACTCGGTAAAAGCGGCCTATGCCGCTGTCGGCATCGGAAGTCCTCCGCCGGCTCAAGATACCCAAGCGCCGACGGCACCGGCGAATCTGGTCTCGACAGGCAAAACTTCGAGCAGCGTAACCTTGTCGTGGAGCGCGTCGACGGATAATGTGGGCGTAACCGGCTATGACGTGTACAGAGGCTCCGTACTGGCGGCATCCGTCTCCGGCACAAGCGCGACCGTCAGCGGTTTGAGCCCAAGCACGGCTTACACCTTCACGGTGAAAGCGAAGGATGCGGCCGGCAACGTATCTCCGGCGAGCAGCGCGGTGACGGTAACGACCAGCTCGTCGACCGACCCGACGGATACGCAGCCGCCTACGGCTCCGGGCAACCTGGTGGCGGCAGCCAAAACGTCCAACAGTGTATCCCTGTCATGGAGCGCGTCGACGGATAATGTGGGCGTAGCCGGCTATGACGTGTACAACGGCTCGACGCTTGCCACTACAGTGACAGGCACGAGCGCGACGGTCAGCGGCCTGCAGGGCGGAACGTCCTACACCTTCACCGTCAAAGCGAGAGACGCTGCAGGCAACGTATCGCCGGCGAGCAACGCGGTGACCGTTACGACGGATACAGGCTCCGGTGCTGCCGCTTGGGCCGCGTATACCACTTACCAAATCAACGATCTCGTCACCTATCAAGGGAAGACTTACAGAGCTCTCCAGGGTCACACGGCTATGCCAGGCTGGGAACCGGCTAACGTTCCGGCTTTGTGGGCAGTCGTTAGTTAATGAAGTCCTCATGCAATATCGAGGTCACGTTTTGCTTATAAGTTAGAATACTGCGTTTAGAGGCGGCCTTTTCTCGGAATCCAACCGGGGAGAGGCCGCCTTTTTTGCGGGTTTCTGGCTTGCCTCGGATTTTGGGACTTCAACTAGTAAAAAGATCATGATCAATGTGTTTATATCAAACGTTAAAATAACTTATTAATAAACTTATATTTATGTATTACGTCACTAATTAACAAATTACGACAAAAAAAGCTAAGTAATTTGAGATATTTATAGCCGATATTAAGCTAGTATATGCATTTTATAGAGAAAGTAGTGGTTATATTGATAAAGAATTGAGAACATCTGTGTGGCTTGAAAACGTTAAAAGTTCGGAATCAAATTTTAAAAAATACCCTGGGGAGTTATCAATTCAAAATGAGAAAAATAATAGGGTTGACTAGCGGATTGCTGTTGAGTTTGTTTTTGGTTCTGTTGAGTTTTCCGATAAAAACTCATGCTGTAATCCCGCTTCAAGTGATCGGGAAAGAATACAATACAGGGGTGATCGAGGATCATACGGACAAATTTCCCAACTTAACAAACGCTAAAACGATTACCGCCTATGGAGGCTATTATCTAGCATTATATAGTAACGGAACTGTCCATGCGAAATCTTATTATATTAATGACGCCAAAGGAAATCCCGGCGGAATTGAAGACTGGACGTGGAAATTTCCGGATTTGACTGATGCTATCTCAATTGCCACAGACAGATCGTATTTTTATGTACTCTATAGAGATGGAACGGTTTTATGCAAATCTTATTATATTAATGACGTTAAAGGAAACCCATACGGGATTGAAAACAGAACTTCGTATTTTCCGAATACGGCTAATGCTAAATCGATTTCTCTTAGCGAAAGTTACAAGCTAACACAATATAACGATAATTCCGTAGTGGCTAAAGGTGTGTTAGGAAATGAGAACATCACCTCCTATTTCACTGATCTGACGAATTCCAGAGCCATCGCATATAATGGCCGTTTTTATTACTCCGCTATGTTGAACGTGCTGCCCGCTTTATCTGTGGATAATAGCGATCAATACGTAAAAAATGACGGGACCTCTGCCATCACTTTATCGGGAACAGTAAACGACCCGGACAACGATGCCATTACGGTCAGCGCGACAATAGAGGGAGTAACGAAATCCGTTACTTTAACGAATACCGCAACAACCCAGAATTGGAAATTACAATGGGGGCTTGTCTCAGACAAGATTCCTTCACGAACGTATACGGGGATTAACGTTACTGCCAAGAACGGGGAATGGGGAACCGTAGGTGCAACCTACAACGGGAAAATCGATATAGAGAAGAAACCTTATGTGTTAAACGGAAGCTTTGAAGATGATGTGAACGGAACCAATGTTCCGGATTTTTGGGAAAATAACTGGCGAAACGGAAACAGCAAGAACCCGTATGCTAACCGCACGCCTAACGAGGAGATAAACGGCAAATATATATATCGTTTGAACAATGGGACCGGTGATGCAAGTTCGATTCACTATGCGGCTTCCGACAAAATTAGCGTGATCGGCAAAACTTCCTATGAAGTGCAAGCTTTTATGCGGCACGGAATGAAAAAGGGAGCGACTACTTATGTGTATGATGCTTCAGGAAGAATTAACAACGTGATTTTGTCCAATGGCCAATCACAAAAATACCAGCATGATGAGAACGGAAACTTAATCGGCAAGGAACAGGCGGCATCTTCCGGAGAGCGTGCAGAATTCACCATACTTGAATTGGATGCAGCCGGAACCACTATTAATGAAATCCATAAAACCTATACAAACGGTGATTTACAGTGGCACAAAAACACGAGTTCATTTACGACTAAAGAAAATACAAAAGATGTGATCATCCGGTTCGCTATCGGCGGTAGAGAAGGCATTAGTCTGGATGTGGATGACGTAAAAATAATCCAAACTTCGCAGATTGCTGCGCCACCAAAAGTGGATATGACAGCTCCTTCTTATGAAGTTCTGGTCTACGATATTCCAAACGGTACTCAGAAGGTAGAATTTCAAACCTGGACGGAACAAAACGGCAAAGATGATCTTAAAACCGTACAAGGGAAAAGGCTGGCCGACGGTGTCTGGAAAGGGGTAGTTCCCTTCACAAGTCATAATAGTGAAGCGGGAAATTATCTAACCGATGTTTATGCGGACGGCAAGCTTCTCGGACAAAGCGCGACAATGGTGGTTCCAACGGCAGCAGTCGTACGCGCTCCTTCGGATGTAAATATAACAGCCGGTTCTTATGAAATAGTTGTGGATGGCGTAAGCGATCAGGTCAACAAAGTGCTTTTCCCTACCTGGAGCGAGAACAACGGGCAGGATGATCTAGAGAATCCTTGGCCGGAAGGAACTAAAGTATCCGCTCATACTTGGAAGATCACAGTTCCGTTCGCGAAACACAACAGCGATACCGGAAACTATATTACGCAAATTTATTCTGTGGATACCGAAGGCAATAAAATCGCATTTGCTTCAAGCAATACGAAAGCGAAGCTGTCTGTGTCTGCCCCGGCAACTACTAATCTTTCCAACCCCGCTTACCCGATTGTTGTATACGGCGTTCCTCAACATGCACAAAAAGTTGAATTTTCGACGTGGACCGAGCGCAATGGGAAGGATGATCTGAGGACAGTTCTCGGTAAAAAAATATCCAACGGCGTCTGGAAAACTACGGTACCTTTTTATCCACACAAAAATGAGACAGGAAAGTATTTAACCGATATTTTCGTCGACGGGACCAAAATGGCTGAAAGTGTTTCGGAGGTAGTTCCATCTACGGCGACAGTTCGGGCACCTGAATCCGTAAGCATTTATAAGGTTGCTTCTTACGATATTTACGTGGATGGGCTCGGCCCGGATATCAAAAGAGTCAGCTTTCCTACTTGGACCGAATACAACGGAACGGATGACATCGTCTATTCGGAAGGAATTAAAGTTTCCGATACCAGTTGGAAAGTTACTGTAATGCTCAAAGATCATCGTTCCGAGAGAGGGATTTATGTAACCAACGTGAATGTTTTTGATGAAGATGGAAACATGGGTACGATTTTCGAGAGGGTAAAAGTAAAAGTAACATCAGATTGATAAGGAGAGAGTATATTGGCTAAAAAAATATTAAGTCAAATTATGATAATTGTAATAACTATAAGTACGCTGTTTCCTTACTACGCTTCAGCGGCAGTTTCAGCAGGCAATGTACAAGCTAAAGGGCAAGGGGCTGCGGTTGGACAACAAGTTCTCACGGTTTCTTGGCTGAGGGACCGTTTTGGCGTAACCGAAGATTTCTTGATGGCCGAGCTGAACAAAGGATACCAGTTAACGGAGATTTATAAAGCTCTGCAGATGCAGCAAGAGACCGGAAGAGCTTATGCGGACATCATTGACGAATTAAATCCGGCCGTGAAACAGCGTCTTGACGAGCTGAACTATGAAAGCAGGCCAATCGAAGATACGGTCACGAGCGATACCTACAGCGTGACGGATGCTACCTACCAGGAGCTTCCTACGGTAACGACGGATACCTATGGGCTGAGGTTGATGGCTACTGGCAAGCTTCCTACAACCTATGACAAGATTGCGGTACAACGAGAGGGAATGAAGGCGGATCAGGCTCCTTATCTGGTTTCTTCGGGCAGTGCAGACGTATCTACATTAACAGGGGCCTTACAACTACAGGCAAATGATTTCACTTTACCTGGAAGAAACGGTCTCTCATTTCCTTTGAGACGAATTTACGATAGCTCATCGGCATTGTATTATAAGTCCGAACCTTTTTATACGGCATTTTTTCAAGTAAATTACTATCCGGAATTACTCGCTGTTGTGGAAAAAATAGAAGGGAATCAGATCGATTATCTCTACGAGTTTACATTTGATAAAGTGGCCGATTTTCAATATCGCGGTGATACGACAAGATGGTTTTCTCCTTTTGTTCAAAAAGATAAAATAGAGTACGGACAAGATGAAGAAAGAAAAATTCTTCAGCTTCAGTTTCCGAAACGAAATAAAGACACGGATGAACCTATTTATACCTACCATTTCGAACTGAATGGCGCTCCGTTTAGAGCCAAGCTTTTCCCTACTGGGAGAATTAATAACGCTATTGGCGAGACACCTGTCTATTTGGGTGGAGGGTATTATAATAAACCGTCCGATAAACCATTGGAACCTCTGGGCGAAGGGTGGAGCTGGGATCTTCCTTTCATTGAAACAAAGGGTGATAAACGGTACATGCACATACCCGGCGGAGCGTCTTATGAAATTAACGATGATAAAACGCTCAAGGGCTATCCGTGGAAAGATCTTACACTTACCCGTGATATTTCGGTGATTGTAGGGGGGAAAACTTCCGAAGATGTACTCACTACCTTGGATGGTATTTCGTATTACTTCAGTAATGGAAAACTCATCCAAATTTCTGATCGTTATAAAAATTCAACACAATTTGAATATACCCATGTTGATCCGTACGGCCAAGTATTAACGAAGGTTAGAGACGCTGCTGCCAACGAAATCAACATATCTTACTCTTCTTCCGAAGTTATCGTTCATTATGGAGATAGGCAGGTAAAACTAATTAAGGGCAAGGATGCGAAGGGGAACAAAGATTTATTGAACGCGGTGGTTGATCCCGAAGGAAGAACAACGCGTTACTCCTACGACATCCAAGCCAGTCGTTTTGACTACGTACAATATAAGGAGGGAGAGAATTATATTGCCCTCTTGAAACAAATTATTCATCCTACCGGCGCCAGGTCCGTTTACGATTATAATAATTTCTGGGGCTATACCGGTCCAACTGCTGCCGAAGATGTTTTCCGGGCAACCAGTAAGGAAGATATTGTGGATTATGTAGATGGAACGTCCCAGAAGTCAAATGCAAGTACGTATATTTATGATGGGAACTACAGAGGGAGGTATTCCCGCGATAACATTTTCTCCACCACTGTAAAAAATGCTCTTACTGAAACGATTTTCACCTATAAGAAGAAATACATGAATGATCTGCTGCCAGATGTTTTCTACAACACGGAGATTGGTTCTCAAGCAGGGACGGAAAAACGTGTCACCAAACAAACCTTTGATGAGAATCGTAATTTACCCGTTCCGATCGAGATGACCACAACAGCTGTAAACGGAGGCAGTTCCAGCTCCCCGGTTACCGTTAAACGGACCTATGACGATTACGGTAATGTACTGACAGAGACAGACCCGCTGAATAACACGACTACCAATAGTTATGATGCGACTTCTCATCTTCTAGTCTCAAGTCTGGTTCCAGTCAGCAGCGGCTTGAATGCCTATACAGAGATTCTCCGAAACACACAGGGCAGCGTGACTCAGTTAACGGTCAAAGAAAATCAAGCCACTGGCTCCCTGAAGCAGCAAGTGAATTATGGGTATGACGGATATGGAAATATGACGACTGTGACCGTTAAAGATACGGAAAAAGACAGCGTCATTACGCAAGAATTCGGCTCCCAATATAACGGTGCTTATGTTACCAAGCAGTCCGTAAACGTTACGAATGCCGATGGAGAAGTTTCCACGATTGTTCAGCAAATGGAATATGACAAATCCACGGGCGCATTAACGAAGTTTACCGATCCCAAAGGGTATGCAACGACTTACCGGTACGATAAGTTGGGACGGATTACAAGGGAGACCGGTGTAGATTCAAGTGAAGCGAGCGTAGCATACGACGACGCGAACAACAAGATTACTTTAACCGACGTGAATGGAGAACAAAGTATTCAGGAATTTAACCCTCTAGGGTTAAAGACTCGTGCAACACTTGGCAAAGGATTCGCTACGTACGGTTACGATCTTTTTGGACGAACGATCTGGAGTAAGGATGCCAAGGAGAATCAGACGAGCTATACTTATGATGCATGGGGAAGAAACATAAAAACGAGCTTCCCTGACGGATCAAGCTCTGTAACATCGTATGATGATGTCGGTCGGACAAAGACATCCACAGATGAGGAAAATAACTCCATAAGAGAAACGTACGATATTCTTGGAAGAGTGATCAAGAGCGAAGAAGTTAAAAGCAGTGGCGCTGTAGAGTTGGGGAAAGTTTCCTACGATTTAGCGGGAAATATTGCTAGCAAGACGGATGGAAACGGTAAACAAAGCACGTATAAGTACGACTTGTTGGGCCGACTTGTTGCGGTAACGGATCCGGATATGAACAGCACACAGTATACCTACAGCTTGGCCGGTAACCTTACTGAGCTTCGTTACGCGGACGGCAGCGTGCAGCGTAAGAAATACGACGAGATCGGACGGCAGATTCAAAAGATTCAGCCACAAGGCCAGACGGAAACAACGTACTACGATTTAAACAGCAATCTGATTAAAAAAGTCGATCCTAAAGGGGTTGTACGGGAGTATGAATATAACAACCGAAACTGGCTTATTAAAGACCGGACGCCGGAAGAAAGTATCTCATACACATACGATAAAGCCGGAAAACGTAAAAGCTTGGTCGATGCGACGGGGACCACATCCTACCAGTACTCCCCTAAAGGTGAACTAGTTTCAATTCAGTATCCGGATGCATTTAAAATCGACTATGCTTACGATATTCAAGGCCGGCGGACCGATACAGTCAGCGATGTCGGACAGACCTACACCTATAATGAACGCAACCGCATCGTCGGCCTCCAGATTAAGGACAAAGCTTCCGGTAACGAAACGATAGCCGGCACCGTTCAATACCAATACAAGAAGAATGGTTTTCTTGAGCAGTCCAATCTGAGTAACGGTCTGCAAACGGTATACACCTATGATGGGTTTAATATGACAGGATTGCAGAATCAGAAGCAAAATGCGACTCTGGGTGCATACGGTTATAAATACGATACAAACCGCAATATTACGGAGAAAACCGAACTGGGAAGTACCTCCACCTTCTCGTATGATGCACTCAACCGGGTCAAAACATCGAGCCAGTTTAATGAAACGTACGAGTACGATAACCGCGGCAACCGCGCATCTCTCATGACAGACCGTGAATTGAGCGAGAGTGGATCCACGTACACCTACGATGATCGAGACCGGTTGAAGAAAGTAGTGACTGCTGACGGAAAAGAAGTCAGCTACCGGTATAATGGGGATGGGCTCCTCTATGAGCGTACGGAAAACGGTAAAACCGTCCGTTATTATTATGACGATTCCCAGCACTTGATTCGCGAAGCGGAAGTGGGGACAGATGGCACAATAACTCCCGTGTACCAATATATTTACTCCCCTGCGGGAAGCATCTTGGCGCGTAAACCGATGACAGCAAATACGGGACTCGAATACTATACGCTAAACGGTCACGGTGATGTCGTTGCATTGAGAGATTCGAACGGCAACGTATTGAATGAGTACACCTATGATATTTGGGGCAATCCGGTAACCGAGAAAGAGACCGTACCTAATCACTTCCGGTACTCAGGTGAATACTGGGATAATACGACCAAGCTTCAGTATCTTCGCGCTCGGTGGTACGATCCGAATCTGGGACGGTTTATTAACGAGGATACGTATGAAGGGCAGCTCGATAATCCGCTGAGTTTGAATTTGTATACGTACACTCATAATAATCCTCTGAAATATAAGGATCCGAGTGGGCATTGTATAGCCGGAAAAGATAGCAACTGCTATGTAGATTCATATAGTGATGTTGATGACTTTATTAATGATATATGGTCGGATAATCTTTCAACTATCGGAAACGGATGGAGAAATGCAGAGCAAGATAAAGCTAAATGTAATAATCGAAAGTGTGTTGCTTCACTTGAAGATTTACAGAAGAAATTTGAAACAATGGCAGATAAAATAAGAAATAATGCTTGTAATTACACTATTTCAGGAGGGTGTATAGGTGCGACTGCAGAATTTATAATTGAAAACGGTAAGGCCATTGGTGTCAGTGTTAATGTTGAAATTAAAGAAGAAGACCCCAGTTTTTTTGACTGGCTATTTGGTAATAAGGCCCATGCGGAAGGTTTACCGGATAGTACAATAGGAAGCAATAGTAATGGAAGAATCGTACATTATTTTCATGGAGTCGATCATGCTCCTGCTCATGTTCATGTCTATGACAATAAAAACAACATGGTAAGGGTGGGGCAAAATGGAAAACCGCTTAAAGGAGAACCGGAACTTAATAGGTTGCAACAGAAACTAGTAGATGAGTTTAGGCCTCAAATTAGATCTTCAGTAGGACAAATTATGCGATGGTATAGAAATAGGCCATAGGAGGAGAATTTATTGGAATACCAAGAGACGGTAAACACAATTAACGAATTATTTATAGGCGTATTCGATAATATAGATTATCAAAAAATTCAAGATTTATTTTCGAATTTATCAGTTATAGAGGCTGCTAGAATTTTTGTAGATTTATCAAACGAGGCTATTTCGGGCCTATACCTAGTATTGGATGATTTGAGAACAACAAATGAAGCTAAGGAACATATCATGTACAAATATTACGTCACAAAAATTGAAGAGAGGGCCAATGAGTTATTAGAGGACAGTTTGGTGGAACAAATTATAAGTGATTACACGAAAACATCTTTTTTAGCACTTGAAAGCCTTATGGTGAAGGTGTTGAAAGAGGATAGAATAAAAGAGAATCAATTTGAAAAAATAAAAAGATGTTTTGATAGTAAAATAATTGAGAAGGAGATTTATTCTAGTACAATAAGATCGAATATTGGTAGCGGAATAAAATTGAATGAAAACGTAATAATAAAATTGTTCGAGTATGAAAAATATAAAATTATTGAAGATGCTATAGATCAATCATTAATTGAGTTCACTGCACTATCACTTTTTAAACTTCCTGATAAAGGAGACAAGAATAAGAAAATAAAAACTACATTATATAATAAGGCATCTAAACTTTCAAAAAATATTTAATCGTATTTTTAACCATCTTGCAGCTTATTCAAACGAGTATCTAGCGTTAATGAAATGCAGAGAACAAGTGGAATCGTTTGATTAGTGAAAGAAGGAGGATATGGAGAAAGGGCACTGACCTTCCTAAGCGAAGTCCCTAAAGAGTTGGTGGAGCCGAATTAGCTAGAATATAGTTCCAGACAGCATTTTGGTGAAGAGGTGTTTCTCTCCAAAGAAAGAATGTAATAGTCACGAAAAATAAATTTAAGACTGATTTTAGGCAGCAATTGACTTCAATTGTTGCCTTTCTTTTTGTTAAGTTATAGTAAGAGGTGAACTAAATGACAGAGGAATTTACAGAATTACATGTTTTAAAACCCACAAGAAAGAACCCAAAAATCGGTGATATTTTCGTTATGGGGCCAAAGGAAGATTTGTTTTATTTTGGCAAGGTTATTGATGCCAATGTAGTGAGTAAAAATCCCTTGTTTAATGGAGGCTACTTAATCTATTTATATAATTGTCCTGCAAAAACAAAAGAAATTCCAAATCAATTTGACCCTAACAAATTATTAATTCCCCCGTTAGTTACAAACAAACAAGGATGGTTGAAAGGATACTTTGAAACGGTTGGTTCAAGCGAGGTTACAAGTGAAGAAAAGAATCTGGATTACGGTTTTTGGCATAGTACTTCAGAAAAATTTTATTCTCTTTCTTGGGATGTACTCACAGAAAAGCCGAGTCAATTTATAAGAAACGGATTAATAAGCTACGGAGGAATAGGTCGGGGTATTCACAGATTGCTTTCAGGACAACCGCACAATTTATAAAGGATACCCACAAGCGAAGATTTTCGTTTGTGGGTATTTTAATTCAAACTACTTGACTTAACACGGTTAAGCGATTATAGTTGTCTTAACAAAGTTAAGGGGTTGGATCATGTTTGGTCTTAAATACATTTTGGAAACCTATAAGATGTCGAACGCGGATTTAGCAAATAAACTTGAGATTAATCGAGCCAATATTTCTATGTGGCTTAAAAACAAGGAGATTCCTGCTGCTCGTATTCAGGACTTGAAAAAGATATTTCCTCAAATCCCGGAACCATTATTCAACAAAGAACTAAAAAAATCAGAGCAATTGTCTATCCAACAAATCTATTTTACTGTAACGGATCAGATTGAGTCGGTTCGGTCTCAACATATTGATTCGGAAACCGGAAAAGAAATATGGTTTACTGAAACGGTAAGTGAGAATGAGGGGCTTATCAGGTTTCTTGAACATGAACATGAAAAGGTAAGCTTACTGGAAAAGTATGAAACGTTGATCGAAGACAATGACATGGGTAACAGCAGAATAAATTTACTGGAAGATTTCGCTGCCATTGTGGAACGAAATGAACCAAGGTCACTTGAACTGCTGGATATGGTTTTTTATTATCTCCAAAGTAAGCACAAATCAGATTTTGATTCTGTATTCTGGAATGTTGGGGAGCAAAGTGAAACCTACAAAGAATTCCACACCTTTCTGGAAAAACATAAATTTATTAGGTAAGCAAGTATTCTTATAACATGTCTAATTTATAACATGTCTAATTTATTCTAAAATTTTAGAAGTTATCTAACTCAAGGGGGAATTGAATGTTCGATACGATTGTCATGAAAGCTAGTTACGTATTAATTCCTAATGAATATTGGAATAACTTAAAGCCCGTTATCAAAACATTTTTGGATGAAGAAACGGGATTATGCAGGCGCTCATTTGTTTTGCATGATGAAAAGATTCCGTACATCAACTATCAGGAATGGAGCCAAAGTTTAATTGTTCAAGTCTCTATTCCCAAGTTTCTTTACGGTAACAATGTCAGGCTTCTACAAGAGAAGGACATCTCTGTATTTTTCCAATGTCTACACGAGAGGTTATTCGAATTATTTGGGGTTACTCTTCGGCCTGAAGATTGGTATTTATATCATAACAGGCTGGATGTCTGCTGGAACTTTACGGTAGGCGGACAAATCCACGATTATTTAAACCGATTAAGCAGGCTTCATCTTTCATTCAAGAAGACTGTTATTACGGGGTATTTGGAGACGGTAGCTTTTAAAAACAAGAGCAGCCAGATTATTTTTTACAATAAGCAAAAAGAAGTTATACATAGCAGAGAGAGTAAAGAAGTCATAGGGCAAGCGGATGGATTGCTTCGGATGGAAATACGTCCAAGTCATCATGATTGGACAAAGTTTTCGAGACGTAAACGAGTGATTGATCTTCTAAAGGTAGATGTTTTTACGGAGATAACCCGAAAGGTTATGAACCAAATCATTTTCCCGAATGAGCCGGACGGAATCAGTCTTGCTTGGTTAAGATCCCAGCCGTCAAAAATTTCTCAAATAGAGACATTGCTTGGTTTCCAACTGCTTCAACAAGAAGTGCCGGAAGGCGTATTAAAGCAATTTTATACAGCCGCTACATATGTGAATCGAAAAAATTTAGTCAAAAGTATACCTCTGCCAAAGAAACAAGCAAAACTTGAATTACATATCGATTATGCCAAATTGGGTTGAGAAGTGGTGTGCCCGGATCGTTTTGTTACGATGCGATAGCGATACAAAAAGGACGAAAAAACGGTAAATATCCAGCGAGAATAAGCTTTAACGATACCAACAATGATGAATAATGAAATTAGAGTAATGAGGAGTAATAGAGAAGAAAAGGATGAAAGAAGGAGTAAAGGACCATTATTCTCGATAAAAAGCTTTAAAATGGTCTCTTTTATCAAGGGGGCGTATTTACATCAAGTAAACCGATTTATTTCACCGCAGCCCCTAAGCTCTTCTGGAAAGACGTGAAGGTTAGGGGAATGACGATAGGCGCTAGTCCTCTTGCTGAGAAACGATTAATTCGCTGATATCAATTTGCAAAGCTTCGCAGATTTGTTCAAGGGTTCGAATATATACGCGGTCTACGTTGTCTGAGCAAAGGTGGTTGATAGTCGCCAAACGCATATTCATGGACAATGCAAACTGCCTTTGTGAAATACCGCGTTCAGCCAGTATTTCTCTTAGACGAATTTTAATAATCATGGTAACCTCCGTACGGGTTCCTTTTAAGCGTAATGCTATTCCTATTCTTCAATATATCATATTCCATGCAGAAAAACATTGACCTATACGCTTAAAGGTAATACAATAACTTTAGGGATGTTACTCTTAAGAGTTTATATTTTTAGAGTGCTGGCAATGACTTTTCTTTGGTGGAGGGTATATCCAATGAGAGCCTTAAAATTGATCCTTGAAAATTACAACTATCAGCATGATAAGCTTTTTACCAACTTACAAGTGAAGTGCCTATTGAATCAGACTACAGTCGGCAGCATGCCTTCGGGTATTGTTTTATGAATATCGACGATTCTTTAGTTCTTGAAGAGCAAAGGCTCAAAATACAAATTGAAACGATTGAAGCTTGCCAGACGGCGGTATTTGAGGTCATCCGACAATGTGAAGATAGCGCCTGTAAATGGATGCAGGAAGAGATCGTACTCGCGATACACGCCATTGGACTTGATCTACAGACTGAACTTCTCCATGTCCGATTTGCCCAAGCAAGACAGCATTAAACCAATGTTACATAATGAAAGACTTTTATGAAGAGAAAGGTATTGCTGGCGTATGGATGCAGCACAGACTGCTTGAAATGAGGGTGCAAGCCTTCTCTCTATAAACCTTTTCGTTGATAAAAATGAAACTATAGGAGGGCTAATAGACTGGATTATCTATTACAACAGGAAGCATTCGAAGAAAGAAGATTGAATCATATTTTTGTAGGGGTGGATTTACATAAACGACATCATACAGCCGTTTTTTTGAACGGGTTTAAACGCAAATTAGGGGAGTTCAAATTCGATAATCGGCCCAGTGCTTTTCCTGATTTGATAAAAGCAGCCGCTAAGGTTTCCAAGGGTAAGGGGGTCATTTACGGGCTGGAAGACACAGGAGGTTACGGCCGGCCTTTAGCCGCTTTCCTGGTGGATCACAACCAAGCGGTGAAAGAGGTTAACCCGTCACTGGCAAGCGCTTTTAGAAAAGCGAATCCTATCGTTCATAAGTCAGATTCCTGGGATGCGGAGTGCGTGGGATATGTGCTGGTTGATCAACTAGAGAAGTTGCCGGATGCTAATCCTATCGATCACTACTGGGCGATTAGCCAGTTAGTCACGACACGAAATTCGCTTGTTCGTGAACATATCGGTCTGCTCAATCAATTTCATGTGCAAATTTCGTATCATTATCCAAGTTACAGGAAATTTTTCAGCCAAGTAGATGGGAAGACGGCACTTGCTTTTTTTGAACGATATCCGGCTCCTCATCATGTACTGGGGACCTCTGTAGAAGAATTAAGGGTATTCCTGCTGAAACCAAGTAACTTCGCTTGTTCACTTAAAACGGCAGAAAAGATCCTGAAACTGATTCATTCGGATGGAACAACCAAAAGAGACTACCAGGAAGATAGGGATTACGTCGTTCGAAGCACGATTAGGCGAATCCAGTCGAACAAGAAAGAGATAGAATCTCTCGAACACAGAATAGCGTTGCTGCTTCCTCAAACTGGATATCGACTGGAAACGATGTACGGCATAGATACGGTAACGGCAGCTAATTTTATAGCGGAAATCGGGGACATTTCACGATTTAGCAGCAGTGATAAATTAGCCCGCTTTGCAGGAATTGCTCCCGTTCTAATCGGTTCCGGAGATAAACATAAGGATCACAAATGCAGACAAGGAAACAGAGAACTGCATCAGCTTTTTTATCAACTTGCGTGTCGGCAGATTGGAGTGAAGAGAGGGAGCAAGGAGCCGAATAATCCCCATTTCTATGCCTATTACCAGCGGAAACAATCGGAAGGAAAAACCAAAATTCAGGCAATTATTTGCCTCATGCGGAAGCTAACCAACATCATCTATTCACTCATGAAAAATAAAAGTGAATACAACATGCCTCCGACAGCTAATTTGCAAGCCGGATGAGCATGGGCTTAAGCCGTAACGTACGTATCAAGAACTTAATGGAGGTGGTATACTAATGGATATCTATATCAAGCAGGGAGGATTTCAAATGCTCAGAAAGCTTGAAGGCTTGAATGCCGAATTATTTAAGACATGGGTACAGGAGGATGACTCCACCATTGTAGATATCGAGGGAAAACACTACTTAGTGAAGCCGCTGCATAACATCGTTCAGGAGGAAATTGAGAGCGATGAGGAATTAAAAATGCTGATTAGGCAGGCCAAAATGAACATTGCAGGCAACAAGACATACACGACCGAAGAAATCCTGGAGGCCATTGAAAAGGGCGACCTATGAACATCAAATGGACCCAAGCAGCCAGGGAGAGTTTAAAGCAAATCCAGAGTCAGCACTACACGCGGGAAGAGACGAAACGCTATCAGATTGAACTTGTCCGCAAAATCCAACATAAAATTCTTCTTCTGTCCACCGCGATGCCGACAAACGAGCCGTCGTGGGCGGGTACATACCGCATATTTATAGACCGCTACAAAGTCTATTATTCCTTCTCCGCAGATCACCAAACCGTTTATATCGAAGCCCTACGACACCAACATCAAAGGTCAGACTAGCCAAGGCGGGAGCAGAACCCCGTCTTTTTGTTTTGCTTGGAACGCTTTATAAATTAGGATACGTATGAAGGAAAGCTCGATAATCCGCTGAGCTTGAATCTTTACACCTATACCCATAACAATCCGCTGAGGTATACTGATCCGAGTGGGCATAAAGTTTTTCTTATTCATGGTACTTTTGCAAATCCTGAAAAGAACGATGGAAAAAGCACGTGGACATCTGAATTTGTGGATTATGTTCGAAAGCTCTTTAACGAGCCAGTTAAAGAAGAGAATTGGACTGGTGAAAATAATACAAATGCTCGCTCAGCAGCGGCAAAAGATATATTTAATGACATATATCAATGGCATTTGAATAATCCATATGAACCCATAAGATTAGTCGCTCATAGTCATGGTGGGAATGTGGGTATCATGATAACTAATCTTCTTGCTGAGAAGGATGTAAAAGTGGATACTCTTATTACTATTGCGACTCCTGTGAGGGAATACAAGTTAGAGACTGAGGTTGGGCAACATATTCATGTTTATAACAAATATGACGGTATTCAAAATCATGGAGGATCTTTACCAGGTGGTGGGGCAGCATATGACAGAAAATTTAAAGGTGCTGAAAACGTGGAAGTAAAATTATCGCTTTGGTATTATTTCAGACCAATAGAAAGCCATTCAGTCATGCACACAAACATCGACATTTGGAAAAAATATATTGTACCAATTTTGAATTGATTATTACGTATTACAGGGTGATGAAAAAAGAGGGTGAAGAAATGTGGTTGAAAATCATATGGGTTGTTGCCATCGTTATAAATATTGTATCCGTGAATTGGTTTCTAATCGGAGCGACAGCGAATTTTCAACGATCTTTAGACTTGATAGCGACTGTAACTTTAATATTTATTTGGATTCCCTCAATTGCATTAACAGTATTGTCAATTGTATTGCTAAAAAAAGGGTGGATGCCCTCTAGTAGTAGGTCTTATGTTGGGTTCATTTTGGGAGTGATAATACTATTACTTCTTTCTGTTTCCTTGTTTAGAGGTGTTGATACACAAGGTTGGTTAACTGAAAGGATTACTAGTGACTCATTAAAATTAACTTCAGATAAGAAGTATGAGTATCGAATTGATTTAATTAATGTGTTTCAAAAAAATAGTCATGCTCGGTTATATATAAAAAATGTTTCGACAGGTGAAGAAATGAATATTGCAGTCAATATTCAGACAAATAAGATGGTCTCAATGGGGATTGAACACGGACGGACGAATGATTGGGTGTTAATGGAACGAACTGATATATCAGGTCGCTATAATCTGTATACAACGAAAGACCTACGTGTACCATCAGAAAAATTTGAAATTGATGTTGAAACAGGAACCTCAAGAAGACTAGAGTAGAAGTAAGGCTTTTTTATACCTTGATTGGCCCTGTGCCTTTCAAGGTTTCTTTTTGTCCGGCGTGCCCAGAAGCACGCATGATCTAGTTGTGAAAGTCCAATTAAGAGAGGGACCACCCACTCTTGTAGTTAGAATGCTTGCGTATGGAGAAATCTGTGCGCAGTAGCGCATCGACGAAAACACTTGGCGCGACGAATTACCTTATGTGAAACAAATGTTTGAACAAGTTATCAGGTCCCGTTTGGATGAGATGATTGCATGGTGGATGTGCACTAAAAAGGATTTTCCGGTTTCCATAGGAAAAATGGGAAAGTATCTGAAAGTCTATCTTTCCGAACCTTATTGGTATATGTATAAAGAAACCTAGTCGGACAGCACTTATAAAATTATGTGGAATTCGGTGTTCACGGCCTGTGAATTATTTAGATTTCTCGCTAAACATGTAGCTCAATATTTTGAATTTACATATGAATTCAAGGATGATACAAATATGACTCATTATCTGATGCAGGTCGGGGAATTGCCTAGGGATGCGAAAGGAATATTTTGATCTTACTTTCGAACATGGAACGCTACCTTAGCCCATATATGCTGTTTTTGTTATGTAAACAGAGATAAGAAATATTGATTTATTATTAAAGGAAAAAGAACTTCATTCAGCGAAATTCATTGGATATATTAGAAATAAAGTAGATAATAGGAAAATAGACAAACTTAGTTTATCAAATATTAAAAAAGGGAGTACTCCATATTTTTGATCTGAAATTGTTCCTAAACGAATCTTTAACAAGCAAGAGATTAGATAAAGAAGATCTTGTATTTGATCTGGAAAAGGACTGTTCATTGGCGGTTATTAGCATGATCTGCGATATTTTCGAAATTTCCGGTGCTATTACATTTAAAGCATTTGGGTTTGGCCAGAACGAATGGCCGGTGGATTGCAGAATCGATTTAGCGACTGTTATGGAGCAAGTACCCGAAATCCTAAAGAAAATTGAATTAAACCAGTATGATTTTATTTTGGATTTTTACGAGCAAGGAATGGAGAGACAGGTGGCATTAAGTCAGGATAAGGATGCAATAAAGCTTATATGCTCAAGCCGAAAAGGACAATCAAGCATCGGATGGAGAATTGCTTATGCAAATTAGAGCTCTAACTCTTTTAAAATATGCGGGTGTTCTTGCTGCCATAATCATTGTTAATCTCATCTATCGAAGATTTGTTAACGAAAACCTACAGTTTGATAACATCCTCTACATTTTTTCTGCGTATATGATCTTGGGGATCGTGAAGTACGTTCGCTCGAAACCAATGCCATCAAAGATGAGACGTTTCCTTGTTTTCTTTTTATTTACTTTAACTATTTTTATTTTGGATGTCCTTCTTCTTTATTATCAAAATAAGTTTGAAATAACCGAACCGTTGGTTATGAGCATGATCTTCCTAGTGTTTGCTATTGTTATTAGTATCTTGGCCGTAGCGGATAAACAAACAGGAAGAACATAAAAGTCGATAGGGGGCAGTGCATGAAAATCATTAAAAACCTTTCAGTTGATAGTCTTGTCTATACCGATGAAAATGGAAGAATCAATAGGATAGATTTTAAGCAATGCCATGAAAACTGGATCCAATACCGGATAAGAACCGAGAATTTGACGGAAGAGATGGCAGCCGAAATCAGAAAAACAGACTTCTGCATCGGGCAAAGAGATTTTACGGCCAGCCCTCCTTTTATCGAATTTTTTACAAAACCCTTTACTAGAATAGAGTTTGAAATTTCCGCAGACGAGAAGGATTTGCAAACCGAGTTATCCCGATGGAAAAGAGGAATTGTCTCGGCCGGTTGGACTACGATTGATTTGAGCTAGATGACGCTAGGAAAAATGAGGGATCTCACATGGAACGGACACCCAAACAGCGCCTTTATTGGCTGCTAAGACTATACAAGGATAAAGAAATACAGGCAGAAACGTTCTGCGATGAATTTCATTTGACTTACCATTATGAACTTAATTACGACGAATTAACTGAAACGGAAAGAGTTCTTTTTAAAGAAATTGCTGCAGTAGCGGCGAGATTCTCTCCGTTTGAAGAAGATCACAAAATATACCCAGGGGTGTATTTTACAACAGAGGATGTAGAGCGTGTGGTAAGAGAAAATTCAAGTGAATTGTTCAGTTAAGATTAGTCCTATTCTTATCTTAACTATCTATTAACTGAAATATGGGAGATAGAGAGAATGAAAAAAGCGTTAATCGACATTTTACTGGATTCTTATTCAACGGAAACAGAAAAAGATGACGCGGCGATAGATCTGGGCGAACATTTTGAAGATGAAGAAACAATCGCTATCCTGCTAAAGGTATCTAATCAAGACGATATAGGTGAAATGGTTGCTGCAAGCTGTGGCGAATCGTTAGCATACATATGGTTAAGAAAATCGGAAATCAATTATGACCAATTATTGCTTTTGAAGGAGGCTGCTTTATGTGAAGCCCTCTCTTTGATAAAAGCGCACAGGAATGATTGGTTCGCGGAGTATGAACGGAGATTCCTTTTAAAAAGAAATTGAAAATAGTGATCTTTAGATGAGCCGATAAGAGAAATAGAAAAACGTTATTCGCCGGAGGCCACTCATGCATTCGTTTACTTATGAATCGAAGGATTCCAATAATAACAGCGAAGAAATTTTGGGATTGCTGCAATTTTATACGAATTTAAGCCGGAATGTATCTTGGCTGATAGGTGATCTGGAACTGGTTCCCCTTTATTTGGGCGATTATCACCCAAGCGGGAAAGTCGAACCGCCGCAGAGGATTTCGCTTACGATGATTCAAAAGTTCCAAGAAGAAGGTTTTCTCCGGCTATCGCTTAAGGAAATAGAGGAATTGTTGAACGACTCGCTATCGGTTCACCGCGGTGTCTTTGTGTGCCTGCCTGAGCATGTGGAAGTGAGCCATTTTCATGGAGATGCCGAAAGTACCTCTTTACAGCATGAATACGCTTTGTATGAAATAACGGTTTTGGATGATTTAGTTATGATAAACAGTCGTTCTGAGCTTTTACCGCAAATAAAAGAGGAAAAAACATGAATCAAACATTACTTAATGTTCTATTATTGTTTCTTTTCATTGGTGCCGTCATTCTACTCCTATTTTATTGGATTAAAAAGAATCCTGCTCACTGTTGCGATTGCAAGATTTTGGAGAAGAAATCCGAAAAGTTTGCAGGGGTGAATGGGAAGATGGTCCATATATGTAACATTGTAATCTTATGTGAGGATAAAATTATTGAGTTACGAGTATTGGACCAGCAATCTTTTAATGCATTGCAAGAACAAGATAAAGGCAGAATTAAATATAGAGGGAACTTTATGATTAGTTTCAAAAAAAGCATTTTACCATGATACGGTAAGGGAAATACTACTGACACTGTTTGGGGTGAATGAATGAACCTCTTTGATTGGCTTGCACATAAATACGCAGTACATTGTCCAAGATGTGAGCGTGAATTAAATCATTTTTCCTGGGGTTCTGCCGGACTGGATACATTTAAATGTTTAAATTGTAACAAGTTCTACGAGGAAACTAATGATAACTCCTTAGTTTTAACAGACAGTCCTCTTCATTTTCCTTTTCAAAAATATGACCCGGCTCAAAAGCATTACCAAGGAATTATTTCAAGCTATGCATACGGTCCCAATTGGCTAAATTTTTTCCGCAAAATATTTTGTAAGAAAACGATTAAAAGCTCCCTTAGCAATAAGAAAGAATCGTAAAGTGAATTTTTTTAACCAATACAGTCCGGGAAATTTAGCCCAAATAAAACCCAATCCACCACTCCCTCAAAAAGAAGGAGCCTCCTAACAGGCATCCTTCTTTTCCCTTTCCTGCCACACCCCTTCCTCCCCACAAAAAACGTAGAAATGATACAATAGACGCAGAAGTCTTTACCTTTGCCCCACGCACCAAGAAACGCACAAACTGTCTGAAATCGGGTGAACACGATGAATCTCAAAGGGATGACGGTCCGGGAGCTGCTCCAGCTTCCGATATTGAAAGACGCGTCGCTGATCAGCGGAGAAGAAGGGCTGGACCGCGTCGTGCGGTATATCGACATTATGGAGGTCCCGGATATTAAGGGCTGGCTGAGGGAAGGCGAGCTTATTCTGACTACCGGCTATTCCATGCGCAACGATCCGGGTCTGGTGCTGGAGCTGATGGAAGAGCTGAGAAGAGCGGATGCCGCGGCGCTTGCGATCAAACCGGAGCGGTTCATGGGCGGCATTCCCGCCGAGATGGTGGAGCTGAGCAACCGGTACCGCATTCCGGTGATCCAGATTCCGCCGGGAATTCCGTATATCGATATTACGCATACGGTGATGGAGCAGATTTTGAATACACAAGCGGCTCTGCTGCGCAGATCCGAGGAAGTGAACAAGACGCTGACCGGTCTTGTTCTGCACAACAAAGGCATCCAGGTGGTGGCGGACAGCGTGGCGGAGCTGGTCCAGGCGCCCATCTGGGTGATCCACAAGCAGGGCCGCGTCATCGTTTCATCGCCCGCTGATGCGGGTGAGCCGCCGACCGGCCGGACGAAAAGCTGGGACGTGTCGGTGGACAAGCAGTTCGCTGGTCGCCTCATCATCGGGAAAGAGCAGCTCGACGAGCTGGAGCTGGTCTGCATCGAACATGCTCGGCTGGTATTCTCCCTGGAGCTGATGCGCCGCAAGATCACCTACGACACGGAGCAGCGGCTGCAGGGCAACTTCTTCGAGGAGCTGCTGATGGGCTTGCCCCTGTCCAGGCAGGACGCGGAGAACAAGGGGAGACAGCTGGGCCTCCAGCCGGACTGGTGCTGGGAGATCTGCATCGTCGAGGGCGAGCCGCATCTGTTCGAGGAGCACGCCGCCTTTCCGGTCGCGCTGGGCGAGCTTGTGGAAAGCGAATCGGCGGCTCGCAAAGTCAAGTCCCATCTGCTCCGGCAGGGGGACCGGTTTGTCCTTCTGCTCGCTTCCCCGGCGGCATCGGAGCCAGGCGCGAAGCAGCCGGTCAGCGGCAAAACGGCCGAGTGGGCCGATGTTCTGGCCCCGCTGCTGGACTCTCATAGCCACATCCGGACGGGTTTCGGCGGCAAAGCTCCGCTCTGGGAAGTGTACCGCAGCTATGTGAAGGCCAAAAAAGCGATGACCATCGGCTGCCGGCTGGACAAAGAACGCCGTACGTTCAGCTACGGGGAGATCGAAATGTTCGATCTGCTGTTGGAATCTTCCGCCTATGTAGGCTTCGATGCGTTCATGGAGAAGAAGATCGGCAGGCTCTCCAAGTATGACCGGGACAATGGAACCGATCTTGTGCCCACCTTCCATGCTTACCTGGCGGCCGGCGGCAGTCTGATCGAAGCGGCGAACAAGCTGTACATTCACCGGAACTCCGTAAAATACCGGCTGGACCGCATCAAAGACATAGCTGACATAGACATGGAAGATACGTCGAAACGGCTGATGTATTATTTGTGCACGTCGTTTTATTTATTGAAAAATCTGGAATGAAAATCGGCCTTTTGTGCTCCGAGCACAAAAGGCCTTCGTTATTTTTGGCAGCAGGGAACATGGTCCGCCTCTTTGGAAACGAATACAATATTACCAATCCAACTTTAATAAGCTACACGAAGTCTACAAAAAAGCAAACGAAAACGAGGAAGGATGGGAAGCCATGATCGGAGTGATCCGCGTATTAACGACGGAAGATACGAAGGTTCTCGAGCAGCACGGAAAGTTACTGAATGAGACGTATGGACTGCCGGTTGTGAGTAAATGTATTCCGGATCAGCCCCTTGGCATCTATGACGAGGAGACGGAAGCCATCGCCATTCCGAAAATTGTCGAGCTGGGCAAGCGGATGGAGCGGGAAGGCTGCACGGTGCTCGTCATCTCCTGCGCGGCGGACCCGGCGATCGAGCCTCTGCGCGAAAGCGTCTCGGTGCCGGTCATCGGAGCGGGAAGCGCCGCGGCGTACGCGGCATTGTCCATGGGCCGGCCCGTCGGCGTGCTGGGCATCACGGAGGAAGCGCCCGCGGTCATCCGCGCTTTGCTCGGCGGCAAGCTCGTCCGCTACGCACGTCCCGAAGGCGTCACCAACACGACGGATCTCATGACACCGGCCGGACGCGAGAAGGCGGTCGAAGCCGCCCGAGCCCTGCTGGATGCGGGGACGAAGGTCATCGTGTTCGCCTGCACGGGCTTCTCCACCATCGGCCTGGCCGCCGTCCTCCGGAGCGAACTGCATGTTCCGGTCGTCGACGCCGTCGAAGCGGAGGGCTTGTTCGCCTCCCATTACTACAAGCAGCTCGTTGATGTCCGCGAGCCGAATTAAGTCAAGCTTGTGACTTGGGCAACAGCCAGATCCTACCTGCTTCTGATCTTCTGCGTCTTCGTCTGGGCGCTGAACTACATGGTCCGCCAGGTGCTGCTCCGGGAGTTTCCTCCCTTGTTTCTCTCGGCGCTGAGCCTGACGATCGTGTCCGGCACCTTTCTGCTGTGGGCGTGGGGGACGCGCGCTTTTGTGAAAATAACGGGAAAAGACGCGCTCTGGCTCTGCTGCTCGGCCGGAATCGGCCTCATTGCAAACCAGATCCTGCTGCTCCGGGGACTCCAGCTCACGACGGCCACGAACGCTTCGCTTATTTTTACGCTGTCGCCGCTGTTTACGGCCGGTCTGGCCGCTCTTTTCCTGAAAGAACGGGTGACCTGGCGCATGGTGGCAGGCAGCGTGATCGCCATTTCCGGACTGGCCTTTGCCCTGAATGTCCGCGGTTTGCAGTTCAATGCGGGAGACTGGATTATGGCGGGCGCGACGTTTACCTTTTCGTGCAACCTGATTTTCGCCCGCATTCTGACGAGACGGCTGTCTCCCTTTATCGTGACGGTTTACAGCTTCGCACTCAGCGCCGTACTCTTCGATCCGTTCGTTCTGGCGGCCGGAGAGGTCACATGGATTCATCCGGCCGGAATGTGGGCGCTCGTGATTGTGACGGTGATCGTGGCGCAGGGGCTTACGGGCGTCCTGTGGAACAAAGGGATGCAGACGCTAGGCGCGGCGAAAGCGGCCATCATGCTGAATTTGCAGCCGCTGATGACGATGCTGCTTGAGTTTCTTCTTTTGGGCCGCGCCGTTACGGCTCCACAGCTTTTCGGAGCTGCGCTTGTGTTTACCGGGGTTCTTCTCGGGACGGTTCAACTGCGTATATTTTCCTTGAAAAAGAAGCGGACGTTACCGGAGGATTTGCCGGATACGGCCGGAAAGTAATTCCTTTGGGAAAGCGCCCGCGAGCCGGTTTTGTCATACCCCCGGGCTATATTCTAGTAAAGCTTTAAAGCGGTGTGAGTGAGATGGGATGTGTGCGATGGATGCCGTGCACGTGACGAATGGGACATGCGCCTAGTAGGTATAGGATGTGCATATTGCATGAGCACGGCTGGGACGTCTGTGACGGCTGTATATCACCAGGTCTACAAGGCGGCCTTCCGCTCTGCGCTTCCGTTTGTAGGATTATTCCATTTTGCACATACTAAATGTAAAAAAAAGCTTGCGGCTCTGCCTTCGGCTTCATTCCCGTAACAGAAAAAAGTTTTCTTAAGGAAACAGATGACGGGAGAATGGTTCTACATCAAGTGATTAGGGGGATTGTCCATGGAAGAGAAAGAGGAAAAGAAACACCCGAGTATTTTCGAGCCGTTCGCGCTGATCTTGAACATTGTCACGAGTGTAATCGGGGCCATTATCGGGATGCAGCTGGTTACGACACTGGGGGTAACCCCGAATACCGCGATTATCGGCGCTCTTGTCGCGATGCTCATCGCACGAATTCCCATGATGATATTCCGTAAATACAAATCGATCCATCGTCAAAATCTGGTTCAGACGTCCATTTCCTCGGCTACGTTCGGAGCGGCCAACAGCCTGCTCATTCCGATCGGGATTCCGTTTGCGATGGGTGCGACGGAACTGATCGTGCCAATGCTGATCGGAGCCGCGCTGGCGATGTTTGTCGACGCGACGCTGCTGTACAAGCTCTTTGACTCCAAACTCTTCCCGGCAAAAGGAACCTGGGCGCCCGGCGTGGCTACCGCGGAATCGATCCTGGCGGGGGATAAAGGCGGCAAGCGCGCGCTGCTGCTCGGTGTCGGAACCGTTATCGGGCTCATCGGCTCGTATTTTAAAATCTCGATGTCCGCTTTCGGTGTCGCGTTTATCGGAAACATCTGGGCACTGACGATGTTCGGCATCGGCCTGATGATCCGGCAGTACTCGGTGCCGTGGTTCGATATCGACGTCAATCAGCTTTACATCGCCCACGGGGTCATGATCGGCGCAGGTATCGTCGCGCTCATCCAGGCGGGGATGCTCCTTTTCAAGCGCCCGAAAACGGCGGGCTCCGAAGCGGAGAGCGAGGAAGAAGTCAGGGACAGCAGGCTGACAAGGACGGATAAAGAAGCCCGCCGCACCCTCAGCCTCGGCTTTGCCGCTTACCTGGTCATCGCCCTGCTCATTGCCATCATTGGCGGCATTATGACGAAAATGTCGCTCGGCATGCTGATCGGCTTCATCATTTTCGCCGCTTTCGCCGCCTTCGTGCACGAGATCATCGTAGGGATCGCCGCCATGCATTCCGGCTGGTTCCCGGCGTTTGCCGTCGCTTTTATCACGCTGTTGTTCGGCATGCTGATCGGGTTTCCGCCGGTTGCGCTTGCGCTTCTGGCCGGCTTCAGCGCGGCAACGGGCCCGGCGTTTGCGGATATGGGCTACGATCTGAAAGCCGGGTACATTCTCCGGGGCAACGGCAAAGATCCCGAGCTTGAGCTTCACGGGAGAAAACAGCAGTACATCACGGCGATGATCGCCTTCGGTGTCGCTCTGCTGACCGTGCTGCTTTCGTACAAAGGCTATTTTGCGCAAAACCTCGTTCCGCCGATCGATAAAGTGTATGTGTCCACGATCCAGGCCGGAGCTTCGGCCGATATTGCCCGCCAACTGCTGCTTTGGGCGATTCCCGGCGCGATTGTCCAATTGCTCGGAGGGCCGTCCCGTCAGATCGGGGTGCTTTTCGCAACGGGTCTCCTGATCGTTTCGCCGAATGCGTGCTGGGCGGTACTCGCCGGTATTCTGATCCGGATCGTCGTTCTGAAAATTTTCAAGAAGGAAGCCGAAACACCGATGAGCATTCTCGCCGCCGGCTTTATCGCGGGGGATGCCCTGTACAGCTTCTTTAGCTCCGTATTCAAACTGAAAAAATGAGGTGACTCCCATGACGAGACTGAAGCTGAACGAAGAAATGGTAGAGCAGGCCGTATACGGCGGCGCCGTTCTGGGCGGCGGTGGCGGCGGCTGGATCGAAGAGGGGCTGAAGCTCGGACGCCTGGCGCTGGAAGTCGGCGAGCCCGAGCTGATCTCTCTCGACGAATTCGGGGACGACGACCTGCTGGTCACCGTCTCCATGGTTGGCGCTCCCGCCGCCAAAGAACAGTTCGTGAAGCCCGTTCACTACGCGAAGGCGCTTGAGATGCTCGCGGCCAAAATCGGCCGGCCCATCCAGGGGCTTCACACGAACGAGAACGGGGCCGGGACGACGGTCAACGGCTGGTTCCAGTCGGCGATCACCGGCGTGCCGCTCGTCGATTTCGCCTGCAACGGCCGGGCCCACCCGACCGGCTCCATGGGCTCGATGAACTTGTCCGAGGTGGAGGACTATGTGTCCCATCAGGCGGCTGCAGGGGGCCGTGGCGACCGCTACATCGAGTTGAGCATCTCCGGGACGCTGGACAAGGCGTCGACGATGATCCGCAAGGCTTCCATCGAAGCGGGCGGCCTCGTGGCCGTGGCGCGGAACCCGGTGACTGCGGCTTACGCGAGAGCCAACGGCGCGGCCGGGGCCATCACGCAGGCGATCGAAGTCGGCCGGGCGCTGCTTTCCGCCAAGGGAGAGGCCGCTATCGAGGCCGTAGTCGCGCAGCTCGGCGGCAAAGTCGTGACCGCCGGAACGGTAACGGACTTCGCGTTGGAAACGGCGGGAGGCTTCGATGCCGGTACGGTCCGGATCGACGACGCGTACGAGATGACCTTCTGGAACGAGTACATGACGCTCGAGAAAGACGGGGAGCGCTTCGGCACCTTCCCGGATCTGATCATGACGCTGGACGCGAAAACAGCGAAGCCGATCGTATCGGCGGCCATCGCGAAAGGGCAGCACATTGCCGTCATTACCGTGCCCGCCGAGAAACTGCTGCTCAGCACGACGATGAGAAACCGCAAGCTGCTGCAAGCGGTGGAAGACATTATCAAGAAGCCGGTGCTTTCTTACCTGGATTAAATCCGGACTCGTTCATTTCGACATCAAAGTGAATTCATACGGAGGAAATTAACATGACCCTTAAACAAACGATGACTGTTCTCGATACACTCGACAGCATTTATGCAAGCGGAGCGAAGGTAAAAGAATTGTTCGACGCCTATCCCGGCGTATCGGTGACCGTATCCAAAGTCAGCGGGGAAAAAGGAAGCACGGATTTCGTCAAAGTCGTGATCCCCGGCACGGACGGCAAAAGCAAAGGCGGCAGCGCGCCGACTTTCGGCATTATCGGCCGTCTCGGCGGCATCGGGGCACGCCCTAGCCGCATCGGCCTCGTTTCCGATGCCGACGGAGCGGTTGCGGCTGTCGCCGCGGCGCTGAAGCTGGCGGATATGCAGACGAAGGGCGACGCGCTGCCGGGCGATGTGATCGTCACGACTCACATTTGCCCGGACGCGCCGACCCGCCCGCATGAACCGGTTGATTTTATGGATTCGCCGGTCGATATCCTGACGATGAACCAGGAGGAAGTCGTGCCCGAAATGGACGCGATTCTGTCCATCGACACGACGAAGGGCAACCGCGTGATCAATCACAAAGGCATCGCGATTTCGCCGACTGTGAAGGAAGGGTACATCCTCCGCGTCAGCGACGATCTGCTCCGCATTATGGAGATGACGACCGGTCAGCATGCGGTGACGTTCCCGGTTACGATGCAGGACATCACGCCGTACGGCAACGACCTGTATCACATCAACTCCATCCTGCAGCCGGCCGTAGCGACGGATGCTCCCGTCGTCGGTGTTGCGGTAACGGCGCAATCCGTCGTGCCGGGCTGCGGAACGGGCGCGAGCCACGAGACGGACATCGCGGCGGCGGCGCGTTTCGCCATTGAAGCGGCCAAGGAAACGACGGCCGGCACGTGCGCTTTCTACGACCCGGAAGAATTCGGCCGGATCACGAAGCTGTACGGGTCCATGAAAATTTTGCAGACCAGCGGCAAGTAAGCGGGGAACGGGACAGCAGGCAGGGGAGTTTCCCCTGTCCTTTTTTTTCAGCCGCTTCGGGCGGATCTTTCATGGGGGTGGAGAACATGGAGAAACTGGGAATGATCACAATCGGCCAAGCGCCGAGGACAGACGTGGCGCCGATTGTGGAGCGCTGTCTGGAGGGGCGCGCCGAGCTCGTTCAAGGCGGTGCCTTGGACGGGCTTGACAAAGCGGAAATCGAGAGGGACCTTTCTCCGGAAGAAGGGCAGTACGTGCTGACGTCGCGTCTGGCGACCGGAGAATCCGTCGTGATGTCGCGCGAGAAGCTGCAGCCTCTGCTGCAGAAGCGGATTAGCGAGTTCGAGGAGGCCGGAATCCGGCACATTTTGCTGCTGTGCACGGGCGTATTTCCCGGCCTTACTACAGAGCGGTCGTATCTGATCGAGCCCGACCATCTTATCCCTCCCGCTGTCAAAGCGATGGCCGGCGGCCGCAGGCTCGGCGTGCTCGTTCCGCTGGCGGAGCAGTGCGCAACGCTTGCGCAGAAGTATGAGCCCTACGGCTTGAGCCCTTTTTTTGCCGTCGCGTCGCCGTACAAACTGGACGAAGCCGAATTCCGGCGTGCCGCCGAGGAACTGAAAGAGAAGAGCGACATCATCGTGCTGGACTGTATGGGGTACACGGAGGAAGCGCGGCAGTTCATGGCGGAGGCTTCGGGCAAGCCGGTGGTTCTGTCCAATGCTCTGATGGGCAAGCTCGTATCGGAAATGATATAGAAGAAGCCATGTTGAGACGGGTTGAGGCTGATGCAGGGAAGGAATCGAACGTCAGCCACTTCCCGGTCCATTCTCCAATTCAGAAAGGATGAAGATAATGAACGAATCACTCATTGAAGTCGGCAAACACGTGCTGCAAAGCTGTCTGGGCCTGCAGGCCCGGGAAACTTTCCTGGTCGTCTCGGACGAGGACAAGAGACATCTCGCTGAGCCGCTTTACGAAGCGGGAAAAGCGCTTGGAGCGGAGGCTGTGCTTATGGTCATGAAGGACCGGTACAGACCGGGGGAAGAACCTCCTGCCGCAGTTGCCGCCGCCATGATCACTTCGAACGTGGTTGTCTGCATCACGAAGCAGTCTCTCACGCATACGCATGCCCGCAAAAATGCGGCTGCCGCCGGAGCAAGGCTGGCCACGATGCCGGGCATTACGGAGGATATGTTCCTCCACGGCGCCATCTCGGCCGATTATGCCGAGGTTAAGCGTCTGACGGAGCAAGTGACGAAGCTCTTAACCGGGGCCCGTGAGGTGCGCATCGAGAAGGGCGGCTATACGCTGACCTTCCCCGTGGAGGGAAGAAACGGCGTGCCGAGCACAGGGCTGTATCTGAATCCCGGGGAGTCGGGGAACTTGCCGTCCGGCGAAGCGTACATCGCGCCGCTGGAAGGAACGGCGGAAGGGCAAATCCTGATCGACGGGTCCATTGCCGGAATCGGCAAGCTGAGCGAGCCTCTTCTGCTTACCATCGAACAGGGCCGTATCGTAAAGGCGGAAGGCGAAGCCGGACCGCAGCTTCTGGGCATGCTCGGAGACAAAGACGGCCGGCTTCTCTGCGAATTCGGAGTCGGAACGAACGATAAAGCGAGAATCACCGGCGTCATCCTGGAAGACGAGAAAGTGTACGGCACGATACATGTGGCCTTCGGCAGCAACAATACGTTCGGAGGAACGATCACGGCCGGCGTCCATATCGACGGACTCGTTAAGGAGCCGACCGTATATCTGGACGGCAAGCTCATCATGGAGAAGGGGAAGCTGGCGTTACAGGTGTAATACGCTGTCAGTATCCAACCGGTATAATCCCGGCCGTCCGCGGCCAATAAATCAAATCGCCAGTCCTCTCATGCTCCGACAGAGCATGAAAGGACTGGCGATTTTTTTATCCTCTATCGGGACCTTTGGAAGCAAGGGGCAGCGAGAGAGTGAATTCCGTTCCCCTATGAAGCTCGCTGAACACCGAGACCGTGCCGTTCATGGACCGGATCACTTGATAAGAATACGTAAGGCCCAGGCCGGTGCCCGTATTTTTGGTGGAATAATAGATGGAGCCGAGCCGCCTCAGCTGTTCTTTGTTCATCCCGATTCCATTGTCCCGGATGTGTACTTTCACGAGGTGCCCGTCCGTATGCATGCGCAGCGTGACGTTTCCTTTTTGTATGGCGGAACAGGCTTCGACGGCGTTTTTTACGAAATTGACAAGGAGTTGTTTCATTTCGGCTCCGTTAGCGGTTAGTCGTACGGGTTCGGACGGGACATGCAGGATCAGCGACACATTGTTCATTGTGGCATAGGGAGTCATAACCTCCGCGACAGCCTCCAGCTCATGGACGAGATCGATTTCTTCGCGCTTTTGCGTTAAAGGCTTGGACATGGATAAATACTCCGACAGTATCGCTTCCGTTCGCTTCACTTCCTCGATACTGATGTCAATGAACCGGTGAAGTTTTTCGGGAGGCATTGCCTGATCTTGACGGATCAGCTTCAAAAAACCGAGCACGGTTGTGAGCGGGTTGCGCACTTCATGCACCAGGGATGCGGCGACCTGGCCGACGGCCTCGATTTTCTCGCTTTGCAGGTACCTCATGTACATGTCCTTATCCGTCGCGGATTTCTCAAACAAGTAGATCAGCAGCAGAACTCCGACCGAATTGTGAACGGGTATGATCAGAATATGGTAAGTCAAATGAGTCAGAATATAATCGGGCCGGTTGATATACAAAAGAAGCAGGGGGAAGAAAGAATAGCAAAGTCCGGCCATAAGGGCGACCAGGTACTTCTGGCTTGTCCTGTGGTAGACACGGCACAGCAAGACCGACAGGGGGAACGTGACCAGCAAAATGCCCATAGCCGAAGAGGTTCCGGGTCCGCCCAAATAAAGGCGGTACAGAACAAACTCCAGCACAAGCAGAAGGCCGATGCGAAACCCGCCGAACACAAGCGCGAAAAAAAGGATGACGTAACGGACATCGAACTGGATGCCTTTTTCGACGCTGGAAGCGAATGTCATGGAAAGAAACAGGCAGATCACGGAGGTAATCAGAATAAATTTCTTGGAGTAATTGGTGTCTTTGTCCCGGTAATAGAAGCTGTACAGTACGAAAGGCATAAGGGAAAAAAAGAGCTGAAGTAAAAGATCCTTGATCTGTGCCAATATCGCTCACCCTCTGGACGTGGTTAACTTCATCTGATCCCTACACTATTCGGCATGAAGAGGGAAATTCCTGGGGCTCAAAATGAATATTTCCAGGAACCGGGAGAAACCTCAGTTTTCAGATTCCTTAAATATGTTATAATCCACGGTATCAGAGAAAGGGGACCCGCTATGTCTGTGAACAATCCGGAAAAAGTTACGCAGCAGAGAGAAGAACGCAGGTCGCAGATTCTTCATGCGTCCATCGGAATTTTCGCGAAAAAGGGCCTCGCGGCGGCCAAAATATCGGATATTGCGGAAGCGGCGGGCATTTCCCACGGCCATGTATACAACTATTATTCCTCCAAAGAAGAGCTGTTCGTCAGCCTGGTCAAGATGCTTCAGGAAAGATACGGCAGAGTCTGCGAAGAGGCCCGCCGCCGGGAAGGAAATGCGCGCGATAAGCTTCTTTGGCATGCCCGGAAAATCGGGGAGGACGAGAATGCGTTGAACGGTATGCATGTCGTTCTGCATGCGGAGACGATAGCGAGCATCTCCCCGGAAGAAAAGCGGGAAATACCGCGCAGGGCCGTCGAGAACCTCCAGCCGATTATCGCGATCGTGAAGCAGGGACAAGAAGAGGGGACATTCCGGGAAGGAAGACCGGAGGATTTGGCGGTGCTTTATTTCGCTCTGCTCAACGGAGTCAGCGGGGCCCGGCGCAGAGGACTGGGGGTCGTAGCGAGCCCGGATGAAGAGCAGCTGGTCGGTTTGCTTTGCAAATAAGCCGGCGGATATGGACGGGCTGCCGCCTTCTTTTCAAGTATTGCTAAAAAAGTATTGACTTCCCAAAAAGGGGCTGATAGAATCATTCCAACAAGCACTGACTGACTAGTCAGTTAGTCGGCTCTTAAAACCAACTATTTTTATATGAATATGAGGTTTAATTGTTTTAAGAGGGAATCGATAACTCTGGTATCCTACCGGTCCACTGGTGGCACCTTGCACGGCCCGCTTAACGCGCGCTGTCGGGTGTCTTTTTTGTACCCAAAATTTTTGTGCAAAGGGGCACGGCGGATGAACAAACTTCAAGCATCATTAGCGGCTGCGGCACTTGCCATAGGCTTGGCGGGACTTACGGGATGCGGCGCCGGACAGGCCGCGACAAACGCCTCCGGGACGGATGCGCCCAAGGGCAAATATACCGTCAACCTCGCAAACAACGGGGGCGGCGGGTTGCTTCTCCTGGCCAAGGAGAAAGGCTGGTTTGAAGAGGAGTTCGCCAAAATCGGCGGGGACGTCAAATGGTCCGAGTTCCCGAGCGGACCGGCTCTTCTGGAGGCACTGGCCGCGGGACGCGTCGATTTCTCCTGGCTCGGGGACGGGGCGGCGATATCCGCTCAGGCGAACAACCTGCCGGTCACGACGCTGTCTCTGCTCTCCGAAGGCTTGAAAGGGCTCAACATCGTGATCGTCCCGGCCAAAAGCACCGCCCAAAGCCTTGCGGATTTGAAAGGGAAAAAGATCGCCATTGCCAAGGGAACTACGCTTCATGTTTTTTTCATCAAAGCGGTTAAGCAGGCGGGGCTGAAAGAATCCGACTTCCAGCTTATCCAGCTCCAGGCGGAAGAATCTGTCGCCGCTTTCGAATCGGGAGCGGTGGATGCCTGGGTCGGACTGGACCCGTATACGAGCATCCAGATCGCCAAAAACGGCGCGCGCGTCCTGACGAGCGGGGAAGCCCTGAACATCAAAGCGCCGGTGCTTACGATCGGCCGGACCGATTTTATCAAGGATCACCCGGGGGCGGCGGAAGCATTCCTGAAAGGATTCGAGAAAGCGATCGATTTTCAGAAGGGGCACCGGGATGAGGTCGTCGAGTTCATAGCGAAGGCGAAGAAGGCGGACCGGGCGACGATCGAGTTGGTGGTACAAAATACCGAATATTCGAACGTTCCGATTTCGAAAGAGATCTTCGGTATCCAGCAGGCTTCGGCGGACATCCTCCTGGAAGCGGGCTTTATCAAGAAGAAAATCGACGTGACGCGAAATACGGACAGCAAAGCGATTGAAGCCGTGAAACCGGCTAAATAAGGAGAAGGAGGCGAAGACCGTGTCAGCTTTGGGACAATTAAATCCGTCTTCTCCGGCCGCCAAGGATCTGGAAGAGAGGGAAGGGAGACAAGCCGCAGCCGGCAGGGCATCCGCCAGACGCGGAGGCAAACTGAAAATCGTCCTGCTCGGGCTCGTGCTGCCGCTGGCGGCGCTTGCCCTTTGGCAGACGGTAAGCGGGCTGAAACTGGTCTCCGCGACGCTATTTCCTTCACCGCTCAGCATTGCGGAGGAATTCGCGGCCATGGTTCAATCCGGCGAGCTTTTCCATCATCTGAGGGTGAGCGTGCAGCGGGCGGCCTACGGCTTTTTGCTCGGCGGCTCGCTCGGTCTCCTGACCGGTATGCTGGTCGGTTTGAGGAAAAAAGCCGAGTATATGCTCGACCCTACTTTACAGATGCTCCGCACCGTTCCGCATCTTGCGATCACGCCGCTTTTTATACTCTGGTTCGGGTTCGACGAGTTGTCCAAAATTTTGCTGATCGCGCTGGGAGCTTTCTTCCCGCTGTATGTGAATACATTCCTCGGTGTCCGGAACGTGGACTCCAAGCTGTTTGACGTAGCCAAAGTGCTGGAGTTCAGCCGCTTCCGGCAAATTACGAAGCTGGTGCTCCCCTCGGCGCTGCCGAATGTTCTGCTCGGACTCAGGCTGTCGCTGGGCGTCGCCTGGCTGGGGCTCGTCGTTGCGGAGCTGATGGGATCGAGCGAAGGCATCGGGTATATGATCCAGGATGCCAGGCAGTTTTCCAGAACGACCGCCGTGTTTGTGGGCATCCTTATTTTCGCTGTTGTCGGCAAGCTTGTGGATTCCGTCGTGCGGCTGCTGGAAGAGCGGCTGCTGAAATGGCGCGACAATTACAAGGGATAGTCCCGGGTAAGGCAGCCGAGCTGCCGGTCCGGGCTTGCCGCTGACGATAAATCAACCATTTTAAAGGAGGAAAAGAACATGAGTGAACAAGTGAAGGTAACCCCGGTTTCAGGAAGAATTGGTGCTATTATTGAAGGGATTTCATTGTCCGGCAGTCTCGATGCAAGCACGGTAGGTTTTATCCGCGAAAAACTGCTCCGGCATAAGGTTATTTTCTTCCGGGGTCAGAATCACCTGGACAATGCCGGACAGGAAGAGTTTACAAAGCTGCTCGGCAGTCCGATCGCCCACCCGACGATCAAGCCCAAAGACGGCACGGATTACGTTCTGGAGCTGGATTCGACTCACGGTGGACGCGCCAACGTGTGGCACACGGATGTGACGTTTGTCGATGCATATCCGGCTGCTTCTATCCTCCGGGGAATTGTGATTCCCGAATCGGGCGGGGATACGGTGTGGGCGAATACGGCAGCCGCTTATGAACTCCTTCCTGCGGAGCTGCGCGAGCTGGCCGACAAGCTGCGGGTGCTGCACACCAATGATTTCGATTATGCGGCCACAGCCAGAACGGTTAACGCCCTGGGCAGCGAAGCGGCACGCAAATACAGGGAGAGCTTCGCTTCCACGGTCTACGAAACGGAGCATCCGCTCGTCCGCGTTCACCCGGAAACGGGAGAGAAGACACTGGTTTTGGGCGGCTTCGCCAAAAAAATCGAAGGCTTCTCCGTCGCCGATTCCCAGAAGCTTATCGCCTTGTTCCAGGAACATATCACAAGCCTGGAAAATACCGTGCGCTGGCGCTGGGCCGAAGGCGACGTGGCGGTCTGGGATAACCGCGCCACGCAGCATTACGCCGTGAACGATTACGGCGACCAGCACCGGGTCGTCCGCCGGGTCACGATTGCCGGCGAAGTCCCGGTCGGCGTGGACGGCCGCAAGAGCGTGACGCGCATCGTCTCGGAGCCTGCGGCTGCGGCGAGCGCGTCGTAAGCGGGCGGGGGCTGACAAGCCTCAGCCCTGCGCAGGGCTGGCCCGGGCGGGAGCGTAGCCGCAAGGGGGCAGAGCAAAGTCAAGCGAGGCCGAAAGGGAGCGTAATCAGAGCGTAGCCGGAGCCGAGCCGGAGCGGAGCAGACACAGCGCGGACACAGCGCGGGTCTTGGCGTGCGCCTGACTTGGCCCGCGATTTCAGAGCGGACCCGGCCGTGGCGGCAGCTGGCAAACGCCGTTCCGCGGAGCCGCCGGGACCGCCCGCGAATCCCGGGTGCGTTCCGGTATGGCACGGGGCGACTATCTACCTTGATCCTGCTCCAGCGAAAGAGAGCGTGTCCCGGCTGACGGGATACGCTCTCTTCGTTGTGCTGTCCGGCCCTAGCCCCAAAAAGAGCGTGTCCCCGACTGACGGGATACGCTCTTTTTTCGGTGGGCCCGGCCGTGGCTTAGCTGAAGGTGTACCGCGCGCTCACCGCCGCATAAACCTGCAGCTCTCCCGGCTGGATCGGGGTTGCCGGACTGGCGGCCAGCACCGAGGCTTTGAACGGCACGGGCTCGTTCTGGCGGCTGATCTCCCGGACGAACTCCGGAACCGCCGCCAGGGTGACCCCGAGGGAAGCCGCTATCGTCTGCGCCTTCTCCCGGGCGTTCCGGACGGCGAGGGCCAGCGCTTCCTTGCTGTATTTCTGCGGCTGGGACGTCCGGAAGGAGATCCCGGAGACGGAGTTGGCGCCTTTGGAGACGGCGGTATCGACAATCGTCCCGGTTTCTCCGACCCGTTCCGTCGTAATTTTCAGCAGATGAGTGACCCGGTAGCCGCGAAAAATTTGTTTGCCGTCCTGGAAGTCGTACTGGGGATCGATCCGGAATTCGTCCGTCTGGATGTTGTCCCGGGAAATTCCGAGCTGCAGCAGGGAGTCGATCACGGCCGAGATGATCCGGGCGTTCTCGGCCTGCAAGGGTGAGAGGGATTCTCCCTCCGTGACGGCTCCCAGCACGATCACGGCTTGGTCGGGAATGACGGAGACGATTCCGTCGCCCGTAACTTCAATGGCGGCCGGTTTGCCTGCCCGGTATCCGGGTGATGGAGGAAGCGGCGGCGGGGGTGCAAAACCGTACATGGCCGGTCTCCTTTCTGGATGCAAGAGTTGTTATATCTTAGTGTATGGAATCCTTACCTTCTGCATGCCGGCAGCGGATACGGATACGTTGGTACACGGACGTGCGTCGGCCGGTTTAATTATAACGAAACTATCCTTACGGTGCCTTGCCGGCGATTGGCTACAATGGAAACATGAGAAATCGTCCGCAAGAGGAGGAGATTGGCATGATTCGGGATATTCATGCGATGTTTTTGGTGACCGGCATTATGGCAAGCGGCAAATCGACGGTCGCGCAGCTGTTGGCGGAGCGATTCGAGAAATCGGTTCATCTCCGGGGAGATCATTTCCGCAAAATGATCGTCAACGACCGCAAGGAAGTCCATCCGGATGCGGAAGCGGATCAGATGGAACAGCTTCTGCTGCGGTACAGGCTGACGGCTCAAGCTGCGGACACCTACTATTCCGCCGGATTCACCGTCGTGATGCAGGATGTCGTGGTAGGCCGCGTGCTGAACGACTTCCTTGCGCTGCTGGAGGACCGGCCCCTGTACGTGATCGTATTGTGTCCCGGCGAAGAGGAAGTCGCGCGCAGAGAAGCGGCCCGGTCCAAGACGGGATACGGCGTATGGACCGTATCCGCACTGAACGGCGTGCTGCACGCGGAAACCCCGCGGGTCGGTTTGTGGCTGGACTCGACCGGTCTGACGCCGGAGGAAACCGTGGACGCGATTCTGGAGCGCGTATGGGAGGAAGGAACTGTCCGGGCCTCGGATGTCCGGGATTAGGAGAGCCCGGATTTGCCGAGTGTACTTCTTTTCGGATACGAACAAAAAAAGGAGGTGCTTAGATGTCTAATCATTCAAATGAGGAATTGTTAGCCGGCGGCAACGTTTCAAAGGTATATAGGTCGGGTCATACAGTCAGACGGGAATTAAAGCCGAACAGCCCCCAAATTCATGCCCTGTTAAACCATCTTGACAACAAAGGATACGGGTATGCCCCTAAATACTTGGGTATCGATGAAAAAGGAAGAGAAATTTTATCCTTTATCGAAGGAGAAGCCGGCAATTATCCTCTGAAGAACTATATGCGGTCAGATGATGTCTTACAGGAAATTGCGAAAATGCTCCGTCTTTATCATGATGCGGTAAGCGACTTTTCATTTGATGACGGCTGGCAGCCGTTAGATGGTACTCCACAACCTTTGGAAGTAATATGCCACAACGATTTTGCCGTATACAACATGATTTTTCAGCAGGAAAGACCGATAGGTATTATTGATTTTGATGCGGCCGGACCCGGTCCGCGGCTTTGGGACATAGCTTACACTCTGTACACTTGTGTGCCGTTAAGCAGATTGTATCTTACGGAAACAGGCGAATTCGTTTATTATGATTCCTTTCAAGATGCTTCCCGCATTAAAAACAGAGTGAACTTGTTTTTTGATTCTTACGGGGAAGGATTTGCGGAAAATTTTATAGACATGGTACTGCTGTGATTGGAAGGATTATGTAAAACAATAACAAGAAGAGCGGGTGAAGGCGACCTTGCTTTTCAAAAGATGCTAGATGCCGGTCATCTCGAACATTATCAAAATGACATTACATTCATCTCTGAGCATAAGAATGACTGGACTTAAATCTTCCTTCCGTTAAAGGGGGCTTTAAAGGAGGTTTAGCCGGTGAGTACGTGTCCGGACGCGGGGGCAGAACTGGAAATCGGAAGAGCGGGTCCGGCCGACACGGCTCTTTTGCAGGAGCTGTATGTGGAAGCGGCCCGCTGGAGAGTTTCGCGGGGCATTCTGCTCTGGGACGAGAAGACGTTCACCCGGGAGTATATCGCGGGCCTGATGGCCGATTATGAAATGTTTATCGCTTATTCGGGCGGCGAGGCCGTGGGCTGCTTCACGCTCCAGTGGAGCGATAAGCCTCTTTGGGGAGAGAGGGACCGCGGCGATGCGGGCTATCTTCACCGGCTCGTTGTGACGCGCAAGCGCAGCGGACTCCGGCTGGGAACCCGGCTGCTCGAATGGGCGGAAGGTTATATCAGGCGGGCGGGCAAAACGTATTTCCGGCTGGACTGCATGTCGGAGAACTCCGGGCTCAACGCGTATTACCGGAACGCCGGCTTCGTTTATTTGGAAACCGTGCGGGGAGACGGATGGTGCGCCAACCTGTATGAGAAAAAGCTGTAAGACGGCTGCGGCATGCAGCCTTTTTTTGTGCAGCCCGTTTATCGTGAGCGGAGTCCGCGAAGTGACGATCGAACAGCCGGAACCACATGCAGCCGGGTATGCGTGTTCCGGGACTTCATAATATCTTAACCGTTCAGCTTCCCCAAAAAAACAACAAAAAATGGTTGATAACGTCCCGCTTTAGTGGTACAGTATTAAAAACTTAGTATTCCGCTTTGAATTGTCGAGTATCGACCGGACAGCCGGAGAAGTCGCTTCTAGTGACCTCTCTGGCTTTTTGCGTTGTTACGCGGAGTTCCACACCTAGGAGAAAAAGGAGTGTCAGATCTATGGGAAGCTCACCCTCCATCGTCATCCGTGAAGCGGCAGAGGCGGATCGCGAAGCGGTCCGCGCGGTGATGCTTGAAGCTTATCTGCAGTATGCCGACGTCATGTCCGCGCAAAGATGGCAGCAGTACCGCGAAGATATCGGCGGCGCCGCCGACAAAGGCAATCCCGTCGCACGGCTGGTCGCCGAGGCGGAAGGGAAAATCGTCGGAACCGTCCAGCTGTTCGTTTCCTCGGAGGCGGCTTACGGCAGGCCGGAGCTGGAAATCTATACGCCGATTATCCGCTATTTGTCCGTCTCGCCGGAAGCGCGGGGCAGAGGCGTCGCGACGGAGCTTATTAAAGAAAGCGCGAAACGCTCCCTGGAGCTCGGGGCTTCCACGCTTCATCTTCATACGTCCGATATGATGGCTTCCGCCGTGAGCCTGTATGAGCGGCTGGGATTCCAGCGCGCGTTTGACAAGGAGTTCCATAACGGCGAGGTGCTTGTCAAAAGCTACCGGCTGGAGCTGCGCGAATCCGCCTTTTTTACGGCCTCATAGAAGAATCCGGTACATAAGAGCCGTTAGGCAAGGCGGTCGGCAAAGAGAAAGCATGTGCAGGGAATCTGAACAGACATGCTTACAAATCACAACGATGCAGGCAGACCTTCAGCCGCAAGAGACATACACCGCACGGGTTCGGACTTAATCAGGGCTGGACGATCACTATACATTCAACTATCCATAATGAAGCGGGGGAGCAAGTCTAATGAAGAAACAGGTTAGCAAATGGTTGGCGGGTGCAGGAATTTTATTACTGGCGGCAGCGTCTGCGGGCTGCGGCAAAGCCGTCGAAACGGGCGGAGGGACGACCTCGGCGGCCACGGACAAACCGGGAGAAAGCCCGGCGGGCAAGGTCCAGAAGGTCATAGTCGGCACGGGGACCAAGTTCCCGCAGGTGTGCTTTATCGACCAGAACGGCAAGCTGACGGGGTTTGACGTGGAGTTGATCAAAGAGCTCGACAAGCGGATACCGGAATACGAGTTCGAATTCAAAACGATGGAGTTCCAGAGTCTGCTGCTCAGCCTGGAAACGAACAAGATCGACTTGATCGCACATCAAATGGAAAAAAATCCGGAGCGCGAGCAGAAATATTTGTTCAATAAAGAGCCGTACAGCATTTTCCTGAACAAAGTCGCCGTCGAGATCAACAACGACACCATCAAAACCATCGACGATCTGAAAGGCAAAAAAGTCCGCACCGGAGCGACAAGCAACGAAGCGTACATCCTCCAGGAGTACAACAAGAAGAACAACAACGCCATCGAGATCGTGTACGACAACGCCACGGCCAACGATCTGGTCGATAAAATCCGCAAAGGGCGCATCGACGCCACGGTGACGTCGGATTTCGCCCTCCGCAACTATACGGACAAAGACGGCAAGGTCGCGCTGAAAACGGTCGGCGAACCTTTGACAGAATCGGATGTGCTGTATGTATTCCGCAAAACGGACGGAAAGCTGGCCGACCGGATCGACCAGGCGATCAAGGAAGTGAAGGCGGACGGAACGCTGTCCAAGCTGAGCATTCAGTGGCTCGGCCAGGATTTCTCGCACGTGGGCAAGCAGAAGAAATAAGAACCCGAAGGTTCGTACGAGAGAGGTGGTATCATGGGCAGAAGATTCGAGGCGGACTATATCTTCTTCTTTATTCCGAAGCTGCTTTCCTATCTGCACATCACGCTGCTGATCGTGGGAAGCTCCATCGCGCTGGGGCTGATCATCGGGTTTCTTATCGCTTTGCCCCGGCTGTATAACGTGCCCGTCCTGAGGCGGATCAGTCAAGTCTACGTGTCCTTCTTCCGGGGGACGCCGATTCTCATCCAACTGTTCCTGATCTATTACGGACTGCCGGAATTGCTGAAAATCGTCCAGGTGGACGTGTCCAAAACGCCGGTGCTCCTGTTCGTCATTCTCACCTATTCGCTGCACACCGGCGCCTATGTCTCCGAGATGATCCGGTCGGCGGTGGCGGCCGTTGACCGGGGGCAGGTGGAGGCGGCCTATGCGGTAGGCATGAACGGGTACGAGGCATTCACCCGGATCGTTATGCCGCAGGCGCTCGGGATTGCGCTGCCCGTTTTCGGCAACCTGGTCATCGGCAACCTGAAAGATTCCTCGCTCGCCTTTACGCTCGGCGTCATGGAAATGACGGGCAAATCCGAGACGCTGGGCACGGCGACGCAGCATTTTATCGAAATTTATATCGCCCTGTCGCTGATTTATTTCGTCGTCAGTTTTATTTTGCAGAAAGGCTTCGACGCCGCCGAGAAAAGGCTGCTGCGCCACAGCAGGCCGCTTGCGGACACGGCCGGTAAAACGGCGGCGCGCCTGAACATCTTCAGACGGCTTCAACCGGGAATCAAAAAGGAGGCGCCGGGCTATGAACCTTGATCCTGCCTTCATCGGCACGGCCTTTCTGAGCCTGCTGTCGGCTCTGCCGGTGACCCTGTATATCACGGCTGTCTCCGTTCTGGGAGGGCTGCTGATCGGTACGGGCATCGCGCTGGCGCGCATTTACCGGGTGCCGGTTCTGCATCCGGCGGCGGTTGCGTACGTGACCTTTATCCGGGGAACGCCGATGCTGATGCACTTGTTCCTCGTGTATTTCGGACTTCCGGCCGTTCTGGATACGCTCGCGGATCGTTACGGATGGTCCTTCAACTCGGGCTCCATCCCGCTCGTCGCTTTCGTGATCATCGCTTTCTCCATCACGGCGGGAGCTTATATGTCCGAAGTGGTCCGGGCGGGCATCGGGGCGGTGGACCGGGGGCAGATCGAGGCGGCTTACGCCGTCGGACTGACGACTGCGCAGGCGCTGCGGCGCATCGTGTTTCCCCAGGCATTTGCGGTCAGCCTGCCCAATTTGACGAACTCCGTCATTTCCATGCTGCATGCGACTACGCTCGCTTTTACCATCTCGGTGGTGGAAATTAACGCCCAGGCCAACATCGTGGCGTCTACGAACTGGAAGTTTTTCGAAGCCTATATAGCGGCCGCTCTCCTGTTCTGGGGAATTACAGTCCTGGTGGAAAAAGCATCGTCCGCTCTGGAGAAGCGGTTTACTCTTTACAATCGGGGTGGAGTGGCATGATTAAACTGACAGGGATTTCAAAATCGTTCGGGAAGCAGGAAGTGCTGAAAGGCATCGACCTGACCGTGCATAAAGGAGAAGTCGTCGTTATCCTGGGGCCGAGCGGATCGGGCAAAACGACGCTGCTGCGGTGCATTAATTTTCTGGAAAAGCCGAACGCCGGCGAAGTGACGATCGGGGATTTTACCGTCGACTGCAAGCGCTCGGGCCGCAAAGATATTCATACGCTGCGCAAGAAAACCGCCATGGTGTTCCAGCAGTACAATTTGTTCAAACACAAGACCGTTCTGGAAAATGTGATGGAAGGACTGGTCGTCGCGCAGAAGTTTCCGAAAGACGAGGCGCGTGCGCGAAGCGCGGAAGTGCTTCTGAAAGTCGGATTATCCGGGAAACTGGACGCCTATCCGAGCCAATTGTCCGGCGGTCAGCAGCAGCGCGTCGGAATCGCGCGGGCACTGGCGCTGAATCCGGAGGTCATTCTATTCGACGAACCGACCTCGGCCCTGGACCCCGAGCTGGTCGGCGAAGTGCTCGCGGTCATCCGCAAAATCGCCAAAGAGGGCATTACGATGATTGTCGTGACGCATGAAATGGGATTCGCCAGAGAGGTGTCCAATCATGTGGTCTTTATGGACGGCGGCGTAATCGTCGAGGAGGGTCCGCCCGGAGAGCTGTTCAACGCGCCCAAAGAAGAGCGGACCCGGCAGTTTCTGAAGCGGATCACGCCTGAACTGAGCTATTCCATTTAAAACGCGGAGCCGGAAAAAGACGCAACGGCAAAGACGCAACGGCAAAGACGCAACGGCAAAGACGCAACGGCAAAGACGCAACGGCAAAGACGCAACTGCAAAACGAAAATGCAAAGACGCAACAGCAAAAACGCAACAGGAAAGACGGTTCTGTCTGTACGGCCGGAATTCGTTTTTTTACAAGGAGGAAACCAAGTTATGGCCATTAAACTGAGTATTCTGGACCAGACCCCTATCTACGAAGGCGAAACCGGGACGGAGGCTTTCAAGCGGACCGTCGCTCTGGCCCGGCGGGCGGAGGAGCTCGGCTACCACCGCTTCTGGGTGGCGGAGCATCATGACTCCGGGCACGTCGCCGGATCTTCGCCGGAAGTGCTGATCTCCCATCTGCTGGCCAAAACCGAACGCATCCGGCTCGGATCGGGAGGCGTCATGCTTCAGCATTACAGCCCGTACAAAGTTGCGGAAAACTTTAACGTGCTGTCCGCGCTCGGACCGGGAAGGATCGATCTGGGGATCGGCCGCGCTCCCGGCGGCCTGCCGAGATCGACGCAGGCGCTCCAAAAAAACGTCGTAGACGCCGATTCCCTGACGGACAAAATCGTCGAGCTGCGCAAATTTCTTCACAACCGGCTGGAAGAAGATCACCCGCTGGCCGGTCTCCGTGCGAATCCGGTACAGGAGCGGCCCGCGGATCTTTACGTTCTCGGAGCGAGCACGGGAAGCGCCCGGATTGCGGCGGAACTGGGTCTGCCTTACGTGTTCTCGCTGTTTATTAACGGGGACCCGCAGACGGCCGTGGAAGCCATCGGGACGTACCGGAGCGAGTTCAATTACGCGGACGGCGCCGAACCGGCGGCGATACTCGCTTTGTCGGTCATTGCGGCCGGAAGCGAGGAAGAAGCGGAGGAGCTGGCCGGGGACCATAAGCTGGTCAAGATCCATCTGGAGAGCGGCCGGACGATTACGGTCAGCACCTTGGAGCATGCGGAGGAATTCGGTAAGCAGAGCAGCGAGAACTTCACGATCGAGGTGAAGGAGCCTTCGGTGACGAAAGGGACGATCGAAACCGTGAAGAAAGAGCTGCTGGAGCTGCAACTGGCGACCGGCGTGGACGAATTTATCGTTTTGACCGCGGTCAAAGATTTTGCGAAGCGGGTGCGGTCGTTCGAGCTGCTGATCGAAGCGTTGTCGGGTGCGGACACGGCGGCTGAAACGGAAGCGGGTGCGGAAACAGCCGGGCAGCGAGTATCGGTAGAGGCTTGAGCTGCCGCGATTGTCGGACGGCAATCCGCTGCATCGCGCTTCTTAAGCAGCCTTAAGCAATCTCAGTCAAAAGGAGGGTGAAAGCCATGACTAGCGAAACACTGGCACATCAAGAGCAGTTGGAGGAGCTCGCCGCAAGACTCGTCGCGGTCCGGCGTCATCTGCACGAGAATCCCGAACTGTCTCACGAAGAATTCGAAACGACGGCTTTTATTAAAGCCTGGCTGGAAGAGGCCGGCATCCGCATCGCCCCTTATTCCCTGCGGACCGGGCTCATTGCCGAAGTGGGGGGGCTGCGTCCGGGACCTGTGGTCGCCATCCGGGCGGACATTGACGCGCTGCCGATCCGGGAAGAGACCGGCCTTCCTTACGCGTCCAAGATTCCGGGGAAAATGCACGCCTGCGGCCACGATTTTCACACGGCGGCCGTTCTCGGAGCGGCTTATCTGCTCAAGCAGAGGGAAGAGGAGCTTCCGGGCACAGTCCGCTTCCTGTTCCAGCCGGCCGAAGAGAAAGCGAGCGGCGCTCTCAAAGTGATCGGCAGCGGAGCGCTGGAGAACGTGCGGGCCGTATTCGGGCTGCACAATAAACCCGATCTGCCGGTCGGGACGCTCGGCATCAAAGAAGGTCCGCTGATGGCGGCTGCGGACGGTTTCGTCGCCGAGATAGAAGGCCGGGGCTCGCACGCGGCCCTGCCCGAAGCCGGCAGCGATCCGATCGTGGCGTCCGCGCAGATCGTTTCGGCGGTCCAGTCCATCGTCAGCCGCAACATCAGCTCGCTGGACAGCGCCGTCGTCAGCGTGACGAAGCTGCACAGCGGCACCGCCTGGAACGTGATTCCGGAGAAAGCGCTGCTGGAGGGCACGATCCGCACCTTCGACGAAGGCGTACGAAGCCGCGTGCTGGCGCGCTTCCGCGAGGTCGTCGAGGGAGTGGCGGCGGCCAGCGGGACGAAAGCGTCGCTCCGCTGGATCCAGGGTCCGCCTCCCGTGAACAATTCGGCCGAGCTGGCCGCGCTCGCGAGAAGCACGGCCGAGAGCTTGGGCTACATAGCGGTGACGCCGCTTCCGTCTCCGGCAGGCGAAGACTTCGCCTTCTATCAGCGGGAAGTGCCCGGGCTTTTCGTCTTCGTCGGGACGGACGGACCGCACGAGTGGCATCATCCGGCGTTCGACCTGGATGAAGGGGCCCTTCCGGTGAGCGCGCAATTTTTCTCGGAGCTGGCCCGGCGTGCGCTCCTGGAACTCTCCGGGCAGCCCGCAGGCGGAGCAAACGGATGAACGGCGGGATGACGTATGACGTCATCGTGGTCGGAGCGGGCTCGATGGGCATGAGCGCAGGCTACCACCTGGCGAAGCAGGGAGTACGGACGCTGCTCATCGATGCCTTCAACCCGCCGCACGGGGAAGGCAGCCATCACGGAGAGCCCCGGCTTATCCGCCACGCTTACAGCGGAGGGCCCGCCTACATCACGATGGCGCTGCGCGCCCAGGAGCTCTGGGAGGAGCTCCAGGCGGAGACCGGCGCGGAGCTGATGGTCCCGTCAGGGGTGATCAACATTGCGGGTGCGGACGCGTTCCGCACCCGGGCCGAAGACGCCCGGAAGCTCGGCGTCCGTGCCGAGCTGCTGGACGCGGCCGAGATCGGCCGACGCTGGCCGGGTTTCGAGCTGCCGGAGCATTTCGCCGGGATGTATGAACCGGACGCCGGTTATCTCTTCAGCGAGAAGTGCGTCGCCGCCTACCGGAGGCTGGCCGAAGAGGCGGGAGCCCGGCTGCTGACGGATACGCCCGTGCGCCAGCTGAACGCGCGGGAAGGCGTCGTCGCCGTCCATACGGACCAGGGCGTGTACTATGCGCAGCAGGCCATCCTCGCCACCGGCGCCTGGTTCCGGACGCTGGAGCCGTTCGTGAAGCTGCCCGTCCGGGCGGTCCGCAAAGCGGTAGGCTGGTTTCAGCCGAAACAGCCCCTGTTCGGTGCGGGCCGCTTCCCGGGATTCACCATCGGCGGCGGCGAGGGAGGCTACTACGGCTTTCCGGACATCGGCGGCGCGGGGGTCAAAATCGGCAGACACGACACCGGCGTGGAATGGACGGCGGGTGAGGCTCTGGAGCCTTTCGGCCGTTACGAAGAGGACGAAGGGGATCTGCGCCGGGCGCTGGAAGCTTATATGCCCCAGGCGGCTGGCCGGCTGAACCGGGGCGCCGTCTGCAAATACGAGCTTTCCCCCGACGAACAGTTTATGATCGACCGTCACCCGGCCCATCCGTCCGTTCTTCTGGCGGGAGGATTTTCCGGTCACGGGTTCAAATTTGCCAGTGTCGTCGGGGAGATTCTCGCCGATCTGACGCTGTACGGACGGACGCCGTTCGATATCCGTCCGTTTGCTTTGACGCGTTTTACACAAGGGGCCCAGAGTCCCCGGACGACTGCATAAGGAGGAAGAACAATGAGCGGTTCCGGCATTTTAAACGTAGATATCCAACTTTATTTATCGGTTTACGATCAATTGAAACTGGCGGTCGCGGGACTGGACGAAGAGCAGCTCAAGCGGAAAGAAGCTCCGGGAAAATGGAGCATTACGGAGGTGCTGGCGCATCTGGCCGACCACAATATCGTGGTCTCGTTTCGCATCCGCGAAATTTTGGCGGGCTCGGATAAGACCCTGCCGGGATTCGCCCAGGACCCTTGGGTGGAAGGACAGCGGGCGAATGAAAGCGACGTTTCCGAACTGTTGGACGCTTATGCGGCACTGCTGCACTACAACGCGGTGTTGTTCCGGCGGCTTACGGAGGAAGACTGGAAGAAAACCGGCACCAATTTCAAAGGGGAGACCGTCACCCTGGCGTCTGTCGTGAATGCTTTTACGGCGCACGTGCAAACTCATCTGGCGCAAATCGAACGGATCAAATCACGGGTAGCGGCTGTATAAGAAAAGCGGAAGGGGAGGAACGATTATGAGTAAAAAAAGACAGTTAAAGCTGGGCGCGCTTCTGCATGGGGTCGGCGGTAACCCGGCGATGTGGAGACACCCGGATGCGCAGCCGGACGCGAGCGTGAATATCGAGTTGTACAAAAAATGGGTGCGGAAGGCGGAAGCGGGCAAGTTCGATCTGATCTTCATTGCCGACGGCTTGTATATCAACGAGAAGTCGATCCCGCATTTCCTGAACCGTTTTGAGCCGATTACGATTCTGAGTGCTCTGGCTGCCGTGAGTACACACATCGGCCTCGTCGGAACCCTGTCGACCTCGTACAGCGAACCGTTTACGGTCGCCCGGCAGTTCGCTTCCCTCGACGCCATCAGCGGCGGTCGCGCAGGGTGGAACGTCGTCACTTCACCGCTCGAAGGGTCCGCGTTAAATTATGGCAAATCGCATCCCGAACACGATCTGCGCTACAAAATCGCGGAAGAATACTTGGATGTGACGAAAGGATTGTGGGATTCCTGGGAAGACGACGCTTTCGTACGGGATAAGGAATCCGGCGTATTTTTCGATCCGGAGAAGCTGCACACCTTGAATCACCAGGGCGAATTTTTCTCCGTCCGGGGACCGTTGAACATTGCCCGTTCCAGACAGGGACAGCCGGTTATTTTCCAGGCGGGAGCCTCAGAAGTGGGCAAAAACTATGCGGCTAAAGTGGCGGACGCCATTTTCGCCGGGCACGAAAACCTGGAGGACGCCGTCCGTTTCTACAAGGAAGTGAAGGAGAGGGCCGCTTCGCACGGGCGTTCGCCGGACGAAGTACTTATTTTCCCGGGCATCGGGCCGATTATCGGATCGACCGAGGAGGAAGCGGAACGCAAGTACCAAGAGGTAGCGGACCTGGTGACGATCGAGACGGCGCTCGATTATTTGGGCCGTTTTTTCGAGCATCACGATTTCTCGCAGTATCCTCTGGATGAGCCGTTCCCGGATCTCGGCGATCTTGGCAAGAACAGCTTCCAAAGCGGGACCGACAAAATCAAGCAGGAAGCGAAGGAGAAGAACCTTACGCTTCGTCAGGTAGCTTTGCAGGCCGCAACGCCGAAAGGACGTTTCGTCGGAACGCCCGAGAAGGTCGCGGACCTTATTCAGGAGTATTTCGAAGCGGGCGCCGTGGACGGCTTTATGCTTTCCGCCGCCGTACCGAGCGGGCTGGAGGATTTCGTGGATCATGTGGTGCCGATCCTCCAGCAGCGCGGCATTTTCCGTACGGAGTACGAAAGCGATACGCTCCGGGGCAACCTCGGACTGCCGGTACCGGCCAACCGGTATACGAAACAGCCGGAGACAGTTTGAGCCGGGTTGATAGAGTTTGGCTGCGCTGCTGCGCTGTTGCGTAGAACATGCGCGTGTGGAATCAGTGCCCGTGGGCGGGGAGTCCGCTCGTCGGGCGGTCGGGGCTAGTTAAGGAACGGCAGTTCAATCCATGGGAACGGGAGTGAGCGTTATGAGCCAGTTAAACGATTATTTGGCCGCCAAAAAGAAGTCTCTGGAGGAGCGCGAGGAGGAGCGCAAACGAGTCGCGAATCAGCCGTCGGACGTGCTGAAGGCCAAGGTAAGAGCCAAGGACCGGAGCGGCGTAAGGGAAATCCGTATCCGGAATTTCCAGATTCTTAGCGACAGCCTGCCGGATTTCGCCGGATTCGACCTCGGGCCGAATTCGGCGGAGATTCAGCTGGGCGTTCTCGGAAGCTGCCTGACGCACATCACGCTGATTCAAGCCGCTCTGCGGGGAGTTCCGCTGGAATCGCTGGAAGTGGAGGTCGAAGGCGAGCTGCATAAGTTTGCCGGAAAAGACGGCTACGAGGAGATTCCTTTCTGGCCTCACAATATCCGCTACACCCTGCACATCGAGTCGGCCGCTTCCAAGGAAGAAATCGCCGAGCTTCACCGGGGAGTCGAGGAAGTCTGCCCTATCTTAAATCTGCTTCAAAGACCTCAGGAAATAACGGGCAAGGTCCTGCATTCTTCCGGCAGCGGAGAGGCGGGAGAAGTAACGATCGGAAGCTGACATCACGATCCGGGAGGCGGAGGAGGAGGCGGCTCTCATGTCTGCAAGAGACGGAGAGAAGGTTGAAGGTGCCGGACACGGTCCCGCAATGGCGGGCAGCGTACTGGAGCTGATCGGGGATACTCCGGTCGTCCGTATCCGGCGGCTGTCGGGTGAGAACGACGCCGAGCTTTACGTCAAGCTGGAGTCGTTCAACCCCGGCGGAAGCGTGAAAGATCGTGCGGCCCGGCACATGATCGGGCAGGCCGAACGGGACGGCAGGCTGCTCCCCGGCGGAACGATCATCGAAGTGACCAGCGGAAACACGGGCATCGGCATGGCGATGGTGGCGGCCGTCAAGGGATACAGGCTTATCGTAATCATGTCCGATAACATGTCGGCGGAGCGTACGGGAATTCTGCAAGCGTATGGGGCGGAAGTTGTCCTCTACCCGGCGGAAGAAAAGATCGAAGGCGGCCTCCGCAGGGCGAGGGAGCTGGAAAGGCGTATTCCCGGCAGCTTCGTTCCCGTCCAGTTCGAGAATGCCGGCAACGCCGACGTTCACCGGTTTACGACCGCTTCGGAAATATGGGAGCAGATGCAGGGAAGGCTGGACGCCTTCGTATGTACCTCGGGCACCGGAGGCACGATAACGGGCACGGGGGAGTCGCTTAAATCCAGACTGCCGGATTTGCGTATTTACGTCGTCGAATCGCGCTGTTCGCCTCTACTCTCCGGCGGCGAACCGGGGACTCACCGTATCCCGGGAATCAGTCCCAGCTTTATTCCGCCGGTCCTCAACACGCAGCTCTACGACGAGGTGCTGCAGATCGGGGACGACGACGCGCATGAGACGGCCAGGGAGCTTGCCCGCCGGGAAGGGCTGCTTCTCGGGCCTTCCTCGGGAGCGGCCGTGTGGGCGGGTATACGGATTGCCCGGCAGCTCGGAAGAGGGAAGAAGGTGCTCTGCATCGCTCCGGATACGGGGGAGCGATATTTAAGCACGGGGCTTTGCGATGTTTGAAGCCATGCTTCCGTTTACCTTAGCAGCTACTGCATCGCCGGAAAGCGGGGGCGTGAACGCAGCAAATGACATCACGCCGGGCGAAGCGCCCGGAGAAACACACACGCTCCACCGTAACAGCGAACCGTTTGCGTGCCGATGCGACGGTCATTCAGGCAGCGAATCGCGTACGCGGCAAAGCCGGCATCAAAAGCGTAGCAAAGCAAGCAGCATACGCCCAGCGGGCATAAAGAACACACAACAAGTGCGCACGCGTCAGCGCGAGTATACAAGATCGCAGCGAGCCTGCACGCGCCAAAAGGAGCCCGTGGAATCCGGGCTCCTTTTCTATGTGCTTTTGCGGCGGCACATACCCGCTGCAAAAGCCCGCCACGAAGCAAGCGGCCGCCTTCCGGCACGCTCGCGAGCGCCTGTTTACGGGCGGGATACTTCCTCCCGGGCATAGCGGTTCTCCGGCACGCGCAGACCGAGGTGCTCTCTGAGCGTATCGCCCGCATACTCCGTGCGGAAGAGTCCGCGCTGCTGGAGAAGCGGGACGACTTCCTCCACGAAATCGTGAAGTCCGTCCGGCAGCAGCGGGGCCATCAGCATAAAGCCGTCGGCTGCGTGCTCCGTAAACCACTCTTCGAGCGTATCCGCGATTTTCTCCGGGGTGCCGACCCAGTCTTCCCGGCTGAAGGAGCCCGTAAGAAGGGAGTAGACTTCACGGAGCGTCGGATTCTCCCGGGCAATGACAGACTGGTGCTTCCGGTAATCGGATTTGTCCAGCTCAAGGCGGTCCAGCCCCGCATCGGCGGCACGGGATTCCAGCGTTAAACCCGCGAAATCGACACCCGGGAAATAGTCTTGCAGGAAGCTGAAACCCGTTTCCTCGGAAATATACGACTCGAGCTGCCTGTATTTCTCGTCCGCTTCTTCCTGGGTTCGGCCGATTACCGGAAAAATTCCCTGCAAAATGACGACCTCGTCGGGTGAACGGCCGAAAGAGGCGACTTTGCTTTTGAACGTGTCGTAAAACTCCCTGGCTTCCTGTTTGCTGTACTTGATGGAGAAAATCACTTCCGCCCGCTTGGCGGCGAACTGCTGGCCGGATTCCGAGGTCCCCGCCTGCACCAGCACCGGATACCCCTGTGGGGAACGCGCGATATTCAGCGGCCCCTCGACGGAGAAGAATTCGCCCCGGTGGTTAAGGCGGTGCATTTTACCCGGATGGAAGAAAACACCGCTCTCCTTGTCCTGCACGAAGGCGTCGTCCTCCCAGGAATCCCAGAGCCCCGTCACGACCTCGACGAATTCCTCCGCCCTTTTGTAACGGAAGCCGTGCTCCAGATGATCCTGCGCTCCGAAATTCCGGGCCGTGCTGCCGGACAGATCGCGTGTCGTCACGATATTCCAGCCTGCCCGGCCTTTGCTGATCTGATCGACGGACAGCAGGGAACGCGCCAGATTGAACGGCTCGATGTAGGACGTGGAAGCGGTGGCGACGACGCCGATTTTGGATGTGGCGCCCGCAAGCGCGGTAATGAGCGTAAGCGGTTCGAAACGGTTCAGGATATTCGGATGGGAATCCTCATTGATGGCGAGACTGTCGGCGATAAAAGCGATATCGAACTTGCCGCGTTCGGCCGTTTGGGCGAGCGCTTTGTAATAATCGATGGAGATGCTGGCGCTTCGCTGCGCGTTCGGATGTTTCCACGAGGCGACATGCATTCCGGTGCCCACGAGGTAGGCGGATAGCTTGATTTGTCTGTTGGCTGCCAAGAGGGTTCCTCCTTATAACCTAGTTATTTCATAGGAATAATATGTTAAAGATTAACATCAAGCGCCGGAGGCCGTCAATCCTCGTTTTTTATTCTCAAAAGGCGGTTGACAAGAGGGGAAAGCTGATATAAATTAAACAAAAGACATTGGTTTAGTCGGAAATAACTTCATAAGTCGTTAGTTGACCAGATAGCTGGAAACTAAGCTCTTTACCGGACGGCCGGTAAGATGGGCTTGGTTTTTTTTATTGAAAAAATTTCCGGGCAGGTGTAGGCACATGATTCTCGTAGAAAATCTGACCAAGTCGTACAAAAGCGCCAGCGGTCCCGTAACGGCCCTGGAAAACATCAATCTGCGCATCCAAAAGGGGGATATTTTCGGCATCATCGGATTTAGCGGGGCGGGGAAATCCACATTAATCCGCTGCCTCAACCGGCTGGAGGAGCCCGATTCGGGCACGGTGGAAATCGAGGGGCTGCGCATCACCGATCTGGGCGAGAAGGAACTGCGGATGGCCCGGCGTAAAATCGGCATGATTTTTCAACAGTTTAATCTGCTCGATTCCAAAACCGTTTTCCAGAACGTGGCGTTCCCTCTTAAAGTGGCGGGAGTTCCCAAACCGCTTCTGGCCGAGAGAGTGAGAGAGATTCTGGATCTGGTGCAGCTGGGGGACAAAGAGAACGTCTACCCGTCCCAGCTCAGCGGAGGCCAGAAGCAGCGGGTCGGGATTGCCCGGGCGCTTGTGAACGAACCCGATGTGCTTCTGAGCGATGAAGCGACCTCGGCGCTCGATCCGCAAACGACTTATTCCACGCTGGAGCTGCTCAAAGACATTAACCGCCAGTTGAAATTGACGATTGTATTGATCACGCACGAGCTGGACGTCCTCCAGCACATCTGCCGCAATATGGCGGTCATAGAAAAAGGTAGAATTGTAGAGACCGGAACTGTGGATAAGTTCTTTCTCCAGCCGGAGAGCGATACCGCAAGAAGATTCGTCAGCATTATCGACCATTACCGCAGCAAGCGGACGGTTCTGGAAGGAGCGGGGGCAGGCATATGAGAGACGATTTGGTCGATTTGCTGGTCGAAGGGCTGCAGGAGACGCTTTTCATGGTCGTCTGGTCTTCCCTGTTCGCTTTCCTGCTGGGCAGCGCGCTCGGCATCACTCTGGTGGTTACGGAAAAAGGCGGCATTCTTGCGGCCCCGAAGCTGAATAAAGTGATCGGGGCCGCGATCAATGCGGTACGGTCCCTGCCGTTCATTATTCTGATCGTGCTGCTCCTCCCGCTTGCCAGGCTCATTGTCGGCACGACCCTCGGTCCGACGGCGGCGATTGTGTCCCTCTCGATCGGAGCCGCTCCATTTCTGGGACGGATTATCGAAAACTCGCTGAAAGAAGTCAGCTCCGGCAAAATCGAAGCGGCCAAATCGGTCGGCGCTTCGCCGTGGACCATCATCCTCCGCGTGCTGATTCCGGAGGCGCTTCCGGCCCTGATCCGGGCGGTCACGATCGGCGTCATCGCGATCACGGAATTTACGGCGGTAGCGGGCGCCATCGGCGCGGGAGGCCTCGGCAGCCTCGCCATCCGGTTCGGTTACCAGCGCTTCCGGGAAGATATCCTGATTGCCACCGTTATTCTTATTATTCTGATTGTCCAGATTATCCAGTGGTCCGGCGATTCCATCGCCAAATCGGTCATCCGCAAACGCTACAAGCTGGAATAAACGATCCGTCCGTTTTATCTGTTTTTTATTCATTACATAGAAGAAAGAAGGCGTATTCCATGACACCTACACGATTAAGCGCTATTGCGGCCATTCTGCTCGCTGTCACGTTGACGGCTGCCGGATGCGGAAGCCAAGGCAAAGGAGAGGTTACCGCTTCGGAGAAGACCGGCAGTACGCCGGGAGCGTCCAAAGAACCCGCCAAAGAGGTGAAACTTACCGTAGGAGCGGCGGCCGTTCCGCATGCGGAGATCCTGGAAGTCGTAAAACCGAAATTGAAAGAACAGGGAATCAACCTGGACATTAAAGTGTTCGATGACGAAGGCCAGTTGAATCCGGCTTTGAAAGACAAACAGATCGACGCGAACTACTTTCAGCACGTGCCGTACCTGGATTCGGTCAAGAAAGAGAAAGGCTTTGACTTTGCGGTGACTGCCAAGGTTCATGTGGAACCCATCGGATTTTATTCGAGCAAGCTGAAATCCAAGGACGAGATCAAAGACGGCGCGAAGATCGGTATTCCGAACAATCCCTCCAACGAATACCGGGCGCTGGTCCTCCTGCAGCAGCAGGGTCTTATCAAGCTGAAAGAGGGGCTAACCACCTACGAGGCTACGCCGAAGGATATCGCGGATAATCCGAAAAACCTGAAGTTTTTCGAAACGGACTCCGCCACTCTGCCGAGGGCGCTGCCGGATTTGGACGGTGCGATTATTAATACTAATCTCGTCCTTGAAGCCAAGCTCGATCCCAAATCGGCCTTATTCCGGGAGGATGCCAACTCTCCTTACGCGAATGTGATCGTAGTCCGCAAAGGCGATGAGAGCCGGGACGAAATCAAAAAACTCGATGCGGCGCTTACCGGCCCGGAAGTGAAGAAATTTATCCAGGACAAATACGGCGTTGCCGTTGTCCCGGCTTTTTGAACAAAGCTAAGTCTCCAATCGTATGTCCGAATAAAAGACGCACAGACCGAATTCCGGGCTGGGGCGTCTTTGTGTCTATTAGCTCGATTTTTAAGGCGGATATTTCAAAAACGAGATAAGAGTACACCAATGACCATACCAATCTGCAAGTTAGCTCATATGTATATACTATCTTGATAGCTGGAGGGTAGTTCAAATGAGCGAGTATCCCGATTTATTTGAAAGTTGGTGGGCAAAGGATGAACGAGCTCAGTCGGTTGAAGGTTTAAAAGAATCCCCCGGTTTTCAGGGGGATCGTTTGGACTGGCGTACAACAGGGAATCCGGCAAGGGACAACCGGACAAGGGGAAGCCGTTCCGCAGATCACCGGACTTCGGGTAACCGCACAGGCGGCAGTCGTACCTTAGGCCATCGTACAGCAGGTGGCCGGAGCGATGGAAACGGAAACGAAGGAAACCGCACGCGGGGTAACCGGACGGAAGGGCGGAGAGACCATTACGGCGGGCAGTACCCGCAAAACCTTCCCGGAGGAATCTGGTCGAATCCCTGGAACGCTCCTGCGGATCGACCGGAGGGGGAATTCGCGAGGGAAGATCGCACCGGGGACAGGCATACCGGAGGCAGTCGTACCGAAGGCAGCCGTACGAGAGGAAACCGAATCGAAGGGGGCCGTGCGGGAGGAAACCGCACGTCTGGCCGCCGGACGCACGGGCTCCCCGCACGCCTGGCCACTCCCGTATTCAAAGCGAAACCGACCAGAAAACGTTAGGTTGAACTTTGTCGGTCCGCATTGTGCCGCGGCGCCTGCATTTCGCATAAGGTAACGTAACAAGAACAGCCTATCTTGACGGATAGGCTGTTTTCTTATAGCGAAAGGCGGAGGAATCTGATGTCGCTTCCTCATTTTCAACTAGCAGTCGGCACTGGTGGGGACCGCAAACTGCGGCAAGACGTATGGAGCAGCCGCTTCGTACCGGCGATTTTATCGGACGGGAGCAGCAGCGTGCCTATCCGGATCGGATACCGGGGCGGGCATACCCGCGAATATGCGAAAAAATCGTATGAAATCCGGATGAAGGGAAGGACCTATCATCTGAATGCCGAATACGACGATCCTTCGCTGATCCGCAACGCGCTGTCGTTCCGGTTTTTCCGGATGATCGGCGTGCCGAGTCCGCATACCCGCCATGTCGTACTGACGATCGACGGCAGAAACGAAGGCGTGTATGTGCTGATCGAGGCGGTTAAGCGGTCTTTTTTCCGGCGGAGGGGGATTCTTATGAAGTCTCTCCTGTATGCAAGCAACGACCGTGCGAATTTTTCACTGAAAGATCCGGATACCCGCAGGCGAAAAAAGACCTTGTTTGCCGGCTACGATCTCATTATCGGAACGGGTCAGGACCGGGACAAGATGAAAGCGTTCATCCAATCCATGCATGCGCTTAAAGGAGACCGGCTGAAGGCTTTTCTGGGTAAGCACGTGGATCTCGACAATTATTTGCGGTGGCTGGCCGGGGCCGTGATGACGGGGAATTATGACGGTTTCGAGCATAACTATGCGATTTACGAACATAAACCGACCCGGAGGTACCGGATGATTCCGTGGGATTATGAAGGCACTTGGGGGCGGAATTGTTACGGGAAAAAAGTAACCAGTAATCTCGTGAGGATCACCGGGTATAACGACTTGACCGAAAAAGTACTGGAAAGCAAGGAGGCGCGGCAGCGGTACAAGGCTCTTCTGAAACATCTTACGGACACGGCGTTTACGAAGGACCGGATTATGCCCGTCGTGCATGAGATGCACGAACGCATTGCCCGGGATGTAGATAAGGACCCCGGCCGTCAAAAAAGTCTGTCCCAGTTCCGGTCGGAGCCTGAAGTGATCGAGCAGTATATCGAAGACCGCCGGAAAGACATCCAAGAAGGAATCCGGCTGTTATAAGTCAGTCCGGCGGCTTACCTGTCCCATGTGCGGGTCGAGGAACGGATGAGAAGTTCGGAGGGCAGCATGATTTTGCGGCTTTCGGAACCGGGGCCGCTCTCGATCCGTTCGATCAGAAGCTGCATGCCGAGGGCACCGAACTGATATGCGGGCTGGGAGGCTACGGTCAGAAAAGGATTGACGGTCTCGGCGGGACCGAAATCGTCGAAGCAGACAACCGATACATCTTCCGGAACGGACAAGCCTCTCTGACGGAGTGCCCCGATAATCCCCACGGCGAGCAGGTTGTTGGCCGCGAAAATCGCCGTCGGCGGGGAAGGAAGCGCCAGCAGCGTCTGCAGCGAGGCCTCGTCCTGAAACTCGCGGTAGTTCAGCGACACAACTAGGCTCTCGTCGAGAGGCAGTCCGCCGAGCAGGTGAGCTTCCCGGTAGCCGGTATACCGGAGCCGGGCCGTAGATACATCGGGCGAGCCGTTGACCAGAGCGATGCGCCGATGGCCGAGGCCGATCAGGTGCTCGACCAGTTTTCTCGCCCCTTCCTTGCTGTCGCCGAGGACGACATCCGTTTCGATGCCGGGCACTTCACGGTCCAGAATCACGAACGGAATCCCGTGCTTCTGCAGCTGCCGGAGCTGCTCAAGAGAGGCGTCTCCGGTAGGCGCGAACAGGACGCCGTCCACCCGTGTGGAGAGGATCATCTCCACGTAGTCTTTTTCCTTGCCGTAATCCTCGTCGCTGTTGCCGAAAAGAAGCTTGTAGCCGGAACGCTTCGCCGTATCCTCGGCTCCCCGCGCAATCGTGGTGTAAAAAGGATTCGTAATATCCGTGATCAACAGCGACAACAGCTTCGTTTTTTGCAGAACGAGGCCGCGGGCCATGGAGTTGGGGATATAATTCAGCTCTTCCATCACCTTGCGGACGCGCTTGCGGGTCGCCTCGCTGATTCTTCCGGAGTTATTGATAACTCTGGAAACGGTCATGGCGGAGACATTCGCTTTTTCGGCTATATCATAGATGGTAATCAATCGTTATCACCTTTTCATACTTCAGTGAGTTTATTGTATAAAAGAAAACCGTTGACAGCAAGAGAGGCAGCTGTTAATTTTGTGTTATCGGTAACTCTAACTCTACCTGAATTGCAGAGAGGAGACAAACGGATGCTGAAAGGAATTCCGTCTATTCTTTCGCCGGAGCTTCTGAAAGTGCTGATGGAAATGGGCCATGGGGACGAAATCGTCCTGGGGGACGGCAACTTTCCGGCGGCGAGCCATGCCAAACGTCTGGTTCGCTGCGACGGTCACGGCGTGCCCGAGCTTCTGGAGGCGGTTCTTGCCTTATTCCCGCTCGATACATACGGAGATCAGCCGGTTTCGCTTATGGCGGTCGTTCCGGGCGATCCGGTTCAGCCGGTGATTTGGGAGACGTATGGCGAATTGATCGGAAGGCATTTGCCTGGCGCCCCGATGGGACAACTGGAACGATTCGCTTTCTACGCACGGGCTAAAGAAGCTTATGCCATTGTCGCTACGAGTGAAAGCGCTTTATATGCCAACGTTATTTTGAGAAAAGGTGTCGTTACGTGACGTGTCTGTGAAGGATATTTTTTATGAAGAGGTTTATCGATAACTCAATGAGGAGGAAGATCAAATGAACAACCGTGAACACAGATGGAACCGGCCTTTTCCGAAAATCGGCATCCGTCCGACCATCGACGGACGCCGCAAAGGGGTGCGCGAATCGCTTGAAGAACAGACGATGAACATGGCGAAGGCGGCTGCCGCCCTGCTCAGCGGCAATTTGCGCTACCCCGACGGAACGCCGGTGGAATGCGTCATTGCCGACACCTGTATCGGCGGCGTAGCGGAAGCGGCTGCGGCTGCGGACAAATTCGCCCGGTCGGGCGTGGGCGTATCCGTCACCGTGACTCCTTGCTGGTGCTACGGAACCGAGACGATGGATATGAACGCCTCCATTCCGAATGCCATTTGGGGCTTTAACGGGACGGAACGTCCGGGCGCCGTTTACTTGGCCGCCGTGCTTTCGGCCCATGCGCAGAAAGGAATTCCGGCGTTCGGTATCTACGGCAAGGATGTGCAGGACGCGGGCACGGCCGGGATGCCCGAAGACGTGCGGGAGAAGCTGCTCCGTTTTGCAAGGGCGGCTCTGGCCGTGGCGGTGATGAAAGGAACGTCCTACTTATCGGTCGGCTCCGTTTCCATGGGGATTGCGGGTTCGATCGTCAGCGAGGAGCTGTTCCAGAATTACCTCGGCATGCGCAATGAATACGTGGATATGTCGGAGCTTGTCCGCCGGATGGAAGAAGAGATTTACGACAAGGAGGAGTTCGGGCTCGCTCTCGCCTGGGTGAAGGACAACTGCAAGGAGGGCCCCGACAACAATTCTGCGGCCATTCAAACGTCCCGGGAACGCAAGGACAAGGACTGGGAAACCGTCGTTAAAATGTCCCTGATCGTCCGCGACCTGATGACCGGGAATCCGAAGCTGGCTGAACTCGGTTTCGGCGAGGAAGCGCTGGGGCATAACGCGATTTTGTCCGGCTTCCAGGGGCAGCGCCACTGGACGGATCACTTCCCGAACGGGGATTTCATGGAAGCGATCCTGAACAGCTCCTTCGACTGGAACGGCAGAAGAGCGCCTTATCTCGTGGCGACCGAGAACGACAGCCTGAACGGCGTTGCGATGCTGATGGGATACCTTCTGACGCACACCGCCCAAATTTTCGCCGACGTCCGCACGTACTGGAGCCCCGAATCGGTGAAGCGGGTAACGGGTTATACGCTGGAAGGAGCCGCGGAGCACGGGATTCTCCATCTCATCAATTCCGGCTCGGCTGCACTGGACGGTACGGGGCAACAGTCCCGGGACGGCGCGCCCGCCATGAAGCCTTATTGGGAGATTACGGAGGAAGAGGTGGACAAATGCCTCGGCGAAACGTCCTGGCGGCCCGCGGCCGTGGAGTATTTCCGGGGCGGCGGCTACTCGTCGGATTTCCTGACGAAAGGCGGGATGCCCGTCACGATGACCCGGATCAACTTGGTGAAGGGCCTCGGTCCGGTGCTTCAGCTTGCCGAGGGCTACACCGTCGATCTGCCAGACCACGTGCACGACGCGCTGGATAAGCGGACCGATCCCACATGGCCGACGACCTGGTTCGCGCCGATCCTGACGGGAGAGGGCTCGTTCCGCGACGTGTATTCGGTGATGGACAACTGGGGCTCCAATCACGGCTCTATCAGCTACGGACACATCGGGGCCGACCTCATTACCCTGGCGGCTATGCTGAGAATTCCCGTTTCCATGCACAATGTCGATGACAAGAATCTATTCCGGCCGCGCGTATGGAGCTCTTTCGGGACCCGGGATGAAGAAGCGGCGGACTTCCGCGCGTGCGCAAACTTCGGCCCTTTGTATAAATAAAAGCCGGACAGGGAGGGGGACTTTTCATGGGAGTAGAGAAGAACGGCCTTCACATGCTTGCCGTGGACTTCGGAGCGAGCAGCGGGCGGACGGTGCTCGGCACTTACAACGGATCACGTCTGGCCGTTGAGGAAATCCACCGCTTCTCCAATGATCCCGTCAGACTAGGCGGCAATCTTCACTGGGATTTTCTGCGGCTGTTTCACGAGATGCTCCAGGGCATCCGGGCCTATAAGTCGTTTACGGCGGAGGCCCCCGCTTCGCTTGCCGTAGACACGTGGGGCGTGGATTACGGACTTGTGGACGGCAGGGGCAGGCTGCTCGGGAACCCTTACCACTACCGGGATTCACGGAACGAGCCCGCGATGCGGCGGGTGTTGAACCGGATACCGGAAGAAGAATTGTACCGGCGCACAGGCATCCAGACCCAGTCCATCAACACGCTGTTTCAGCTTGAAGCGGAAGGGGAGGCGGCCTCCCTGGCCGGCGGGGATGTGCGGATGCTGTTTATGCCCGATTTGTTCCGCTACTATCTATGCGGAGACATTTCGGCGGAATACACCATCGCCAGCACGTCCGGCCTGCTCCACCCGCAGCTGCGCGGCTGGGATGAAGAAGTGCTTGCCCTGCTTCCGCATCCGCGGGCGATGTTTCCTTCCATCGTGATGCCGGGAACCGCAGCAGGCAGTCTGCGCGCCGCATTGGCCGAGGAGCTGCAGATGCGCAGCTTCCCGGTCGTGGCGGCAGCTTCCCATGACACGGCCTCGGCCGTAGTGTCCGTCCCGGCGCAAGCCGGCGGCAGCTATGCGTTTATCAGCTGCGGCACCTGGTCGCTGATGGGGGTGGAGACGGAGCGGCCCGTCATCACCGAACAGAGCCGGATTCTCGCCTTCACGAATGAAGGCGGAGCGGACGGCCGCATCCGGCTGCAGAAGAACATCATGGGCCTGTGGCTTTTGCAGGAATGCCGCCGGTATTGGGAGCTGGAAGGCGAGACGCTTACCTATGGGGACATGCAGGCGATGGCGGCGGGAGAAGAAGCGGCTGCTGCCTATGTCGATCCGGAAGACCCCGTGTTCCTGGCGCCGGGGAACATGCCGCAGCGCATCCGCAGCTGGTGCAGGCAGACCGGCCAGCCCGTTCCGCAGACGAAGGCGCAGATGATCCGCTGCATCGTGGAAAGCCTGGCGATGAAATTCAGCCAGACCCTCCACGAAATCGAGGAGCTGCTGGGCCGGAGGCTGGACGCCGTCCATATGGTCGGCGGAGGCATCCGCAACCGGCTGCTCTGCCAGCTGACGGCGAACATCACCGGCCGGTGCGTCATCGCGGGGCCGGTAGAGGCGACCGCCGTCGGCAGCTTGCTTATGCAGGCGAAGGCTCGCGGCGAGCTTCATACCCGGGACGAAATGCGGCAGGTCGTGCTGGCCTCGTTCCCGCCGGATGTGTACTCTCCCGAGGATACCGGCCGGTGGCAGGAAGCTTATGCGCGTTACAGGAAGATCAACGCAAACGCCCATCATTCCGAAAGGAGCGTCAACGGAAATGATTGAACGGAAAATAAGAGAAGAATTGACGAAATACGCCGCCAAAAGCGTGGCGAAAGGTCTGGTAGTCGGCCCCGGAGGCAATATCAGCGCAAGATCCGGAGAGTTTATGTACCTGTCGCCCAGCGGATTTGCGCTGGAAGATATCGAGCCGCATCAGTGGGTGCCGGTCCACATTCCTACCGGTGAAATCGGGGATACCGCCTTCCGGCCTTCATCCGAAGTGCTGATGCATCTGTTCTGCTACCGGGTGAACCCTCTGCTTCAGGCTATCGTGCACACGCATCCCGCCTACTGCATTGCCTTGACGCTCGTGGACGACGAGCTGCCCATGCTTTTTCCGGATCAGGCGGCTCTCGTAGGGGATGTCGCGTTTATCCCTTATGTCGTGCCGACGACGGACAAACTCGCTCATCTGGTGGCGGAGAAGGCGGACCGTTACAGCTCCATGCTGCTTAAAAATCACGGTCTGGTGACCACGGGCAAAAACCTCCGGGAAGCGTATTACCGGACCGAAGTGATGGAAGAGAGCGCGAAAATTTATATGATCGCCAAATCGGTCGGGGAGCCCAGAAGGCTGACGGAAGAGGAATATAAAGAGATTCAGGGGCTGGAGAGCGAAGCTTACCGGGTTCAGCTGCTTCAAAATATGAAGGAGTAAAAGCGAACAGCCGCTTGAAATGCACCCCTTGTTGCGGATATCGGAAAACCACCCCGTGTGTATACCGATCCCTACTCTTGGCGGTGCATTTTTACGGAGATAAGTGAAACTCATTCATAAGAAGGTGAAGAAAACGCGGGAACGCGCTATGATGGAGGGAGAAGGACGTTTTTATACAAGGAGGCGGGACGCATGATTTTTTCCGAACTGGAACCCTTTCTGGATAAAAAAAGACGGGAGCTTCTGGCGGCGCTGGACGCTTTCGGATCGGAAGAACGGCACCTGAGCGAGTACGAAGGCGGCTGGAACCCGGTTCAGATCGTCGAGCACCTGAGCATTGTGGAGGAGCAGGTCATCGCCGAAATCGGAAGGCTGCTGAACGGCGAGGCTGTCCGGCCATCCGAGCCGGAGGAACGGAAGCTGGTGGACATCACGGCGCTGTTCGAGCAAAAAGGGCTGCTCGGCACGCCGAAAAAATCTCCGCCTTCCGCATTGCCTACCGGAAAAGTGGTGTATGAGGACGGGCTGGAACGGCTTGCGGAGGTCCGCGGCAAACTGAAAGCGTTTTTGCCTCGTTTGGCCGCAAGAGAGACGAACCGTCTGGTGTCTCGCCATCCCCTCGGCGTGGAACTGAATGCCTGCCAGTGGCTGCAATTCAGCGCTTTTCACGAGTGGAGTCATATTCACCAGCTGAAACGGATTCGCCGGGCTCATTCCGGTTAGCGGAATAAGGAGTGCCGGATGAGGGGACGGAAAGCCGGCTTCTACGTTTCCGTTTATCCAAACTCAGATGTATCCGTATGCCATCCTCCCATTCTCCGTCCTCCGTACCTCAAAAGCTTCCACACCTCCATACTGCCCGCCGCCCATAGCAGAACATCCGGATACCCGGATACCTGAACAGCAAAAACCCGCCCCTTTCTTGCGAAAGGAAGCGGGTTATTCTCATTCTGTATGGGCGTCAGCCTTGAAGATAGACGGGAGTTTCGTACACGGCTTCTTTCTCCAAAACGAGCTGGAAAGACTGCTCTTTCCCGTCTACGGAAGGACCGATGGAATAAATGGGACCCGAGGAATTCCGTTGGGTCAAGACTTTGCCAGCAGATTTGGCGGAACGACGACGCTTTAATCCGCTGTTCGATCTGTTTCTGACCGGTTTCATCTTATTCCCCTCCCAACAAATCGTTTACCGAACTGATCAGCTGACCGTTCAGGCCGGCTATCTTATTCAACTGCTCCGAACTCAATGTGTCCTGGCCGATCATATGCACGGTCAGCACGTACTTCTTAGCTAAAGGATAACATATCAAATATTCATTTTCAATGGAGGAAGAGTGCAGATTCATCGTGACTCTGTTGTTCAAATGAGCGTCCACCACGAGGATACGCTTGTCTCCGGGGCCCAGATTTTCATTGGCCGTCAAGGGATAAGTCCGGTTCATCGTGCCGATGTTCGAGGTGCCCGCGACCTGCTTGATCCACTCGTCCTGCTCCGCGCTGTGAATCGTGACGCCCTTAACCGTAAACTGGGCCGGACACGTGTAGGAGATCCGGATTCCTTCGCTTAGCGTCTGGAGGGCATTTTCCTCCTCCGGTTTGAAGGGAACCCCCTTTAACAGGGTACGAAAAAGGCGCAGAATGCGTGCGAGCTGGGAGATCGTCGGCTGCTCCGAAAGGCAGCCCAATTCGCGCATCTTTCTTTTGACGGTACTGCAGGCCGCGGCCGTCGCCTGAACCCACTCGTCGGCTTCGGAACGGATTTCGAACGTAAGGGCATTGACCCCGAACAGGTCCGAAGGTGTCCGCAGCCCGCCGACGGCCGTTTCGTTAACGCTTTCAGGAATATGATCCGGCATAAGAAAAAAGACGCGTTCCCTGCCCAGGCGGCTCATAAAAAGCCCCATTTCAAAAATGGTGTTATCCCTGGCCGAGGCATACTGCTTGCCGCGGATTTGAACGACGTCGTCCGTCGATAAGATGAAAAGGGCGAAATCGTTGTTTTGTACCTGTTTATCCAAATCTTCCATGGTATACCGCCCGGGATTGAAGGCGCCGGCAAACCAGGGGTTCACCTGCGCGGCCGGGGAGAGATTCTCCAGCACACCTTCCGCGATAGGAATCGCTTCCCTGGAAGAGCCGATAAACACTTTCGGTTTCCGTTGTTGGTCCATACGTACTCCTTTTTTCCAAAAGTCGCCTGCTTCTTTAAAAATAGCGCAAGGGAGCTCATTTGTCCATGCGGCAGAAGTAGGACGAGGCGGCAGGGAAGCAAAGGGCGGCGATCGACTTCCTTCGACTAGGTGCGCCGATAAGATCTTTGATGAAAATCGGTGATCGACTCAAAAAGAAGCCGGCCGTCGTCCACGAGCTTTCCTTCGGGGCTTAAATTCACATACATCGCCTGATAGCGCTCCGGCACCCAGCTGTATTCGTGGACGTAGTCCGTCCAATGAAACCCGCAGGCTTCCCAGAAACGCCGCCGGCTCCGATGGCCGGGTCCGTCGCCGGCTTCCGCTTCGATCAGTATGCCGCTGAGGCCGCGTTCCGCCCGGGTCCAATTTTTAAGCTCTTCTATAAAAAGCCGGCCGGTGCCTTGTCCGCGGCAGTCCTGACGGACGGCGATGTAGTCGATCAGAAGCGCCCGTATCGACGGGAGCTCTCCCGTAATCGCCATAACGGCGGCCGTATTTTCAACGATCCCGAGATGAAGGAAGCAGAGCTTCCTTTGGAACATCTGACGAATGATCCGGATAGGCTTTCTTCCGTGATCCGGAAAAGCCTCATTGTAGAGGGGCTCCGCTTCCCGCCAAAGCTTTTCATCCCACTGCGCGGTCGTGATGATTTTCATCGGTACCTCCGGTCTGGATTAGTTGGTTAACCTCAAATGCGACAAAAAAACAAAAAGAAAGAGGGCAGCCTCACGGAAACGTAAACGGGTACCCGTACGCGAAACACTTTTGTTGAAGTGTCCAGTGTACGGGTACCCGTTTAACGGGAGGCACTCTTTCTTAGTTTAAGCGAGAACGGGCATTCCTTATCCCCAGGCGGATACTCCGTTCTTTTCAAGCTCTTTCACGATCTCCTCGCAGACGCGGTGGGTTTCGAGGGCATCCCGCGTTGACTGCAGAGGCTGTCCGCCTTCTTTTACCGTTTGGATAAAATGATCGATGATGGCATGGAAACCCCGGCGGTGCAGGACGGGGTCCCAATCGTTGAATTTGTAATGCCGCTCGCCGCCGTCCGCCAGCTCTACCGCGGTATTGAGATCTTTCACCGACCATTTGCGGCCGCCGCCGATCGTTTCCACGGTCTCTTCGCTGCTGCCGCTGTCCCGGTTCATGATGCCGATGGCCGTATAGCCGTCGCCGCTGAGCTGAAGCATCACATGGTACAGCTTGCCGTCCTTCTGATGGGACGTGACGGTAACTTCCCGGACGTCTCCCGGCACAAGATAGCGCAGCGTATCGACGACATGGATGAAATCGTCGAGGATGAACCGGCGCGCAAAGTCGGGGGAGTGGGGGCGGTTTTTTTGCATCAGAATCAGGTTCGGTGATGATTTCTCTTTAACGGAAACGTAGAGAGGAGCGAAACGCCGGTTGAAGCCGACCATCAGAATGAGGCCGTTTTTTTCGGCAAGCTCCGTAAGCTCCAAGGACTCCTCGTATGTATAGGCAATAGGCTTGTCCACATAGACGTGAACGCCGTTTTGCAGAAGCTGCTTCGTTATTTCCGCGTGGGATTCCGTTGAAGAGTGGACGAATGCCGCCCGGATGCCCCGGCTGATCAGATCGCCGACCTCCGTAACGGTTTCGCTTATCCGGTAAGTGGCGGCAAGCTGCTCCAGGGTAGCGGTATTTCGCGTACAGAAGACAAGTTCCACGTCGTTTCTTGCGGTGATCACCGGCAGGTAAGCTTTGCGGGCGATGTCGCCGAGCCCGATAATACCAATGCGCATAAAGTCTCCTCCTCGAATGTTCTTCTTCCATTATAGCGGAACTCCGCGGCTCTTTCCCGCAAAAAGAAAAACCCCCGGCCCCTCCTTGTCGGAAGTAGGCCTGGGGTTCGCTGCGGCGGACGATCACAGCCGCTTTAAGTCAAGCACGCGCCGCCATGTGAAGCTGCTTAACGCGCGGAAAGAACGAGCTCCTCGCATTTGTCCGAGCAGCAGCCGCTGTGCTCCTCTTCGCATTCCGGACAGCAGATGTGCTGGAGATGGCAGAAGTCGTTCGCGCAGTTGATGAACGTGTCGGCAGGCTTGCCGCAGTGATGGCATTTACCCACGACGATATCTTCTTCGGTGTGATTAATCGGCACCGAAATCCGCTCGTCGAAGACATAGCATTTGCCGTCGAAAAGTCTACCTTTCACTTCCGGGTCCTGCCCGTAAGTGACGATGCCGCCTTCGAGCTGCGCGACATCCTTGAAGCCTTCCTTGATCAGGAAGCCGGTCAGCTTCTCGCAGCGGATACCGCCCGTACAGTACGTAAGGATCGTCTTATCCTTCAGATCCGCCATGTTTTCCCGGATCCATTCCGGAAATTCGCGGAACGCTTCCACGTCCGGACGGATCGCGTTGCGGAAATGGCCCAGATCGTACTCATAGTTGCTGCGTCCGTCGAGGACGATCACGTCTTCGTTTTGAAGCTGCTCGTGGAACTCGGCCGGAGACAATCTTTTTCCGCTGATCACGTTAGGGTCCAGCTCTTCGTCATAACGGAAAGTGACCAGCTCTTGTTTGAAGCGGACGAACATTTTTTTGAATGCATGCTCTTCGGCTGGATCGGTTTTGAATACCATATCGGCAAAAAGAGGGTTGGCATGCATGTCCGACATATACTGCTCCGTCTGCTCGACCGTACCGGATACGGTCCCGTTGATGCCTTCCGCGGCAATGAGAATGCGGCCTTTCAGGCCGAGATTTTTGCAGTATTCCCGGTGCTCGTCCGCGAATTCCTCGGGATTTGCGATCGGAACGAATTTATAGTAAAGCAAAATGCGGTAAGGCTGCTTCGTATCGTTCATGGCTAGTACCACCTGTCTGATCTAAGTTTTAGGAGAAAAGGCTGCGTTCAATCAACAACGGTAGAAAAGGGATCGCCCTTTCCTACCGTTATAGAGGAGTAACTTGAGGATTCATGCATCTATTATAGAAGATATCCCGGACTTAGTAAACATTTAGGCTTCCTAAATAGGGGATGGAAAGAGATAGGATATTTTGCGGCGGCGGATATCAGAAGCTTCTATATAATAGTTGTTAGCAAAAATGCAAAATGCAAAATGCAAAATGCAAAACGCAAAAACGGAAAACAGTTCCCTGTTCTCCGTTTTCGGGATGAGCCCGTCAGCCGCTATTAATAGCCGTCCGTTTTGCGGCCGGCTTGTTCCGCTTGCTCGGCGCCTTCCCGGTTTTGAACCGTCTCCATGTGCTCGGACGAGGCAATTGCCTTGCCCAGCTCTTCCGCTACGCGGCGTCCGTATTCCGCATCCGCCTGGGTGAAATAGTTCACCATCTTGTCGCGGATGACAGGCTTGCAGATCTTGAGGTTGTTGACGAGATTGGAGATCAGCTCGTCTTTCTCCCACGGCTCGAACTTCCGGTACGTGTCGCCCGCCTGTCCGAAATCGTTCGGCCGGTCGATTTTCTCGCGGACGAGCTTGGCGTTATAGGCCGGTTCGTGTTCCCGTCCGCGCGGCGGCGCTTCCTGCAGTCCGCCGAGCGAAGAAGGCTCGTAGTTGACGTGAGGATTTTGTCCGGGCGCCCGGTCCACGAAGTAAGTCATCTGGCCGTCGCGTTGGTTCGTCGCGACATGCTTCTTCGGAGCGTTGACGGGCAGCTGCAGGTAGTTGGTCCCGACCCGGTGGCGCTGCGTATCCGAGTAGGAGAAAGTGCGGCCCTGGAGAAGCTTGTCGTCCGAGAAATCCAGGCCGTCCACGAGGACGCCCGTACCGAAAGCCGCCTGTTCGACTTCCGCGAAGTAGTTCTCGGGGTTTTTGTTCAGGACCATTTTGCCGACCGGGAGGAACGGGAACTTCTCGTGGTCCCACAGCTTAGTCGGATCAAGCGGATCGAAATCCAGCTCGGGGTGCTCGTCGTCACTCAGAATCTGAACGCTGAGTTCCCATTCGGGATAGTCGCCGCGTTCGATCGCTTCGTACAGATCCTGGGTAGCGTGGCTGTAGTTTTTACCCTGGATTTCATCCGCTTCGCGCTGGACAAGGTTGCGGATGCCGTTATGGATCGGTTCCCAGTGGTACTTGATCAGCACTCCCACGCCGTCTGTATTGACCCATTTGTACGTATTGACGCCGGACCCCTGCATTTCCCTGTAATTGGCGGGAATCCCCCAAGGCGAGAACAGGAACGTAACCATATGCGTCGCTTCCGGAGAGTTGGAGAGGAAGTCGAACATTCTCTCCATATTTTGAACACCCGAAACCGGGTCCGGGCGGAAGGCGTGAACCATGTCCGGGAATTTGAGCGGATCGCGGATAAAAAAGATTTTCAGGTTGTTGCCGACGAGGTCCCAGTTCCCGTCTTCCGTATAAAATTTGACGGCAAAGCCGCGCGGGTCCCGAAGCGTTTCGGGCGAATGAACACCGTGCACGACTGTGGAGAACCGGACGAATACCGGCGTTTTTTTACCGGCCTCCTGAAAAAGCTTGGCACGGGTATACTTGGCGACCGGTTCATCGCCGACTTTACCGTACGCTTCAAAATAGCCGTGAGCGCCTGCGCCGCGGGCGTGTACAACGCGCTCGGGAATTTTCTCGCGGTCGAAATGGGAAATTTTTTCGAGAAAATGGTAATTTTCCAGGGTGGAAGGACCACGGTTTCCGACGGTGCGGATATTCTGATTATCGGTGATCGGATGCCCTTGCCGGTTGGTCAGCGTCGTTTCCTGCTCGCCTTCGGCGAGTCTTTGGTCGGCAGGGCCGCCGACTCCCGTTACGGCTGTACCGTTGTTAATCTCGTCTTTCATGACTCAATTCCTCCTGCTCTTGTCAGACTGTTTCCATTATTTTCAGAGAGGGCCGAAACTATGCATGAAACGGAAAGGCAGCGGGAGCAAGGAAACTTCCGGCGGATTACCAACCGGCATGCCGCAAAGAGAAATTTTCAGGATCAAACGGAAAAATAGCGGTAATCCTTGGAAATCTCTTATATAATAAAAAGAAAGTCCGACCCGTGAGGGGTAGGTCCGTTTTGTACAGATGAAATGTAAGCGATACCAAAATCATAGAGCTTCGGCAGCGGTTTCCGCGTTCACGCAGAGAGGAGCATCAAAAGATGAGCAAAACATACGCCATCGGCATCGATTACGGGACGGGATCCGGACGAGCCGTGCTCGTCGATCTGGCCGACGGGCGCGAAATCGCCGAGCATGTAACGGTTTATCCGCACGGGGTGATGTGCCGCAAGCTGCCGCACTCCGGAGTCCGGCTGGAACCGGACTGGGCTCTCCAGCATCCCGGAGACTACATGGCCGTGCTTACCGCTTCCGTTCCCGGGGTGATCCGAGCATCCGGCGTGAGTCCGGAGCGCGTGGTCGGGATCGGCGTCGATTTTACGGCCTGCACCATTTTGCCGGTCGACGATAGCGGCGTTCCCCTGTGCTTTCATCCGGAGCTGAAGGAACGTCCCCACGCCTGGGTCAAGCTGTGGAAGCATCACGCGGCGCAGGATGAAGCCGACCGGATAAACGAGATCGCCGCCCTGCGTGGTGAACCGTTCCTGCCGCGGTACGGGGGCAAGCTTTCGTCCGAATGGATGCTTGCGAAAGTCTGGCAAATACTGGGTGAAGCGCCGGACATTTACGAACGGGCCGACCGTTTTCTGGAAGCCGCCGATTGGGTCATTTATCAGATGACCGGGAAAATGACGCGCAGCAGCTGCATGGCCGGATACAAAGCCAACTGGCATAAGCGGGCTGGATATCCGGGCCCCGGGTTTTTAAAAGCCCTTGATCCGCGCCTGGAAAATCTGGCGGAAACGAAGCTGCGCGGCGAAGTATTTCCGCTCGGCACCAAAGCCGGAGAGCTTACCGCGGAGATGGCGGAGAAGATGGGCCTTGCGCCGGGAACGGCCGTCGCCGTCGGTATCATCGACGCCCATGCCGGAGTTCCGGCGCTCGGTGCCGTTACGCCGGGGAAGCTGGTCATGGCGATGGGCACCTCCATCTGCCATCTGCTTCTGGGCGCCGAGGAGAAGCCGGTGGAAGGGATGTGCGGCGTCGTGGAAGACGGCATCATCCCCGGCTGTTTCGGCTACGAAGCGGGGCAATCCGCCGGAGGCGACATCTTCGCCTGGTACGTGAACGAGGCGCTGCCCGGCTATGTCAAGGAAGCGGCCGCCGCGGAGAACACGGATGTTCACGGCTGGCTGGAGAACCGGGCGTCCGCGTACAAGCCGGGTGAAACCGGGCTGTTGGCGCTCGACTGGTGGAACGGGAACCGCTCCGTGCTCGTCGACGCGAATCTGTCCGGTCTGATCGTCGGACTCACGCTGGCTACCAAGCCGGAAGAGATTTACCGGGCCCTCCTTGAAGCGACCGCATTCGGCACGCGGAAAATCGTGGATACTTTTCAAAACAGCGGCCTTGAAGTAAACGAACTGTTTGCGTGCGGAGGGCTTCCGCAGAAAAACCGTCTGCTGATGCAGATTTATGCCGATGTGACGAACCGCGAGATCAAAGTTGCCGCGTCCAGGCAAACACCCGCTCTCGGAGCCGCCATGTTCGGAGCGGTTGCGGCCGGAGCCGACAGAGGCGGATACGCTACCATCGTGGAAGCCGCAGCGCGCATGGCCCGGGTCTCCGAAGATACGTATAAGCCGGATGCGGCGAACGCGGCCGTATACGATAAGCTGTACCGGGAATATACGAAGCTCCACGATTATTTCGGGAGGGATGCGGGCGGGACGATGAAAGAGCTCAAAGCGGTCAAGGAGCAAACGCTCCGGGAGAAAGGCACGGAACGTCACCGGGGGCAAAAGCAGGATCTCCTCCCCTAAGGAAAAGATGGTTTTTATCGGTTAAAAGGCTTAATTTTCCTCATCACTCGGCTAGTATTAAGCTTTTTTAAAAAAACTGCGACTTTTGCCCTATTTTATTCTTGTAAAAAAGAGGAGAAGGACCCAGTGCGTCGAAATTATTAACTAACGAATCTTTAGTTGAATAACTCGATAAAGGCAAACTATCGCGAAAGCATAGGACGCAAAGCCACGGGTCTAAAGCGCAGCTAGACAGCCGGGTTACCGAAGTTGGATGAGTGGAAGTGGAGGCTGCTGTTTTGTAAGCGGTCTTTTATTTTTGCCGGTATCCAGTAAGTAAGTTCGGACATGGGGCAGTGCTCACATTCGTACTTTTCGGCAGAAATGGAGGACAGCGTGTGAAAACTATTCAGTCCCTTTTACAAAATAAAGCCCGCCTAATGCTGGGATACCTGCTCTGTATCGCTTTGGCGCTTCTTTTCGAAGCTAGCAGGCTTCATCTTATCTACGGAATCGCCTTCTCGTTTTCCAGCATCTTTCTCCTGTTTGCCGTATCGTTGTTCGGCGTCCGTCTGGGCCTCCTGGCCGGCGTCATTACCCAACTCTTCTCCTTCTTCTTTCTACACCATCCTACATTCGAATGGATCGGCCTTCTTGAAATTGCCGGGGTCGGACTCCTTAACCGGAAAAAACCGGGGCAGCTGCTTGTCTGGGACAGTATTTACTGGCTGCTGATCGGGCTTCCGCTGATGATCGTCATTTACTACGGTTTCTACAAATTTGTATCGGACGAGCTGATTCTGATGCTCCTGATTGCGCTCTCGAACGGGCTGTTCAATGCGCTAATCGCCGATATTTTGCTGAAGTACCTGCCTCTTTTTCACTGGTTCGGCCTCGTCAAAGAGCGGGAAAGAACCTACTCCTACAGCAAGGTCCTGTTCCACCTGTCGATTATGGCCGTGGCGCTTCCGTCGCTCCTTTATATCGTGATGAACAGCTGGTATTCCGAGAAATTGTCCATCCAGAACTCCAGGCAGCTTGCGGTAAACACGGCCAACAGCATCAACCAGGAGCTAAACCAATGGGGAGCCGAGGATATTCTCGGCATCAGGCTCAAGGGGCGGATACAAGTGGGTTATCTGCAGGAACTGGTGAATAAATACACCTCGGAACAGTTGTTCCGGATCGTCATTACGGACAGGTCCAACAAAGTTTTGGCGGCCGACCGTCAGAGCTACACGCTTAACCAGGTTTACGACTGGAGGGGGGGCAATAATATAGTGGGTCTGGACGACAACTTTTACCAGGTCCTGCCCGCCCGGGAGAGTACGGCTCTGCCCGCTCAACAGTGGAGAGAGGGCAGCTACATCTACGACAATGCGGTCGCCAGGATGCCCCTGCACGTGTACATCGATATACCGATCCGCCATTATCAGATCAGTGTATTCTCGCAGTATTTGTCGCAGCTCTGGTACCTGCTTTTATTCGCGGCAGCCGCAGCCGCCACCGCCTTATATTTAAGCCGCGTTCTGGTCCACGGGCTGTCTAAACTGGCGACCTCCACAACGGACCTGCCGGAAAAATTAAAGCAGATGAAAGAAATCGAGTGGCCGAGCAGCCGTGTTTCGGAGATTACCTCGCTGACCTATAACTTCCGGCAGATGTCGCTGAACCTGCTTAGCATGTTCCATCAAGCGCAGAACATGAACCAGCGCCTGCAGGAGCAGACGGACAAGCTTCGTCTTTCGGAGGAAAAGCTTCATCAGCTCGCTTTTTACGATATCCTTACGGGGCTTCCCAACCGCCTGTATTTCACAACCTACCTGCAGAGCATGCTTTCGGAGGCGGCACACACGCCCAAGCAGGTGGCGGTGATGTTCGCCGATTTAAACCGCTTCAAGCAGATTAACGATACGCTGGGTCACGATATCGGCGATCTGCTGCTCAAAGAGATCGGCGAGAGATTTACCCGCAGCGTTACGGAATCGTGCAAGCTGTTCCGGATCGGCGGAGACGAGTTCGTCATCGTCATTGAAGATGCCGAAGACGCGAAAGCGACGGCCGTGGCGCACAGCATGTTCGCCGCTATGGAGGAACCGGTCCGGCTGATGGAATCGACCCTGTACAGTTCAGTCAGCATCGGCATCAGCATGTTTCCGCGAGACGGCGACACGATGGAGGCCATCGTCAAAAACGCGGATATGGCGATGTATTTCGCCAAATCCATGGGCTCCAGCAACAGCTATCAATTCTATGAAGAAGAGCTGAAAATCCGTTTTTCCGAAGAAATGATGATCGACAACGGTATTCAGGAAGCGCTTGCGAACAATCAGCTCGTTCTGCATTATCAGCCGAAGGTCGATACGGCTTCCGGCGCAATCAGCGGAATCGAGGCGCTGGTGCGCTGGGAGCATCCCGAGCTGGGGCGCATTTCGCCCGATAAATTTATTCCGCTGGCCGAAAGATCGGGAATCATCTACAAAATCGACGAATGGGTATTGAAGGAAGCCTGCCGTCAGAATAAAGCGTGGCAGGATGAGGGGCTTCCCAAAGTTCCGGTTGCCGTGAACATTTCGGCCCTGCATTTTTCCCAGACGAATCTGCTGGATATGATTCACAGCGCGCTGGAAGAATCGGGACTGGAAGAATCCTATCTGACTCTGGAAATTACGGAAGGAGTATTTATCGAGAATGTCGAACAGGTCATCGGAATCATTAGCCGGATCCGGGAGCGGGGTATCCATATTTCGATCGACGATTTCGGGACCGGATACTCTTCCCTTAACCAGCTTCAGCGGCTGCCGATTTCACATGTGAAGCTGGACCGCTCTTTTATCCGGGATATCGGCGGGGAACCCAAAAAAGCCGCCGTGGCCAAGGCGATCATCGAGCTGGCTCACAGCATGAATATGACCGTCGTGGCGGAGGGAGTCGAAACAGCCGAGGAATCGGACTATTTTACTCAGTGCCGGTGCGACGAACTTCAGGGCTACTATTTCAGCAGACCTTTGCCCGCCCTGGAATTTTCCAGACTTCTCCAAAGAGGAAACTATGCCGGACTTTTTGCCGGGGGACATACAGATTAGCTATACGATGGGAGGAAACGAGTTGTGGTCAAACTTACTAAAATCTTCGTGCTGCTGCTCCTGCTCACAGTAACCACCGCGGGCTGCTTCCGGTCCGAGCCGCTCATTCCCGCTTCAACCGCTCCCGCCGAAAAGCCGGCTCCCTCTACGGGCCAAGCGGCCGTTCCGAACCATTTGTCGATATGGACCCATTACGGCGGGATTGAGACCATGGCCGCCAAATTCAAAGAAAGCTACCCGGATCTAAGCGTAGATGTAAAGGTCATTCCTTACGCCGAATATGTGGGAGCTTATCTGCAGGCGCTGGCGGACGGGAAACCGCCGGACGTCATGATGGTCGACAGCAGCGATTTCGGCAATTTCTCCGCGATCGAAGGGCTGGAGGATCTGCTCAAGCCTCCTTATCAGGCGGGAAAATACCGGAACGACTTCAGCCCTTCCCTCTGGGATAGCGGCATGTCGGCGGACGGAATCGAGCTGATTGCCCTTCCGCTTTCCACGGCGCCTACCGTTACCTATTACCGGGAGGACATTATGAAGCAGTACGGGTTTCCTTCGGAGCCCGAGGAGCTTGCCAAGTATATGGAAGACCCCGCAAACTGGCTGAGTATGGCCAAAAAACTGCGCGAGCATAACATTTATTTGACGCAGTGGGTGAACGAAACGGTCCAGCTCTTCGAGCGTTCCGAAGGCATCTTCGACCGCAAACTGAATTTTATGCGGTATAATGAAGCGTTTCACAAAGCGGTGGACATTGCCAAAAAAGTCAACGATTTCGGCTTGGAGGCCCATCTGGACGTATGGGGCGATTTGGGCCGGAAGGCGGTCCAGGACGGAACGATCGCCATGATGTATTTTGGGACATGGGGAGTCGAACAGATTAAAGAATGGGCGCCCGAGACGGCCGGCAAATGGCGCGAAACGAGACTTCCTTTCGGCTTGTACGGCTGGCAGAACAGCACCAATTTCCTTCTCCCTTCGAACGGTGCCAACAAGGAGATGGGCTGGAAATTCATTGAATTCACCGTTACGGAATACAGCAAGGAAGGCCTCAGCGGAGCGGTTCCGGCCTATTTACCCGCCCGCGGCAATGCGAAGGAATTGGCGGCCACGAATCCGTTCCTGGGGGGACAGAAAACCTATGCGCTTCATGAGGATTTGATGACCCGGGTGAGAGAATTTCCTGCCACGCCGCTGGACGTCAAAGCCCAGGAGATCTGGGAGAATGAGATCGCAAGCGGCATTGAGAAAAGACTGTCTACCAAACAGATTATCGCGGACGCACGAGATAAAATCGAACAGTCCCTTTCGAAAGAAAAGCAGATTTTACTGGATACCATGAAGAAAAAATAAAAAACAGCAGCCCGCCCGTCAAAACGGGGCGGAGCTGCTGTTTTTCCGTTACGGTCCGATTAGCATGGCTGCCGAATCAGTTCTTATTTTTTAGTCCAGAGAGCCGGCACGTTGGAAGGCTCCCATCCCTGCAGGGAGGTGTGCGGCTGGCGGCAGATATACGTCGAGCCGTTGTAGGTGACTTCTTCATTAACCTTGTAGCTGACGCCGGCTGCCCATGCGGCAGGACCTCCGGGAGCTGCCGGGTCCGTCGTTGCCTGGATGGAAGCGGCTGCGGATACGTTGCCTGCCGCATCCTTGGCTTTTACGGTGAACGTATAGGCCGTGTTCGCGGTCAGCCCTGTGATGACGGCAGTCGTACCTGTGACGTCCACAGTACTGGTACCGTACGAAACGGTGTAGCCCGTTACGCCGACATTATCCGTTGAAGCGGTCCAGCTGAGGCTGACACTACTCGAAGATTTTGCCGTTACTTTCAGCGCCGTTGGCGCCGTAGGTGCCGAAGTGTCGCCGGAGCCGCCGCCGTTAGCGGTTGTGACGGCCAGCGGAGTGCTTGCCGCGGATACGTTGCCTGCCGCGTCTTTCGCTTTTACGGTAAACGTGTAGGAGGTGTTTGCCGTTAGATTGCCCACGTTAAAGGTCGTGCTTGCCGTATCGGCAATTTTGACCGATCCCTGATAGACTTCGTAGCCGGTTACGCCGATATTATCCGTGGATGCGTTCCACGTAAGCGTGACGCCTGTAGCCGTTACGTTGGAAGAACGGAGATTCCCCGGAACGGAAGGTGCCTGATTATCTCCTGGAGTTCCCGGGCCGAAGCTGTCCAGATAGGCGCGGTGGCTGTTCGAGAACTCGAAGTTGTTGAATTTGTCCCAGTTGATGGACCAGGTCATCAGACCTCTCAGTCCCGGTTGAACGGAACCGCGAAGGGTATAGGAGCCGAAAGCTTTGCCTTTCATCAGATAGTCCAGCGCTTTATGCACTTCGGAGACGCTTGTGAAGCCGCCGCCCGCGTTGCCGTTAGCCGGAAGTCCGACCACGACTTGATCCGGACGGAGCGCCGGGAAGAAGGAGTTCGGATTTTTGGCGATCGGGAAGCCCGTAAGCAGCATGTCGGTCATGGCCACGTGGAAATCGGCTACGCCCATCGTGTGGTACTGATCGTCCAGTCCCGTGATAGGGCCGGAGTTATAGAGCTGAACCTGCAGCCAGTCCAAAATATCGCGTACGCCGTAAATCACCGGCAGGTAAGCCCCGGCACGCGTATCGCAGCCGCTGCAAGTGCCGCCGTAGAAGGAGTAGCCGAGCTGGACGAAAAACGTTTCCGGAGCCATAGTCAGCATGAATTTGTCGCCAAAAGAATCATGCAGCTCGTGGATAGCGGAAATCAGGTTAGTAATGACCGGTGTGGTCGGATTTTTGAAATCGGCATCGCCCGGGTTCAGGTACAGGGAATGGCCCTCGAAATCAATATCCAGGCCGTCGAAGCCGTATTTGGAAATGATGGACTTCATGGAGCTTACAAAATTGCTGCGTGCGCCGGCCGTTGTAAGCTGGACCTGGCCGTTAGCGCCGCCGATGGAAATAATGACTTTCTTGCCTTGGCTTTGCAGATAAGCGACATCGGCTTTAAAATCCGCATCTGTGTAGTTGAAAGGTGTGAATCCGATCGTTCCAGTCGTCGATCCGCCTACAGGCTCGGCGAAGGAAACGTTAATGACATCGAACTTGGGGGAGATATCGCGCAGACGAATGAAACCGGAACCGTTGTCGAAGTTGTGCCAGTAGCCGACGAGCACCTTGGTGCTCGGAGCCAGGGCCGAAGATGTGCTTGCAGCGGAGCTGCCAGGAGCGATGGCGGGTAAAGCCGCGCCTGCGCCTGCGATCAGATTAGAAGCAAGTGCCGCGCCGGCGGAAGAAACAGAAGCGGGAGAACCCGCTCCCGCTCCGCAATCACTGACATATTTCCAGACGCCGTATTGACCGGAAAGATCCGGGCGTTCACCTTGCGTCCACCATTTTGCTTCATAGATTTTGCCGTTGTAGGAGACGCGTTGTGCCGCCGTATACGATTTGCTTGTGTCCCAAGCCGCCGGGCAAACAGCGCCGCCGGAGCCGCTGTCCGTCGTAGCCGACACGGTCGCCGCTGCGGAAAGGTTGCCCGCCGCGTCCTTCGCTTTTACGTTGAACGTATAAGCGGTGCCGGCCGTAAGGCCGCTGATCGTTGCGGTTGTACCGGTGACGTTGACGCTCGTGCTGCCGTAAGATACGGTGTAGCCGGTTACGCCTACGTTGTCGGTGGAAGCCGTCCAGCCGAGTGTTACGCTGGTCGATGTTTTGGCGGTTACGGCCAGATTAGCCGGAGCCGTCGGTGGCGTCGTATCCGTTCCGCCGCCCGAGTTTGCATCGGTGGTAACGGATACGGCGGAGCTTGCCGCGGATACGTTGCCCGCCGCATCCTTCGCTTTTACCGTGAAGGAGTAAGCCGTGCTTGGCGTGAGACCTGTGATTGTTGCGGTAGTCGCCGAAACGTCAATCGTCTTGGTGCCGTAAGTGACGGTGTAGCCGGTCACGCCGACATTGTCCGTCGAAGCGCTCCACGAAAGCGTAACGCTTGTGGACGTTTTAGCCGTCGATGTCAGGTTGGCCGGTACGGAAGGTGCAATCGTATCGCCGACCGGCGCGGAACCCGACAGGTCGGTTGTGACTTTCTTCAGAAGCGTCTTGTTGCGGTCGCCGCTGAATTCCCAGAGCATGCCGCCGCCAAGACCTTTGGACTTGATGAAGCTTGTTTTATACCCGATGGATTCGGCATCGTCGTAAGAGATGAACGTGCCGTTCGAAGCGTTGTACAGGAACGGAACTTTCGCCGTGTTGTTCCAGTAGCGGGTGTATCCGTTTTTGTTGATATAGTTGGCTTCCAGATCGTAGAAGTCGAAAGAGCCTTTCTCCCACGTTCCGGTAGTCGCCAGACCGGCGCACTGCTGGTATTCGCCGTTAGCCGTGTTCTTGCAGCCGCTCCAGCCGCGTCCGTAGAAAGCGAGGCCGAGAACGATTTTGCTTGCCGGTACGCCGGCGTCGAGGTGCCCTTGTACGCCTTTTTCCACATTGAACGTGTCCGCATTCGGTACGCCTGCGGCAATTGCGGCCGGATCGGTATAGAGTGGAGCGTTGTGAGCGCTGACCGTCTGCCAGCCGCCGTTAAAGTCGTACGTCATGATGTTGATCCAATCGAGATACTTGGCAATATTGCCGAGCTCGGTGTTGGCCGCGTAAGTCGGACCTGCGCCGGAAGCAATGGTCAAGAAATATTTTTTGTTGTCCGCCGTGCCTGCGGCATCCAGCTTCTCGCGGATCTTCTGAAGGAGCAGCGTATAGTTCTGCTTATCTTCCGGGCGAGCGGAGTTGCCTGCAAGGCCTCCTCCAACCGGATACTCCCAGTCGAGGTCGACGCCGTCAAACTGATATTTGCGGATAAAGTCGACCGCGGAGTTTGCGAATACTTCACGTGTCGCAGCGCTTGCCGCTACATCGGAGAAACGGTTGGACCAGGACCAGCCGCCTACGGAGATGATCGTCTTGAGGTTCGGGTTGGCCTGTTTCAGCTTGATCAGCTGTTTCAGGTTGCCGCGGACCGGCTCATCCCAAGTATCGCCGGGGAAGCTTTTCTGCGTGTCGATCCAAGGATCGCCCAGAACGACCGTGCCGTTCGGAACGTTAATGTTGGCGCCCGCAGCATCTTGGCAGGCCCACGTTTGCGGATTCGGACCGGTCGGGTCCGGGTTGCCGTGTTTGCCGTTCCAGCAGATATCGGCGAAAGCGTAGTTAATGTGCGTAACTTTCGAAGCATCGATGTCGGCGACGTTGTAATTGCGGCCGTAAGCCGCCCACGAAGGGTAGTAACCCACGATTTTATAAGATTCAGCCGCCGACGCTTTCTGCGCGCTTAAGCCCAGGAACGGGAATAAAGACACAATGAGGGTTACGATCAACAGGATGCGGAGCGCAACCCGGGCCGGTGAGTGGGAACGCCGGGTTTTGGCAGATTGCCGGGATTTCAGGTTCATTAAGTAATGCCTCCTTTTCGGATAGGGGAAATGGTAACGCTTTCATGAATAAGAGTCCACAGAACTTCAACAGCATCCGGATTGTTCCGCATGGGTTGCGGTTCCTGGCTGCATGCACCTCCTTTATGAGATAACCGTCTGAATGGGAGAAGAAGGGTGTAAGGTTGAACGACCGGCCTTGATAGGCTTGGATATAAGCGACAGGCGAACGAGCTTGAAACAGGCGAAAGCACAAGGTTCTTCTTCTCGCGATGAAACCGGTTAACTAATTTCAGTATCAAGGAAAATGGCGGGAAGCAAAAGGGATAACATTAGACGATAAGGGAGAAGTTTCTCTATTTTTCGCCCTTTTCTTACAAGGAACTGACATGAAAGATGAACAAAGGTCAATTAAAATGGAGTGTTTCATGAGCGATAACCGGTTGTCTTGAAAAAATCCGCGGGAGTCGCACAGAAACGTCTCCTCGACATGTAAAAAAGCACCGCCATGACGGGGTGCTCTTGCGATTATTTCCGGCGTTTACGAAGCTTCGCCGATCTTGAACTTGTTGATTTCGCGGTACAGGCTTTCCGCGAGTCCGTTCATCTCGTCGGCCTGCACGGCGATGCTCCGGATGGAGGCGTCGTTCTCGGTCGAAGCCGAGGTGACTTCCTGCACGCCCGCGGACGTCTGCTCGGCAATTTCCGCCATGTGGCGGATGGTGCCGACGAGCTGCGCGCTGCTGTGCAGGGAACGCTCGATGCGGCCGTTGACGAATTGAATCTGATTCGTCACGACTTCCATCGCGCGTTCGATCGCTTCGAACGAGCCGAGCGATTCGCGGACGGTCAGCTCCTGGGCGTCCGCATGGCGCCTCGCGTCCGTGACGCGGGCCTGCATCTCTAGCATCCGGCTCTCGACGGATGCGATCGTACCCGCGGCGCGGCGGGCTTCGTCGCTCGACTGCTGCGCGAGCTGACGCACTTCCGCGGCGATGACGGCGAAGCCGCGCCCGCTGGAGCCGGCGGCGGCCGCCTCGATGGCGGCGTTCAGCGCCAGCAGGTGGGTTCTGGACGCGATCTCGGTAATCGCGTCCAGGATGGTGCCGATGCGGCGGGAATCGCCTGCCAGCGTCGCCATCGCTTCCTGCACCTGCCCGAGCACCCGCCGCGTAGCGCCGCTGGCTTCCTCCAGCGAGTGCACGGAGCGGGAACCCTGCACGGTGACCTCCGCCGCTTCCCGGCTCGCCTGGCTCATCACCGCCGCATACTCGGCGATCTCGCGCGTCTCGCTTTCGAGCCCGGCGACGGAGGTCGACGCGTGCTCGGAATCCGCCGCCTGATCGGAAGCGCCGCGCGCAATGGCGGACATCGCCTGGACGATGTCCGCGTTGGCCGCCGCCGTGTCGGTGGACACCCGGCGGAACGTGACCGACTGCCCGGCCAGCGCCGTCGCGATGCCGCTCGTATGCTCGAGCATGCCGCGGACCTGGGCGGTCATCCGGTCGAAGCTGCGGCTGAGCTCGCCCAGCTCGTCCTGCGTGCGGCTTCCGATTTCATGCCGCAGATCGCCGGACGCCATGCGCGCGACCGCTTCCTGAAGCTTGCGCACCGGAATGAGGAAGGAGCGGATCAGCAGGACGGCGACAACCGCGGAAGCGAGAAGGACGAAGACGGCCGCGGCGACGGTGACGCTCACGGTCTGCGCGATGACTTTCTGGGAGTCGTCGACAGCCGCCTGCGCATCGGCCGAGAAGGCGATATAGAACTTATCGACCAGCTTAAAAATCGTTTCGCGCAGCGTCTGTCCTTCCCCGTAATAATGAAGCATGCTCAGCTCCATCTCTTTGGGGCTGACTTTCTTCTCCTGGACGAGCTTGGCGGCTGCGTCGAAATTGTTTATGTAATCCGCGGAAGCGACGATAAGTCCCCCGCGCCACGCTTTCTCCTCTTCGGTCCGGGCGGTTTCCTTGATGGCGTCGAGAAGACTGCTATACACCTTTCTCTTCTGCTCGTATCTCTCTATATAGGAAGGATCTTTCGAAAGCTCCAGGCCGGAAGCGATAATGCTGAGTTCCTGAACCGTTTCTTTCAGCTCCAGCGCAGTCGTTTTCATGGCGACCCGCTCGTTTTGCAGCGCGATCTGCGCGTTGATTTTACTGATTTGATGAACGAGGAAAAAGGCCATGGCCACAAACAGCAGAATCAGAACCCCGAAGCTGGCGATCAATTTGCGTTTCATTGTACTTAGATAGAAGAAATTCCCCATGTTCACCCTCCGATAGGTCTCTTTGTTTGAAAATTACCTTTATATAGGTCTATAGTCGCTTTAACTATAAGTCTTCAGTATTAGAGAACGTGAAGGATTTTGTAAAACGGGAGTAAAATAGGCTCATTTTGAAGGAGGTTGAGGGGATAGGGGCAGCCCCGTAAAAAGTTTTACATGAAATTTACGTTTGGACGACTTGCAGTTTACATTCGCTTGTTACGATGTCCTAGGAAACACAAAACAAAGAAAGAAACGTCAAAGGAGGACATGTACAACATGTTGAAGTTCATGTCGAAAAAAGGGTTATCCATCTCGCTAGCTGCAGTGCTTACTCTGGGGGTATTGGCTGGCTGCGGAAAGACAGACACAAACGCAGGCGGCGCAGCAACATCGAACAAGCCTGCCGAAACAACGGCGGCTCAAGAAATTTCCGGAACGGTTACGGCTTCCGGTTCCAGCGCTCTTCTCCCGCTCGTGAAAGAAGCGGCGAAGCTGTTCATGGAAAAGAATCCGAAAGTTACGATCAACCCGACGGCCGGCGGTTCCGGCAAAGGTCTTAAAGACGTAGCGGACGGCATTTCGAATATCGGGAACTCCGACGTTGCCGCCGGCGACGAATACAAAGACAAGAACCTGAAAGAACACGTGGTTGCGATCGCTCCGTTCGCACTGATCGTAAATCCTGACGTAGGTATCGAGGGCTTGACGAAACAGCAGGCAGCCGATATTTTCATGGGTAAAATCAAAAACTGGAAAGAAGTAGGCGGCAAAGACGCTCCGATTAACGTCGTTCATCGTCCGGACTCTTCCGGTTCCCGGAAGCTAGTGCAGCAAATCGTCCTTGACGGCAAAGACTTTACTAAAGACGGCGTCGTTCAAGAAAGCACGGGTGCCGTTAAAACAGCCGTAGGCAGCCAATCCGGCTCCGTTGGTTACATTGATACGCCGTACCTGGACAACACCGTTAAAGCTCTGAAATTCGACAACGTCGCTTTCTCCAAAGAAACGATCAAAGACGGCAGCTACAAGCTGTTCGGAACCGAGCGCATGTATACGAAAGGCGAGCCTACCGGCGCGACCAAAGCTTTCCTTGACTACATCATGAGCCCTGATTTCCAAACGAAAAAAGTCGAAGAATTGAAGTTCCTTCCGGCTGACCTTCTGAAAAAATAAAATGATTTACTTCCGTGGGATGTCCTGAAGCTTATCAACTTCGGGGCATCTTTTTTTTTGCCGCAAAATTTACACGGGCTTTACAATTGATTAATTTTGTATTTACAAACAGGGCCTATGATTAAGAAGAATCATTTAGTACTTTGTGCTTACCGACTATGCACGCATTCCGATTGAAGGGGGCTTCCCGTTTGTGAACACTTACGCTCAGCAAACAACGAAGACGAAGGAGCAGAGCCGACAAAACCGCCAAAGCCAGAAAGGACCCACGCGCTGGATGAAACTGCAAAAACGGCAGGACAGCGTGATGAAGCTGCTGTTTGTCGGCAGTGCGGCACTCGTCTCGATTGTCATATTTTCGATTATTTTGTTTGTCGGTGTACAAGGCATGCGCACCTTCTCGGGCGTCAGCCCGATTGAATTCTTCTTTTCGACAGACTGGACGCCAAGCGCGGACAAATACGGAGCGTTTCCGTTCCTGTTCAGTACTTTTCTGTTAACGATGCTCGCCATTGTACTTGCGGTCCCTCTCGCCGTAGCGGGAGCCGTCTTCATGGCGAAGATCGCACCGAAATGGGTGAGAGAGATCATGCGTCCGGCCACGGACCTGTTCGTGGGCATTCCGTCGGTCGTATACGGCCTGATCGGCCTTACGGTCATTGTGCCTTTTATCGGAAAAGTGGTGAACGGGACAGGATACGGTATTTTGCCGGCGGGAATCATCCTCGCGATTATGATTCTGCCGACCATCCTGTCCATCTCGGAGGACGCGATCCGCGCACTGCCTCCGCGGCTGGAAGAAGCGTCGCTGGCGCTCGGAGCCACCCGCTGGCAGACGATTTGGCGCGTGCTGCTTCCCGCGGCCCGGCCGGGGATTTTGACCGGCGTGGTGCTTGGAATCGGAAGGGCCATCGGAGAGACGATGGCGGTATTCATGGTTATCGGGAACTCGCCGCAGATGCCCAAATCGCTGATTGACTCGACCACGGTTCTGACGACGGCAATCGTCAAGGATATGGGGAACACGAACTACGGATCGACCTGGAACAACGCGCTTTATTTGATGGCCTTTGTTCTGTTGATCACTTCGCTGCTGCTGATTCTCATCATCCGTGTCGTATCAAGAAGGAGTGAAGTGAAATGAACAGTAAAACGACTGACCGGATCGCCACGCTGTTCTTCTGGGCAACCGGCATCTTTATCCTGTTGATCCTGGCTTGGTTCCTGATCCGGATTCTCGGTGCGGGACTGCCGCATCTTACATGGGATTTCATCACGGGTAAGCCGGAAGATATCGTGGCCGGCGGGGGCGTCGGACCCCAGCTCTTCAACTCGTTCTATATCTTGTTCCTCTCTCTGCTGTTCTCGCTGCCGATCGGGTTGGGAGCCGGTATCTACCTGGCGGTGTATGCCAAAAAATCACGTTTTACCGAAATTGTCCGCATGTCCGTCGAGACGCTGTCTTCCGTGCCATCCATCGTATTCGGCTTGTTCGGATTTCTCCTCTTCGTGGACTTGATGAATTTTAAAATTTCGATTTTGAGCGGTTCCCTGGCTTTGGCGCTTCTGAATCTGCCGGTTCTTGTCCGGGTCACGGAGGAATCGATCCGTACCGTGCCCGAATCGTACTGGGAAGCGAGTCTTGCGCTCGGTTCGACCAAATGGCAGGCGATCCGCAAAGTGCTGATTCCTTCCGCACTGCCGAGCCTGATCACAGGCATTACGCTCGTAGCCGGACGCGCACTGGGTGAATCGGCCATCCTGATTTATACGTCGGGGCTTTCCGTTTCCCGGCATTTCCCGGATTTCAATCCGCTGACGATGGGCGAGACGCTCTCCACGCACTTATGGTACATCCAGGCGGAAGCCATCGTGCCGGATGCGAAGAAAATCGCGGAAGGCAGCGCGGCGCTCCTTCTTGTAGTCGTTCTGATCTTCAACCTGCTTATCGGCATTCCTAGCCGAATCATCCAAAAAAGACTTACGGGAGGGAAATAACCTTGACAGCTCCTGCCATGACTATTGCGACCGATACAAAAATAAAAGTAAACGGGCTGGATCTTTTTTACGGAGACAACCAGGCCCTTCACAGCATTGATCTGGACATCGCGCCGAATACCGTGTCCGCCCTGATCGGGCCTTCCGGCTGCGGGAAATCGACCTTTCTGCGCACGCTCAACCGGATGAACGATCTGATCGACAGCGTGAGGATTAACGGGACCATTAAGGTGGACGGCCAAGATATTTATTCGCCGGAAAGCGATATCGTGTCTCTGCGCAAACGCGTGGGTATGGTTTTCCAGCGTCCGAATCCGTTCCCGATGAGCATTTACGACAACATTGCTTACGGACCGCGCATCCACGGCCAGAAAAAACGCGCCGTTCTCGACGAAATCGTGGAACGCAGCCTGCGTCAGGCGGCCCTTTGGGACGAAGTGAAGGACCGCCTGAACAAGTCGGCTCTGGGCCTGTCCGGCGGTCAGCAGCAGCGTCTGTGCATCGCCCGCCTGCTGGCGGTCGAGCCGGAAGTGCTGCTGATGGACGAACCGACCTCGGCGCTCGATCCGATTTCCACCTTGAAGGTGGAGGAGCTCACGCAGACGCTGAAGGAGCGTTACACGATCATTATCGTGACGCACAACATGCAGCAGGCCGCGCGTATCTCCGACCGCACGTCTTTCTTCCTCAACGGAATTCTCGTTGAGACCGATCAGACCGACAAGATTTTCACAAATCCGAACGACCAGCGCACCGAAGATTACATCACCGGCCGTTTCGGTTAACTCTAAGGGGGCTTCAATGAATAATCGCCTTAATTTTCAGCATTCGATTGACGATCTGCAGAACGAACTGCTCGATTTAGGCTCCATGGTTGAAAATTCCATTCACCAGGCTGTAGAAGCGCTGACCCGGCTGGATACGGATCTCGCGCGGCGCACGGTCGAGGATGACGACGCGGTAGACGAACTGACGCTTCGCATCGAAGAAATGTGCCTGAAGCTGATCGCGCTGCAGCAGCCTATGGCGGGCGATCTGCGGATTATCGGCACGGCGCTCAGCATAGCGACGGATCTCGAGCGGATCGCCGACCATGCCGTGGACATCGCGAAGATTACGATCCGCCTGTCCGGAGAGACGCTGGCCAAGGAATTGATCGACATTCCCCAGATGGCCGAAATCTCCAAAGAGATGCTCCGCGAGAGCCTGGTCGCTTATATGAACCGCAACATTCATATGGCCGCTTCGCTGGCGGAGAAGGACGATCAGGTGGACAAAATATTCAGCCGCATCATGACCGACGTGATCGGGATGATGAATGCGGATTTCACCCGCAACCGTCAGCTGACGCACCTGATCATGGTAGCCCATTACCTGGAGCGGGTGGCCGACCATGTGACGAACATCGGCGAGAGCGTAATTTACATGGTCACGGGTAAACGAAAAGACTTGAACGTGTAGAACGGCTTCAATGCCGCCTGATACCGGGCCGTACGTATCGGAGAACCCGGCTTGGTAGGTAAGCATGACAAGGATGTAAGAATGCAAGGATGTAAGAATGCAAGGATGTAAACCTGTAAGGATGGCGACGGTGCATTGAAAGTTGCCGTATTCAGCCTGGCGCTACAAAGAAGCGAGAACGGAAAACAGCTTGTCGGGAACTTCCCGGCAGGCTGTTTTTTTGTGATAGGAGTGCAGACGAACAGGCGAAGCGGCACAAGATCAAGAGCAGAAGCAAGCTCCTTAACCCGTAAGATCTTCTCTTGTCCGGACGCGTACGCAAACGTCGTCCGTGCTTGCAAGGCCCATTAAGAAACCGCCCCTCGGGGCGGCTGTGCGCATGATTTTATGAAATTGTTCCTGCCGTTAGTCGAGGGCCGGGCATAATAAGCCGCGGCTAAAGCACATGCACCAGCTGCTTGACGGACCGCACGATAACGACTTTCTGACGACCGACTTTCCGCTGGGAAATCTTTTTCACATGGGGCGGGTAAATCCAGACGGCATCCAGACCGCAGCGGGTGGAGCCGATGATGTCGTTTTTCCACGAGTTGCCGACCATGACGCCCTGGCCCGGGGCTATGCCGGTTTCTTTCAGGGCGGTCCGGTACAAACCCGGATGCGGCTTGCGCGGCCCGTCTTTCGTGGAGCTGAAGAGCAGTTCCTCGGGGAAAAAGGAGGACAGCCGGAGCCGCCCGATGTCCCTCTCCAGTCTTTTGCGGCTGCCGTTGCTGATGACCGCCAGCTTGTAGCGCTCGCCCAGAGACGCCAGCGTTTCTTCGACGCCGGGAAAAAGCCGGACGTAGTTTCCTTCGGTTTCTTCAATTTGCTCAAAAAAACCTTTGGCAAACGTTTCGTTCACCGATATGGGAAAAGCGTCCAGCGCCTTTTCCAGGCAGGCTATCCGCATTTCTTCGCTGGGACGGTGGCCCCGGGGGCGCAGCTTCCGCAGTTTTTGCCACTCCTGCTTATAAATCTGAAGCGCACCTTCGGGGGAAGCCGCCCCGTCTTCCTGTTCCCATCTTCCGGTGTAGTCTCCCAGTACCTCCGTGAATGCCGAATCGAAGCACTGCCTGCGGTCGACCAATGTATTGTTCATATCGAAAAAAACCAATTTCTTGGGAGCCGGAAAAAAAAAGGGACTCATCTCGGTCCTCCTTCCCTCGCCGGACGAAATCCAGCTGAAAACACCGGACGCGCCGGCTTTGCATCGTACTATCAGTCTATGTGCGGAAAGCGGAGAACATCACCGCAAGCCCGGGAGGATAGGCTCAAAAATTACCGGGCTGAAACTTTTTCATATTCGTCCAGCCTGTGCTATCATGAACGTATATGTCCAAAATTCGGGGTGTAAGATGGAAAAATTGATCGTTATTGATGGAAACAGTATTGCGAGCCGCGCCTTTTACGCGCTGCCTCTGCTGAGCAATTCCGCCGGTCTTCATACGAACGCCGTTTACGGATTCACGACCATGCTCCTCAGACTGATTGAAGAAGAAAAACCGACTCATTTTCTCGTGGCTTTCGACGCGGGCAAAGTGACGTTCCGACATAAAGATTACACGGAATACAAAGGCGGACGAGCCAAAACCCCGCCGGAGCTGTCCGAGCAGTTTCCACTTATTAAAGAATTGATGAGCGCTTTCGGCATCCGCCAGTTCGAGCTGGAAGGCTACGAAGCGGACGATATCATCGGCACGCTGACCAAATCGGCGGAGCAGGAAGGCAAGGACGTGCTGGTCGTTACCGGCGACAAGGATATGCTGCAGCTCGTATCGGACCGTGTGACGGTTGCCCTGACCCGCAAAGGCATCAGTGAAGTGGACCGTTACGATCCGGCCGAGATCCAAGCGAAGTACGGCCTCGTTCCGGCCCAGATTATCGATCTCAAGGGTCTGATGGGCGACTCTTCCGACAATATTCCGGGCATTCCCGGAGTAGGCGAGAAAACGGCCCTGAAACTGCTGCACGAGTACGGTTCCGTCGAGTCCGTGCTGGAGCATGCGGACGAGATGAAAGGCAAGATGAAGGAAAAGGTCCGCGACCATGCGGATTCCGCGCGGATGAGCAAGGAAATCGCGACCATTTACCGCGAAGTGCCGATGGATACGGACTGGAGCAGCCTCGCCTTCTCCGGCTTCGAAACGCCTGAGCTTGCGGCCATGTTCCGCAAGCTGGAGTTCAAGTCGCTGCTCGAGAGGCTGGACTTCTCCGGCGCGGGGGGAGCGGACTCCCCTGAAGGGGCGGAGCCCGGCCCCGCGGAAGAGCTGGTTGTCCGCCTGATCGACGCGGACAACATCACGGACCTGACCGGCGCGCTGAAAGACGTAAGCGCGCTGCACGTGGAGGCCGTGGGTGACAATGCCCACACGGCCGAGCTGGTCGGGGCGGCTTTCCACACGCCGGAAGCGGGCTACTACGTGCCCGCGGGCGTGCTCACCGCTCCCGGAGCGGAAGCGCTGCGCGCCTGGCTGGCGGACGAGCGTGCTCCGAAGAGCACGTGGGACCGCCACCGCGCGGAGCTGGTGCTCGCCTGGAACGGCATCACGCTGGCAGGCGTGACGTTCGACGTCATGCTCGCGGCGTATCTGCTCGATCCGACGGAGTCGTCGCTTACGCTCAGCGTCATCGCGGATAAGTACGGCGCGCTTCATGTAGCGCCGGACGAAGCGGTCTTCGGCAAAGGCGCGAAATTCCGCCTGCCGGAGACGGAGGCCGTCGCGGAGCATCTCGTCCGCAAGGCCGACCGCATCTTCCGCCTGGACGTTTCGCTCCGCGAGAAGCTCGAGCAGGCGGATATGAAGCAGCTCTACTATGAGCTGGAGCTTCCGCTCTCGGGTGTGCTCGCGGATATGGAACTGCGCGGCATCAAGGTCGATACGGCCGGGCTGAAGCAGCTGGGCGATGAACTCGCCGTGCAGATCGAGCGGACGATGACGGAGATTTACCGCCACGCCGGCATGGAATTCAATATCAACTCTCCGAAACAGCTGGGAGAAGTGCTGTTCGAGAAGCTCCAGCTTCCCGTCCAGAAGAAAACGAAGACAGGCTACTCTACGGATGCCGAGGTGCTTGAAAAGCTGGCCCCTTACCATGAAATCGTGCAGGGCATTCTCCATTACCGGCAGCTCGCCAAGCTCCAGTCCACGTATGTGGAGGGACTGCTGAAAGAGGTGCGGAAGGAAACAGGCAAGGTTCATACGTACTACAGGCAGACGATCGCGGCCACGGGCCGGCTCAGCAGCCAGTATCCGAACCTGCAGAACATTCCGATCCGGCTGGAGGAAGGGCGCAAAATCCGCAAGGTGTTCGTGCCTTCGGAGCCGGGCTGGTCCATTCTGGCCGCGGATTACTCGCAGATCGAGCTTCGGGTGCTCGCTCACATTTCCGGTGACGAGAATCTCAAGGAAGCTTTTACGAATAATATGGATATTCACACGAAAACGGCCATGGATGTATTCGGCGTAGCCGAATCCGAAGTGGACGCGAATATGCGCCGCTCGGCGAAGGCCGTTAACTTCGGCATCGTTTACGGGATAAGCGATTACGGGCTCTCCCAGAACCTGGCCATTTCCCGTAAGGAAGCGAGCCAGTTTATCGAGCAGTATTTCGCCGTTTTCCAGGGTGTCCGCCAGTATATGGATGACATTGTGAAACTGGCCCGCGAACAGGGCTACGTCACGACACTGCTGCAGCGGCGCCGGTATTTGCCGGAGATTACCGCTTCTAACTTTAACCTCCGTTCTTTCGCGGAAAGAACGGCGATGAATACGCCGATTCAAGGAACGGCGGCCGATATCATCAAGCTGGCCATGGTGCAAATGGACGAGCGTCTTAAAGCGGAAGGCCTGAAAAGCCGGATGCTTCTTCAAGTACATGATGAACTGATTTTCGAAGTTCCGCCCGAAGAGCTCGAAACGATGCGCCGCATCGTGCCCGAGGTCATGGAAGGCGCGCTTGCGCTGGACGTGCCTCTGCTCGCCGAGGTGGATTACGGATCCAACTGGTACGAAGCGAAATAGGGAGATTATGAAAACACAGCATGAACCGAGGTGAAGCGCCATGCCGGAATTACCGGAGGTGGAAACCGTCAGACGGACGCTCAGCCGACTGGTCGTCGGCAAGACGATTCAAGAAGTGGAAGTCCGCCTGAAACGGATTATTCAAAAACCCGAAGAACCGGAGCTATTCGCCGATCTTCTGGAAGGCCAGACGATACAGGGCGTGAGCCGCAGAGGCAAGTTTCTGCGTTTCCTGCTCGATGACGGCGTGTTAGTCTCCCATCTTCGTATGGAAGGCCGCTACGGCCTCTACGAAGCTTCGGACGAGGTGGAACCTCACACGCATGTGATTTTCCGCTTTACGGACGGAACGGAACTGAGATACCGCGATGTGCGGCAGTTCGGCACGATGCATCTTTTCGCAGGAGAGGAAGATCTGAGCAGCAAGCCGCTTCATAAGCTGGGCATCGAGCCGCTGGACGAGTCTTTTACGTTCGAAGCCTTCCGGCAGGCCATCGGCAAGCGGAGTACGAAGATCAAACCGCTGCTGCTCAATCAAGCATACATCGTCGGACTCGGTAATATTTATGTAGACGAGGCGCTTTTTCGGGCCGGAATTCATCCCGAGAGAGAGGCGGCTTCGCTGACCCGCCTTGAACTTCAGAGACTTCACGAAGCGATTGTGCATACCCTCCAAAGCTCGGTCGAGGCCGGGGGCTCTTCCATTAAATCGTACGTAAACGGCCAAGGCGAATCCGGAAATTTCCAGCATTCCCTGAACATTTACGGCCGGAACGGCAAACCCTGCGTTAACTGCGGCAGCTTGATCGAGAAAACCGTCGTCGGCGGCCGGGGCACGCATTTTTGCCTGACATGCCAGCCTCTCAAAAGAAAGCGCAGCGCGCCGAAAAATAAGCTTTAGCACAACTCCTCCTACCCTTCCATATGATAAGTGAGTAGAAAATGCAGGTAGGAGGAATGAGGCGTGCTTCCATTTTTTTCTCTGTTGATTCTGGCTCTGGCCGTCAGTTTGGACGGCTTCGGGGTAGGGATGATGTACGGCTTGCGTAAAATCCGTATCCCGCTTCCGTCCCTGGCGATCATTTCCCTGTGCTCGGGAATCATCATTTACATTTCGATGAGTTTTGGAGTGTGGTTGACGCGGTATTTATCCCCGGACTATGCCGGTATGCTCGGTGCGGTCATTCTGATCGGCATCGGAATCTGGGCGCTGGTTCAGTTTCTGGCACAGAAACAGGGCAATGACGGCGACGGTGATGAAAAGGAACGTACACAGACGGCGAATGCATCGGCGGTACCGGCCAGAACGGCCCGTCTGGAAGCTGTTTTCCAGACGAATCCGGTTGCGGCCCGCCGTCCTGAAGCCACAAGGGCAGAGCCGGAGCGCGAGCCGCGGATGTTTTCGATCGAGATCAAGCGGCTCGGACTCGTGATCCAGATTTTGCGTACGCCTTCCGCAGCCGACGTGGACCGGTCCGGCAATATTTCTTCTTCGGAAGCGACGCTGCTCGGAATCGCGCTGTCCCTTGACGCTTTCGGCGCGGGCATCGGCGCCGCTTTGATCGGGTACACCCCGCTGCTGACATCGGCGGTAATCGCGGTAACGAGCGGGCTGTTTATTTACTTCGGCCTGAAAATCGGCTATACGTATTCCGGGTTCGGCTGGATTCGTAAAGTATCGGTGCTGCCGGGAGTCGTCCTGATCCTGATGGGCATTTCCAAGCTGTTTTAGCTGTTATTCCTTAAAAAATGTGATTGACGTGGGAGTCGAGTGAAATGAATATAGGACTCACGGGAGGTATCGCCTGCGGCAAAAGCACGGTCTCGGCCATGCTTGTCCGCCGCGGTGCGATTCTTATAGACGCCGACCGGATCGCGCGCGAAGTGGTAGAGCCGGGGAGCCCCGTTCTGGCTCAGGTCGCCGCGCATTTCGGACAAGATATGCTGCTGCCGGATGGCTCGCTCCACCGTAAAAGACTGGGCGAGACGGTTTTCGGGAACGAAGAGGCCCGGAAAGCGCTCGAAGATCTTTTGCATCCGTCCATCCGTGCTCTCATGAAAGAAAGAATGGCCGCCGCGGAGCGTGAATTTCCGGACAAGCTTGTCGTGGTGGACGTGCCTTTGCTCTACGAATCGGGACTTCAAAGCATGTTTTCGTCCGTTATGGTCGTTTATGTGCCGAGAGAAGTTCAGTTGAGGAGACTGATGGAGCGGGACGGGCTAAACGCCGAACAGGCGGAATCCCGGCTTGCGGCCCAGTGGCCCATTGAACGAAAAAAAGAGCTCGCGGATAGTTGTATCGACAATTCGGGGACCCTGGAGCAGACGGAGCGGCTTGTCGAGCGGTTCTGGCTTCAAAGGGGGCTGTAATGAAGCTTCTGCGGAAAAAGCGGGTATTCGCCCTGCTGCTGCTCGGATTTGTGTTTCTTCTGTTCAGCAACGGACTTTTTATCGGGCAGATGATCTATCCCATTCACTATCGTGAAGAAATCCGGCAGAATGCCGCACAGTACCAGGTCGATCCGTTTCTGATTGCGGCTATTATCAAAGTGGAGACGAATTTCAACCACGACCGGGAATCCAAAAAAGGAGCCGTCGGCATCATGCAGCTCATGCCCGATACAGCGGAATGGATTCGCGAAACGTCCAATACGAAATCGGCCGATTTCCGCGATCCGAAGCATAATATCCAGCTTGGCTCCTGGTACCTGGCTTGGCTGAACAAGCAGTACAAGGGAAACTGGCTTTATTCCATAGCCGCGTATAACGCGGGTCAGGGAAACGTCAGCAAATGGAAAAACAACGGCGTCTGGGACGGGACGGAAGAAACCATCAAGAAGATCCCGTTCGGCGAAACCCGGCATTATGTACAGAGGGTGCTGTATTATCAGCAGAAATTCAAGAAGCTATACGGCGAGGAATGGAATCAAAGCGCGGGAAGCAAATAAAGAAGCACCGAACCCGGCGGGTGTAGCCGCCGGATCCGATACTTCCATGTGTTGCTTGGTTTCCGCTAGAAGTTAGCGGGATTGGCCTTGACCGGCCAGTTGTTGTTCGGCGATTTGCACCAGTCTACGAGTAATGTGACCCCCGATAGCACCCGTGTCGCGAGTAGCCATGTTACCGTAGTAACCGTCTTGAGGAATCGCAATACCCAGCTCTTGGGCAACTTCATATTTCAGCTGATCCAAAGCTTGGTTAGCTTGTGGAACAACCAGTACGTTGCTGCTGCGAGATTGTCCTGCACCCATTTCTGTTCACCTCCTTGTCGTCGGTAGAACTATTATGTGCGTTTTTGTAAGCTTGATAACAAGCAACATTTGGGAGAAAAAATAAAGAACGGACGAGAGGAGGAATCCCCAATGAAATGCCCGTTTTGCGAGCACAACGGCACGAAAGTACTGGACTCCCGTTCGGCTAACGACAACAAATCGATCCGCCGGCGCAGAGAATGCGAGAAGTGCCAGCGGCGGTTTACGACGTTCGAGATGGTGGAGGAAACGCCTCTTATCGTCATCAAAAAAGACGGCAGCCGCGAGGAATTTAACCGCGACAAAATTTTGCGCGGGTTAATCCGAGCCTGCGAGAAACGTCCGGTGTCCGTGGACCGGCTGGAGCAAATTGTCTCCGAGGTTGAAATGCAGGTCCGCAACATGGCTCACGCGGAAGTGGACAGCATGAGGATCGGAGAACTCGTGATGGAGCAGCTTTATCCGGTCGACGAAGTGGCCTATATCCGCTTTGCGTCCGTGTACAGGCAGTTTAAAGATATCAACATGTTCCTGAAGGAACTGGAGCAAATTCTAGGCAAAACGAATTTGAGCGCATTGAAACCGGACGGTTAGAGGCCGGGACAAGCTTGCAGGGCTTTCTTCTTTAAAAGAGGAAAGCCTTTTTGCCGTATAGTCGCGGTAAAAGGCCCGAATACAGGCATATGCCGCGCAGCCGACGAAAACAGCCGGAAGACAACAGGCATATCTTCGCATCCGCCGCCATATGTTTCAGGGTGGAACGGCCAAAGGAGGCGACGATATGTCGAGTACGCAAGGAAACGGGCAGGGAGTCCCGTGGGGGTTCGGGAAACCCGAAGTTCCCGATTACACGAAAGTGACGCAGGGGCAGGCGCAGCTGCCGGGGTATCCGCTCCAACCGGGGTCTCCGTTCGGCGGCGGGGTCAATCAACCCCCGGGCAATCAGGGTCAGCCGCCGGGAGGGCTGACCGGCGCTTTTCCGCCGCCGGGAGCTTATCCGGGGAGCTTCGGCTCAGCCGACGGCTGGTCCGGACAGGGGGGCTTCCCTCCCGGTTTTCAACCGGGTGGCGGAGGTTTCGCGCCTTTCCCTCAAGGAGGCTTCGGATCGGTCGGCGGAGGAGCGGAGCCGGGGGGCTACGGCGCCCTTGAGGCGGGCGTCCCTTACGGAGGCGGAGGCGTACCGGTCGCGGTGCCGCAGCCTTTTTTCAGCATCGATCCCTATGTGTATCAGACGCTCAAAAGGATTGTCGGCAGAGGCGTCGTGGTAGAAACGGTCCGCGGCAGCAACCGGGGTGTTCTGACGGACGTGAAACCGGATCATGTCGTGGTTCAGGAGGACGGAAAGAAATTTTTTATCCGGACGGCCCAAATCATTTGGGTGATGCCGGAGTAGAACCTTATCGGAGCCTAAGATCCGCCGGATTCCGGCGGTTTTTTGTGTGCATCGAATCAAAAAAATTATATAGCTGCTTTACAAAATAAAGTAGCCGTGATAATATACTTACATAAAGTAAGTTGTTGAATACAAGTTAGCTGATATAAATATTCGAAATCCGACTAGGAGGAAATCAAAATGAACAAATTATTATATATCACGGCGAATCCAAGAGGGGTGGACCGTTCTTTCGGTCTTCAGGTCGGGGAGCATTTTCTGGAGGCGGTGTCGAAAGAAAATCCGGGTCTTCAAGTGGAACGCGTAGATGTGTACGAAGAGCATATTCCCCTTATTGACGCCGATGTCCTGAACGGCTGGGATAAGCTGCGTGCCGGTGAAGCGCTGAACGAAACGGAAGCCGCTGCCATCAACCGGATGAATGAAGTGCTGGAGCAGTTTTTGTCGGCCGACGGCTACGTATTCGTCACTCCGATGTGGAACCTGAGTTACCCGCCGATGCTGAAAGCTTACATCGACAACATCGCGATTGCGGGAAAAACGTTCCGTTATACCGCGAACGGACCCGAAGGGCTCATGACCGGCAAAAAAGTCGTTCATATCCAGGCGCGCGGAGGCATATATTCCGAAGGGCCGGCAGCGGACTTTGAATTTACCGACAAATATCTGCGCGGAATTATGGCGTTCATCGGGATCACGGACTACGAGCATGTCTATGTGGAAGGCATCGCGGCTTACCCGGACAAAGCGGAAGAGCTTGTGCAGGGCGCCAAAACAAGAGCTGCGGAAACAGCCGCTCAGTTTGCGAAAACCCCATCGCGAGTATAAACTTACTCCTTGCGGTGTTCCCATATAAACGCAAAAAACTGCCCCTTTATGAAGGGCAGTTTTTTGCGTTTGGAGTCGGCGGTCCGTCGGTAACGGCTCAGCCTTTGCCGATGAGAAGAGAGAGCAGCCCGGCCGCAATCAGAGGGCCGACGGGAACGCCGCGGAACAGGGCAACGCCGAGCACGGTGCCGATAAGCAGTCCGGCTACCACATTCGGCTGGTTCGTCATGAGTAGGGCGCCCCGGCCGCCCAGGTAAGCAACGGTGATGCCGATCAGCACGGCCAAAAGCGATTTCCAGTGCATAAAGGACTGGAAAATGGTCTGGACGGGCATTTTGCCGCTGGCAATCGGCGTCATGACCCCAATAGTCAAAATGACGACGCCGATTATAAGTCCGTATTTTTCCAAAAAGGGAAAGGCTTGATGTACATTCATCACCCGCAAGAGCAGGAGAACGAGCATGGCAATCGTAACGGTCGAATTGCTGCTGAGCAGCCCGAGAAGGGCCAAACCGAGTAGCAGGATGGAAGGCATGTCCACTTGGACCATCTTCAAATTCCCCTTTAGGTCTTTTTTGTTTCCATTGTAAAGCATTGAAGCCGCGTCAACAAGGAAGGGACCGGTCAGGAAGAATGCCGAAAGCCGAAAGCCGCTGTGAGATCTCCCGAGGTGATATGGTATACTTTTCATATATATGGGCAGGTGATCCAAAACCGGCCCCTGGCGAAAGGAGCATGATTCCATGGAAACGATTGAAATGATAGCGATCGGGGCGCTCGTTCTCGCACTGCTGCTGCTGATTAAAGTATTCAGCCTTCAAAGCCGGGTCAACGCCATCCAATCCGATCTGGAGTGGCTGAAAGGACGGGCGGAAGGCCAGATGATAAACCGGTTAAAGCCGTCGACGGCCGCCCGGTCCGATAAGCCCGCTTCCGAGCAGAGGCCTCTCCTTGACGAAAGAGTGCATCACTTGCTTGCACAAGGCGAAAAAATCAAAGCGATCAAAATAGTGAGAGCGGCACACGGGATCGGATTGAAGGAAGCCAAAGATTATGTGGAGAATCTGGAGCGCGGCTAGCTTACAGTCGTGATCCGCTTGCAGCGCGGCGTCGCGCTTTTTCCCGTAATGGACGAGGACACCAGAAGCCGTAACCCGGGGTCCAGGGGTCGATCAAAATTTTGAAGCATTGTTCAGCAGGCTGTTCGTGACATAATCCAGTTGAGCGCTCAGCGAGTAAAGGTCGGTGTAATAAAACAAGCCGAACGGCGCTTCGATTATACGGCCGGCTTTAACGGCGGGAATTCTGTTCCAGACCGGGTGATCCATAAGATTGTCCATTCCTTCCCAGGTGCTGCGCAGCACGAAATCTCCGATATATTGAGGAATCACTTCCAGAGAGACCGTTTCGCTTTCCACGTCTTTCGCAAGATCGATTTTCTTCTGGATGATCTCCGGAGCTTTCATCCCCAAATAATCGTAGACAATTTGAGAACCGCGCCCGTAATGCTTGCTTTCAATAACCATCATCCCTTTTCTCTCGCCCTCTACGATGGATACAGTCTTATCCAGAATTCCGGCTGCCTGAAGTTTCTCCCTGCTTGCCTTAACCTTGTCGTTAAACGCCTCCATAAACTGATCGGCTTCTTTCTTTTTGCCGAAAATTTCCCCGAGCTTTTGTATCCGTGCCTCTGTTGTTATCTGGTCTGCGGGGATGAAAACAGTTGGGGCGATATCCTTTAATTTTTTGTAGCTGTTTTCAGAGGAGACGATAATCAGATCCGGTTCGAGGGACAACACGGCTTCGGGGTTGGCTTCGTCCCAGTGGCCCAGCGATTGTACACCCTTTAATTGCTCTGAAAAAGCGGCCCCGTCATATATTTCGGATATGCCGACCGGATTAACCCCGAGGGCAACGACATCGCCCAGCATGTACAAAACAACGACACGTTTGGGCTCCGCCGGAACGACTACATCTCCTTTAACCGTTGAAACGGTGCGAGTCTCCGTACTTATCTTATCGGGATAAGGGGAAGCGGATGCCGATACATTCGTCGTTGATGCAGAGGAATTGGATGCCGGGTTTACCCCTCCCGAGCAAGCGCTAAGCAGTAATGTCAAGCTGATCAGTGTTCCGAGGATCAATGATGATTTTTTTATTCTTTTCATAGTAAGAAAGCCTCCGTCGCTATAATGGCAATGATTATCATTATCACTATAACGGCGTAAGTTGAGCAGGCCAATGGACGATCTGGAAATGGCCGATGGATTATCTTGCCTGTTCCTGATAACGAGAGGGAGACAAACCCGTGTATTTCTTGAACAGCCGGCTGAAGTAGTACTCGTCTGAATACCCTACGTGTTCCGCAATTACCCCCAAAGTCTCATCTGTCTCCGAGAGCAGCTTCCTGGCTTCGTTAATGCGGTATTGAATCAAATACTCGATCGGACTCGTTCCGGTTTGTTGTTTGAATTTCATGGACAGATAGCGGGGACTGTATTTGTACTGACGGGCAAGGAGATCTAGAGAAATTACCTCATGGTAATGAGTATGAAGGTACTGGGTTACCATGGACACGAGATCTTTCTGACCGTTGTCGGACTCGGCCGCAATCCTATGATGCATGACTTCATGAACAAATTGATAAAACATTCCTTTAATTTGTAAACTTCCAAGGCTGCCGGAACTTTTCAATGTCCGCTTCATCGACGACATTAAAATGAACAGGGTACGCGGTTCGTCAGGCTCGAATCCGTACTGGATTTCGAACGGGCTCCTCTGCTCCAGCCAATCCCTTAATTTTCTCCAGTTTGTGAACGCTAGCTTAGCTTTGTAGAAAAGCAGGTAAAATTCATATTCTTCCTTTGCTTCGATCTCCAAATTCATTCCTTTGGCACCGTGAAGCAAATAATATTGCCGTGTCCGGTGAACGACGCCATCCAACTGAAGATTCGCGGCCCCCCGGGTTCCGTATATATATGCGCTTGCAGGCAGGCGGTAATCCTCCAGCCGTTCTCCCGGATTCATAACCGTGTGTCTGATATCGAAAATTTTAATTGCGGTTTGATTCCATATGGCCACTTGTTCATCGAATTTCATGACGGGTCTCCTCTGAGGCGCAGCTTTCCAATAGTATAATTGAAAATGATTCTCAATAAAAGAGGAGAGAGACTTAACTTTCTTACTTATCCGGGTAGCGATGGCGTTCCTGCGAAAGAAACGCCATATTGGCAAGCATTCCGCGGGCTTCGGACCGTTTTTCCTTCCCAAACGCCAAGAGCCCGCCAACAGGGCGGGCTCCGGATGTTTATTCCTTCTTGCGTGTCTTTACGCTTCCTTCAGGATGCTTAAGAACAAGACGATCAAAATGGACAGGAGGACTAGGTTAAGATTCAGTATATCCAACTACCTCACGGACAAATTTGTCGAGGGTAGTGACATTCGTGATGTTCTGGTTGCAGACGGTACTGTCTACACACAGATAGTTCCCGATCGCCTTGTAGTAATCGGAAGAGGCCTTGGCCGGTCTTGATTTCGTGACCGCGGTAAACAGCGCGACTTCTTCGTGCTTGTTGCACAGAAAGCAAACGCCTTTGTTCGCCGGTGTATATCGTCCTTCGATGCCGATCAGTTTCCCGTTCAACGGGTAGACGAGAAACAATTTATTCGTCGCGATGTCGGTCCAGCCCAGATAAGTGACATAGCGGTAGTCGATTTCGGACAGGTCGGGAATCTTCAGTTTCTTATTCTTCGGAAAAAGTTTGGCGAGCTGCTTTCCCGTCAGTGCCGGGAACGGCGCCAAGTAAGATTCCAGCGATTCCGGAAAAAGCTTGAAGTCTTCTGCGGTGCGCAATCCCGAAATCTTCTCCAGCAGTTGTTTTTGAAAGCCGTCTGCGTCCGGAAATGCTTCAAGCAGTTTGAACGGAGCGCTGGCTTTTACCGATTCCACGACTTTCGGGTCGGAAACGGTTTCGTGGGTTTTCTGAAGCAGAAGGCTCTGCTTTTTAATGACATTATATTGATGGTTTCTAATGAATGGTTGAATCATGCTCTCAGCCCCTTATTTTTTGTCCAAACTAAAAAATAAGCGCAAAGCCCATTATTAGAAACGATATTAGCTATTCCGGGCGACTATGTTATCGTGAACCGTCCGCCCATGCAAAGTATCGCCCCATAATCAGGCTTCGCATGAGCCGCTTCTTGTACCGGCAAATTGATTTGCCATTTGTACCGACCTCCTTTTACCCGACCATTATAAAGGCACACGGGCATTGCTGCAAGGCCGAAAACAGCTATAAAAAAATTTTGCCCGGGTGAAGGCAATCCTTCCTCTTTTCTGGCGTTTAGCGCAGCATTACAGGTCGCTCTTTACTAGACTTTTATCCTCAAATGCGGTCGAAAGCACAATTAAAGTCGTTGAAAAGCCGAAAGCGCTGCATTCATCGAGAAAACCGGTCAACGATTCCGTCGTTTCGCTCAGCACTTTCATTAAAAAGTTATACTCCCCGCTGATCCTATAGAGATCGACGATCTCAGGAGATTTTTCGCTGAAAGCGGCGAAGCCTTTGCAATCGGTCGTTTTGAACAAAACAAACGCCGTGGTCTGCTTGCCGAGCTTCGGGGGAGAAAGCTTTGCGCGGTAGCCCGTAATAACTCCCTGCTCTTCTAATTTCCGCAGTCTTTCGGTTACGGCCGGCTGTGACATTGCGATCTTCCGGCTCATCTCGGAGACGGGGATCCGGGCATTTTCGTGCATCAAAGATAAAATTTTCGAGTCGATTTGATCCATGGAAGAAGCACCTCATTATTAAAGGGAATGGAAAGCATATAACTTGATAACTTAGTTATTCAAACTGATGTTCCTTAATAATACTATGTGACCCGGGTGAATTTCATTATAAAATGTCATTAATCAATTGCGAAGGAGAATGAGAGATGACAAAGACCTTAAATGACCCGATAACTATCGGCGGAATCACATTAAAAAACCGGCTGATCATGGCGCCGCTGCAGCAGTATAAAGGAACCCCCGAAGCATTTGCAGCCGGACACCACATCGAGCATTACGGGCGCAGAGCGAAGCATGTGGGACTTATCGTTTTGGAATCGACGGCAGTTTCTTCGAATGGAAGACTGTGGGCAAACGATATCGGCATCTATACGGACCGGCACGTGGAGGCGCTGCGGAAAGTGACGGATGCCGTCCATGCGCACGATACCCCGGTCTTTATCCAATTGTCCCACGGGGGAAGAAAATCTTCGCCGGAGGTTACGGCTACATTGGTTGCGCCGAGTGCGATTGCATTCGACGATCAATACGGCATGCCGCAAGAACTGTCGGCAGAGGGCATTCATAACATCATCCAGGAGTACCGTATGGCGGCAAGGCGCAGTGTAGAAGCGGGATTTGACGGAATTGAGCTTCACGCGGCGCATGGGTTTTTGATTCACCAGTTTTTATCGCCTCTGTCGAATGTGCGGACCGATGCCTATGGAGGAAGTTCCGAGAACAGAGCGAGGTTTTTGAAGGAGGTTCTTGCCGCGGTAAGAGGAGAAGTGGGCAGAAACTATCCGGTCATCGTTCGGATTTCGGCCACCGACTACAGCGAGGGCGGACTGATCCCTGAGGAATGGGCACGCATGTTAAAGCCCCTTGAGTCCGAACTGGACGCTATCCATGTGTCTTCGGGCGGGGTTCTCCCGGTGCAGCCCAGCGACGTATACACCGCGTATCAGCTGCCTCATGCGGCAGCGATCAAGCAGCACTTCGAAATTCCGGTCATTGCCGTCGGGAAGATTTATACCCGGAGTCTTGCCGACCGCATCCTTGAGGACGGATTGGCGGACGTTATCGCGATCGGCCGCCCTCTTTTGGAAGATCCGGATTACGCGGAGGGGTTGTTGACGGTGAGGGAGACGGCCGGGAACGCCGGTTAAGCCGGGTTAAAGGGAGCGATTTCCCGAAAAGGAAGCAAGTTCTTCGAACGTTCCATAGTTTCGATCACCAAGGCGCTCTACGGAGTGCCTAGAGAAGGCTGCTCCGGTTGAAGGCGGTCTGATCAACTGGCTGTTGTTCTTGAAGGGTGTGGACAAAACTAATTGGGAGGTCTGAAAATGAATGAACCTACTTTGAAAAAAGCCATGGATACGTTGGAATTTCTGAGCCAGGACCGGGAAGCCCGCCGATTATATGAAGAACGGCAGAAGTATTTGCACGATGAAGCTTCCATGATTGAATGGGCGACGGAAAAAGGCATGGCTAAAGGCATGGCTAAAGGCATGGCCCAAGGTATGGCTGAAGGAATAGCCGAAGGAGAGAAAAAGAAGGCTGTCCAAATTGCAAAAAATATGCTTGCCTTGGGGCTTCAAATTTCAGTCATCGCCAAAGCGAGCGGTCTATCTGAAGATGAAGTTCAATCGTTAAAATCGGTTCAATAGAGCAACGATCACTTAGGGATTCTTCCGCGCGGACTGAATCCGTGGGTTTCGGTCGATGGTAAAACAATAAAAAGCACTCCAGCGAGTGCTTTTTGTCTTATATAGTGCTTAGGGGGATGCCGGGTCTTTGATTAAACGGCTGACGAAGCTAAACTCGGCGCAGCATTCTAGCGGAAGATCGGACGCCGTGCCCTCCACGGAAGTAACTCTGGGCCGTATTATGCATTCAAATCCGTCATTGCTGGAATATGAATTTCTTTAACACAGGAAACCCTAGAGAGGTTGACGACGCATTTTACAATTGAGACAATATCCTGTACAGGAATTCTTGTGCCGCTATATTCAGCAATCGCTTTGTCCGCACCATCCTCATAAGGAATTTCTGCTGCCAGCTCGCCCGGATTCACACAAGTGACCGCAATACCATCCTTCCGAACATGCTCTCGCAGTGCATGAGTAATGCCACGCAGACCGAACTTGGAAGCTACAAATGATACCTGGTTGTTATTCGTATGGTCCAGTCCTGCTGTGGAGCCAATTAGAATAATTTTACCCGCTTCTGATTTGCGAAGATTAGGCAGTGCAGCCTGTATGCAGGTAATTGTTGAAGTTATATTCACATTTATAATGTTGGCAATGTCACTCGTCTCATCCTTGTCAAAAGTATATTGAACCTCAAACCCTTCTTTCTCCCAAATTCCTACGTTATAAACTAGAACATCGATCTTCTCCGTTTGAATGCCGTTTGATATGACTTGCGCGGCATCCGGCTGCGCCAGATCTGCAGCAATCCATATCCGCTTTATGCCATCATTGAGATCCAGACTGCCCGGCCTGCTTCTAGAGACGATCCATACTTGATCACCATGTTCAGGCAAACCTTTCACAAATGCATCTCCTAGACCCTTACTCGCCCCAAAAATAAGATAGCTTCTCATACTGTATCCTTTCCCCATGTTAATCATTCTATTTTAATATCATATTCAAGTGTACTATACTAGCTACGGACTCTCCACTGCTCGCAGGATTGATCCAATGTCAAGGTGGAGCCTAGGGGGATATGCCTCGCAAGCACTCGGCTATCCACCAGGGGATGTCCAAATCTTGATCTAAACGGCTGACGAAGCTAACACGAAGCAGCATTCTAGCGGAAGATTCGGACGCCGTGCTCCTCCACGAAGTAAAGCTCCGAAGCCTATTCACTCGGTCCGTGCGCGCGGACTGAACCCCTGGGGTTCGGCCCCACTGGCTCAAACAACAAAAAAAGCACTCCGAAGAGTGCTTTTTTGTCTTATATGGAGCCTAGGGGGATGTCCAAATCTTGATCTAAACGGCTGACGAAGCTAACTCGGCGCAGCATTCCAGCGGAAGATTCGGACGCCGTGCTCCTCCACGAAGCGAAGCTCCGAAGCGTACTCACTCGTTCCGTCCGCGCGGACTGAACCCCCGGGGTCCGGCCCCGCTGGCTCAAAAAACAAAAAAGCACTCCGAAGAGTGCTTTTTTGTCTTATATGGAGCCTAGGGGGATCGAACCCCTGACCTCATCGCTGCCAGCGATGCGCTCTCCCAGCTGAGCTAAGGCCCCGTATCATACCCGTGATTTGTATTATACATAGATCCGGGGCTCAAAGCAAGACAAGTCTTATTCCGGCCCAAGACACCCGAAAAAGTACTTTTTTTGACGTATTCACCCGGGGAACTTTGTTGTAAGAGGCCGCGTTTTCATGCTACCCTTAGGTCAGTATGCGTTCCGCCGGAACGTAATTTTTGGCAGGAGTGGTTCTATTGTCGAATAATACGCTCTACTGGGTGTTTACGATTCTGGTATTCGGAATCACGCTGGTCATGGGAATCGTCCTGATGCGGCGCACCCGTAAACTATGGCTTTCCTTTGGAATTTCGACTCTTTTCAATACGGTGATGACGGTTTTGGTCTGCCTCTGGTGGGCCCGTATTACGGATGACGCCTACAGTGTGCTGTTTCATAATGCGTTTTTCCTGCTGGGCTACTTCAATGTCATCATTATCGACTTTTTTGCTCTGGTGAGTATCCAAAGAAAGACATCGGGCGAAGGAGCCAAAAAACGCAAAAAAACATACGAAGAAGAATACGGGGACACCTGATTGTCCGACTGCTCGCAGTTGGGGGACAAATTCAGACAGTTCCTGCAAGGAGGCTGGCACAGAGACATGAAGCCCCGTTTACGCACGTATGGCTGGTGGCTGGCCGTGACGCTGGTGTGGATGATATTTATTTTCGCAAAATCCGCCGAGACGTACCAGGAGCAGGATATGCGGCCTTTTTTCCGGGAACTGGTTCAGGAGGATGTGCTCCGGCAGTGGATTCCCCAAGTGGAATTTACTTACGACGGCGGGCTGGTGACGTACAAAAAGCCGTATGATTTCGCCGAATTCATCATCCGTAAAGCTGGCCACGTATCGGAGTTCGCGCTGCTCGCTTTTCTCTGGATCCGCACGCTGCTGGCGATGAAAAGGCCTTTCTGGACCGCATGGCTGGCCGGCGGTTTTCTGGCCGTATTGTATGCCGCATCCGACGAATGGCACCAGAGCTTCGTTCCGGGACGGACAGGGCACGCCATTGACGTAGGAATGGACAGCGTGGGCGTGCTGCTGGTCATGGCCGTTTTCGCGGGAATCCGGCTGATCCGGGCCGGGAACGTTCGCAGCCGATAAAATACGCTCCTCCGGGCATACTACCTGCTAAAGGATACGATGCCAAAGACAGGAGAGAGAGCGATGACCTACATCAAGCACGCCAAAGTAACTCGCATTACAAATCACAAAGACGCCAAAGTAGCCGATGTCGAATTTGCGGTAGAGGGCTTTGACAAGCCGCTGCTGGCCAAGTTCGAAAAGCCTCATGGGGCATTGTCCTCAGGCAGCGCCGGAGAGGCGTCCTTCAAGCTGGGCCCGGTTTATCGCAACGACGCCGATCTGGCGCTGGATTGGTACAACAACAACTTGCATGACGCGTACGAGGACATTACCGCCGAGCTGCTTTCCAGTTCGACCAACATTTACGAGCTGCAAAAAGACCAGCTGGAAGCGAGGCTGCTGGAGCACAGCGACGTCAAGCGTGAACTCGAGGAAGGGACCTTTTAAACATCTCGGTTGACTCCCCTTCAGGTAATAGAGACGTGCGGAACCCGAGGCCGAGGAGTTTGGGCAAGCTCACTCGCCTCATTCCGAGCCCGAGCATCTTGAGCCGTTCAGGAGTTGTGCAGCTGCACAACTCCTTTTCACACTGCGCAGTTCCCGCGCGGTAAGGCCTCGCATGTCGGCGATCATTCACATACGGATGCCGCATGATGCCCGACTCCCGGCCTCTCCGCAGAACCCCGTCCCGTAAAAAAGATCGCTTTTCCGTCCGGAGGACGAAGAAGCGATCTTTTTAATTCCGACACGTCGCGGGAAAAGGAAGCCCTTGGCCGGAGGTTACTTAGTCCCTTTTTCCACTTGAACGGGCAATCCGTACTTAGGCGCAACCTGCTGATACCTCTTGTCCACCGTCTGCCAGCGGAACATGCCGATGAAGAACCCGATAAAGCAGAACACGATAAGCCGGATGGGCAGCCAGATCCCGATCAGTTCGCCGGTCAGCGAGTATTCCAGAAGCGAGACGAGAGCGGTCAGGACAAGTCCAACCGGGAGTGCGAAGTTGAGCATGACGTACATACCCGGACCTTTGCGCCGCATAACACTCCATTTACGCGCTTGTTGTTCATTCATATTCAGACCGAAATCCTTTCTGCGTGAGAATGCTGAGTCTAATTATACTAAAAAGAGGCCGGAAGCACACACCTCCTTCAGGAAAAATGTCCCGGCCTCCGCAGACGGCTGTCACAACAATGTCACACAAACAATTTCATGAGGTTTTTTGGAAATTATGGTACGATAAGTTGCGGAAAGAAAAGGTCGGAAGGAGAGATAGGTTTGCTTGGGAAATTTTTTCTGTTTTCGCTCTTGCTCTATATCACCCGGAGTCCTCTGCTCGCATTGATCATTCTGCTCGTTCTTTTGTATGTCATCGACCGCCGTTTTATCGGTCTTTCACCCAGTCTGCTGCGGCCCTTGAAAAGGAACCGGCGCATCTCGCAGCTGAGGCAGGAGCTGCGTGCGAATCCGCACCACGCTTCCTCGAAGCTGGAACTGGCGCGTCTGCTGATCGACAAACGGAAATACCGCGAGGCGCTTGTCTATTTGCGCGAGGTGGAGCCGGTCATGTCCGAATCGGCGGATGTTTCCTACGAAATCGGCCTGTGTCTGCTGAAAACGGATCAGCTGCAAGAAGGCCTTGCTTACATGACAAAAGCGCTGGAGCTTAACCCCCGCGTCAAATACGGCGATCCCTATCTGCAAATGGGCGAAGCCCTCGCGGAAAGCGAACCCCGGCAGGCCGTGGACATGCTGGAACGTTTCCGCGACGAACAATCTTCTTCGGTGGAAGCTTATTATCGGCTGGGGCTGCTTTACCGCAAGCTCGGCCGTACCGAACAAGCGAAGGAAGCTTTCCGGGAATCCGTCGACGTATACAAATCTCTGCCTAAATACAGCAGGCGCAAACAGCGCCGTTGGGCGATCCTCGCCCGGTTTAAGTGACGGCTCGCGTCAAACGCTTGCAAAAGTTGTTGCCTGAAGCCCGCGGCTTCGCTTGACGGCGGCGCCGGGGGTTGGCTACACTTAGTTGAGAGAAGAAAGCGGCGCAAGCCGACAAGAAAGGTACTGGAACGCAGATGGATCTAATGTACATTGCAGCGGCCGCCGGAGATAGCGGGAAGTCCAAGCTCAGCATGGAATACTTGATGCAGAGCGTACTTCTGGTCATAATCGTCGTGATTATGTTCGTTGTTATGCTGGCCTGGTCGAAATGGAGCAAGAAAAGGAGGCGGAAATAACCGCCATGTATTATGTTAATGTGGATCAAATCAAGCAAAGACTCGCTTTCGTACCTGAACTGCTGACAGGCTGCAGCGAGCTGGAGCAGGCATTCTCAAACGGGGACAAGCGCCTGATCACGTACCTGGCCCAGGAGCGTGTTCTTCATCTGGCGATCGAAACCGTCACGGACGTGGGGAGCCTGATCATTGACGGCTTTCTGATGAGAGACGCGAGCAGCTATGAGGACATTATCGACATTTTGGGAACGGAAAAAGTGTTTTCGGAGGAAACGACAGCGGCCTTGCTGTCGCTGGTGAAACTTCGCAGGCCTCTCGTACAGGAGTACGATACGTTTTCCAGAGAAGGGGTTCACCCTCTGCTGAAAGAACTGCCCGCGATTCTCCCGGATTTCACCCGTTCGGTGGAAGCTTTTATCGAAAAAGAAATGATCTGACACTCGGGGAGAGACGCATCCCGGTGTTTTTATACTTTTATGTTTCATAATTTACTTATGCCAAAGGTTACGATACAATGAGACTATCTAGGCATCAGGCAGGTGATTCTCATGTATCGCGACGCAGAGCTGTCGACCCGCAAAATCGTGTTATCTCTGCTCAGGACCCGGGGCCCTCTCAGTGTAGGGGAACTTGCCAAGGAGCTTGGGATTACGGAGATGGCCGTCAGACGCCATTTAAACACGCTGGATCGAGATGGTTTTATCGAATCAAAGCTGGCACGCCAGGCAATGGGCAGGCCTTTGCATATGTATTCGCTCACGAAAGAAGCGGATGATTTATTTCCCAAGAAATACAATGCGCTGACTCTGGATCTTCTGGAGGAGCTGGTTGCGGAAGAAGGCGAAGGGAAGCTGACGCGGCTTTTTCAAAGGCGTAAAGACAAGCTTTCGGAGCGTTACGGCTCCCGGATGGAAGGCAAGTCTTTCCCGGAGAAGGTCGCCGAACTTGCACGGATTCAGAACGACAACGGCTATATGGTAAGTCTGGAGCAGGGGGAGAACGGGGATTATATTCTGAATGAACATAACTGCCCGATCGCCCAGGTTGCGGACCAATACCAGCAGGCCTGTCAATGTGAGCTTGCCTTGTTCCAGGAACTGCTCGGAACGCCGGTCGAACGCACCGAATGTTTGGCCAAAGGCGGGACCAAGTGCGTGTATCAGATTCGCCGGGCGGAGAGCTTCTGATTTATAGAACCGGCCGCGTTAAAACGAAAAGAAGAAGCCAGCCTTGTCCTAACGGACGTCGGGGCGGGCTTCTTCGTTTTTGCCTGTATGGAGCTGCCGAAGAACTCGGGGGCGGGGCCATGCCTAGGGGCATTCCTTCTACTATCGGGTGCCAGTCCGGAATAATCTAACGGGATGAAGACAGCGGCCAAGCTTCACCGGAGGCTGAGGAGAACACAATGCTGCATAGCAGGAGGGGGAGCGGCCGTATAACCGGCGGCTCGTGCGACATCGCGATTCTTATCCGCACGGAGCGCAGAGCCTGTCGTTAGCCGGAATCGCGGGACAGAGCAATGCGCAGCCCGGCCTGAGCGAACCTGACGCCGGAGGGGAGCGCATAATCCTCCAGCAAGTCGATTCCGTGCGACAGATGCGTGAAAACCGTGCGGGACGGTTGCACTTCCCGCAGCAGCTCAAGCGCTTCCGTCACATCGTAGACGGAGCGGCCGGCCCCTTCCTCCTTGTAGAAGCTCGTGCCGATCACAAGGAGATCAAGACCTCGCATAGGAGCTTTCTCCTGCTCGTTCAAGCCGATGGAATCGGGGCAGTAGACGAAGCTGTAGTCCTCCTTGCGGTCGAATCGCAGGGCAAAGGAAAATCCGTTTGCCCCATGCGTTACCTTCCACAGGCGGATCTCCCAGCCGCCGAAGGAGAAGCCTTCATCGACCGCGATATAATCGAGATTGCGGTCGATCCAGGGAAAGATGGCGCGGATCCGGTCCACGACCTCCGCGGCGGCATACACTTTGCCGCGGATGCCCAGCCAGCGGCATAGATCGGCGTATTCCGGAAGGCCGCCGATATGGTCGTAATGCGCATGGGTAATGAGCACATGGCGCAGGTCTCTAAGGCCGGCCCGCTCCATTTGCAGGCCCCAGTTCGGCCCGCAGTCGAGAAGCAGGCTCCCTTCGGCCGTGCCGGTGTCCAGCAGGGCGGACGAGCGCAGTCTGCGGTTGACCCCGGTTGTGCGGGCTTCCGTGCAGACGGCGCAATCGCAGTAGGCGCGGGGGACGCCCATCGAGTCGCCGGTGCCGAAGAACGTCAGGACGTCCACGCGGCTTCCCTCCACTGGGAGACGGCTTCCGCAAACCGGCGTGCATTCGCGGTGATGACGTCGAAGCGGCCCGCATCAATATCGGCGAGCTTGCACAAGGAGCTGCCTACGCCGGCCGCATAGCAGCCCGCTTGCAAATATTCGCCGATGTTGCCGGCTGTGACGCCGCCGACGGCGACCATAGGCACCCGGTCCAGCGGTCCCATCAATTCGCGTATGTACGTAAGGCCGAGACCGGTGCTCGGGAACACCTTGACGGCCTGCGCGCCGGCTTTCCAGGCCCGGACAATCTCCGTCGGCGTCATTGCGCCGGGGAAGATCGGGATGCCTTGCGAAACCGAATAAGCGATTACGGCCTCGTCGGTGTTCGGAGTGACGAGGAAGGAGGCGCCGGCTTCGGTCGCCTGCCGTGCATCCTCCAGATCGAGAACGGTGCCCGCTCCGATAAACATGCGGCCGCCGAGCCTGCTTCTCAGTTCCCGGATCATGTCCAGTGCCCCGTCCGTATTAAGCGTGACTTCGAGGACGGTAACACCGCCTTCCAGCATCGCTTCCGCCGTGCGGATAATTTGTCCCGGTTTGACACCCCGGAGGATGGCGATAAGTCGGGTGCGTTCCAGTTCCTGGAGTCCCTGTTCACGTTCCACTATCGTTCACTTCGCTTTCGGTTGTTTAAGGGAGAGACTCCCGTATAGCTTCATGTTATCACATGAAAAGGCGCGGCGTCATGACCAACCGGGGGAGGACGAAGGACAAGATTATTTTAAGAAACCGCAAGCTTGGTATACATTATTTTAAGAAACCGCAAGCTTGGTATACAATAGAAGAAGCGTGTCAACCAATTCTGTGTGAAAAGGGTGAACCCCATGAAAGAAGCTCAACCCGTCAAATTAACTTCCCTCTCCAGCAAAGGAGGCTGCGGCTGTAAAATCGGTCCGGCCGATCTGTCCCAAGTTCTGCGGGGAATGCCCGCTCCGCTGCCGAATCCGAACCTGCTAGTCGGTCTGGATACGAGCGACGATGCGGGTGTATATAAACTCAGCGATGATCTGGCTCTCGTGCAGACCGTCGACTTTTTTACTCCGATTGTAGACGATCCTTATTCTTTCGGCCAAGTTGCGGCAGCGAACGCGATCAGCGATATTTACGCCATGGGCGGCAAACCGCTGACTGTGCTGAACATCGTGGCTTTTCCGATCAAAACGCTCGATAAACAGGTGCTTACCGATATTTTGAGAGGGGCGGCCGATAAAGTCCAGGAAGCCGGCGCTACGCTTGTGGGGGGCCATTCCATCGACGATAACGAGCCGAAATTCGGCCTTGCCGTAACGGGGCTGATACATCCGGACCGGGTGCGGACCAATGCGGGAGCGAAGCCCGGGGACAAGCTCATTCTGACGAAGCCGATCGGCGTGGGCATTTTGACGACGTCCATCAAAAAGGATCAGCTCAGCGAGGAAGAAGTGCGGCGCGTCACGTCGGTGATGGCGACGCTCAACAAAACGGCCGCCGAAGTCATGGACGGCTTCGAGGTGCACGCGTGCACGGACGTTACCGGTTTCGGGCTGCTCGGACACGCGTCCGAGGTTGCCAAGGGCAGCGGCGTAGGCGTGCGCATCGGCGCCGATGACGTGCCGTTTCTTCCGCGCGTGCGCGAGCTGGCCGAGGCCGGCTTCGTACCGGGCGGCACGAAGAACAATTTCGCGCACGTACAGGATACGGTCGATTTCGATCCGTCTATCGATCAAATCGGCCAGTGGATGCTGTGCGACGCGGTGACATCCGGCGGGCTGCTCATTTCGGCAGCGGCTGCGGATGCGGACGAGCTGCTGGCCCGGCTGCTCGCCGCAGGCGTCGAAGCGGCGATGATCGGCGAAACGACGGCCGATCATCCGGGACGGATTGCCGTCGCGAAAACCATCCGTTAACAGCCTGTTTTCCGTCAAATCAAAGGAGTGTTTGCAGCAATGTTTCGTGATATTACGGTTGAACAGCTGCTTGAGCTGCAGGAGCAGCGGGGCATCCAGCTGATCGATGTGCGCTCGGAGGGAGAATTCGAAGAATTCACTATCCCCGGAAGCAGAAATATTCCGGTGTTCGACAACGGGGAACGTAAGGAAGTCGGCACCATTTATAAGCAGGTCAGCGTTCAGGCGGCGAAGGAGAAGGGGCTGGAGATTTTTTCGGCCAAGCTGCCGTCATTTATCAAGCAGTTCGAAGAAATTCCCGGCCAGAAGGCCGTCTTCTGCTGGCGCGGGGGCATGCGGAGCAAAACCGCCGCGACGGTGACATCCCTGATGGGGATTCAGATGTACAGGCTGTCGGGCGGCATCCGTTCTTACCGCAAATGGACACATGAAAAGCTGGAAACGTTCGAGTTCAAGCCGGTCTGCGTCGTGATAGGCGGTCCGACCGGGTCGGGCAAAACGGAGCTGCTTCAGAAGCTGAAAGAAGCGGGATATCCGGTGCTGGATCTGGAGACGATGGCGCAGCACCGCGGCTCTATTTTCGGCCAGATCGGACTGCGTCCCAGCAATCAGAAGACGTTCGAGTCGAGGCTGGTCCATGAGCTGATGGAAGTCAATGAACAGCCTTTCGTCCTCATGGAAGCCGAGAGCAAACGCGTCGGGAAGGTCGTCATGCCCGATTTCCTGTTCAATGCCAAGGAAGCGGGAATCCCTCTTTTCCTGGACATTCCGATGGAGCGCCGTGTGGCCAATATCGTGGCGGATTACCAGCCGTTATTGCATAAGGAAGAATGTATCGATGCGTATCAGCTCATTAAAAAGAGGATTCATTCGCCCATTGCGGCTGCCATCGAGCAGTATTTGAAGGAAGACCGGTTCGACGAGGCGGTCGCTCTGATGCTGGAGCATTATTACGACCCCCGCTATGCGCATGCCGCGCAGAACTATGAGCAGGAAACCGTTACCCTGCAGGCCGCGGATACGGACGAAGCTTTCCGTCTCGTTACCGCCCAGCTTAAAGAGCGATTCCCGGGCTATCGCCCCAAAGTTCAGTCATCGAACGCTGTCTGACGTTTAATCGATGCACCCGTTCCTCCCGTTTTATGCGGGATGGACGGGTGTTTTTACGTTTTTCCCCATTTTTCTTCCGGAAGCTGTGTCAAAAACGGGAGATACGCTTATACTGTATTATCCCCTGGGCATTCGTCTAGAAGACAGACAGCCGCAGCGGGGGCACACTAACAGCGGAGGTGGCGAAAGGATGACGTGGATCGAATTGTCCGCGGTCTGTGCGGCAATCGCGTTTGCGGTCCTGGTCTGGCAGGCGGTGCTGGCCCTTCAGGCGTTCCGGCAATCTCTGATCCGGCTGGAGGAAGCGCTCGGACAGTCCCGGCTGAGGCTGGAGGAGACGGCGGACCGGACAGCGGAGCTTCTGCTGGAGACGAGGGAGCTCGCCGCGGAGACACGGTCGCACCTTCGCACCGCCCGGAGTGTTCTGGACGGAGCCGCAAAGTTCGGCGCCGCCCTGCATGAAGGCGCGGAAGCTGTCGGCGGCGCGGCGTCCGCACTGGCGGAGTCGGTTCTGAAGGTACAGCAGGCTGTACATACCCGGCAGAACCGGATTGTGGAAGCCGCCGACTGGACGGCAGCGGGAATCGAGCTGTGGCGCCGGTGGCAGAACAGCAGAAACGAAGCCGCAGCCGGCTCCTCCGCACCTTCGCCGGATACTGACGCTCCGTCCCCGGATCCTCGGGGAAAAGGCGTTTCCCCGGGTGGTCTGTAAAGGCGGCAGAACCGCGGATACGGGCAGCCCGAAGCTGCAAGGCAGTTGCCGTGTGCCGGAAGCTGAAAGCCATAGGCCCGCCCGAAGGCTCGAAGGCGGAAGCCCTGGCTGAAGGCTGAAGTGTCGTGAGCCGTGTGCTGGGAGCCGTGAGCCAAGTGCTGTGCGCCGTGGCTGATAGCCAAGGGCCGAGAGACGAGAGCTGAAAGCGTACGCCGTAAGGCGTAAGCAAGAGAGCGGAAGCCGAAGGTTGAAGCCGTGAGCCGCAGACCAAAGCCGCCAGGCCACCGACGTATCGCCCCCGTTGACGCAAGGGCTAGGCTGCCGATCGGCAGAGAGCGGATGCACCCTGAGGCCGGACTGCATGCAGAAGCTTCGCGGTCCGGAAAGACCCCACCAATTTTAAAGGAGAGATGGTTAATGGCTAACTCGACAAGAACGAAAGATCTGGTATTCGGAGCGTTGTTCGGAAGTGTTGTGGGCGCGGTGACGGCGCTGCTATTCGCTCCCAAGTCGGGCAAGGAGCTGCGTTCGGATATTGCCGTGCAGGCGGCCAACGTGTCGGAGAAAACGCAGGAAATCGCACGCACCGTAGGGGAGAAGACGTCTGAGCTGGTCGGCAAAGCGAAAGAAGTTACGCTCAACGCGGCAGAAGGAATCCGCTCTTTTAAAAGCGGTGAAGGCCAAATTCCCGGCAAGCTGGCGGCGGAGGAAATTGCGGCTTCCGAGGCGGCGCAGGATCTGGTCATTCTCGGGAAATAAAAAAAGCAAAAGAACAGCGGCGGCCCGCTAACGGACCGCCGCTTCTTAATGGAACCAAAGTAAGGATCGATTGCATGGAATGCCGACGGGAACCCAAACCCGGGGGAAGGAGGCACTTGTGCAGACGGCCAGCCGCCCTTTAATCCACTGCCGGACAAGCGTTCCGCTTGCGGAACAGATTCGGGGAGATGCCTTCGTTTTTTTTGAAAGCGCGGCTGAAATATTTCTCGTCCTGATAGCCGACCGCTTCCGCGACCGTATTGATCTTCAGCTCCGGATCGGCCAGCAGCAGCTTGGCTTTGTTAATGCGCAGGCGCGTCACGTAATCCGATAAATTTTCTCCGAATTCTGTCTTGAACGAGCGGGAAATATGGCTTGGGCTGAGATGGAATCTCTCGGACAAATCGTCGAGCAGAATTTGTTCGCGGTAATGAAGCCGCACGTATTTCTCGATGCTGCGGATCACCGAATTCCGGTCGCCCCGCAGAAGAAACTGGGCGATGCCGGTCAGAATGGATTCCATCCGCTTCGTCCAGATGGCCAGGTCCGGCTTTCCGTGCTCGTCAAGCGGCAGGCAGAAAGACAAGTCGTCCGCCGTGCCGAGCTGTTCCTCGCCGTCCTCATCGACCTCGTTCTCCAGCAGCAGCCGGCTGTGCAGGAGGGTAAACTCCTGCCACCACATTTCCAGCTGGCGGGTGTGGATATACGGGAGCTTGCGGATCTGCAGCTCCCACTGCTCCAGCACGCGGCGGATGCCCGCCAAGTCGTTCATCCGGACCGCCAGCGTCAGCTCGTCCTCGCGTGCGGCCAGGGGCGCCTGCAGAGTGCCGAGGGCTTGCCTGCGCACGTGATAGGGATGCAGGAAGATGTCCTGCTCCCGGAGGTTGCGCAGCTGAAGGGCCGTCTCCGCTTCGTGGAACGTGCGCTGAATCCCGGAGGGAAACGGCTGGACCGTTCCGTAGCCGAGGTGGAAGTTCCCGCGCAAGGCGGCGTACAGACCCGCGTTGATCTCTTCCAGGATCGCGCCGGCCTGGTGGAAGCGGTCGAAGAAGAGCAGGACGGCCGCATGACGGTGCCAGTGGCGGAACGCGAGGCCGAGATTGCTTTTGCTCATAAATTCGCTGCATATGTTCGTGACTGCAAACAAGAGCAGATCCATCGCACTCTCGAACTTCGCCTGCAGCCTCGCATCCAGCGGCTGGAGGGAGACGACGGCGGCGAGCACCTGCTTCTGATCCCGGCCGATGCCGAATTCACGCTCCAGCGTTTCCGCGTGAAGGGGATACTGCTCGGGATCGAGCAGCAGCTGGACGAAGCTCTTGTCGGCCAGCATCGGTTTGTACAGGTTCGCTTTCGTCTCCGACTGCAGCCGCTGGGTGCGTTCGTTCTCTTCGCTGCGCCAGGCCGCGACAGCCCGGCCGACCGCTTCCTCCAGCTCCTCTTCGTCGATCGGCTTGAGCAGATAATCGAAGCTGCCGAACTGGAGGGCGCTGCGCACATAAGTGAAATCGTCATAGCCGCTGATGACGATCGCTTTGGTCGGAATGCCGCTCTCGGCGATCCGGCTGAGCACGTCAAGCCCCGTCAGGCCCGGCATCATGATGTCGGTAAAGACAAGCTGGGGCTTCTCGGCTGTCATCAGCCGGATGCCTTCTTCGCCGGATGAAGCCTCCAGCACTTCGGTAATGCCATACTGCTGCCAGTCCACGAGCAGCCGGATCGTCTCCCGGACGTGAGCTTCGTCATCAATGATGAGCGCCTTCATTCAGGTTCACCTTCTTCCTGCATAATCGGTATCGTCAGCAAGACGCGGAAACCGACGTCTTCTCCGCGGTCAATTTCCATGGTGGTCTGTTCCCGGTAATAAAGCTTGAGGCGGGAAAGCACGTTGGCCAGGCCGATATGACTGCCGGGCTCGCTCATTTCCGCCATACAGGCTTCCAGGTCCGCGCGCAGCGCCGTCAGTTCGTTCTCTCCGATGCCGAGTCCGTTATCGGAGACTTCGATGTGAAGCAGGCTGCGGTTACGGGAGGAGCGGCAGACGATGCGGACGATGTTATCGCTCCGGCTGCCGTCGAATCCGTGCTTGAAATAGTTTTCGACAAGCGGCTGGATGACCATTTTTGGCACGAGAATCGATTCCAGACCGGGTTCGAGCTCCATTTCCGCTTCAAACTGGTCGCGGAAACGTTGTTTTTGAAGTTTGATATAGGACTTCGCATAGTCCCATTCGCTTTTTAACGGAACGATCGTTTCTTCCGTTTTCATGCTGTACCGCATCATTTTGCCGAGCGAAGAGATGAGGGAATACACCTCGCGGTCTCCTTTCTGGAGGGAACGGGCGGCGATCGACTGCAGGGCATTATTAATAAAATGCGGGTTAATCTGGGCCTGCAGCGCTTTGAGCTCATTCGTTTTATTCGCGACTTCCAGCTTATATTCCCGGAGAATCAATTCATTGATGGTGTGCATCATCGAACGGAAGCGTCTGGCGAGTATGCCGAGCTCGTCGTCGGCTTTGACCCGGATGTCCACGTTCATGTTCCCGGACTCGATTTTGTTCATATAGCCGATCAGCGCGGAGATGGGGGCCGTCATCCGCAGGGACACATAGATCGTCACGACGGTAGCCAGTCCCAGAAAAATAACGCCGACGAGCGTCCATATGCCGGTAAGCTCCCGCTGGCTTTTGTAAAGAACGGAGTCCGGAACTCCTTTGACGAGAAGCCAGCTGCCTCCGGGCGCATGAATGCTTTCGTAAATATGAATGCCGTTGTAGGAAGCATCCTCCGAACGGAAGTAACCGCGTTCCGCCCGGGCGGCCGATTTCTTAAGCTCCTGAAGCCACGGCACGGGTTTCTTGCCTCCTTCGGGATCGGGATGGGCCTGGTACATAATTTCGCCGGACGGCCCGATAATATAAAGTTCTTCGCTTCCTTTGGTGTAAAGCTCGTCACAGATCGCCTTGATCGTGTCGGGCGAGAAATCCAGGGACAGAGAGCCGAGCGGAATGTTGTCCACGATGTTGGTCAAGGCCGTCTGGTAGGTGAATACGTCTCCGGACGAGTAGATAAAAAATTGCTTGCCGTAGGCGGACATCGGGTGGGGAGGCGCAATCCGGCTTTCTTCCCGGCGGATATCCGGTTTGAACGGCGCGGCTCCCTGGTCGGTCCGCACGAGCCTGTTTTCCGATAAAAGATACGATTTGCGCGCTTGTTCCACATATAAGTAAACTTGCCGCACATCCTGCGACGCATATTTCAGCGTTTGCATGGAGCGCAAAATTTCCTGCTCCGTCAGAAACAGACGCGACTCGGAGAAGAAGTTATCCGTCCGGTTCTCCAGTATTTCCATCATCACGGTATTGTGGTAGAGAAGCTTCATATTCTGCTCGACGCTCTGGAGGTAGGTATCCAGATTGAGCTTTCCCTGGTGAATCAGATTCAGATTGTCCCGGATCGCTTTGTCTTCCAGCTTGGACTGCGTATAGAAGTGAGAGACGAGAATAGAAGTCGCGATCGGCAGGATCGTAGCCGCCAGAATAAAGGCGATCAGCTTGTTGCGGAGTCTGGACCGCATCGCAATTCCCCCTGTCGCTGCTTAGTGGTCGTGCCGGCTTCTTGTCGGCATAGTAAGTGTACATCAGGATGCCGGGCGTGCAAATACACGGGCGAAAGTTTTGCCCCAAGCGCAAAATAGTCCACCAAAGGAGCAATTTAAGGTGTGTTTAACCCCGTTAAACTGCATTACAATCACAGTATAAATCAAAAAAAGACACATTTGAAAGCGATTGCACTCAGAAAGGGGGAGGGAAATCTTGACTACTCGCTCCAAAACGCACGACGGGCTCCAGCAATGGGTATTTGTCGGACCCGCGCTCTTATTCTTCACCCTGATCGTCGTCGTTCCGTTTCTGATGAGCCTTTACTACGCCTTTACGGAATGGAACGGAGTCAGCGAAGGGGTCAAATTTATCGGTTTGGACAACTTCAAACGGATCATTTTCGAAGATACCGATTTCCATAATGCCTTCTGGTTCACCATCCGGTTTTCGGCAGCCATGATTATTTTAACGAATCTGGTCGGGTTTGTCCTGGCTCTGCTCCTGACGAAAGCGTTCAAAACGCGCAACGTTCTGCGGACCGTGTTCTTTATGCCGAACGTTATCGGGGGTCTGCTGCTCGGCTTTATCTGGCAGTTTATCTTCGTAAAAGGCTTTGCCTCGATCGGGGAGATGACGGGAATCTCGTTCTTTAATCTTCCATGGCTGGGCGACGCGCCTACGGCCTTCTGGGGAATCGTCATCGTATCGGTGTGGCAGGGAGCCGGGTACCTGATGGTCATCTACATCGCGGCGCTGGCTAACGTGCCCAAAGACCTGATGGAAGCGGCCACGATCGACGGTGCGGGAAAATGGCAGCTGCTGCGCAGCGTGACGATGCCGCTGATCATGCCGGCCTTTACCGTCTGTCTGTTCCTGACGATCTCCTGGGCGTTCAAAATGTTCGACCTGAACTTGTCCCTGACTAAAGGCGGACCGTTCAACTCCACGGAATCGGTAGCGCTGAACATTTACCAGGAAGCGTTCCGCAATAACCGGCTCGGCCTGGGTACCGCGAAAGCGCTGATCTTCTTCTTCGTGGTCGCTTTGATCTCCCTCATCCAGGTTTCCTACACCAAGCGGAAAGAGGTGGAATCATGAGCAGCGGAAGCAAGTATACGTCGCGGACCTTTATTCTGGAAGTTCTTACGGCTTTACTGGGCATCCTATTCCTTGTCCCGTTCTACTTCGTTCTCGTAAATTCGTTTAAACCGTTCGCGGAGCTGCTGCAAAATACGGCTTCGCTTCCGAAATCGTTCAGCCTGGATAACTACTCCAGAGTCGTGGATATCATCCACTTTCCGCAGGTGATGGGCAACTCGCTGATGATTACGGTGCTGTCGAACATCGGACTCGTTATTTTCGCCTCCATGTCGGCTTACCGGTTCGTCCGCAAGCCCACCAAGTTGAACAACTTGCTGTTCCTGCTGTTCGTAGCGGCCATGGTCATCCCGTTCCAGTCCATTATGATTCCTCTCGTAAAGGTTGCCAACAATCTGGGACTGATGGACAGCCGGCTCGGACTTGTCGTCTGCTACTTCGGCTTCGGGGTCTCCCTGAACGTCTTCTTGTTCCACGGATTTATCAAAAGCATTCCGAAGGAAATCGAGGAATCGGCTACGGTGGACGGCTGCGGATGGTTCAGCATTTTCTGGCGGATCGTATTCCCGCTGCTGAAACCTATCGCGGTAACCGTGATTCTGCTTAACAGCTTGTGGATCTGGAACGATTACCTGCTTCCGTCTCTCGTTCTGACGAACACGAAGCTGCATACGATTCCGCTCGCCACTTACGCGTTCTTCGGCCAGTACACGAAGCAGTGGGACCTCGCGATGGCGGCGCTGACGCTGGGCGTTCTGCCGATCATCATCTTCTTCCTGCTGCTGCAAAAGCACATCATCGAAGGCATCACGGCAGGCTCGGTCAAGGGCTGAGCACACCCGGCTTAACTTCGGCCGGAACCGGTACTTTTCGCCATGGCAACCATTTTTCGCATCACCAGAGAACGGCGATTATCCCGATTACCGGGGTTTACCGCATAGAGCAGCACCGATAGATCAGGCTTATGCAAGCAAACAGGTATGCATTAGAAAAGGGAGGTTTTCTTTCATGACTAGAAATAAAAAATGGATCGCGGTAGGTCTGACCACCGCTCTCGTAGGCGGTTTGCTCGCAGGCTGCGGCAATAAAGACCAGGGACAAGGCGGAGCGTCTCCATCGGGTTCCCCCGCGGCAGGCGGCGAGAAGAAAAACGTCACACTGAAAATGTTCCAGTTTAAAGTGGAAATCGCCGAGGCCCTTTCCAAGCTGATTGCCGAATACGAGAAAGAAACCGGCGTCAAAATCGAGGTTCAGACGGTCGGCGGCGGCGCGGACTACGGCGCGGCGCTGAAAGCGAAATTCAACTCCGGCGATAAGCCCGACATTTTCAACAACGGGGGCAACTCCGATCTGGACGTCTGGCAGGAGCATCTGGAAGATCTGTCCGATCAGCCGTGGGTAAAAGACCTGGCGCAGGGCGCGGGCGATCCGATTTCCAAAGACGGCAAAATTTACGGCATGCCGGTAGGTCTCGAAGGCTACGGCTATATTTACAACAAAGATCTGTTCCAGAAAGCCGGAATCACCGAGCTTCCGAAGACGCTGACACAGCTGGAAGACGCGGCCAAGAAACTGCAGGCGGCAGGCACTACGCCATTCGTGAACGGCTACGGCGAGTGGTGGGTACTCGGCAACCATTTCGTGAACGTTCCGTTTGCGAACCAGCCGGATGCCGACAAATTCATTAAAGGCCTGAACGACGGCTCGCAAAAAATTCCGGGCAATGCCGTGTTCGACAACTGGGTAAAGCTGTTTGACCTGACGCTCAAATACGGCAACAAAAACCCGCTGCAAACCGACTACAACACGCAAGTAACGGAGTTTGCAACCGGCAAAGCCGCTATGACGCAGCAGGGCAACTGGACGCAGGTTCAAATTTCCAAAACGAATCCGAACATCAACATCGGCTTCCTTCCGATGCCGATCTCTGACGATGCCGCCGCGAACGATAAACTGCTCGTGGGCGTGCCGAACAACTGGGTCATCAACAAGAACTCCCCGAATAAGGATGAAGCGAAAAAGTTCCTGAACTGGCTCGTAACGTCCGATATGGGTAAAAAGTATATCACCAACGAATTCAAGTTCATTCCGGCTTTCAAAACCATCTCCGTGGACGAAAAAGTCGTGGGCCCTCTTGCCGCCGACATTATGAAATACGCGAAAGACGGCAAAACGCTTTCCTGGAACTGGTTCAAATTCCCTGGCGGCGAAGCGACTTCCAAGAAGTTCGGCGACACCATGCAGGGTTATGTAGGCAAACAGATCAGCAAGGATCAAATGCTTCAAGACTTCCAGAAAGCTTGGGACAGCTTGAAGAAATAACGGAATATGAGGAAAAGCCCGGCATCCGTTTAAGACGGATGCCGGGCTTTTTTAGCTGCTTTTCGAGAACGGATAAACATGCGATTTTTGCGTTCATGAAATGGAGAAACGAGGAAAATTTTCGCCAGTCGTATACAAGGAAGAGACCTTGGACAAACGCTTGAAACTTGTCCGTTTTTGTATGATAATTGCAGTGGAACTAGAAAAAAATGTATGTTTGTACCGTAGGAACGCTCCATACGGAATCATCCGAAATCTTCACTTGTAAGCGCAAACAAGATGTGATCCTCCCACACGCCGGCGATGTTCAAATACCGCGGGCTGAGGCCGATCCGCACGAAGCCGCACTTCTCCGCCACACGCAGCGAACGCGCGTTGCGTGGGATGATCGCGGCCTGCACCCGGTGCAGGCCGAGGGGGCCGAAGGCGATGCGCAGGCATTCGCGCAGCGCCTCGGTCATCAGGCCGCGGCCGCCGTGCGCCGCGTCGATACTGTAGCCGACGTACGCGTTCTGGAACGGACCGCGGCCGATGTGGCTCAGCCGGGCCGTCCCGATGAGGAGGCCGTCCGGCTGATGGAACACGCCGAAGCTGTAGGCTCGGTCGGTCGCGGATTCGTCCTCGAATCCGCGGATGGCCGCCTGCTGCGCTTCGGCCGTGAAGAACGCTTCGCCGCGCACGGGCTCCCACGGAGCGTGCTCGGCGCGGTTGCGCTGCCGGTAGTCCAGCAGCGCTGGGGCATCCTCCGGCGTTAACAGCCGGAGGTACAGGCGGCCGGTTTCGAAGCGGCCGCCGGGGGAGAGCAGGGAAATGCGATTCATAGGTTTTGGATTCCTTTCCTGTCTGTGTATCTGCTTATATGGGCGCAAAATCGTGTGAGTGAGCAAGGAGTCGGGACGCTGTCGCCCATACCGACCGGTCGGCGTGCGATTCGGGCGAGCCGCTCTGACCGCCCGACAGTACGGACAGAGCGGCCCGCCCGACAATATGGGCAGAGCGGCACGTGCAGCGATTGCGGCATCGGGAGAGCAAGGCGACAGGCGAGCCCCGCGAGGCCGCTCCATCCGCTAGTGCCAAGCCTGGTGAGTTCACCAAGCGCGCTCTTCTGAACGGACGGATCGACCTGACCCTCCCAGCGCTCGGCAAGGGTGGCGTCGTCTGTACGGCGGTCACCCACATGCCCCGCGCTGTGCGGAGCGGCAGGCGTCAAGCCGACCGTGCCGTTAGACGGCCTTTCGCCGCTGCTGCCGTCTGCCGCCGTCTTTTTCCGTACGCCCGGCTCCCGTACGTACGTCCGCCTGTTTTCCGGGCCTCGCTCCGCCTTCTCTACCGCGAGCAGTCGTAGGCAAGCCGGCCGTGCTTGGTGCGGTATTCGGAAGGCGTGCAGCCGAACCATTTCTTGAACTGTTTCGAGAAATAGAGCGGATCCGAGAAGCCTACGGAGTAGGCGATCTGCTCGATTGTCGAGCCCTCCGTCATGAGAAGCTTGGCGCGCTCCATCCGGATTTTGAGCAGAAACTGCGTCGGCGTGAGACCCGTATGCTGCCGGAACAGCTTCGACAAGTACGTCCGGTGGTAGCCCATATGCTGCGCAAGCTGCTCGATGGTCACCGGCTGGGCGTACTGCAGCTGCAGCCACCTCACGGCGCGGTCGATCTGCTGCCGCCCGGCGTCGGTTTCCTCGCCTCCGCGGCGGGGGACATCGGCGTGCGATGCAAGCCGGGCAAGCAGCAGCCGCAGCTCGCCCTCCGCCTGGAGGTCGCAGGCCGGGCCCGCCTCCCGCAGCGCCCGCTCGGCCCGGCGCAGGAAGACGGGCAGGCGGGGAAGCCCCTCCGCATGTACGACCGGCCTTTGCGCCGTAATGCCGAGGCGGATCAGCAGGTCGTCGGCGGAACTGCCTTTGAAGCCGATCCACCTGTAACGCCACGGGTCGCGTTTGTCGGAGGCGTACGTGACGACTTCGCCGGGGAAGATCACGAAGGTGTCGCCCGGTCCGAGGTCGTATTCTTTGCCGAGGCAGCTGAAGCGGCCCTTCCCGGATTCCACGGTGTGAATCAGGTAGTAATCCAGCATCTGCGGACCGACTTCGTGGTACGGAGCGGTTTGGCCGTAACCCGCGAACAGGACGAACAGCTCTCCTTTGCCGTTATAGGGATTGACCGACACAGAGTGAAACGGTTTAAGCATGATAAGCCTCCAATCACGATAGAAGAACGATAGACTTCGGACGCTTCATTTTTTATAATATAACATGCACGTCAAGATTGAGCCGGGAGAGGAGCAAGACCGTATTGAAATCGAACTCGTTTCTAAAAAATAACGCCCTTCACATGGCCTGGGCCATTTCCGTGGTTGCTACGCTCGGCAGCCTCTATTTCTCGGAAATAATGGATTTTACGCCGTGCAAGCTGTGCTGGTACCAGCGTATCCTGATGTACCCGCTTGTGCTGATTCTCGGAATCGCCGCAACGCGCAAGGACAACAAGCAGGTCATTTACGCGCTGCCGTTCTCCGTCTGGGGGATGGGAATTTCCCTCTATCACTATCTTATGCAAAAAACGCCCCTGTTTAAAGAGGCAGCTTCCAAATGCGGCATCGTCGCATGCGATCAGGATTACATCGACTGGCTCGGATTTATTACGATTCCGCTGCTGGCCTTCACGGCTTTTACGCTGATCACCGTTATTCTCGGTCTTCTGTGGGTCCAAATGCGCAAAGAAAGATAAGACTTTCCGTTCGGATTATTTGCCGGTCATTTTCACACTACAAATCTCCATACGAAAGTGGGATGTCTCCATGTGCGGTGCCGCCTTAAGACGGTATAGTGCTAGGTATAGGCATTCCACTTTTTTAGTCGGGAGATGAGAAAAGATGTCCAAAATTACGTTCATGGGCGCAGGCAGCACGGTGTTCGCCAAAAATATTTTAGGGGACTGCATGGTGACGGAGGCGCTGCAGGGCTATGAGCTCGCCTTGTTCGATATTGACGGGGAGCGGCTGCGCGATTCCGAGACGATGCTGAACCATATCAAAAACACCGTAGGCAGCACGTGCCGGATCAAGGCGTACAGCGACCGCAAGGAAGCGCTCCGCGGAGCTAAGGTGGTCATCAACGCGATTCAGGTCGGCGGATACGATCCGTGTACGATTACGGATTTTGAAATTCCGAAGAAGTACGGCCTGCGCCAGACGATTGCCGATACGGTCGGTATCGGCGGGATCTTCCGCAATCTGCGTACGATCCCGGTCGTGCTCGATTTCGCCCGGGACATCCGGGAAGTGTGTCCGGACGCCTGGTTCTTTAACTACACGAATCCGATGGCCGTGCTTACGAACGTGCTCAATACGCACGGCGGCGTTAAAACGGTCGGCCTTTGCCACAGCGTCCAGGCTTGCGTTCCGTATATGTTCCGGCATCTGGGCCTCGACCCCGAAGGCGTCCAGTCCAAAATCGCCGGCATCAACCATATGGCTTGGCTGCTTGAAGTGACCAAGGACGGCAAAGATTTATATCCCGAAATCAAGCGGCTGGCTAAGGAAAAACAGAAAGAAAAACACCACGACATGGTACGTTTCGAGCTTATGTTCCGGTTCGGGTATTATGTAACGGAGTCGTCCGAGCATAATGCGGAGTATCATCCGTATTTCATCAAACGGAATTACCCTGAACTGATTGATGAGTTCAACATCCCGTTGGACGAATATCCCCGCAGATGCGTAAACCAGATCGAGCGTTGGAAAAATCTTCGCGCGGAGCTGGTCAACAACCCGCAGCTTGAGCACAAACGGTCCGGCGAATATGCTTCCTACATGATCGAAGCGATGGAGACGAACGTCCCGTATAAGATGGGGGGCAACGTAATGAATACCGGGCTGATTACGAATCTGCCGAAGGAAGCCTGCGTGGAAGTGCCGTGCCTGGTCGATGCCAGCGGCATTACGCCCACATATATCGGCGATCTGCCTCCTCAGTTGGCGGCGCTGAACCGCACGAATATCAACACCCAGCTGCTGACGATCGAAGCGGCCGTTACACGCAAGAAGGAGCATATTTATCATGCGGCTCTGCTGGACCCCCATACGTCCGCGGAACTCTCGATCGACGATATCGTGGCCCTCTGCGATGAACTGATCGAAGCGCACGGAGACTGGCTACCTGCCTATACATCCTGATAGGAGAGAAGGGACCGAAATTCTTTTCCATGAATTCCGGTCCTTTTTTTCGCGCAAAAAATAGTTTCCGACACACTTTCCGACCATTAGGCAAAAAAAACGCCGCGCACCTCCTCCCGAAGTCCTCCTTTAAGCTCAGCGCCAGATGCCCAGGTACTCATTTCTTTGTGCACCGTTCGACGTTATTTTGAAAATTATTTCCGCCTAAAATTATAATAAAAAAAGTTGTTTCCTTTTCATTTTGGGGGTGCTATGATAACTCCATCTTAAGTTCGAGCGTTGCGAAAAGGAGGCCGAAAACTGCATAAAGGATTCACCATGCTGGAAGGATCACGTTCACTTATTCACGAGGAGGTCCAGGTATGCGTAAATTCACAGCGGGTATGCTGGCTGCCGTAATGGCGTCGGCGGCCGCCCTGTCGGGGTGTTCCGCAGTCGGCGGCGGCGGAAAGACAGAGCTTAACTTCTGGTACGGCTGGACCGGACCGGAAGCCGAAGCGCTGGAGAAACTGATCAAGGAATTTAACGACACCCATGACGGCATCAAAGTGAAAGGCCTCAGCCAGAGTGACTACCAGAAGCAGCTGACCGCCATTACCGGCGGCAATCCCCCCGATATCGCTTCCCAATTCGGCCAGAACGTCGCTTCCTGGGGCGTGAAAGGCGCAATGATTCCCCTAGACGAGTACATCAAGAAAGACCAGGTCGATCTTGCCGATTTTATTCCCTCCGCCCTGTCCACTTCCCAATACGAAGGCAAAACCTATGCGATCCCGGTTGCGATGCATTTCAGCATGCTGTACTACAACAAAGATCTCCTGAAGGAAGCGGGTTTCGACGGCCCGCCCAAAACGATCGCCGAGCTGAAAACGTACGCGGAGAAATTAAGCGTGGTCCAGGAAGGCGGAAGGCTCGACCGGCTGGGTTTATGGCCCGGAGCGGACGCATATACTTTTACGCAAGTGTTCGGCGGCAAGTTCTGGGACCCGGACAAGAAGGAAGTCACGCCGGATGATCCGGGCTTTAAGCAGGCCATTCTGCTTTCCAAAGAGCTGTGGGATAAGTACGGCACGGAAAACCTCGACCGTTTCTCGGCGTCCCTCGGCAAGTATCAGTCTTCGCAGAACCCGTTTTTCTCGGGAAAATACGCGATGGCCCTGGACGGGGAATGGCTGCCGACGTTTATTAAGCAGTATGCGCCGGGTCTGAACTACGGCATCGCGCCCATCCCTTACAGCGAGGATAAACCGGAGCTGAAAAACGCCGGCAGCATCGCCACCAGCGTCTTTTACATCCCCAAGGGCGCCAAGCATCCGGACCAGTCCTGGACGTTCCTGAAGTGGTTGACGGAGAAGCAGCAGATGGTGAAATTCACGGCTGCGCTCGGCAACCTGCCGACCCGGCTTTCGTCGCTCGACGATAAGACGTACGACAGTGTTCCGGGCTTCAAGGAATATACCGAATATGCGAAGAGCCCGAACCTCAAATCGTTTCCGACGCTGCCTTTTATGAACGAATATATGGACGAAATTACGAAAAAGTACAACGACATCCTCCGCGGAAAAGTCGGGGTGGACGAAGGGCTCAAACAGATCAAGGATAAAATCCAGCCGCTGGTCGGGAAATAATTTGCAGATAAATAAGGACTTGCGCCCAATGTTTGCAAGCGCTTACTTGATGTTGATGTTGTTGTGGCGATTGCGCACGATCAAGCTGCCTCCGCCTGTCAGTCCGGGACCGGGGGCAGCGCTATTCCGGCCGCTCCGCCTCCAGACAGGCGGGAGGCCGATTTTCCGAAAGGAGATCCGTCATGAGCGCCGATACGCTGAATGCCCGCGCCGGCCGTCCTGCGCGTTCCCGCAAAGCCAGACGGGATTTCTGGGTCGGTACGGCCTTTGCTCTGCCCTGGATCATCGGGTTTCTCGCGTTTACCGTGTATCCGTTTTTCGGCTCCCTGTATTTCAGCTTTACAAGCTATGATTTATTCAATTCGCCCCAGTGGGTGGGCCTGCAAAATTACATGGAGATTTTAAAAGACGAGACGTTCTACAAATCGCTGCGCAATACGTTCTTTATGGCGTTTATCTCCATGCCGATCGGGCTTCTCAGCTCGCTGCTGATCGCCCTGCTGCTGAACGTCAAGGTAAAGGGGATCGCTTTTTACCGGACGGTCTATTATTTACCGGCGGTGATCCCGGTAGTGGCAAGCGCTATCCTCTGGACGTGGCTGCTTAATCCGGACTACGGGCTGATCAACATGCTGCTGCGGTCGCTGCATCTTCCGGACCCGGCCTGGCTGCTCGATCCGCGTTATACGAAGCCTTCTCTCATCCTGATGGGACTGTGGGGCTCCGGTGCGGGATCGCTCATATTTCTGGCGGCGCTGCAGGGGATTCCCCAGCAGTTTTACGAAGCGGCTTCGATCGACGGGGCAAGCGTGTGGCGCCGGTTCTGGCACATTACGCTGCCGGGGCTCTCTCCGGTCCTCCTCTTTCAGCTCATTATGGGCCTTATCGGGTCGTTTCAGATCTTTACGGAATCGTTCATTCTGACGGGAGGCAACCAGGGCGGCGCTTTGGGGGGACCGGATCATTCCCTGATGTTTTACGCCGTTTATTTGTATCAGACCGCCTTCATGTATCTGAAAATGGGCTACGCGTCCGCCTTGGCCTGGATTCTGTTCGTAATCGTCGTACTCATGACCGTACTCGTGCTGAAAACGTCCGCCCGCTGGGTGTATTACGGAGGTGATTGAATGGCAACTTCCACGAACCTTCAAGGGGGCGGGATGAGCGTATTGCAGAGTACGCCTGCCGGAATGCCCAAGAACAGGCGCAGGCGCCCGCTGCTCGTACTCCGCAGGACGATCCTGCCGCATGCGGCGCTGTCGCTGCTTGGCCTTATTTTCCTGTTTCCGTTCATCTGGCTGCTTCTGACTTCGCTTAAGAACCCGTCGGAAATCTTCCAGGTCCCGCCCGCCTTTTTCCCGGAAAAGTGGCAGTGGAGCAACTACGGGAACGCCATCGGGTCGATTCCGTTCTTCCTGTACATGGGCAATACGCTGCTGCTGTGCGCGGTCAATATCGTCGGTCAGCTTTTCTCTGCGCCGCTTGTGGCCTATTCCATCACGAAAATCCCGTGGCGCGGAAGGGGAATTATTTTTTCGCTCGTCGTGGCGACGATGATTTTGCCGGCCCAAGTTCAGATGATTCCGGTCTATATCATTTTCGCGAAGCTGGGCTGGATCAATACGTTCCTGCCGCTGACGATCGGCAGCTTTTTCGGCGCTCCGTTTTACATTTTCCTGCTGCGCCAGTTTATGATGGGGATTCCGGGCGAGCTGTGCGAGGCGGCCAAAATGGACGGCGCGTCCGAGCTGCGGACGTACGGGCAGATCATCGTTCCGCTGCTGAAGCCGCCGCTGATGACGATTGCCCTGTTCACGTTCGTGGGGACCTACACCGATTTTATGGGGCCGCTCATTTATTTGAACGACAATACGAAATGGACCATTACGGTCGGGCTGCAGGGGTTTCTGCAGGATCACGGCGCTCAATGGGAGCTCCTGATGGCCGCCTCCGCCATTTTTACGATTCCGATGGTCGTCTTGTATTTTTTCGGGCAAAAATATTTTATGAAAGCCGGTTCCACGCTTTCCGGTTTTAAATAAGAGGCCGGGGCCGATTGGTAATGGGCGGCGACTTGCCGATCCGTGCAGAGAAGAATTCAGGAGGAGGAAGAGCGGGGATGAAAATTAGCCTCAGCATGTGGAGCGTTCATGCTTATTGGTACGGGGGAAAATGGGACGTCACCGATTTTCTCCGTTTTGCAGCCGGGACGAAAGCGGAAGGGGTAGAGCTCCTGTCCGTCTTCTGGAAGGACCGGGAGCGTGAGCTGCCCGAGATCGACCGGGTGCTGGATGAGCTGGGACTGGAGGTGGCGTGCTTCTGCGCGTGCAACAACTTCGTAACGGCCGATGCCGCAGAACGGGCCGCCCAGCTCCGGGAAGTGAAGGAAGCCGTCGATATGGCGGTCCATTTCGGAGCGCCCGTCGTGCGGGTTTTCTCCGGAGACCGGCCGGATGAGACGATGCCCGTGGACGAGGGCATGGGCTACGTGCTGGAAGGGCTGAAGGCGGCTGCCGCTTATGCGGAAGAGAAGGGCAAGGTGCTGTGCCTGGAAAATCACGGGCTTTTCGCGGGCCGAAGCGACCAGGTGCTGGAGATCATCCGCGAGGTGGGTTCTCCGGCTCTGCTCAGTACGTTCGACACCGGCAATTTCCTGCTGGTGGGCGAAGACCCTTCTGCAGCCGTACAAAAGCTGCGGGGCCGGGTAGGGCATGTCCACGTCAAGGACTTCCTGCGGACGGAGCCGGGTGCGGAGGGGAGCATAAACGCCCTGGACGGCACGCCCTATGCGGGCCGTATAGCGGGAGAAGGCGACGTGGACCTGCCGTATATTTTCCGGGAGCTGGCGGCGAGCGGGTACGACGGCTGGCTCACGGTCGAGTTCGAAGGACTGGAGGAGCCTGCGGAAGGCTCCGTAAAGGCTCTCGACTACGTGCACGAACAAGTGGAGCTGCTGAAGCGGGAATAGCGAACCGGTGTGAGCGGTGATCTTGCTTGCGATGACAGTGTTCATCGGCCGGTTCAGCGCAGATTCCGACGGACGGCAGGACGGCCTTCCAAATAGGCCAAGGTGAGAAGGAGAGCCGGAAACGGGAGCTGATCGGGCAGAGGATGAAGAAGGCCGACGGTACCTAATCCGGTGGAAGAGTTGAAACGGAAACAGAGGCTGACCGGACGGAAAAGATACCGGCTAGCACCGCCGGCAATGTGCCGGTTGAGCGGGTATCGTAAAAACAGACCGGCCGGACGCCGGACCGCAACGGTCGGCGCAACCATGGCCACGGCCATGCCGGCCTGTTCTGACCGTCAACCAAAAAAGGCGCCTGCGTGCCGTTTACAGCGCGGCTTACCGGGCAGCCCACACGCAAAGGAGCGAAAAGACGATGAGTATTCGCGTTGGAGTCATCGGGACCGGTTCCATTGCCCATATGTTTCACCTGAAGCATTACAAGGATCACCCCGATGTGGAGCTAACGGCCGTGGCCGATATCGACAAGGACAGGGCCGACAGGACGGCCGCCGAATACGGGACCGCTTCGTACGCGTCGGCCGAGGAGATGCTGAACGCCGAGCGGCTCGATGCGGTCAGCATCTGCACGTTCAACGACAGCCATGTGGCGCTGTCGCTGCTCGCGCTGGAGCGCGGCCTCGACGTGCTCGTCGAGAAGCCGATGGCCATGAACCGCGACGAAGCACTGCGGCTCCGCGACAAGGCGGCCGGGAGCGACCGGCTCGTCATGGTCGGCATGAGCCACCGGTACCGTGCGGACGCGCAGGCGCTGCAGGGCATGGTCGCGTCGGGCGGGCTCGGCAGCATCTACTACGCGAAGACCAAGATCCTGCGGCAGCGCGGTGTGCCCGAGGGCTGGTTCACGGACAGCCGCTATTCCGGCGGCGGACCGCTGATGGACATCGGCGTCCATGTGCTGGACCTAGCCTGGTGGATGATGGGCTGTCCCCAGCCCGAATCGGTCACCGGCAAGCTGTTCCGCAAAATCGCCCCTTACTCGACCAAGGGGATAGCGGCTTATACGGCTCATTCCGACATCAACAAGTCGGAGGGCGTCTACGATGTGGAAGATCTGGGCACTGCTTTTATCACGTTCACGAACGGCGCCGTCCTTACCGTCGAAGCAAGCTGGGCTGTCAACGGCAGCCAGGATGACGCCGTTAAGGTGGAGCTTTACGGAACGCAGGGCGGGGGAAGTCTCGAGCCGCTGAGCGTATTCACGGAAGTGAACGCTTTCCCGGTGGAACACAAGCTTTCCGTTCCGTCCGTTGACTACTACCAGGCGGAGATCGCCCATTTTATCGACTGTGTAAAAACCAGAAGCCAGCCGCTCTCGGATGCTGCGCAGGGGTGCGAGGTCGTCGGGATGCTGGAAGCCATCCGGCTTTCCTCGGAGTCCGGTGAGCTGATCCGGCTGTAGCCCGGAGTCAAAACGTCATGAACGAGCCGAAAATTACGTATCTGGACGGATTGCGCGGTGCGGCTGCGCTGGTTGTCGTTTTTGCCCATTTTCTTCAGGTGTTTCTGCCGTCCATGTTCGAAGCTCGGCCGCAGGTGTCCCACTTTGCGTTCGATCAGTGGATTCCGCGTACGCCGCTCAATCTTTTGTTCAACGGCAATTTTGCAGTCTGCCTTTTCTTCGTTTTGAGCGGATTCGTCCTGAGCCGCCGCTTCTTCCGGTACCGCAAACGCTCGATTGTGACGGCCGCACTTCTGAAAAGGTATTTCCGTCTCGCCGTTCCCGCTTTCTGCTCGCTGCTCCTCGCTTTCGCGGTCATGAAGCTGGACTGGAATTTTTACGAGGAGGCGAGGGGGTACACGCGGGCTACGATGCCCGACCCGTACACGACGGTCCCGTCGTTTGCGGCGCTGCTGGAGCAGGGCTTTGTCCATACGTTCTTCGAATATGGCATGGCTTATAACCCCGTACTCTGGACGATGACCTACGAGCTTTTCGGTTCCTTTCTCGTTTACGGTCTGCTGCTGGCCTTCGGCATGTCCCGTTTCCGGTTCATCCTGTATGCCGCAGGGGTATGGCTGTTCCGGGACTCTTACTATCTGGGCTTCGTGCTGGGCATGCTGCTCAGCGATTTATCGGCCGTCTCCGGCCGGAATTTGATTGCGCTGCGTCCCGGAGCCGTCCCTGCGGTATTTGCGCTGCTGGGCCTTTTTCTCGGCTCGGTTCCTTACGTCGGCTGGCAGGGAACCGTCTACGCTTGGCTGCCGCTTGGACCGGACGGCTTCCCCGGAGTCGTCGCCTACCGGACCGCGGGGGCGGCTCTGGTGCTGCTTGCGCTGCTGAACAGCCCGTCGGGGCAGAAGCTGTTCGCCGGCAGACCGATGGCTTATCTCGGCAAGCTGTCCTTTTCGCTCTATCTCGTTCATTTTGCCGTGCTTTGCAGCTTCTCCTGCCTGCTGTTTCTGCGGCTTGACGGCTGGCTGTCTTACGGGCTGAATATCCTCGTGACTACGCTCGTTTCGCTTCCGCTTATCTTTGCGCTCGCCCACCTAATGTACCGGCTGATCGACGAGCCGGTCGTCAGCCTGCTCTCGCGGGTGCGATTCGCAGCGCGCAGCCGCAGGAATACCGATGCCGCCGTAAGACATGCGGGGACGGAAGCGGACCTGTAGCTTGCGGGCGGTATACGCGCCGCAAACCCGAAATCCTGAATCCGGCGTTGACCGCCGCCATGCGGCGTTTAACCGCACCGGCAGCACGGTGAGCGGGTCCGTAAGATGGAACGGCGAAACGGACATCCGCGCATCCGCACATCCGGGCCGATCCCGGCCAAAGCTGAACAGCCGGCTCCCTGAAAGGGAGCCGGCTTTTTGCTATCCAAGTCTTCCTAAGCGAAACGAGGAAGCAGCGGACAGATTACGCCTGGGTCACAAACTCGCCGTTTGCGGCATCGATAAAAGCGATCCGGCTCCGCCCGCTTCCCTTGAGGATGGGCGTATACAGAAGATTGTAGGCGCCTTCGGGCGTTTCGGCGTCATAATCCCGCTCCCACTCCAGCTTGAAGTCCACTGCTTCCACGTAGAGCCGATGAGCTTCGTCTGCATTCAGCTTCGCAGCAGGAGCAAGATTCCGGATTTCTTCCGGATTCCAGTCGGTTCCCGAGAACCGGTCCACATATCCGGTGGAAGCATTCACGCATAGCGTCACGAACTGCAAATAGAGAGGAACGTCTTCATAGCGGAGCTGCCACGTAAAAAAGTACCGGAGCTGGCCTTCCGATTCCGACCCGGCATCCTCGTCGCTTTTTTCCTGTAAATAAAAAGCGAGACCCGGCACTTGCAGCCAGTCATGCATCGCTTTGCGCAGAAAAGCGTCCGCCCGCTCCAAACATTCTTCGTACGAGAGCGCAAGCTTCCCCGGTCGGCGGATCATCCAAATGAAGGAGCGAAGGCGCCCGGTGTCCTTGTCTGCGGTCGCTTTCACCGTGTCTTCCATCCTTCTGCGGAAATAGCCGTCCAGCGAGAGGTCTGCCGGATTTTCCTCCCGATCCGCAGCGTGCCAGACGATTCCTTTGAGGTTCTCGTCCATATCCCTTTCCCTGTCTCTTACGAGGGGATAGGTGGAAATGCCGATGAGCTCTTCAAGACTGCCCAGCGAATCATCGGTCTCCTCCGGCGATAACTCGTACGCCTTGTAAGCCTCGTGTTCCTCTTCCGCCTCAGCATCCGTCCCCTGCGCCAGACCCGTCGCGGCGTCGAAACGCCGGTAGCCGGGTTCCGGCTGATAAACGAGACGGAGCCGGTCGTCGCCGCCCGCATATAATGCCGGGATGAGCTTGACGATCGCAAGACTCATCCGCACGGTTTCGGCTAGCTGCTGCCGGAGCCGTTCCGGCTGCGCCAGAGAGGCGGGGAGAGGAGGCGAGGCCGCCGTCCCTTTGTAGGTGAAACTGGTTACCTCTCCCGATAAGGTAAGCCGCATAAAGGCGCCTGTCTGGGGAAGCGGAAGATCGAGGGCGGTCTGCGCCCATTGGAAGAAAACGCTGCGTTCCCCGAACCGGGACTCCGTCAGGAGAAACCTGTCCGCAGCTTCCGGACGTTGGGAGAGGAAGAAAGACCGTGCCCGTTCCCTCAAAGCCTCCTCGCCGATCGGAGCGGCTTCCTTGCACAGCTCTTCGTCTACGGAGTAGGAGAGCAGCCTGCCGGCCGCATCAAGAGTGACGGAGATTCCGCTCTCCCCGGATGGCTCCTGCCAGACAAACAGGACCTCTGTCTCTCCGTCTTCCGGTTCATGGATGTCCTCGATGATCAAGTTGAAGTGTGCCGGTACGGAACCGGTCACGGCTGCTTTTTGCTTAAGTTCGTCGATAAGCATCGCAATCGCCCCTTTGTCGGCGGGACCCGGCAGGTCCCTGTTTGATGGTGGAACTATTTGTTCCGTTTACGTTTAAAACACAGTTTCGAGCAAGGATTCCTCAGCCTGTTGTCGAAAAGGAAAGATTAGCCTCACATTTTAGGAAATCTAGGTGATACCATGAAAAAAACCGCTGCGGCTTCCGCCGTTCTGCTGCTTTCCGGCATACTGGCCGCCGGATGCGCAGGCAATTCCAACGTATCAAATTCCGGAAGTCCTGTCCAATCTCCGGCGGCGACAGCCGGCGCTTCCGCATCTCCGACTACTGCACCGTCACCGGCTCCTGAAAAAACGCCGGCAGGCAGCCCGAAGCCTTCCGCGTCTCCATCCGCATCGGCTGCGCCGGGAGATTCTCCCGCGCCTTCGTCCGCGGTCAAGGCTTCGCCGTCGGCCGCACCTTCCGCTGCTCCATCGGCAAAACCTTCCGCTTCCCCGGGGACCGCGAAACCGTCTCCGCAGCCGAAGGGCGAAAGCGGCGCCAGCCGTCAGGCTCTGTCGTGGTATTACATGAAAAAGCCGAAAGGCCAGGTGCCGGATTTTCCGAAAGAAACGAAATCCTTTACCGCCAAAGAGAAAGCCGTCTGGGTCGGACAGGGCAAAAACGTTTACCTGACCATAGACAACGGCGGTCCGATGGGGGATACCGCGAAACTTTTGAAGACGCTTAAAGAGAACAACGTGAAGGCGAACTTCTTCATTTCGGGCAACAACGTCAAGGCCCATCCCGATTTTATCAAGCAACTGGTAGCGGATGGCCATCTCGTGGCCAATCATACGATGACGCACAAAGATATGAATACGCTGAGCGATGAGCAGGTGCGTAAAGAAATTACCGATTTCGAGAAGCTGTACAAAAGCATTACCGGACAGGATGTCGTCAAATATTTCCGCTTTCCGTACGGGAAATACAGCACGCATCTGCTCGATCTGACTTCGGATATGGGGTATACCTCCGTTTTCTGGTCGACCGCGATGCGTGACTGGGAACCCCGCGCCAACGGAGCCGAGGATCCTTACAACGATATCATGAACAACCTGCATCCGGGCAATATCATCCTCATGCACCAGGGCTCCAAAGAAAACATGGAAGCGCTGGACCGCATTCTGAAAGACGTGAAAAAGGCCGGCTACTCCTTCGGTCTGGTTAGTGAGATCAAGCGCTGACCCCTGAATGTCAGGAGTTGCCGGATCTCGTCCGGCCCTATTCCCAGCTAGTCCTGCAGCTCCGGGCGCATGCCGCTCCGGAGCTGCTTTCGTTGGCACCGAATCGGAAATCTGGTATGATACCTAGGTACATTTCGGCTTGGGCAATCATATTCTATCCATGTATTTACAAGCAATCATTTCATTCGCAAAGGAAGCGTATAAGTGTGCAGCAAGCGATAGCCATCCTAGACTCCGGAGTCGGAGGTTTAACCGTTGTAAAAGAAGTTATGCGACAGCTTCCGCAGGAGAAAGTGATTTATTTCGGCGATACGGCACGGACGCCTTACGGCCCCAGACCCGCCGATGAAGTTCTCACGTTTACGAATCAACTTGTGGATTATCTGATCCAATTTAACCCTAAAATGATCGTGATCGCCTGCAATACCGCGACGGCGGTCGCGCTGGAGCAAATCCGCGACCGGCTGGATATTCCGGTGCTGGGCGTCATTTCCCCGGGAGCGCGCGCCGCGATCAAGACGACGCGAAGCGGTATTGTCGGCGTAATCGGCACGGAAGGCACGATCCGGAGCAAAGCGTACGAACAAGCGCTGAAAACCATCTCGCCCACGATCCAGGTACACTCGCTGGCCTGCCCGGCCCTGGTACCGCTCGTGGAGCGTGGATTGTACTTTTCCGAGGAAGCGGTCGATACCGTGCGCGATTCCCTCCAGCCGCTGCTCGACAAGCCCATGGATTGTCTCATTCTCGGCTGCACGCACTATCCGTTCCTGACGGAGGCGATTGCCCGTGTGGTCGATCCGGAAGTGACGCTGATCTCTTCCGCGGACGAGACCGCCCGGGAAATCAGCACCATCCTCTATCACCGGGGAATGCTGGCGACGACCAAAGACATTCCGGTACACCAGTTTTTCTGCAGCGGCGATGCCGAGATGTTCCATCACATTACGGGCTCTTGGCTGCGCGAGCAGTTGCTCGGTACCCCGGTTGTGTGGCAAGTGCCGACGTTCGTCTAGTCCGTAACCATTCCGCAATCAAACGACAGGACCGGTAAGTTCCGCCGTATTCTATTCAGAATCGGCAGGAACCCGCCGGTCCTTTTGCATGCCCGGGACATGAAGAAGGGAGAGGGGGCATAGACATATACTCACAACTCGGTACAGGGAAGCAAGTGCGTGAAGGAAAGCGGCTTCTCTTTGCCTTGTCCTGAGGAGGTATGAGTGGTATGCCGTTTCGCCACGTCGTTCAGCAGGGGGAGACACTGCAGCGGATCGCCAGATTGTATGCCGTTAATTCCGTCTCGCTTAAGGCCGCGAACCCGCAGCTGAGTCTTCATGAGTATGTCATTCCCGGACAGATGATCCTGATTCCCGCCAAACTCGATCATCAATATACGGTTCAACCGGGAGACGCCTGGGAAAGCGTGTCGCTGCGCTTCGGATTATCCCGGGAAGAGCTTTGGAAGGCCAATACCTTCTTGGACCCGGCAGTGCTCAGGCCCGGCGTCACGATAGATGTGCCGGCTGTCCGCGACAGGTCCGTGGTCCGGACGGCCGAGGAATACGGGTATCCCGAAATGCTCCGGGATCTGACGCTTCTGAAGGAACGGTACCCGTTTCTGGAGGAAACATGCATTGGGCACAGCGTCCTCGGCCGCAACATTCCCGCTGTGCGCATCGGCACCGGAAGCCGGGAGATCCAAGTCAACGCATCGTTTCACGCCAACGAATGGATCACCTCCCTGGCGGCGGTGAAGTTTCTTGAGGAGTACGCGGAGGCTGTCCGTCAAAGCGGGGACCTTCACGGCTCCGATGCGGCGGCCCTGTTCCGCGAGACGAGCTTATGGATCGTGCCGATGGTGAACCCGGACGGAGTCGAGCTCGTGCTCGGGGGCGTCTACCCGGCGCATCCCCTGTTCGCTTCCCTCCATGAGTGGAACGGAGGGTCGTTTGATTTCCGCCGGTGGAAAGCGAACATCAACGGCGTCGATCTTAACGATCAGTTCCCCGCCTTCTGGGAAGAGGAGCGGTCCCGCCGTGCGGTCACCGGACCCGGACCGCGCGACTATACGGGCGAGGCTCCGCTGACCGAGCCGGAAGCGATAGCCGTGGCCGATTTTACCCGCAGCCGCAGCTTCCGTCACGTCGTCGCCCTGCATACGCAGGGGCGCGAAATTTACTGGAACTACCGGGACTACGAACCGGATGACGCGGAATTTCTGGCCCTGAAGCTGCAGCAGGCAAGCGGCTTCAAGAGCGTAAAGCTGCGGGGCAGCGATGCAGGGTTCAAAGACTGGTTCATCTACGAATTCCGGCGTCCCGGATTCACCGTTGAACTCGGAAGCGGGATCAATCCGCTCCCGCTGGAGCAGTTTCCGGCGCTTTACGAAGAAACCGCCCGGCTGCTTGTCCGGGCTCTCGCCCTGTAAAACGCGCAAAGAAGCCCCCGCCGCCGGTACAAACGTCCAATCCGTCCGAAATCGGTTCCCATATACTGAACCAGGCGTGTGTTAGGGGAGGGAATAAGATGGCGGGAAAAAGCGGAAAAGCAAAAGGCAAGAAGATTGAATCATCCGGCAGGGCACAGTATACGATGAGGATTGTCGAATCCTCCACCTGTGCTTCTTGCAAACAACAGTGCGCAAGGGGACTGCGGTATCTGGAACAGATGTCCCGGCCCGGGGCGCTCGGCACAGGAGTACCCTGCATACTGACGCGCAGAAAACTCACTTGAGTCTAAAAAGCGTGTCGATTTCGGATGAAAAACAAACCGACTGATTCCGAAGACTCAGGCCCGGACATATGTCCGGGCCTTTAAAGGTTTATTTTATATCGTTTAAAATGGTAAAAGATACCTATATAAAGTAATTGTATGAATTATGCATTTTAATGGTAAACTAGTAGAGATTATAGGTATAAAGGTTTTTGAAGTTTAATTAATTTTGTTTTATGATAAAGAGTAAGACCAATCCGAATAGGAGGAATAGTATGTCCGGGATTCTGCCACTCGACCAGTTCAAGGAGTTGGAACGTGAGGAGCAAATACGGTTAATCAATCAGTGGAAAGAAGATTATTCCGTAGGCGAAATAACGTCGGCATGGAAGCTCAACAATGCGGCAACCTACTATACCATTTTGAAAAAACTGAACATCTACAACGATACGGTCAGAACGTCCAACAAGTTTATGGGCTATACAAATTACCGTTCCCAAAGCAGATCATTGGAACGGCCTTCCGAGCCGTCCGACTTCAGGCGCCTCCCCGAATCTGTTCAGGCAGAAAATCGTCCGGCCGTTTCGGCCCCCGCCTTATCGATCTCGGACAACTTCCGCTACAACGTAAACGGAACCTACCCGGCCGAAGAGGTCGCGCAGATTTTGGAGCGGCTCAGCCTGTTTCTTAAAATCCGGAGTCATGTTCCCGTGAACGTGGAATTGAACATCCGGTTCGGCGATTCGGATGCCGTGACAAGCGAGCTGCAATCCGGTGAACCGCACAGTTGAACGCAAAATGTAAAGGGTTTTCAAGGACGGAGCATCGGCTTATGCGAGATGCTCTTTGTTCTTTTCAAGGCGATTACGGGTAAGAGGAGAGTATACGGCAGAAGAAGGATCAAACTGGAACGCAAAAAGCCGTATCGCGTATAGGTTAGTAGGGACTTCCGTTACAGACCGGGACACGGTGCAGATGCCGCACAACCGGTTTACGGGATCATGTCCCACCCTAAGGAGGGAACCCGTGTGAAAAAACTATTGTCACTCCGCCACTGGGGCCATGTATTCAAGCGGGCGGGCAAACTGCTGATGTCTCCGCAAGTACCGATCGGCAGTAAGCTACTCTTTGTAGTCCCGGCGCTGCTGTACTGGGTACTTCCCGATGTCCTGCCGTTTATGCCGATTGACGATATAGCGGTCACGATGATGCTCGCCAGCTGGTTTACGGGCTGGATGGAGCGTAAATATCCGCAGGCTTAGATTAATCAAGCGCCACCGGCCGGGAGGCAAGGCAGCATGATCCGAATATAGAGGGATAGATCCACTCTGGAAGGTCCGGACAGCCCGGTGCCGCATCAAGAACGAATATGTACCGGAGACGTTTGTACGCCGCGATCCGGCGGGTACGGGTTCAACCCCGCGCCCCCCGGCCGCGGCTTTTTTGCATGCTGCCAAAGCGATAAACGGCATGAATAAATCCGGTCCTCGGCAGAAAGGATGAGAATGCCTTACAGGGAACCGGAGTCTCCATGGTGGATGGAGCACTTGTTCTCGATAAACCGGATCTGGTTCTCCAGACGGTTCACTTTCTCGTTATGCACGAGAGAGCCCGGAATCATGCTGATTCTGAGGTCGTTCAGCTCTTCCTTCAACTGGTGCAGGTCCAGACCCGCGTGGGCGCAATCGTAATTGCTTTCGAGATTTTCAATCATCGGTCGCTGCCTCCCTGTTTCAAGGATGAAATGACTTATTTGCTTTTGCCGTTGCCGTTCTTGCGGTCGGAAGTGCGGGTCGTCGTGTTTTGCCGAGCGTGGCCCTGTTGTTTGTGTGACACTGACGTTCACCCCCTGTCCGGTCGGGTTGGTCGTAAGTGAGGCAAGTACACGATGCTTAGTATGCGGCGCGGCGGATTTTATATACGGTTCTCCAGATCTTCATGACCGCTTTTTACCGCTCTTACGAGCCCATAAAAAAGACCCTGAACCGGGCATGTAACCCCTTTCAAGGTCGGCTTTTAAAAAAAGTTTTATTGCGAAACGCCCGAGATCAGACGGTTCTCCAGGCTCTTTTTGACTTTCTTGATGGCCTCGGTTTCCACCTTATGGTCCGAGTGAAACTTTTCTCCGGAGAGCGCCATGGCTTCCTTAACGGTCATTTCAACAAGAATCGTATCGTCCCCTTGGGGAATGTGCAGATTGGCATTCATGTTCTTCACTCCTTGTCAATCAAGATTAAGGGTGCGACTGCTGGTTGTCGGAAGCAATGAATGATGCGGGTGAGAGGCGGAAAGTCTTCAACCTCCGCCTTTTTAATATAACACATGATGTAAGGTCACTCAATAGGCCGCACATCAAAAAAGGAAAAAACAGAGCTTCCGGACAGCCGGAAAACTCTGTTTTTTAGCGAGAAAGCTGATTTAACCGTTGATCTTGATGCCCAGCACGTGATCCAGCGGAACGGGTCCGATATCGCGGCTGTCTTTGCTGTTGTTGCGGTTGTCTCCCATCACGAACACGTGGCCCGCGGGAACGGTAATTTCCTCGTTCGATTCATACAGCATCGTTTCGTTGAGATAGGGTTCGTCCAGAGGCTGCCCGTTGCGGTACACTTTGTTGTCTTTGAACTGGAGCTTATCGCCCGCTTTGCCGATGACGCGTTTGACGTACAGGTTGTCGTCCACTTTCCCGCTCAGCAGTGAAAACAGGGGGTGCTCCATGATGTCGTCCTTAAGCGTACGTTCCCGGTTTACGCGGCTGTCGATAATGACGATGTCCCCGTAGTCCGGCTCGTAGCCCAGCGTATGCGACAATTTGGATACGTAAATACGTTCCTGGTCGGATAGAGTCGGGTCCATCGAATGGCCCAGCACCTTGGTCGGCTGAATACCGAAGATTCCGATTACCAGTGCAATGACGAACGCGATTCCGAGGGAAAGCGCCCAGCCTCCAATTTCTTTTGCCACTTTATTCATCGCAAGTTCCCTGCCTTCCGGTTTACATATCTCTCATGGCTTCAGTATATCACGGCTGTTCACGCCTAGACAAAAAAAGAGGCCGCCGCGGCCTCTTTCTTCTTTAAGCTTGTCTGTAAGGGCCGGGTCAATATTCATCCTCGGGGGTACGGATCCACTTGCGCAGATAGCCCTGGTCGTACAACGCTTTGATCAGAATAATCAGAATCGGGGAAAGAATAACGCCTGCGACTCCGAAAAGGGACAGCGAAATGATCATAAAGGACAGCATCGTAAAAGCGGATACTCCGAGCGACTCGCCGGTAATCTTGGGCTCCAGCACCTGCCGGACGAGAACGACTACGGCCAGCACGACGGTCAGCCAGACGCCCATCATCGTGCTTCCCGCGATAAAGTGGTACACGATCCACGGCACGAACAAGGTCGAGACGCCGAGCAGCGGCAGCACATCGAAGAAAGCGGCCAGCAGCGAAATCGTAAAGGCGTTGTCGACGCCGAGAATCATGAGCGAGACCAGAACCATGACGAACGTGATGGAAATGAGAATGAGCTGGGATTTCAGGTAGCTTACGATGCCCTTGATAACGTTCTCGCGAAGAAAATCGAACGCTTTACGGAACGTTTTGGGCGTCTTTTCGCGGGCGTTCTTTTTCCACCAGTCGATTTCAAGAGAAAGGAAGAAGGCCAGAATGACGCCGACCACAAAATTCAGCATAAACGTAGAAAAAGAAGTAACGAGTCCCATGACGCCGCTGGTCAGGAAATTAAGCAGGGTTTTCAGGAAATTCGTGGCGAAGCTGGTCGCTTTCGTCGCCATCTGATTGGCGATTTCCCTGGATTTCTCGATCACATCGGGAGGAAGCGCCTCGATGCTGTTTTGCAGATCGATCGTGCGTTTTGTAATTTGCTCCTGAAGCATCTGGGTATACTTGGGGAGTACCGTAACCAGATTGTCGATCTGGCTCGTAAACAGAAATCCCGCTCCGGTGAAGACGGCCAGGATGACCAGAACGAACAGCAGCGTCGAAATCGTCGTCGCGAGCATTTTTTTCAGTCCTCTGCGATGGAGGAAGCGGGCAAGAGGCTCGATCATGGCAAAAATGACGAAGGCCCAGAAGATCGGCGTGGCGATCGCGTAAATAAAGCTGAACAATTTCATGAACAGAAAAACAGTGAGGACGATCAGCCCAATGTCCAGGATGGTTTTGTAGTACCGTTTGTAAAACGATATCATAGCATTCCTCCGTAATCGTTATGGCCGCTGGCAGGACGTGTGGGGGATGACTGGGTAGTTGCCGGGCAGGTTTGCCATGCTTTGGCAGGGTATGTAGGTAAAAAATAACCGGGGACGGACAGGTCGCAAGCTTCAGGCATGCTGCCCGTCAGCCTCCCGGCTGCAGGAGAACCGCGGTTACTGCGCAGTCAGAATGAGCGGTCCGTCCTGCGTGATGGCGATGGTGTGCTCATACTGGGCGGACAGGCTTCCGTCCACCGTACGGGCCGTCCAGCCGTCGAGATCCACGGTGGCGAAGTACATGCCCGTATTGAGCATCGGTTCAATCGTCAGCACCATGCCGTCCTTGAGCCTCGTGCCGCGGCCGGCCGGGCCGTAGTGGGGCACCTGCGGCTCCTCGTGCATCTTCTGGCCGATTCCGTGGCCCGTGAAATCACGGACGACCGAGTAGCCGCGTTCTTCCGCGAAGACTTGAATCGCATGCGCGATATCGCCGATCCGGTTGCCGATGACGGCTTGCTCGATGCCTTTGTACAGCGATTCCTTCGTCGTCTCAAGCAGATTGCCGGCTTCCTCGGAAACCGTGCCGACCGCATAGGACCAGGCGGAGTCCGCGAGCCAGCCGTCCAGATTGACGACCATATCGATGGTTACGATATCCCCGTTATTCAGCGGCTCTTTCTTCGGAAAACCGTGGCAGATGACATCGTTCACGGAGGCGCAGGTTGCGTACTGATATCCTTTGTACCCTTTCTGTTCCGGGGTGGCGCCGTTCTCGTGCAGAAATTGTTCCGTGAACTGGTCGATTTCCCAGGTGGTCACACCCGGACGGATCATTTTCGCGATTTCGCGGTGGCATGCCGCCAGCAGTTTGCCGGCGCGGTGCATTTTTTCGATTTCGTCTTTGGTCTTAATCGTTACCATAAGAGCGTACATCTCCTCTGCCGAATGATTTGTATATTTCATCAGTATGACCTTTCGGCAGCTTCTAGTTTCGTTCGGGTCAAAAAAAGACGCCGTTGTGCGCGATTGACATCCCGATAAAGGTCAGCGTAGCTTAAAAAGCTTTCCAAAGCCCGTAAGAAAGCCCAAATTCCATAGTATAAAATAACCGCGTAAAATTCAAATCGGACGGGACGAATTTTCCTTGCCGCAGAATTAGATTATGCTGTGGTCCGTCATGCGGCGCGGCGCCGATGCTCCGGAAGCGGAAGGCATGCGAGTTCGCTCTTACCGGAGCCTTTAATCCGCCGTCGGATCGCCGAAAAACCGCATGTGCCCTTTTTCCGCCCGGTAATAATCCAGCCTGTCCTGAAGCGTGCCGGTGTGAAATTCGAACTTATGTCCGTCCGGGTCTTCGAAATAGAGCGAGCTTTTGTCCCGGCTGTCCCGTTCGCGGCCCGGTAGAAGAGCCCCGCAGGCGGCAAGCTTCGCTTCGAGGGCGGGCAGATCCTTCTCGTCCACCGTAAAAGCGAGATGCGTATAGGACTGGCGGATCTCATTGCGCGGAATCTCCGGCTCGGTGTTCAGGGCAAGCCACAAGCCTCCCAGGTCGAAATAGGCAAGGGAGCGCCCTTGCACCAGCAGTCTGGCCCCTAGCACCTCCCGGTAGAAACGGATCGAGCGCTCCAGATCGGAAACGGAAACTAGTAAATGGTTGATGCCGCGGATTGTCACGGCTTTGCCTCCTCCGGCTTGCGACTTCTTGTTGATTTCAGGCGAAGCTTTCTTTACAATAAAGGTTAAAAGTAAGAATGATAACTTTTCAGGAGATGTGACTACACTATGAACGTCAAAATTTCGCGCAACGCAGCTAAAGTTTTGAAACTCGAACTGGAGAAAGAAGAGAACCAGGGTCTTCTGGTCCGCGTCCAGGTAAGCCACAACCACGGCGATCACGCTCACTATGCGCTTGGTCTCGATACACAAACGGATAACGATGTAGTCGTTTCTACCGATAAGGATGTTGACGTCCTGCTGGAGAAAGATGAGCCGCTGCTCGACGGCATCCGGATCGATTACTTCTACATTCCGCAAGAAGGATTCATGATTACGAATCCGAGCAAGGGCAATCACGGGGATCATTAATGGCTAACGATATCCGGATTTGCGATAAATGCAAGCATATGCGGGTGAAAACGGCGCTGCCTAAGCTTCAGAAGCTTGCATCGGATGCCGAAGTCAAAGTCGGCTGCAAATCATACTGCGGACCTTGCGCCCGCTACGCATTCGTATTTATTAACGGCCGTTACATCAAAGCGCCGACCGAAGACGAAGCAATCGAGCACGCGAAGAAGTTTGTGAAGTAGCCAAAGAAACGGCCCGGGGAACCGGGCCGTTTTTTATTTGGCTGAAGACCCGCTTCCGGTTGTTCAAGCGGGCCTTTCGGCGCCGGTCAGCTCTAGAAGCGCTTCTTCCAGCGTCGGATAGCGGAACTGGAACTCATGCTCCAGCAGCTTGCGGGGAAGAACGCGCTGTCCTTCCAGCAGAAGCATGGAAAGCTCCCCCAGGACAATCTTCAAGGCGAAGGCGGGGACCGGCAGGACATGAGGCCGCCGCAGCACGCTGCCCAGCGTTTGGGCGAATTCCCGGTTGCGGACCGGATGAGGAGCGGTCGCGTTCACGGGACCGGATATATCCTCATTGCGGATACAGGCATCGATCAAAGCGACCATATCCGCGATATGGATCCATGACATCCACTGGCTTCCGCTGCCGATCCGGCCTCCTGCGCCGAATTTGAACGGAAGAGCCATTTTGGGGAAGGCGCCGCCGTCGGTTCCGAGCACGAGACCCGTACGGATTTTGACGATCCGTTCCGCGGGAATTCGGTCGGCGGCTTCCTCCCATTCCTTTACGACTTCAGCCAGGAAATCGTCGGCACGGACGGGACTGAATTCATCGTATGTATGAGTTTCGGATGTGCCGTAAATCGCCATAGCCGAAGCGTTTACGACCACCGGAGGTTTGTTTTGGAGCGCCTTTAGGGCTGAGGCGACAGCCGCCGTCGTTTTCAGGCGGGAAGATAGGATCTGGCGCTTGGCGGTTTCGCTCCAGCGCTGATTAATAGTGGAGCCGGCCAGATTGATCCAGGCGTCTGTGCCTTCAAGATACCGGGGATTATGCTCAATCTCCGACCAGGTTACGGTTTGGACGCCCGCATAAGCATGTCCGGAAGCCGAACGGGAAATGAGAATAAGTTCATCTCCCCGCTTTTTGAAATGGGCAATAAGATGTCCGCCGATAAACCCGGTTCCTCCGCTGATGGCAATTCGCATGAGCTCTCTCCTCCTTCTCTCTAATTTCCATTATATGACGAACCGTTTTTTTCCACAAACCTGCTCAGGGCGGAACTTTTCAGGACCTTTGCGGCCTCCCGCCGGGACGAAGCTAGTACTTTTGAACGCAAAAGCACGGTTTTTCCGGAGGGAGAAGCGGCTCAAAACTGGTTTTTACCGGGCTCTTTCCAGTGGTATAATAGCGATATACATAGGGAAGAGGAGGAAGAGACAGATGATTGCTATCCGAAAATTATCCGAATGTACCCTTGACCAGGCCGTTCAGGTATGGAACGACGGGTTTTCCGGGTACTTTGTCGACATGACGACGAATCCGGGCGCCTATATGACGAGACAGGCGTACGAACAATTATCGCCGCAGCATTCCATTGTCGCTTTTGACGGGGAACAGCCGGTCGGGTTTGTTTTGAACGGAATTCGTATGGCGGGGGGCCGTAAAATTTCCTGGAACGGGGGTACCGGAGTCATTCCGGCGTACAGGGGCCAAGGAGTCGGCCGTAAACTGATCGAAGCCTCGCTGGACATTTACCGCGAAGAAGGCGTCGATACGGCTACGATCGAAGCGTTTGCGGACAATGCCCCGGCGATCGCTCTCTATGAAAGCGTGGGATACGTCACGCGGGACACGGTGCTGGTCCTCCGGAAAGCGGGCGGAGCTGCGGGTGTCGGTCCGTCAGAGGGGACCGGTGAGAGCCGGGGAGCCTTGGGCGATGCGCTGCCTCCGGCGGCCGCAGAGACCGATGCAGCGGCCGTACGCGCGGGCGGGTCTGCCCATGCCTCCGGCGGCTCAGCGGCGCGGCAGGCGGACGCGCCGGAGGAAGGCCGGAGAGGGCATGGCGCCCTGTCGGCAGCGGAAGCAGGGCAGCCGGATGGCGGCCGGTCCGCCGGCAGGGCCAAAGCGGCAGCGGCGCGGCATAACGATGCCGCCGGTCGGTACACGCTGCGCCACGGCACCGCCAGAGACGCCGGCCTCCTGCCGTTCTATCCGGCCCTGGGTGCGTGGCGGGGGCATTGGGCCAGCTTGACGGCGGGAGAGTCGCTGTTTATGCTCGAAGACGGCAAGCCGGCCGGCTACGCCCTGTACATGCGCGTCTACGAAGCTTCGGGCAAACTTGCCGGTGTCACCCTTTACCAGTGTGAAGCCTCGCCGGACAACCGGGACCCCGAGACCGTGCTCAGGACTCTGCTGGAGACCGTCCTGGACGGGTACGGGGAAGCCTCGTTCAGCGCTTCTCATATTCCTTCGAGCCGGACGGATCTGCTCCGCCTGCTGGAGGAGAGAGGGTTTGAAACCGCTCACGAGATGGTCTGGATGACTCGGGACATGACGGAAGAAGGCCGGGCGTGATACGATAGCGGGACAGCTCCGGCCGGCAGGAAGGCTGGCGGCGTCCCGGGTCGAAAGAAGACCTGGCGCCGTCGACCATGTTATTCCGCCGCCGGGCAATCCGAAAGATTTAAAGGAGATTGTAACGATGACTATGGACCGTTCCCTAATCGAGATCAGCAAATCGCTGCTGCAGTCGAGCCTCGGCGTAAAGCCGGGTGAGCTGCTTGTCGTTGTGGCCGACGACTATAAGCAAGAACTTGCCGAGCATGTGCATCAGGCCGGACTGGAGCTGGGGGCGGATGCCTCCCTCGTCGTCATGAAGCACCGTGAGAAATCCGGCGAGGAGCCTCCTGCTCCGGTTGCGGCGGCGATGCGCGAGGCGGATGTGGCCATCTGCCTCACGCAGCACTCGCTGACGCATACGGGCGCGCGCAAGGAAGCGGCGGCCAGCGGCACACGCGTGGCGACGATGCCGACCATCACGGAAGATATGTTCCGTGAAGGGGCGATCTCGGCCGACTACGCCCAAGTGCGCGAGCTGACCGAGCGCGTGACCGCCCGGCTGACCGCCGGGAGCCGGGTTAAGATCGAGAAGGAGCACACGGCGCTCACCTTCTCGATCGCGGGCAGAGCGGGCGTGCCCAGCACGGGCGTCTACCTGAATCCGGGCGAATCGGGCAACCTCCCTTCGGGAGAAGGCTACATCGCCCCGGTGGAAGGGAGCGCTTCGGGCACGCTGCTCGTGGACGGCTCCATTGCCGGGCTCGGCAAGGTAACGTCTCCGCTCACGCTGACCGTGGAGAACGGCCGCCTTGTCGGAGTGGACGGGGAGCAGGGCGAGGCTCTTCTTGCCGTGCTTGGCGACGGAGACGGCCGGCTGCTGGGCGAGTTCGGCATCGGCACGAACGACAAGGCCCGGATCACCGGCGTCGTACTTGAGGACGAGAAGGTGTACGGCACGATCCATGTGGCGTTCGGGAGCAACAATACGTTTGGCGGAACCGTAGCGGCCGGCGTCCACATCGACCTCATGGTGCTCTCACCGCGCGTGTATATCGACGACGAGCTGATTTTGGAAAACGGGCGTCTGCTCGTGTGACCCGGCGCATGGACGGAGCTCTCTCACGAGCCGCCGTTTGTCAGGCGACGCTGCACCGCGTGCCGGGAGCGACGTGGCGTGATTTTGACGATCGTTTATCCGTCCGGCTTAAAATTTGTCCGACCGGCGGAAGAGCTAGAGCTCTCCGTCTTTGATCTTGCTGTCCGTACCGGGCGGCAAGATTTTTTTGTTGTGCTGGACGAATTGTCGTGTATAATAACAAAAATATACAACAATTGACCGAAGGTAAACGAATGCCTTCCTGGTTACCCGGTCGACCGGATACCCGGAAATGTTCGGAAGGAGACTGATTGGCTTGAATCGAATACGGCATTTTTTATCTTCGTATCACCCGCTCGTGCACACGCTTCTGTTCGGTACAGTGATGGCGCGGGCAGCTTCCTCCATGAGTATGCCGTTTCTGGCGCTTTACCTCGTAGCCACAACGGATATGAGCAAAGGGATGATCGGTCTCGTTATCGGCGCAAGCTCGCTGGCGGGAACGGTAGGCGGCTTTATCGGGGGGACGCTCTCGGACCGGATCGGCCGCAAAGCGGTCATGCAGGGGGCGCTGTTTACATGGGCGGCCGTCTTTGTCGGCTTTTCGCTGGTGACGCACCCTCTGCTGTTTCTTCTGCTTAATCTGATCAGCGGCCTGTGCCGTTCGTTCTACGAGCCGGTCTCTCAGGCGCTCATGGCGGATTTGACCGAAAAAGAAAAACGGCTGCAGGTCTACTCGCTCCGCTATCTGGCGATCAATGTCGGAGTGGCGGTAGGTCCCCTGCTGGGTGCGGCCTTCGGGATGGTGAAGGGCTCGCTTCCTTTCCTTCTTACAGGGATTGTGTATCTGTTCTACGGAATCTTCCTTGTCGTTATGATGAGAAAATTCAAGGTTCAGACCGTATCCAAGGAAGTCAAGGAGAGGGTAACGTTCGCAGCCGCATGGAGAGTCGTCCGCAAGGACATGATACTGCGCTACCAGTTGCTGGGCGGGATGATCGGCGCGATCGGCTATTCCCAGATGTCCATTACCCTGTCGCAGTACGTGAACGAAAATTTTGCCCAAGGGGTCAAGCTGTTCGCGGCGATGATGAGCGTCAATGCCGTCACCGTGATCGTGCTCCAGATTCCGTTGTCCAAGCTGGCGGACCGGAAGTCTCCGCTTACGGCGATCGTCGTGGGGAATCTCCTGTTCGCGCTCGGGGACGTCGGCTTCGCGCTTTCGAACCACTGGCTGCTGCTGATCGCTTCGATGGTCGTTTTCACTATCGGGGAGACGCTCAATTTTCCGGCATCCACGATGCTTATGGACAAAATCGCCCCGGACCATATGCGGGGCACGTACTTCGGGGCACAGACCCTTACCAGCCTCGGACATTTTGTCGGCCCGTGGATCGGCGGTCTTCTGCTAGCCTCAATCGGCGGCAATATGTTCTTGGTCATGGCGGTCGTGACGGTCACCAGCTCGTTTTTATATTGGCGGGGGAGTCACCTGCTTACAAAACGGATAGAAGGCGAATACACCTCCGCCACCGGGTCGGTATAGCCGCCAAACAAATGTGTTTCGTTTCCCGGGCTTATCCGACAAAGAAAAAACGGCCTCTTCGCCCGCATACAGGCGGCTGGAGGCCGTTTTTGATTCTTTTTGGTATGGTTCAGAGCGGTGAATGACTGCGATGTTCACTCTTGCTTTCCGGACTTTATCGTACCGTAACGGCCGCTGTTGTAAGCTTCGCTTCGGTCTGCAGGCCCTCATCCGCTTTGGGGCTGACTACGACCGCGAGCAGAAAGGCGAGAACGGAAACGACCACGGCCGTTTTACGGAACAGCGGGTGATGAAGAAAGCGGAACCGCTGGTTCTGGCCTTTCGATTTCGAATGAACGAGAGCTGCGAACATAAGCATAGAGATAAAAAATAAGACAAGCGCCAGAATACCTTGCATAGCGGTTCCCCCTATAAATAATAAAATTGTCAGAAATGATTGGGTACTATTTCCTATGAAAATAGTACCATATCCAAAGGAAAATGGGAAGAATTTATCAAAATTTTATCAAGTTTTTTTGTTTTCGTTCATTATTGTGGGATTTATGAGTATATAGGCCCGGTTTTTCCGGGCTCAAGCTCCACAAATGGCGTTGTCGTGTGCCCGGTATTTACTTTTCGCCCATTACTTGCAGTTCCCGGTTGCGCGGTGTGGCGTCGCATGACGGTTCACCGAAGTTTCTCCGGCTAAATCGGGGCCATGGCAGCCTGCGGACAAAATAAAACCCCGTTTCGTTCAGCTAATGAACGAAACGGGGTTACGGTTAGACCGGACAGGCGCAAATCTGCCGTTATTGTTCGACGGGTTCCGTATTCCGGCGGCGCGGCGGCAGCGGTCCGAAATATTGATACAGCTGGCATTCGATCCGTCCGTTAAACAGCTTGCGGCGCTTGTCGGCCGGACGGGTGAAATAATGCTCCAACTGCTTGCTCGGTGACAGGACGAACGTGCTCCATGTATGAAGCGAACCCGTCAGCTGTCCGAGCTGGCGCAGCACGCGCTCCACTTCCTTCTGTTCGCCGAGCCGTTCGCCGTATGGCGGGTTTGTGATCAGGCAGCCGAAGTCGCTACGCGGCTTCGCTTTGGCTACCGGCTCGACGTAAAACTTCAGCTCCTTGGAAAGGCCGGCCGCTTTGGCGGCCGCCTCGGCGACCTCAATCGCTTTCGGATCGATGTCGGAGCCCGCTATTTCCAGTGGAATGTCGTCATTCAGGGAATCATAGGCTTCTTCCCGGGCCTGCTCCCAGCGATTCTGGCCGATGATGTCCCAATCCTCCGAGGGGAAGGAGCGGCGCAGGCCGGGTGCGATATTCCAGCCCGACATGGCGGCCTCGATCAGAATCGTGCCGGAGCCGCAGAACGGATCGTAGAGCGGGCGGTCCGGCTTCCAGCGGCTCAGGTTTACCAGAGCCGCAGCCATCGTCTCTTTGAGCGGAGCTTCGGTCACAAGCTTCCGATATCCCCGTTTGTGCAGGCTCGGACCCGTCGTATCGATCGTCAGCGTGGCGATGTCGTTAAGGAGAGCGACCTCGATCACATAGCGGGGGCCGTCTTCTTCGAACCATTCCGTCCGGTAGCGTTCTTTCATTTTCTCAACGACGGCTTTTTTCACGATGCCCTGGCAGGCCGGGACGCTGGAAAGCTGTGATTTATGGGAACGGCCCTCTACGGGGAATTCGCCGTATTCGGGAATCCAGGCGGGCCAGTCGAGCGCTTTGGTGCCTTCAAACAAATCATCGAAAGTCCGTGCTTCAAATTGCCCCATTTTGACAAGAATGCGGTCGGCGGTACGCAGCCACAGATTCGTCCGGCAAATCGCCAGTTCGTCCCCGGTGAAGGTAACCCGTCCGTTCTCGACGATTACATCCTCGTAACCGAGCTCTTTGACCTCTCTTGCTACGATCGCTTCCAGCCCCATGGGACAGGTGGCGATCAAATCCAATTTAGCCATGCTTTCATTTCCTTTCGGGTGGTATCCGTGTAATTTCTAAGTATAGGCGAAAGAGGCGCGGGAGACAAATGCCAATGTTGCTGAAATCAGCCTCCGGACGGTTGAACGCGCTTGTTTTTTCATATACAATGACCTCACAGATCAACGCCGTTGCGACGCATGGGGTTCACGCGTCGCAACGGTGCGTTTGGCTTGGCCGATGATCCGGCTGTTCCAGGACTGTCCCGTCCATGGAGGACAGTTTCTGAATACATATACAGAAAAGAGGAATGACCCGTGGAAAAAAGGACGGATCAAACAAACGGGAATTCGGAGAAAGCGGCTCCGGGGCCTGAGGAATACCTGGAAGCTCTTTATGCGGAAGATGAGGCGCTGGGGCTGGTAAAAGAGGCCATTCGGGACAATAACATGCCCGATATTTCGGTCGCTCCCGGCTATGGCCGCCTGCTCACCATGCTCGTGGGAATGACGGGCGCCAAGCGGGTGCTTGAAATCGGAGCCCTTGGCGGCTACAGCGCCATTTGCCTAACCAGAGGGCTTGGCGACGGCGGACAGGTGCTCTCCCTGGAGGTGAACGCCGCCTTCGCGGAAACGGCACGGCAGAACGTGGCCAAGGCCGGCTTCGGGGACAAGATCGGATACCGGGTGGCTGACGCCGTAGAAAGCTTAGCCGCGCTGAAGGAGGAAGGCGCGAAGTTCGACTTCTTTTTTATCGATGCGGATAAAGTGAATTACCCGGCTTACCTGGACTATGCCATCGAGCTGGCCAACCCGGGCGCCATTATCATAGGCGATAATATTCTGATGCGGGGGCGGACGATCGATGCGGCCGTTACGAAGAAATCGGTCGAAGCGATGAGGGAATTCAACCGCCGGTTCGCTTCCGATCCGCGCCTTGAGAGCACAATGCTTCCCGCTTACGACGGGCTTGCGGTGGCGCGGGTGAAATAGGACTCCGGGCTCGCATGTCTTCCGTTGACCACGGTCATGTGACGCCGAGCACCGCGCGCTGGTAGCTTCGCACGGTGCAAATGAGTTACAGACAAGCAACAAAAAGAACGATCCACCCGGACACATCCGGCCGAGGATCGTTCTTTTTTGTTTGGTTGGCGGTTGAAGGCGTCTGACCGCCGAAGCGGTTCCGTCGAGCGCTTTTCTACTCCGCCCATCCGCCCGTTCGGTCTTTACAAGGTTCCGTCTGAAATCTTGTGCTTGCCGAGCAGCGTGCGGTACGACCAGGCCGCGTTAATGGCAAGCATCACGGTCGCGAACAGGAACAGTTCGCGAATGTTCAGGAAGCCGGACAGGGCGCCGCCGATAACCGGTCCCATCATGTTGCCGAGAGCCAGAGCGCTCGTATTGAAGCTGTACGAGCGGCTTTCCATTCCGACCGGCGTGTAGGTCCGGATCAGGGAATTGACCGTCGGCAGAAGCCCGCCGATAAAAATGCCGAGGCAGAACCGGGCCGCCATCAGCTGCCAGACGTTCTGCACAAAAGCCTGCGGAATGAAGAAGATGGCCGCGCCGATAAGCGAGACGAACAGGATGCGCTGCGGGCCGATCCTATCGGACAATTTTCCGAGAAGGGGGGCGGCCACCATGTTCGAGAACCCGGTGATCGAAGCGACAAGTCCCGCGTAGAAGGCGAGTAGTTCTCCCGAGCCGTGGAGCTCCTCGACGAAGAGGGCCATCAGCGGCATGGAGCACTGGATGGAGAACTGGATCACGAACGTGATCGAATATAGCGTCGGCAGCTGTCGAATCGGCCTCAGGTCCTTATAGCCCTGAATGACCGATATTTTCGGCTGCTTTTTGGCTTCGGCCGCATTGAACTTCTCCTTGACCAGCAGCATCGTCACCATCGAAGCGATAAAGAGCATGGCTCCGGTTACATAGAAGATGTACCGGAAGCCGATAAGCTCGGCCAGCAGACCGCCGATAAACGGGCCGAGAATGGAGCCGGCTACGGCACCCGACTGGAGCGTACCCATCGCAAATCCGATATGCTCGCGCGGCGTGTTCGTCGACATGAGAGCGACGGAAGCGGGAGCGTACCCGGAGATCGTGCCGTTAACGAGCCTCAGCAGCAGGAGCACCCACGGGGCATGCGCAAAGCCCATCGTCGTCATGACGGCCGCCATTCCGAAGCCGGAGCGCAGCAGCATCACCTTGCGTCCGTAGCGGTCCGCCATTCCTCCCCAGAACGGCTGGAAGAGGAAGGAAGTGACGAAGTTGCCGGCAAAAATAATGCCTGTCCAAGTTGCGATTTCCTGCGCGTCCTGCAGGCCCATCTCTTTGAGATATAAGGGCAGAAACGGCATGATCATGGTCATGCCTGCCATTACGAAAAACTGTCCGACCCACAAAACCGCCAAGTTTACTCTCCAATTGATCATGCAATTCCCCCATTTCTAGTTGTACATGCTTTGCTTTTGCGCCGTCCTGGAATTCATCCCCTTATTATATCACAAAAAGAAGATATTTTTTCCTTCATCCTCAGGAAGCGGGTTTGCGGATGCGCGCTTCTAGGGTTCTACCTATCTTTAACCCGGTAAGGCGGAGGCGACCGGCTTCCTATGCATAAATTTCCCAAAGAGAGGGAATTGTAAGCATAAAGGAACTTACAAAAGGAGCTGTTTTCCCATGCCATTCGGAGCCCATGAAACGTTAGAGGTCCACGAAGTATTGACCGAAAAAATAAATATGATCCGGCATTTTTCTTTTTACGCCCGGCAGGCCCGGCATCCGCAGGTGAAAGCGATCGCAGGGAATCATCTTCAAGCGGGGGTGCAGCACTATAACGAGCTGGTCGCTTACACGCATGATTACAGCGCCGCGCGCGGACAAGCGCCTTACGGCCAGCCGCCGTTTGTCTCGGTCCATGATATTTTGTACGGCCTGCGCCATCCTGCCCCGGTCTCACCGGAAACGGACGGCTCCTTCAATGACGAGCAGATTTTATCCGCCATGCTCTGCTGCCACAAAAACAACGCGAAAAATCAAATGACGGCCGCGCTGGAAAGTGCCGATCCCAACGTCCGCCGGATGCTTCTCACAGCAGCCGATGCGGCCGCGGATCATGCCTATGAAGTATTTCTGTTCATGAACAGTCAAGGCCAGTACCAGGTTCCGACGCTTCACGATCATACGGCCAAAACCTACCTGCACACCTTCCAGCCGGTTCATGAAGCGGATTTCGGCCAGGCGGCGGGGAACTACGGCCAAGGTTACGGCTACGCCCAGGAATTCGGCCATGCTCCCGACTACGGCCAAAATCACTTGTACGGCTATCCGGGTGCCGGCGGCAGCCAGCCGCATCAGCAAAGCCGCCCGCAGCAAAGTTACCAACCGCAAAACCACCAGCCGGGGGCCTACGGCTACAACGGAGGTTACAGCGCACAGCCGGATAACGGCGGTTACTCCGCATACGGAAGAACGGAAACGGGCTATGCGGATCATTCTTACGGCAGCTCGGCTTACAGAGGACAAGGGCAGCAGCCGGACGCTTATGGCTCCTCACAGCCGTCCTCTTATACGGGAGGCGGCACTTCCGGCTACGGCGCCGCTTACGGATATGAGAGCGCAGGTCAGCAGGCGCTTTACCAGACGCCAAACCCGTCCTACACACAGGCTTCCAATTCCTCGTATCAAGGAGACCGGAATTACACGCCGCAAACTGGTTCGGGAACCCAACAGCACAGCGGCACGCAGCAGCACCAGTCCGGTTACGCTGCATCCGCCGCCGGGACCAGGCAGGCTTCCCACGCCCAGACGTCTGTCAACTCCCAAAGAGGCGGGCAGGAAGAGAAAACGGACGAACCCGACAGCGGGGCGCTGACTTCCAAAGCGGGCGAATCTTCCTCCAATCCGATTCAATAAGCGTTAAGAAGTGTAGCCGCGACAGCCGTGAAACTTCCGATAAAAATCAGTTTAAAACCGGTGTTCTCCTTGAGGCCCCTTAGCGGAACGTTTATAATCGCTAGAGGGCCTTTTTCCATGAATGCCCTTATTCAGAACGGGGAGTTGAGTGACCGATGACGGGAACTGTACGCAACATTTACTGTGTAGGACGCAACTATAAGCTTCATGCCGCCGAACTGGGCAACGACGTGCCGGAAGAGCCGATGATCTTTACGAAACCGACGCATGCGCTTGCCGCAATGGAAGGGGATTTGCTCGAGCTGCCTCAAGGCAAAGGAGAAATTCATTACGAGGGAGAACTCGTTCTTCATATTTCCAAGCCCTATTCGCCGGGAATGACGGTGGATGAGCTTGTCGATTCTTTCGGACTGGGGATTGACTTCACCCTTCGTGACGTTCAAAGCGTCTTGAAGAAAAAAGGCCATCCTTGGCTGGCCGCCAAAGGATTTTTGAACTCCGCCGCTCTGAGTCCGCTTCGCCCGTTTCTGGGTGCCGCAGAACTGGAAAAGACGGAATTCAAGACCGTGCGCAACGGCGAAACCGTCCAACGGGGCAATATCGGGGAGTTGATTTTCCCGCTGCAGACTATCGTCGATTATGTGGCCGCAAACTACGGCCTCGGAGCGGGGGACCTGATTTATACGGGCACGCCTGCCGGCGTCGGAGCCTGCGCGGACGGGGATGTGTTCGAGCTTCTCTGGGGCGCAGAAACCTTTGGATGCTGCACAGTTAAGCTGTAAGGCAGGATAGGATGAACTGTCCTGCCGCGGAAAGTAGAGGGGACCGATGAAGAAACAGAGATTGACCCTTCTTATCGTGTCTGCGATCTTCAGCGCCTTTCTCGTTACAGGATTGCTGCTGGTCAAAATAAAAATGGACGCGGCATCCGTTCCGCCCGCCGCATCGTCTTCGGAACAGCCGGTCACCAAGACGCCCGCAGACAATCAGCCCGCCTCTTCCGCGGTACCGGCTCCGGAAAAATCGCCCGTGCCCGCGGCATCTCCGGTCCCGGATAAAGCGGAGGAGTCGGCGGAGGCTGCAGCAAGCGAACCGACCGGCAATAAAGAAGCCAAACCGGCGGATAAACCGGCGAACCCGGGGGAAGCCAAAGCGACCGAAAAGCCGAAGGGTTCGCAGGACACGGCTCCTGCCGTCCGCAAAAAAGTGGGCGATCATGAAGCCGTTGATCTTATTTTTGCCGGGGACGCACTGATGGATTGGTCCGTGAAGGAAACGATCAAGAAGAAGGGGCCGGATTATCCTTTTCAGTTTGTAAAAGCGGAAGTATCCAAGGCGGATTACGCCTTTGTGAATCTGGAAACGTCGGTGACCGACGCGACCGAGAAGGATGCGAACCAGCTCTATAATTTCAAATCGGACCCTCCGTCCTTGAAAGGCTTAAAAAATGCCGGATTCGATCTCGTTTCCATAGCGAACAATCATGTGCTCGATTTCGGGAGACAGGGTTTTCTGGATACGCTGAATCACCTGAAACAGACGGGGCTCCCTTATATCGGGGGCGGCCGCAACGCCGCGGAAGCGTACAAAGCCAAAACCGTCGAAATTAACGGGGCCAGGATCAAATTTCTTGCCTTTTCCCGGTTTATTCCGACCCGGGACTGGTTTGCGGGTCCCGATACGCCGGGGATTGCTCAGGCTTACGACAAATCCGCCGTTCTGCCGGTCATCCGGCAGGAAAGCAAGGATGCGGACTATGTATTCGTCTATATGCACTGGGGGGTGGAGAAAAACCACAAACCGGAAGAGTGGCAGCGGACCTTCGCCAAAGAAATGATCGATGCCGGGGCCGACGGGATCATCGGGAGCCATGTGCACGTTCTGCAAGGATTCGAATTTTACAAAGGCAAGCCTATCGCGTATTCCATCGGCAATTTTTTATTTCCCGATTATGTGAAAGACGCGAAAGCGGACACCGGACTTCTTAAATTAAAGCTGATCAACGGAAAGATCACGGCAGAATTCAACCCGTATTACATTCAAAAAGATCAGATTGTGAGAAGGGACGCGGCCTACGACAAAAAGCAGATGGATTTTCTCCAGTCCATTTCTTACGGCGTCAAGATACGCGGCAAAGCCATCGAACCCGCTTCCTGAAAGCAGAAAACACACCTCCCGAGCGGGGGTGTGTTTTGCTTGAAAGGGCGATTTTTGCCATAATGGACCTAAGGCAGAATTTAGCGGGAAGCTTCTTCCTCGCGTTCGTTCTGAATCGGGTCGGGAAGTAGGCCTTCTTCCGTGAGGTCCTCGTTGGTTTTCATGCCTTCCATGTCTTTGCCGAGCTGTTTGATTTCATCCATGTTCGGCGCCATCGAGCCGTTCATGACCTCATTGATATCGCGATTCGCGGAATTTTGCTTGGCGTCGTGATATTCATGTTCTTTTACGGATTCGAGATCTTCATTCTCATATTTACGGACGTTATTTTTCTGATTGGTGTAGGGGTTGTGCTTATTTTCATCCGTAATCGGGTTGATGTCCTCGTTCGGTTTGTTTTGGTTGGTTTCCATGATTAAAATCTCCCCTCATAAACGAATGTGTGATACGGGATCTACCCTTATTTTTACCCGAAATACGGAAAACGAAACCCGCGGTTTGCAGCCGCCGGCTTTTGCAGGCAGTGCTTTGCCTTGCTCGGATGATTGAAAGAAGGGGAGATGAGAGAATGTCGGGAATGGATGTGGGGATAGGACTGCTGGGAAGCATCCTGGTGGCGGGGGCCGCTTATTCGAAGCGCTCCCTGACAGCGTCGGGTGCGGCCGCGGCGGTTGTCTTGGGCACGCTGATGTATTCGCTCGGCTCGGCCGCCTGGTTCGGCACCCTGATCGCGTTTTTTGTTGCCTCGACGCTGCTGTCCAAGTACAAGCACAAGCGAAAAGCGGCCATCGAATCGGGCTACGCCAAAAGCGGCAACCGGGACGCCGGACAAGTGGCCGCAAACGGGGGGCTGGGGCTTCTGCTCTGCATCGGCTCGGTGATCGCCCCTCATCCCGCCTGGTGGGCCGCTTTCGTAGGCGTTATGGCCGCCGTCACGGCCGATACCTGGGCCACGGAAATCGGCGGGCTGAGCCGGACCGCTCCCCGCTCCATCCTGACGGGGCGCAAAGTCGCCCCCGGCACGTCCGGCGGGGTCACCGCGCTCGGGCTGCTCGCGACTTGCGCGGGCGGGCTCTTCATCGGCGCGGCGGCGTGGCTGCTGGCCAGGCTGGGGAGCGGCGCCGTCACGGGAGCGTCCGGCCAGCAGGCGGCCGCCGTGCTGACCGCCGGAGCGCAGCATCCGCTGGAGACGCTGCTGCCGCTGCTTGCGGCGGGTCTGGCCGGCGGCCTCGCCGGATCGCTGTCCGATTCGCTGATCGGCGCGAAGTGGCAGGCGATGTACCGCTGCGCCGTGTGCGGCCGCGACATCGAGCGCGGCTCGCACTGCGGCTCGCCCGCCGAGCCGCTGCGGGGCTTCGCCTGGATGACGAACGATGCCGTGAACGTCATCGGTTCGCTCTTCGGCGGCGCCGCGGCGCTTGCGGCGGTCCTGCTCGCAGGCTGGCTGTGAACAGCCTGGGAGCCGCTGCCGGAGTTTCCGGCCGCGGCAGCAAACTCCGGCCCAACGCGCCGAAACATGAAAAAAACCTCCATCCCGGCAGGCCTTAACGCCCGCATGGATGGAGGTTTTTCGTTTTGTCTTACAGCGCGCCGGAGTTGTTCTTGCCGAATTCTTTCTGGACGGGAGATTCCTCGCCCGGCAGACGATCTTCGTAAGAAGCGGAAGCGGCTTCTGCGGCGGCAGTGCCCGGAAGCACTTCCGTATCGGCCGGAACGGCGGATACCTTGAGCTGTTTGCGAAGCTCCTTGATTTCCTTCTGCATCTGTACCTGACGCAAAATGCCGAACAGGCCGACGATAAGTCCGCCGAGAACGGTGGAAATCACGATGACCAGAATGAGGGGCGCGTTCGTTTCCATAAACACGAAATTGACACGAACCTGATCCATGTTCACCACCGCGAAAACCGTCGTAATAAGGGCAAAAATAAGAGCGCCGATCAACAGCCATTGAATACGGTTCGATTTCATGGAAAATCTCTCCTTTAAACCGGCAAAAAGGCCGTGAAACCGTTCATCGGCCTTTAAGCTCGGGGTAAAGTCCGCGTGAATTACTTCGTCAGCTCTTCCATCTGATCAAGCACGGAAGCGAATACGCTCATCGCCTGCTTGATCGGTTCTGGAGTTGACATGTCCACGCCGGCTTTTTTCAGAATGTTGATGGAATAGTCGCTTCCACCGCTCTTCAAGAATCCGAGGTAGCGTTCGACGGCAGGCTGGCCTTCGTCGAGAATCTGTTTGGAGAAACTCGTGGCAGCGGAGAAGCCCGTCGCATATTTATACACATAGAAGCTGTTATAGAAGTGTGGAATACGCGCCCATTCCATTTCGATATCTTTGTCCACTACCATTTCTTTACCATGATAGAGGGTATTCAAATCATAATAGATTTTGCTGAACTCCTGTGCCGTAAGCGATTCGCCTTTTTCCATCTTCTCGTGCGTGATTTTCTCAAACTCGGCGAACATGGTCTGGCGGAATACGGTCGTACGGAACTGATCGGCATAGTAAGTAAGCAGGTACAGCTTCTTCTTAGGATCGTCCGTATGCTTCAGCAGGTAGTCCATCAGAAGCGCTTCGTTGAGCGTGGAAGCCACTTCGGCCAGGAAAATCGTGTACTGGGCGTCCCGGTACGGCTGATTTTCATCCGACAGGTACGAATGGATCGCGTGACCCATTTCATGCGCCAGCGTAAACATGCTGTTCAGGTTCTCTTTGTGATTGAGCAGCACGTACGGGTGCGTGCCGTAAGCGCCCCAGCTGTAGGCGCCGCTGCGCTTGTTCTGGTTTTCGTAAATATCGATCCAGCCGTCCTTGTAGCCTTTTTCCAGCGTTTCCACGTAGGATTTGCCGAGCGGAGCCAGGCTTTCCTTAATCGTTTCTTTCGCTTCGTCGTAGGTGACCTTCATCTTGAGATCGTCTACAAGCGGGACGAACAGGTCGTACATGTGAAGCTCGTCGAGTTTGAGCAGCTTCTTGCGCAGCTTCATGTAGCGCTGGAGAAGCGGAAGCGATTCGTGAATCGTTTCGATCAGATTCGTGTACACTTCCGGTTTGATGTTGTCGCCGAAAAGGGACATCTCAAGAACGGACGGATATTTACGAGCCTGCGAATAAAAAATGTTCTTATTGATGTTGGACGAAAGCGTGGCGGCTATCGTGTTTTTCTGCTTGGCATACGTCTCGTAAACGGCTTTGAAAGCTTGTTCGCGCACCTCGCGGTCCCGGCTTTCGAGGAACTGGATGTAGCTTCCGTGTGTCAGCTCGGCTTCCTCGCCGTTCTCGTTCTTCACCTTCGGAAATTTCATGTCCGCATTGTTGATCATGCCGAAAATGTTGCTCGGAGCGCCGGACATATTGCCGGCCATCGCCAGCAGCGCTTCTTCTTCCTTGGACAGCACGTGAGGCTTCTGGCGGATCATTTCTTCCAGCGTCGTTTTGTATGGCGCCAGATCCTTGTTCTCCACGAGCGCCTTTAACTGCTCCTCGGAGAGGCTGACGATTTCCGGAGAGATGAAAGAGAGCGCCTGGCTCACTTCCACGCTGAGCTTCTGGGCTTTATCCGACAGAGCCTGGTAGGTAGGGTCCGTCATATCCTCGTGGTGCTTCATGTTGGAATACACGTATAGTCTTTCGGTATGTAGAGAAATATCGTCCTCCAGCTCGAAGCATTGCTTCACAGCGGCAGGATCGCTTAACTTGCCATGAAACTGGCCGATTTTGCCCAGCGCTTCTTTCGTTTCGTTGTATTCTTTGTTCCAGGCTTCTTGATTGGCGAAAAGATCCTCCAGCTTCCAGCGGTGCTCGGCCGGGACGTCTTTACGAACGGGAATTTGGTTCATGGGAACCCTCCTGACAGATGATTTCGGATTGGCGGCCGAATGCGCGCCGCTGCCGGGAACCAGCGTGGACGCGAGCAATCCGGCCATAAGGGCGATCGGTAAGAGGCGCATACGGTTTCACGCTCCCCAGACGGATTTTCCCAGTTGACTTTTCGGGAATCCCGTCTAGTATGACCGATCGGAAGATTAATTATCATTATAGGGGAATGCGTTTGGGAAGTAAATTCGCCCGCGTTTTACCCCGCCATTCCTAATTTAAACAGAGATACGACCACCAGCGAAAAAGAACAGACCACCAGGATCAGCGCGAAAATGGCCATCGGCCTGCGCAGCTGCTCCGGTATGCGGTTGCGCGAATAAAGCACAAGCAGCGCGAAAGCGAAGCCCGCGATGATAAAGAGCAGTACATCATTTGAAATCCCCAAAATACGTTCACCTCTTGCCATTAAGCATTTTAACTAGTATGCCATACAACTTCGCCTCATGCGGGCGATTTCCCTCTTTTGCCGGCTGACGCGCAAAACCCGCCGGCCTTTCAGCGGAAAGGGGCGGGTCCGGTAGTTACTCGGTATACGGAGCCGGTCGTCAGCCGGCGGATTTAACGGATTTCGGATCATTGTCCGGTCCGACCTTGACGAAGACGAGACGGCCGCTCGGGTCCGACTGCACGGTGAACCGGTCTTCCGGTGCGATGTTGGCTTGGTGGCCCACATGCTTGGGAAGCGTTAGCTGGCCGCGGTCGTTGATTTTAACGGAATATCCCGACATTTTCACGACATAACCGGTCACGAGCACCCCGACGATAACGACGGCGATAAAGAGCCATTTTACAAGCGGGTTAGCGGAGAAATATCCGTGCATAATGAAATGCTCTTCGGTTAGCATTTTAGCTGCGGTATAGGCGAGCACCCCGGAACCGATGTACATGACAATCGGAAACCGGTCGACGACTTTAATGAAAATGGTGCTTCCCCAGACGACGATCGGCACGCTGACCAGCAGTCCGATAATGACGAGGCCGATATGGCCGTGAGCCGCACCGGCAATCGCAATCACGTTGTCGATGCCCATTGCCGCGTCGGCCGCGATAATGGTAGTGATCGCGGCTCCGACCGTATTTTTAGCCGCGATATTGTCATGATCGCTTTTATCCGTGAGAAGCTTGAGCGCGATCCAGACCAGCAGCAGTCCGCCTACGAAGAGCAGGCCGGGAATTTGAAGTAGATACACAACGAGAACGGTCGCGACTACGCGGATACCGACCGCACCTGCAGTCCCCCAAAGGATGACCCGCTTCTGCAGGTTCTTGGGTACGTTTTTGGCAGCCATCCCGATGACGATGGCGTTGTCTCCCGCTAACACGAGATCGATGATAATGATGTTGAGCAAGGTAAGCAAGGATGCTGTTGAGAACCAGTCCATGATAGTGAGTTCACTCCTTCATCTTAAAATAGGGTTTGCAAGTCAGGGACTTCTAATTCGGCGGCAGCCTACAAAAAAAATGCCTTACCGAATTATCCGGTAAAGGCATTTTTCTCCAGCGAAGAAGAAAAGACCTTTACCAGCGTGCTGGCAAAGGTCTTGCTAACAACTTTCGTTGCCAATAAAGCCGGGGCTGTTGTCCAACCCGAACTGACGACTTTACTGTAGAAGCTACTCCCCTTTGACTGTCCCGTACATTTAGTTTTCTGTGCTCAGTATACCGCGCGTGTCGCAAATCCGTCAAGACATTTGTTCGCCTGTTTCAGACGTTGCGGAAAGCTTCCATCATGGCGTCATATTCTTCGTCGGTTCCTTCGAACGAATCCCGCGGGAATCTTTCCTGAGCCCAATGCATCAAAGCCGGCCGGCTGAGAAAAGTATGGGTGTCTTCGCCCCATTGGTCCGAAATTTCCCTGGCGACAAGCCGGGAACCGTTCACTTCAACCGTAACCATATTCCATTTGTCTCTTTTGAAGATGACATGTTTTTTTATCACGTGTGACATGAGAATTCTCCTTTAATCTGGTTTGAAGGATGAGGGACGAATATAAAGGTAAGAATGCCCCAACCGCTTGCATCTTACTTTAGCATAAGGGATTAAAAATTTCACTAGCTTGAACCGGGCGGAGGTGGTACAATACATTCAATCTTTATGGGAAAAGTTGGATGAGGCAGATAGAGAGCCGCCGTCACTTATCCGTAAAGTCCCGTCCGCAGCGACGGAAAATCAGTTTAGTTGAGATGAGCCGAGAAGAGGAGAGTGCAGTTGGGATGGAGACAAAGCGCTTTTATGAGCAGACGGGTGTCGCTATGACATGCCGTAATTTCGAGGAATACGTCCGGATGTTTGACTTGGAGCCGGAAAAGCTGCGCGGCAAGCGCGTGCTGGATACCGGCGCCGGCGCTTCGGCATTTACGGCCGAGGCTTCCCGCAGGGAAATCAAGGCCAGTGCGGCAGATCCCCTGTATGCGATGGGGCCTTCGGAAATCGAAGGGCTGGGTCTGGAGGAGATCGACCGGTTTATTGCCAAGCTGACGGAGAGAAGGCACATGTACAATTGGGATTTCTACGGGGGGCCCGAGTTATTAAAGAAACTGCGCAAACAATCATTCGCGGATTTCGCCGCCGATTATGCGAATCCCGCTTCCCGCGAAGAGAGATACACGGCGGCTTCGCTGCCGGAGCTTCCGCATTCGGAAGGCGAGTTCGATCTTGTGCTGTGCAGCCACTTCCTGTTTCTGTACGGAGAGCAGTTCAGTCCCGAATTTCACCTTCAGGCGATGAGAGAACTGCTGAGGGTTTGTAAACCAGGCGGAGAAGTGCGGATTTATCCGCTGCTGACATTCGGCGGAGAGCTGTATCCTCAGCTTCCCGAGCTGCTGGCAGAGCTCGCCGGAGAGGGCGTCAGCGCCGTATATAGGCCGACGCGGCTCGCTTTTATCCCGGGTTCGAGGGACTACTTGACTTTGCATAAAGTTGCGGATTGACCCCTTTCTGGCAGTTGAACTGGCAGACAAAGGATGATATAATATCCATATTCGCCATAGATGGCGATACATTTAGGAGGTTGTTCACTTGAAAGGTACAGTTAAATGGTTTAACGCAGAGAAGGGCTATGGCTTCATCCAAGTAGAAGGCGGCGAAGACGTATTCGTTCATTTTTCCGCTATTCAAGGCGATGGATTCAAAACTCTTGACGAAGGCCAAGAAGTAGAATTCGAGATCACGGATGGTAACCGCGGTCCTCAAGCAGCTAACGTCACCAAGTTATAAGATCCAGGGATAACCACCTTCTTATAAATAGTGTCATAGCAAACCAAGACAGCTCCCGATCGAAAGATTGGGAACTGTCTTTTTTGCGGTCTGAATTCGTACCTAACCGGCTCATGCGGGACTGTTGCCGATTCCGTCCCAGAGCATGCTGACGATTTTGTCGGCGGCGAGCCGCTTGTCGGGGTAGGTAAACGTCCCGTCGGGCTGTTTGCTGTGTCCGATCATAAGCAGGGCCATGTAAGATCGTGCCGCGAGCCAGCAATCCGCGGTGCCGATTTCGCCCTTGTCCGAAGCTTCGGCGAACGCGTCGGCCAGTGCTTCCAGAAGCTGATGCTCCGCTTTCCGCATATTTTCCGTCTGCTCGGGAGTGAGGACGGTTTCGATTTTGTTCATAAAGCCTTCGAAATCGAAGCTTGTCGTGGCTTGAAGGTGATTGTAAGTGACTTCCAGCAGCCGTTCCCGGAGAGGAAGGGGCTTCTGGAGAATTTTCAGCGTGGCCGCACGCACCACATTCATAAGCCGGATCGTCGATTCGGTGAGCAGCACGGCTTTGGACGGAAAATAATAATAGACCGACGCTTTGGTGACGCCGCTCGCTCTCGCTATATCGTCCATGGAAACGGCATCATATCCGCTGCGGATAAATTCGTGCATGGCTATCTGGAGAATCCGGTCGGAAACGGGGGCCGCCTGCTCGCTGGAACGGGGCCTTCCGGGAGATTTTCGGGAAGTGGATGACATTGGCAGTGTTCCTTTCAAAACGGGAATCTGAGAAGCTCATTAAAGAGTAGTATACCACAAACCGGGACCTGACCTTTCTTAAAGCAACCGTGGCAGGGGACTCGCAATTCCAAAAAACAGGCAGGAAAAAAGGAAACGGAAAATTTCTGGTTGATTAATTAACTAACCAGTATATATAATTATAACGAAAATGAATGTTTTTCGTCTATAGAGGGCACGTACAGCTTTACTATCCGGATAAAAGGAGAGAACGTCTCAATGAAATCATCGTCCTTTATGGAGGGAATGCTTTCCCGTGTTGCGGGTCCCAGAAGCAAATGGGTTACGGTAGCAGTCTGGATCGTGCTGACCGTTCTGCTCAGCGCTCTGTGGCCGGGCGTCAACAGTCAGGAAAATAACGCGGCGGACCAGCTTCCCGCGGATTCGCTCTCCGTGCAGGCCGCGGCGCTCGAGAAAGAGCAGTTTCCCGCAAGCGGCGGGGTCCCGGCGCTGGTGGTCTTTTACCGGCAGGCCGGACTGACCGAAGGTGATCTTGGCGCCCTGCAGAAAATAGCGGGCCGGCTGACGGAAACGCCGCTTCCGGAGCAGGCTTCGGTAGCTCCTTTTGACAAGCTGCCTTTACCGGCTCTGAAGCAGTCCGTGAGCAAAGACGGGACCACCATCGTGCTGCCGGTCTCGTTTAAAGAAAAAACGGAAACCAAGGTGCTCAAGGAAAGTGCGGCAAAGCTCAAAGAGATATCCGCCGCCGTGACGGGAAGCGATCCTTTTGCGGTTAAAGACCTGAAAGGGGAAGGCCTGATCGCGCGCATTACCGGTCCAGTCGGAATTTCCATGGATGCGAACGATTTGTTCAAAGGAGCGGATTTCTCGCTGCTGATGGCGACGGTCATTCTCGTGCTCGTGCTGCTGATTCTGCTTTACCGGTCGCCCGTTATGGCGATTGTGCCGCTTGTCGGGGTGGCCTTCGCTTACGGCGTTATTTCGCCGATACTCGGAAAGCTGGCGCAGCTTGGCTGGATCGTGGTGGATGCGCAGTCTATTTCTATTATGACGGTGCTGCTTTTCGGAGCGGGAACGGACTATTGCCTGTTTTTTGCAACCCGGTACCGGACGGCGCTTCTGGAGCACGAGAATAAGCACCTCGCCGTGAAAGAAGCGCTGCTCGGTTCGGGCGGTGCGATCGGGATGAGCGGGCTGACGGTTATCGTTTCGATGCTGGCGCTGCTTTTCGCCAAATACGGGGCCAACCACCGGTTTGCCATCCCGTTCTCTCTGGCCGTGTTTATCATGGCCGCAGCGAGCGTAACGCTAGTGCCGGCGATTCTGGGCATTCTGGGACGTAAGTCTTTCTATCCGTTTGCTCCGCTTACGCCGGAACAGAGAGTCGTGAAGGAAGCGAAGCGGGGAAAACCCGTCCGCGGACAGCGGGCCGTCGGTCGTATGAGCGAAACTTTGGGGCGGATGGTGACGGAAAAGCCGAAGACGATTCTGGTCGTAAGCCTTGTTGCGCTGATTGCACTGGCGGGGGTTTCGTCGCAGATCAAATATACCTTTAATCTGCTTTCCTCTTTTCCGGAAACGATGCCGTCCAGAGAAGGGTTTACGCTCCTTTCGGAACACTATTCTCCGGGGACTCTGGCTCCGGCCAAAGTGATGGTGGACACGGAAGGGAATAAGGTGGACGCTGGAGCCAGACTGAAGGCACTCTCTTTTGTGGACTCCGTCTCGGAACCTGTAAAAGGGAAAACGAATCCCGACATCGTAGCTTACGATGTGCTGTTCAAGGATGATCCGTTCGAGCTGGAATCGATTCATCACATTCCGGATCTGTATGCGGCGGCGGAAGCTTCCCTTCAAGATGCGGGAGTTGCGAACGCCGGCTCCCATGTGAGGGTGTCGGGACAAACCGCCGAGCAGTACGACACCGAGAATGTGACGAGCAAGGACACGAAGGTGGTTATCCCGATTGTAATCGGGATCATCGCGCTGCTGCTTCTCGTCTATCTCCGTTCGCTCGTTGCGATGGTCTATCTGATGGCCACCGTTCTGCTGTCTTACTTCTCGGCTCTTGGAGCCGGCTGGCTTATTTTGCACACGTTCTTCGGAACCGAAGCGATTCAGGGGCTGATTCCGCTTTACGCGTTCGTGTTCCTGGTCGCTTTGGGCGAAGATTATAATATTTTCATGGTGTCGGGGATATGGAAAGCAAGCAAAACGCACAAGCTGAAAGAAGCGATCCGGCTTGGCGTGAGCTCGACGAGCAGCGTGATCACTTCGGCCGGACTGATTCTGGCAGGCACGTTTGCGGTACTGTCCGTGCTGCCGATTCAGGTGCTCGTGCAGTTCGGCGTGATCTGTGCGGTCGGCGTTCTGCTGGACACATTCATCGTCCGTCCGTTCCTTGTGCCGACGATCACGCTTCTGCTCGGCAGAGCGGCCTTCTGGCCGGGCAAGCCGGGAACGCCGGCGGACGAGCGGAGCGCACCGCGGCCGGGAAATTGACACAAAAAAGGAGAGCAGCGGCATTAGCCGTTCCGCTCTCCTTTTTTGTGTACCGCGCCAGGGCTACCGCGCCAGGGCTACCGCGCCAGGGCTACTCGCCCAAAGCGCTCCAGACGGCGCGCGTATAAGCGAGCCTCATGCCGGCGCGCTCCATGTTGTTCTGGCTCACGCTGCCGAAGGCGGCCTGTGCGGCCACTAGCCGGCAGCCTCGTTTGGCCGCCTCATGCATGCGTACCTGCAGCATAGCGCTGTGCAGGCCGCGGCCCCTGTGCTGCGGCATCGTCGCGGCCAGGGTGAATGAGGCGATGTCGCCGTCGATGTGCATCACACTGACTCCGGCCGGCTCGTCGTTTACATAGCCCACGTATATATGCCATCCCGGCCGGTTAAGCAGAACGATGTTGTTGTCGATGAAATGCTGCTTTGCGCTAATATCCATCCCTGTTCCCACGCAGTGCAGTTCCCCGTATAGGTCGAACCGGTCTGCCGACGTGATCGGCTCAATCCGGATGTGAGGCGGAAGCATGGGAGCGATAGGTTCCGGCAGGCCGTACATATAAGCATGAAAGCTTTCCTGATAAAAGCCTTGTCGTGCCAGCGCGTATGTAACGGACTTGTCCGCTTTGCCGGGAGTGAGCTCGAACGTGCAGGAACGGCCGTATTCCGCGTAAAAACGGAGAATCGCCCCGAGTTCTCCGACATCACCGGAACTCAGGCCCCTGACGGTATTGAACAAGGGCCAGGGCATATGCTCCGTGCAAACCGCGCTTGTATGACCGAACCGCACCGTGTGAACGCCCATCGGGTTGCCTTCGCGGCTGCCGATGGCTTCTATGCGTGAAGTCCAGAAAGCTGTTTCCGCCTGCTCCAGGCGCTTTACAAGTTCTTGTGTAAGTACGGGTAATTGTGCCATCATACCGCCTCCTGAAGTTCATTACGGGGTGAACATAAAAAGAAAACGTGAAAAGAAAGCCTCCCGGTTTCCGGCTTGGAAAGGGGAGGCTTTGAAAGTTTACTTGCGTTTGGACCGGTCAGTTGATGATTTCGAGTATCTCATCCACTTCTTTACGGGCCAGCTTGCCCGGACGCTCCTGCGGATGACCGAGGGCGATGACCATGTTGACCTGCGCTTCTTCCGGAATCGGGAGAAGCTCGCGGAGCCTGTGCTGGGCAAGGAGGACCGGTCCGGTCATGGGACAAGTCGCCAAGCCGCGCGCATGAGCGGCAAGCATCAGGTTCTGGGCGGCGAGGCAGGAGCTCTTGATGCCTTCTTCATCCCAGACGGAGTTTTCCACAAGCTTGATCGGGTCGAAAATGCGCTCGCGGAATTTGGACTCGTAAGGGGTGGCCAGGCAAATAATCAGCACGGGCGCGCCTGAGAACGCGGTCGCATACGGTCCGAAAGACTTGACGAGAAGGCGGCCTTCACGGGATAAGCCGCGTTCTTCGGCATCGGCCGCCCTTTTGTGAAGTTCTTCCCACGTAACGTCTTCGATCGTTTTGATGAGGTCGCCGTTCATGACGGCAATAAATTTCCATGTTTGTGAGTTTGTATCGCTCGGTGCGTATCTGGCGCAGTCAATCAGTTCGCGTACGTCCTCAACCGAGACAGGGTCTTCCGTGAATTTCCGGACGCTCCGTCTTTCGAGCACGACGGATTTGAAATCTTCATAGTTCATGCGTACAGTCCCTACTTTCCGCTGGTTCCTGGATACTGTCCTTAAGACTTGGTACTAATATCTTCTCCTAATTATAGTCCAAATCCGGCAGTTTGCATAGGGAAAGCCGATGACGGACAAGCGGTCCTTTCCGCCCGGAATGGTTACTGGAGGACGACGGTATCTCCTTCGTTCAAGCCGCTGACCACTTCGGTTTTATCGGCGGTTTCCATGCCGATTGTAATTTCTTTGCGCTCCACGCCGCCCGGTGTTTCAAGCATGACGAAATGCTTGTCTTTATCACGCTGTACGGCAAGGGTAGGAACGACAAGAGCGTCGGCCTTGCGGGCCGTTTCAATGGTGCCCGTTAAACTGAGTCCGGCAATAAGCCTGTCGTTGGGTTCCAAAGAGACGATGACTTCAAACTGGGCTGTGGCGGAGGTGGCCGCTTCCGTTCCCGATTTGGCGAATTTGGACACTTGTTTGACTTTGCCTTTCAGCGGAACGTCGGCAAGAGCATTGATCTTGACTTGGACCGGCATATCCGGCTTGATTTGAAAAACATCGAATTCTCCCACATAGCAGAGCAGCTCAAGCTTGGACAAATCGACAATTTTGCCGATCCGGTTATTGGCCTGAAGGGCCTGCGGAATTTTGGAAGAATCCTCGAAAAGAAAAATGCCGCTTTCCGGTGCTTTAAAATTCGCTTTGGCGAGCATTTTCTGTTTTTCTCCCAGCTGGTTCTGGGCCGTCTCGCGGTTCATGGTATTGAGCTGGGCCTGGACTTTGGCGCTTTCGGCATCGACATAGCGTTTCTTGGCGTCCGATTCCGACATGCCGTCGCCGGATTCGCCGGAACCTGCCGGAGCTTGGGCGGAACGTTCCTGGAATTTGGCGAGCTGCGCTTCCAGGTCCTGTTTTTTCAGGTTGGCCTGCATCTGAACGACTTCGGCATCGATGGCCGCACTGTCGAGGACGAAAAGAGAGTCGCCCTTTTTCACTTGAGCGCCTTCGGTTACGTTCCACTTCACGATATCCCCGCTGAACGGGGCGTGTACCCAGGTCTCTTTTTCATAAGATGATTTGCCTTTCACTTCAATGGAGCCGACCAGCTCTTCGCGGGTCACTTTGAAAGAAAGGGGATTGTTCATCGCCATATCGGCGGGATTAGGACCTGTTTGAGGATGGCTTTTTATGTATAAAAACGCGCTGATTCCTATGACGACAACCGCCGCCGCCAGTGCCCAAATTTTTTTCTTCATCGTTACCGTTTTCACTCCTATTCGCGTTTGATAGCTGTCAGGGCGTCGGTTTTGGACGCTTTCACAGCGGGATAGATACCTGAGAGAACCCCTGTCATGATGGCAAAGAAGAGACCGACGGGAAGAATCCAGGTGGATATAAACAAGATTTGGGAGTCTTCGCCCGCAGAATTTTTGCCCATCATGAAGGTTAGAGCGTTAATACCCCAGACGACCCAGTAGGACAGGAGAATGCCGAGAATTCCGCCCAGCAGCCCCAAGAGCGCCGACTCTACGATGAACATGTTGCGGATTTGCCTCAGATTCGCTCCAAGCACCTTCATGATGCCGATTTGACGTCGTCTCTGGTAGGTGGACATCGTCATGGCGACCACAATGGAAATGGAGGCGATGAACAGGACGAACAGTCCTACGCCGAGAAAGACGACCCGGATGATGACGAATTCTCCCTGCATTCTCTCTTCCTGATGAAGGTTGTTCTGGGTATTCAGGCGAAGCTTCTGAATCTGCTTGTCGACGGTTTCGATATGGCTCGAGTTCTCGACTTTAACCAGTACCTCCGAGTAGGATTCGCCCGCTCCCATCCGCTTGGCGGTTTCGCTGTCCGGCGGTGCCGAAGCTTTAATGGCTTCGCGGATTTGTTTGGCAAGAGCGTGGGAAATGTATCCCTTTTTGTCATACATAACCATGTTGCTGGGCACACTTTCCCCTTTTTTCAGGACGCCGGCGACCCGTACAGGGATTTGCGCCTGCGCTTTGCCTTTCGATGCGCTTGGGTGTTCCAGCGTCAGCGTAATCTTCTTCTGATAAAGAGATGTAGGGATTTTATCGAATTCCCGGAACGTTTCCCAGAGGGTCGGATCGTTCTGGTTCGCCCGCATTTGACGATCCCGGTTCTTCATGGTTTCCTCGTCGAGAAGACCCATGGTGGCACCGGGATTCAGAATAATCGTGTTTTCGATATCGGAAGGGCCGCCCTGCTGGAACTCGTGTCCGAACTTTTCGAGCGTATCCAGATCCGTGGCGACCAGCTCGAAACTGCCGATTTTGCCGTCGTCGAGCTTAAAGAAGAAGTGACCGACCTGCTGAAAGCTGGCGACGGCTTTGACGTGCGGCAGCGTCCGGATCAGATCGAGCTTCTGATTTGTAATGGAACCGGCAGCGGAGCCGGATTTGTCCGATGCGGAGCCCTCTGACCCCTGGTCTTGGCTCTGGTCGTTGCGGATCGTAATCTCATCGGTTTTCAGGTATGCTTTCATCTGCTGCTCGCTGTAATGAGAAGCGGATTCCCCTACGGCCAGGGCGACAACGATAGCGGCGGAACCGATGGAAATCCCGAGCGCACATAGAGCGGTGACGACTTTCCGTCGTTTGAGCTGATCCCAGCCGAGCCCCATGTAATCGCGCATCTTCATGGACGCTCACCTCCGGCTTGTCCGGCATGGAGGGGGGGCTCCGGCGCGATTGCAGGAGGAGCTTCATGGGCCAAGGCCGCCGCCGTCTCATCCTCACCGTGCAGGTAATCGCTGTCTTCGGCGAGCCGTCCGTCTTTCAGCTGAATGACCCGCTGCGTTCTGGCCGCCACTTCGCGTTCATGCGTGACGATGATGAACGTAAGCTGAAGCGTGCGGTTCAATTCGAGCAGCAGGTCGATGATCTCCTTCTCGGTCTTGGTGTCCAGATTCCCCGTAGGTTCGTCCGCGAAGACGACGGGAGGACGGGTGATCAGCGAACGCGCGATCGATACGCGCTGCTGTTGTCCGCCGGACAGTTGGGAGGGGAAGAGTTCCGTCTTCTCCGCCAGTCCGACCTGCGTAAGCAGACTCATGGCGCGCTCGCGCCGTTCGCCGGGCTTGACGCTTTGAAAGACGAGCGGAAGCTCGACGTTCTCCCGGACGGTTAAATGCGAGATGAGCTCATAGGATTGAAAAATAAATCCGATATGATGGCGCCGGAATTCGGCGAGCTTGTTTTCGCTCATGCGCTCGATCGGCTGTCCGTCGATCAGAATGCTGCCCTCCGTCGGCTTCATCAGTCCGGCCATCAGGTTGAGCAGTGTGGATTTACCGGAGCCGGAGCTTCCGAGCAGGGCTACGATTTCTCCTTTGTTCACGGTAAAATTGATGTCTTTCAACACCTGGGACTGTTCCGTACCGCTTAGAAAGGTATGCGAAAGCCCGCTTACCTCAAGCATGCGAATCCTCCTTTTTCGTTGAAATAGCAGTTAATCTGGCTTCCAGCGCGTTCAGACGGGCATGGAATACGAGGAAACCGGCCGCAGCCGCAACGGCAAGCCCGGATCCGATTCCGTAGAGGACCGTGCTTCCGTAATCCGCATAGATCAGGCCGCCGAATCTTCCGCTGATGATCCCGGCAAGGCCGGACCACGTAACGGCGAAAATAGCCTGGCCGGACGCTCTGTACTCATCCGGAATGATCTGGGCGAGGTAGCGCAGAGCCGTGACGAAGAAAATGCCGAAGGTCACGCTGTGCATAGTCTGCGCGAGCAGAACCCAGCCGGTATGATCCGACAGGCTGACGATCAGGAAGCGGATGGCGTACATAAATCCGGCAATGGCCAGAAGCGGCAGCTCTTTGTAGCGGTTCCCGTATTTGCCCAGCAGAAAAAACACCGGAATTTCGCTTAGTGACGAAAGCATCATCGCCGTGCCGACCGTCATGTCCGAGGCCCCCAGCTCGCGCAGATGCAGAGCCAGAAAGCCGTCATTGATCCGGTGCGAAATCGACATGATAAGGACGAGCAGAAGGAAGATCAGCAGCCGGGGGGAGCCGATCACTTTTCCCATGCCCTTAAAGTCCATTTTGCTGTAAGCAACCCGTGTATCGACCAGGCCGAAGGTGAAAATCAGCCCGATGACAATAACCGCTATACTTATAGACGAAGTAAGGCCGATATTAGTTTCTTTTATAAGGAGCCCGAAAAAAAGCGCCGAGAAAGCAAAGCCGATGGAGCCGAATATCCGGAAGGAGGAATAGCTCTTTCCCGTCTGGCTGGCATGCAGCAGGAGCTGGCTGTCGTTCAGGGATTGGGCGGGCTGCTGGAAGAAGTAAAACCCGGCCATCAAGGCGTAAAGCACGGTAAAGGAATCGGTTCCGAACATGGAGACGACAAAAACGAGCTGTCCGATATACAGGGTGATCATAATCGGCTTGATCTTCTGCAGCCGGTCGCTCGCGAATCCCCAGGCGAGGTTGGCAAAGATGCTGACCATCGGCCCGATGGAGTACAGCAGTCCGATTTCGGCTTTGGAATAGCCGCGCGAATCGAAGTAAAGAGGGAAAAATGAGGCGATTATGGCCATCATCATATAATAGGAAAACGTAAATCCCCGCAAGACGAAATCATTTTGTTTTTTCAAGGCGACCACCTGTCTTCGTTGTTCTGTAAAAAACGGAGGACGCCGTAAGGGCGTCCCCTATTCTTTCCATCCAGTATACGGAGGCCGCTGGCGGTGGCGCAATTGAGCATTTCACCGCTATCGGCAGTCGTTTGGAGAATAGGGGCGGCTGCTTATCCCGGTTGCTCCTATATGAACAAATCCGGTGCCATATCCCGGCACAGTGGCGTTATGGACCGTCCGATAGCCGTAAGGTCCTGTATGGACGCTCCGAAACCATGACAAAAGTCATATCCCGGTATAATTGGGATGGAGTAGGATGCGGGTAACGGCAGGGTGCAAGTTACCGTTAACTTGTAGTGGAAAGGTTACGGCGCCTCGTGATACATTAGAAGATAAGATTGTTAGACATCGCGCCGGATTAAGCCGAAGGGGGTGCCTTGTGACCTGCCGTTTTATTTTTGACGAGCGATTGGGAATCCCGGTCCCCGAGTTCGATAAGGAGTGGGAAGAGTACTCTCTAAGAGAAAGAGAGTCCATTCTGTTTCAATGGGAACAAATACGAGGGACGATCCCGGACCGGATCAAGCAGCTTGAAGGACAGATTATCGCCAAGCAGAACAAGTTGAACGTCGAGGACGATTTTCCGGCTTCCTGCGCGCTTAATTCGCAGATTGCCGATCTGGCCAGCGCCATCAACGACCTTCATCTCTGGTTCCGGACGAATCAGGAAGTGGAAAGCAAGATACATGGTTAACGGCAGAGGGTTCCTTCCGGTGATTCTCTCTCTGCGCGGATACGCACGTATTCTTCCTGCGGCAGAACTGCCGGAGGAGACAAGGTGTAAAAGCTCCGCAATTCTGGTAAGATAGAAAGAAAAATTGAGATTGGATCTGAAGCGCCAGGTCTGAGCCGCAGGAAGGAGTGCTCGAGGTGCCAACAGAAAATGAGAAACCGTCTTGGATCAGACTGATCGTCAAGCCTTTGCTCGGAAGGCAGCCTTCGCTGTATCCGATCGAAGAATGGGATTCGCTGATCGATGTCCGGATCGACAAACTTCAGGTTTCCGCATTAAGCGGAGACAATCCAGATAAAGAACCTTATGCACTGGCGCTAAAATCGGGACTCTATCTGTTAAATGAGAGTCTTGACAACAGTCATGAAATTTCCCAGTCCATTACAAATGAAACCGGAAGCTATTGGCACGGGCTGATGCACCGGATGGAAGGCGACTACAGCAATGCGAAGTATTGGCTGCAGGACGCGGGCAACCATCCGATTCATACCGACCTGGTCAACGAGGTCCGGTCCTTTCTGGACCGCCAGCCGGGGCTCCGGGCGATAGAGCATGAAGCGATGAAAGCGAAGATTGACGTTCTCGTTACTTCTCCAGAGTGGAATTCCTCCGTATTTGCGGATGCCGTCGAGCTTCAGGTAACCCTGCTGCAAAATCCGGACATTGAAGCTTGGCTCACCCATATCCAATACCTGGAGTTCAAACTGCTGCTTGCCTACTGCTATCGCCAGTGTTATGGAGGAGAACTCGTTGAACTTGCCGAATAAACCATCTTTAAACGTTCCCCGGGGGCCTCTGGGCCTTATGTACCGGGTATACAAATATGTGCTTCCGGGCGTTAAACGGGAATTGGAGGGCTGGCGCCGCGAAGCGGAGCGGATTCCGGACGAGGAGCTGCGGACGCAGGCGATTGCCAGCATGACATCCAAACAGTTTCACTGTCAGGGCGGCGCCATCTATGCGGTAATCAATTTACCGATGAGGCAGGTGCTCATTTCGCTGATTGTCGCGTTCCAGACCATCAGCGACTACTTGGACAATCTGTGCGACCGCAGCACTTCACTGGACCCGCAGGATTTTCGGATGCTGCATCAATCCATGTTGGACGCGGTCGACCCGGCGGCTCCCCTTCACGATTATTACGCCTATCGTCTTGAGAAAGAAGACAACGGCTATCTGGTCAAACTCGTACAGACCTGCCAGAAAAGCATTGCCGAGCTTCCTTCGTACGGGCTGGCGGCCGATGCGGTCCGCTCGCTTGTGGGGCTCTATTGTGATTTGCAGGTGTACAAACATATTCGCCCGGAACTTCGCGAACAAGCCCTGCTGGACTGGTGGGCGGAACATAGCGCGAACTACCCCGATTTGACTTGGAACGAATTTTCGGCGGCAACCGGCTCGACGCTCGGCATGTTCATGCTGTTCGCGGCGGCTTCGGACCGCAATTTGGACCGTCGGCGGGTGGAGGGGATTAAAAGCGCCTATTTCCCTTACGTATGCGGGCTTCATATTCTGCTGGATTATCTCATCGACCAGGAAGAAGACCGTGTCGGCGGAGATTTGAATTTTTGTTTTTACTACGCGGATATGGATGAAACGATCCGGCGGATCGCTTATGTGGCCGAACAGGCCAAGGAAGGCACTTCGAAACTGGAAGACGCCGCTTTCCACCGCATGGTGATTGAAGGACTGCTTGCCCTTTATTTGTCCGACCCCAAAGTGAAAGACCAGCCGGTTGTCCGGCAAATATCCCGTAATCTTATGAAAGACAGTACGATCAGCCGTTTGTTTTTCTGGATAAACAGTCTTGTGATCCGCAAAACGTCCTGATCTCTCATTATATTGCTCATAGATAAGCAAGGAGGAACTTTAATGACAGCAGTAAAATCTATCGCAGTTCTTACGAGCGGCGGCGACTCCCAAGGGATGAACGCAGCCGTACGCGCCGTTGTTCGCAGCGCACTTTATCACGGTGTGAAGGTATTCGGTGTCCAACGCGGCTACCAGGGGCTGATTAATAACGATATTACGGAAATGGATCTAAGAAGCGTAGGAGATATTATCCAGCGTGGAGGAACGATCCTGCAGACGGCCCGCTCCAAAGAATTCACGACGCCGGAAGGCCAGCAGCTCGGAGCGGAGAATCTCCGCAACAGAGGCATTGACGGCCTGATCGTTATCGGCGGAGACGGCTCTTATCAAGGGGCTAACAAGCTGAGCAAGCTCGGAATCAAGACCATGGGTCTTCCAGGCACCATTGACAACGACATTGCCTTCACCGATTTCACCATCGGATTCGACACGGCTGTCAGCATCGTCGTGGACGCGATTAACAAGCTCCGCGATACGATGACTTCGCATGAGCGCTCCTCGGTGGTCGAAGTGATGGGCCGTCACTGCGGCGAAATCGCCCTGTACGCGGGACTCGCCAGCGGCGCCGAGACAATCCTCGTGCCGGAAGTTCCTCACGACTGCAAGGAAATCGCGAAACGGATGAGCGACAACTTTGCCCACGGCAAGCGTCACAGCATTATTCTCGTTGCGGAAGGCGCCGGCAAAGGGGATGATATCGCCCGCCAGATCATGGAGCATAACGGAATCGATGCCCGCGTGACCGTTCTCGGCCACATTCAGCGCGGCGGAACGCCGACTCATACGGACCGCATTCTGGCAAGCCGCCTTGGAGACTTCGCCGTGCGCAGACTCATCGAGGGCGACTCCGGCAAATCCTGCGGCGTGATCAAAGGCGAACTCGTTGCGACGGATATCGATCTTGTCGTGAACACGAAGCGTCCGTTCAACATGGAATTGTATAACCTTGCGCTTCGCTTGTCGCAGTAACCCTGCGAGGCAGGTGACCGGTACGCCGGAACTAGCCAGTACACAAAAGCCTTCCTTCTCCACGGCCTCAGCGGGCATATGGAGGAGGAAGGCTTTTGTGATAGATGCGGCCGCACCGAGTCCCGTCCTATCCGACAGCAGACCCGGCGTAAAACGGCGCTTATTAATAACCGTGGTCCGGATCGATCCGGTTCATCAGCGGTTTATTTTCGATAAAACGGCGGATATTCGGAAATAAAATTTCCGCACACCGCTCTACATATTTCGGCGTATTTCCCGCGATATGAGGCGTAAGAGCAGCCTGCTCCATTCCCCAGAGGGGGGAATCCGCAGGAAGCGGCTCTTCCCGGAATACGTCCAGCGCCGCACCGGCAAGGGTGCCTTTCCGCAGCGCCTCGATCAGAGCCGTTTCGTCGATCACGCTGCCGCGGGCCATATTGACGAGAAACGCCGACGGCTTCATAAGGGCCAGCTCTTCGGCCCGGATCAGGTTTTCCGTCTCGCGCGTGGCGGGGACGATCACGACGACAAAATCGGATTCGCGCAGGAGAGAGTGAAGGCCGCTCTTTCCTTTTCGCATGTCGTCGAAATGTTCCCTGTCCCGGCCGGAGCGGCTGTAGCCGACCACCTTCATATCGAACGCTTTCGCCTTCCGGGCTACTTCCGAACCTATCGCTCCCGTGCCGATAAGGCCGAGCGTCTGGCCGTGAAGCTCTGCGGTACGAATCCGGTGATTCCATTCTTTGCGGCTCTGGCTCTCCATAAGCGTACGTGCACGGCGGACGAAGTCCAGCATGACGGACAGCGCATATTCACTCATTTGGATGGAGTGGACACCGCTCATGTTGGTTACCTGGATGCCTTTCTCGTCCAATTGGCGAAGAGGCAGCTTGTCGACACCGGCCGAGAGGCTTTGGAACCAGCGCAGCTTGGGCAGCAGAGGGAGCCAGTCGTCTTGAAACGCTCCGGAAGTAAGAAGAATGTCCGTGGAAGCGAGCCGGTCTCCCGCCTCTTCTGCAGTCGGAAATTGCGCCAGAGAGACGGCGTCTTTTAAATCTTCAGGCAGATGATCCTGCAAATACGTCAAGTCCATTTTCGTTAAGGCCGTTATATTCAGCATAGGGGTCAGCTCCTTTTTCTATATATTAAACAAAAGAGGAAGAGAAAGAAAACAAGCGAGAGCAGCCAAGGATCATCTAGGCAAATCCTTGACAATTTGGTAACATAAAGGGAATCTTGCAGAGATGCCGAGTATATCGGTGGGAGAAGGAGGGAATGAAGGTGTTCTTATACAAAGTAGAGCTGGAGCTTAAAGAAAGTCTGGCTTATCTGATTGTTGTGGCCGAAACGGACGCTAAGGCGTTCGATGCGGTAGAAGGTCATCTTGTCCGCCATTTCACAGTGGCGCCTGAAGTCGTGCAAACGACGATCATTGAGAAAAAACGGGTGGGAAACGGCGCGGGGTACGTAATCGAATCCGCCGTCGAGAGTCCGGTTTAAGAAAAGGAGAAACGGAAGAATGAAAATCGTAATTATTAGCGGAAGCAACCGCGAAGGGGCAAGCACAACCCTTTTAAGCGCCTATGTCGGACAAGTATTGACGGAAAAAGGGGCGGAAGTGACCCTGGTCGACCTGTACAAACAGCCTGTCCCGCTTTATAGCCCGGATCCGAGCGTAGTCGAGGACGAGAATCTAGTCCATATGAAAAAAACGGTCATGGAGGCGGACGGCATCGTTCTGGCTACGCCGGAATACCATGGCGCCATGAGCGGCGTACTGAAAAACGCGCTCGATCACATGGACGCCCAGTACGTGGACGGCAAAGTCGTGCTGTCGATGAGTTCCGCGGGCGGCGCTGTCGGAGTCAGCTCGCTGCAGCAGCTTCAGACGGTTGTCCGCAACCTTCACGGCGTTAACTGCCCGGAATGGATTTCCATCGGGGGCGCAGGCCGGACGTTTAACGAACAGGGCGAGCCGGAAACGCTCCAAATCCGCGAGCGTATTCTTAGAACGGTCACTTACTTCCTGTCGATGACAGAGACTTTCCGTAAAGGTTGAAAGGAGAGTCAGGCATCGGGATGGAAAAGAGGATTTTGGGCCGGACAGGCCTGCAGGTAAGCCCGCTTGGATTCGGAGGCGCCGAAATCGGCTACCAGGGCATTGACCCGGGAACGGTGGAAAATCTGCTGGGCCGAGCGCTGGACGCGGGACTTACCGTTATCGATACAGGAGAATGTTACAAAGATTCCGAAGAATTAATCGGAAAAGCTGTCTCGCACCGCCGGGCGGAATTCAGCCTGTTTACCAAAATCGGCCACAGCGCCGGTTTTCAAGAAGAAGACTGGGATTTGGGGATGCTTGAGAAAAGCATCGACCGCAGCCTGAAACGTCTGAAAACCGACTATGTGGATTTGCTTCAACTGCACAGCTGCCCGGAGGAGATTTTGCGCCGGGGGGAAGTGATCGGGCTTCTTGAGAAGTTCAAGAAGCAGGGCAAAACCCGCTTCATCGGATGCAGCGGAGACGGGCAAGCCGCCCTGTACGCCGTCCGGACGGGGGTGTTCGACACGCTTCAGACGTCGCTCAGCATAGCCGATCAGGAGGCGATCGAGCTGACGATTCCCGAAGCCCGTCAGCGGGGGATGGGCGTCATCGCGAAGAGGCCCCTTGCTAACGCCGCCTGGCGGACGGGAGAGAAGCCTGCCGACAGCTATCACCACGAGTATTGGGAGCGCTTGAAGCAACTGCGGTACCATTTTCTGAACGAATCCGTACCGGAAGCCATCGCTTATGCGCTCCGGTTCACCCTGTCGGTGCCCGGTGTCCATACGGCCATCGTGGGAACGACGCGTCCGGGACGCTGGGAAGAGAATGCGGCATTCCTCTCCCGGGGGCCGCTGCCGATCGAAGCGATTGCCGAAATCAGAGGACGCTGGCAGCAGGCGTCCCGGGGGAACTGGCCGGGATTGCGCTGAAACAGAGCCGGCGTGCTTCGTCCGGATGGTTCAATCCGCAAGAGCTTTTCGCAATACAGAACAGACCGGCTAGAGAACTCTCTCGCCGGTCTGTTCTGTATTTTACAGCTTATGTTCAAATAAAAAAGACCCTGCATGCATCACGCGGAGTCTTCTGTGTATAAAGGGGCGTATGAAATTATTTCCGCGCTTCTTCTTCAACGGAAGAATTAGTGTTGACTTCTTTACGCGCCGGAGCCGCTTGGTTCGGTTCGTCGGAAACAAGACCGTTAGTCGCGTCTTTGAATTCTCTGAACATACGTCCGAAGCCGCGTCCCAGTTCAGGCAGTTTGCTTGGTCCGAATAGCAGTAAAGCAACTAGAACAACGAGCAGTAAATGCCATGGAGAGAAAAAATTCATTACATGTACCTCCAATTCGATGCCGGCATGCAACCAGGCTATTCAATCGTGACCTTATCATACCATGTAATGGGACACCAATCCAGTTCATTTGCTACTTTTTTGTGAACATAGCTGCAAAAAAGACGCCCTCCTACTGGAGGAAGGCGTCTTTGCGGTTCTCGTTTATGCTAAACTGTACAATTTCAATCACATCTTCCTGATCCAGGGACTGCATTCCGTTCACGAGGACGATTTCGGAATTGAGTTCCGTACGCGTTAAAAACGTATAAAGCTCAGGGGTGTAAGTCTTCACGATATGAGACAGTTTTACGGTTTCCATTTCCATCATCCTTCCTATCCGGATTTGATGAGAAAGCTAAGCGGAAATATTACTCGTAAACCGAAAATGAAGCCAAGCTGATGCCTTCTTTCATTATACCATAAAGAGCGGCGGGTTGCATTGGCACATCGTGGAGGACTCCCGATTAAATCCGGTGCTATTGACGGCGGAATTCACCGAAGACACCGACCGTTTCGACCACGTTCACGAACGCTTTAGGATCGGTTTCTTTAATGATTTTCTGCAGGCCGACCAGTTCGTAACGCGTCGTTACCGTCATCAGCAGACTCTGCTCCTGATTCGTATAAGCTCCTTCCGTACGGATAACGGTCACCCCGCGCGGAATCACGAGAAGCTTCTCCAGAAGCGCCTCTCTCTGCTTCGTCACGATGAAGGCGGTCACTTTGATATGGCGGATATGAATCGTATCGATCACCTTGCCGGCAATATAAATGGATAGCATCGAAAAGAGGGCGAGGTCCCAGTTGTTTTTAAAATAACCGAGCAGAAAAATAACGCCGCCGTTCAAAGCGAACAGCATCTGGCCGAGAGGAAAATCGCGCTTGCGCGTCAGAATGGACCCCACGATGTCGAACCCGCCCGTGGAGCCGCCCGCCCGCATCGTGATGCCGGCGCCGATTCCGACAAGCACGCCGCCGAATACGGCTCCGAGTATAGGCTCTTGCACAAGCTCACGGACCGGTATGATCTGCATGAACCAGGTTGTGGCGATAACGGAGCCGACGCTGATAATGATGAACCGGCGTCCAATAATGACAAGCCCCCAGATGATCAAGGGCAGGTTCAGGACGAAGTATAAAATGGAAATATTCATGTTCGTCAAGTATCCGATTACCATCGCAATACCGGATACTCCGCCGCTCAGGAGTTCGTGCGGAATAAGAAACATGTTAAAGCCGAACGCGACGAGTGCCGCGCCGAGTATTACAACCGCGATGGAAATCGCTTTTTTGTCCACACGATCACCTCAAGAAGTAGTATGCAGATTAAAAGTACCACTCATCCGGGATAAACATCAAGAGGAATTGACCGGAGGACAATAAAAAAACGGACCTTTTCGAAAATAAACCTGTCATTCTTCCGCTCAGGTTACTTTCAGCCGGTCCGTTTGTGGGGTTAAGAGTAATTGTGCGAGTTCTGAACGGTGCCGTCCTTCCGGTGGATGACGGCTCTCGTGTTGGCGTCTGAAGCAAGCTTGTCGGCTTTTTTGACCGCATCGCTTTTCGTGTCCGCTTCATAACGGGGCTTATCTTCTCCCTCGGCTTTAACGGCCCAGCCGTCGCCGTCCGGTACGACATGGAGCGGTGAGGAGGGAGAGGAAGAAGCCCGGCGTTCCGTACCGCTTTTGCCGCCGCTCCGGTGATCGGGATGTTTTTCTTCCCATTCCTCCGCCTTCGCGGTAGCAATCGCGATCGCGCGGCCTTCCTCGTATCCGTCGTCCAGCAGGGCGTTGGCGATTTCAACGGCTTTATCGCGGACCCGCTCGGGCAAATTTTTCATTGAGGGCGGATAGTCGTTCTTGGTCCAAGGCATGATCGTTCCTCCTTCCGGGTTGCGGTTCTGCTGCTCGTTCGTTGTTCTTTTACCCGAAACGCGGAAGAATTAAGCAGGAGCGGCCTATGTAAAAAGCCGTGCGGCCGTTCAACGAACGGACGCACGGCTCGCCAGTTCCCGGCATAGCGCGGGTACCGGCTCGTATTGCAAGGGAAGGGGGGCGGCCGCCGGCAACCGGCTTACCGCCGCCTTTTGAACGATCCGGAACGGCCGCTTGTTCCGGGTTTTGTCCCGATCCCGCGCTTTGTGCGCCCGGGATTGGTGATCTCGCTGCGGCGGTCGCCGGCTCCCGTTCCGGCCCCGATCCCGCCGGTAGTGCCGGACGGGCTGCCCGGAGTACGGAACGACCCTTCGCGGTCCGACGTTACGGGCGGCTTGGTCGTGCCCGTACCCGTACCCATGCCGGGCGAATAACCCCCGGGCGTCCCCCGGTAGGTCGGGGTAGAGCGGTAGCCGCGGTAATCGCCGACCCCGCGGCTGTTGAAAAACCCGCCGCCGAGGACGGATTGAAGCATGGCTACGGTCAGGAAGGTCTGCAGGAAGGAGGGCGAGTAATGCTCCCTGGCATATTGGATTGAATCCACCTGGACCAGGGTGTTCGCCGGGTTTTGATCGTCCCGCTGCAGGTTGATGACCTTGTCGGGATAGAGCAGAAACATCTGATCCTGCGATTCCTTGCTGATTTCGCGCGGTTTCTCCCGGTCGGCGAGTTCCTTGGCCACGGCCGGGACGTCTTTATTCTCGGCGGTGTATACTTTCGATAAATTGCTGCCCGATCCGTCGGCGCTGGTGAGATTATACTCTTGCCGGACGAAATCGCTGGCGTTGGGGGCGCAGCCCGTGAGCAGAACAAATACTAGCAGGCCGGAAATCCATGATGTCCATCTGTTCAAGCGGAAGGCACCTCCTGAAGGCTGAAGGGGGAATCAAAAACAGAAGCCTCCGTTTGAACTGGAGAAGCCGCACAGACAGTCTGTGCGGCCGTCTGCAGCCTCAGCGCCGTTCGCCGCCGGAATGAACAAACCGGTTTTCCGCCCGCCGGACGTTAAAGCGTCGCCCGCATAAATTTAACCTGCGAGGCCGGTGTGCGTTCGCCCTGCATGGCGACGAATTTGCCGTCCTGCCACTGCAGGAAGAAATAGCGGTCGTCGGGTCCGAAGTATCTCCAGATCATGACTTCGTCGCCGCTGCGGAAATCGGTGCTGCCTTCCGTACGGGTCACATCGCTGCGGTGATGCTCCAGTTCGAACGTGTCTTCTCCGTCAAGCTCGAGCCGGGAAGGCACGTCGTTCGGGTCGTCGAGCGCTCCCTCCATAAAATCGCAGAGGAAGCACTCGTAAGAACGGCCTTTCTCGATCAGCAGGCAGCGGACATCTTTGCCGCTTTGAAGATAGTACGCATACCGGTGAGGCTCGAAACCGCGGTCGAAATAAATCACTTTCCCGGAAACGACGTACTCCTCAAGATCGACGTTGACGATATCGCCGACGCGGGATTCCTCGAAGGGGTTCGCTTGTCTGACCGGTTCCTGCTGTTTATTGCTGCGGATAATGTTGCCTACGCGTTTGAATATAGACATAAAGGGACGCTCCTTACGTTTAATCTGGTGTTCTTCTGTCCATTATATACGATGAAAAGCGATTAAGGTTTCGATGGCTGACCCTCTTCTTCCCTGCACATGGGCAAATAGTCACTGGAAAAGCTTGAGTATAATATGTTATACTAGTCGAGATATTCTTAAGGGCGGCTCTACGAATTAGGATAAGGGCAATTCGGGATAGGGTTTCCGCACGGATGAACGGATATTAAGGAAGAAAAGTCGTGCTTAAGGGTATATAAAAGAAGAGAGATCTTCATCGGATAAAAGGAGAATGAACGGATTGAAAAATTTTTCAGAATTTGATTTAGATGCAAAAGTAATCAAAGCTATTACAGAAATGGGTTTCGAAGAATCGACCCCGATTCAGGAGAAAACGATTCCGCTTGCGATTGAAGGACACGATCTGATCGGCCAGGCGCAGACCGGTACGGGTAAAACGGCCGCTTTCGGTATTCCTCTCGTAAGCAAAATCGAGCCAAGCGAAGACAAGATCGTTGCACTTATCATGTGCCCGACCCGCGAACTTGCCATCCAGGTTGCGGAAGAAGTGAGCAAACTCGGACGCTTCAAAGGCATCCGCTCCCTGCCGATCTACGGCGGACAAGATATCGGCAAGCAAATCCGCGCGCTGAAGAAAAGACCTCAGATCATCATCGGTACGCCGGGACGTCTGCTTGACCACATCAACCGTAAAACGATCAAGCTCGAAGACGTTAAAACCGTCGTACTCGACGAAGCGGATGAAATGCTCGACATGGGCTTCATGGATGACATCCAGTCCATCCTGAGCCTTGTACCGGCAGAACGCCACACCATGCTCTTCTCGGCAACCATGCCTCCTAACATCCAGAAGCTGGCTCAACAGTTCCTGACGAACCCTCAGCATGTATCGGTTATTCCTAAGCACGTAAGCGCTCCGCTTATCGATCAAGCTTACGTCGAAGTGCATGAGAAGCAGAAATTCGAAGCGCTTAGCCGTCTCATCGACATGGAATCCCCGGAACTGGCGATCGTGTTCGGACGTACGAAGCGCCGTGTAGACGAGCTGGCGGAAGCCCTGCAGAAGCGCGGTTATGCCGCAGAAGGCCTGCACGGCGACTTGTCCCAGAATCAGCGTGACAACGTGATGCGCAAATTCCGTGACGGCAGCATCGAAGTGCTTGTCGCTACGGACGTAGCGGCGCGAGGTCTCGACGTTTCCGGCGTCACGCACGTCGTTAACTTCGACCTTCCGCAGGATCCGGAAAGCTACGTTCACCGGATCGGCCGTACGGGCCGCGCGGGCAAAGAAGGAACGGCTTGGACGTTCGTAACGCCGCGTGAGATCGATCACCTGCACTTCATCGAGAAAGTGACCCGTCACCGCATTCCTAAGAAGCCTATGCCGAGCCCGGCCGAGGCTATGGAAGGCAAGCAGAAGGTAACGGCTGAACGCATCATCAACCTGCTGCAAGAAGAGAAGCACAACGAATTCAAAGGCGTAGCTATCCAGCTCCTTGAGGAATACGATTCCGTCAACCTGCTGGCAGCGGCACTTCAGCTTCTTACCGGCGGTGAGAAGAAGGAAGTATCCGTTGAGCTGACTCCGGAAGATCCGATCCGTGCTAAGAAACGCCGCGTCGATGTTCGCAGCTCCGGACGCAAGTTCAACTATGGCAGCGACCGCAGAGGCGACGGCCGTTCCGGCGGAGGCTACGGCTCCCGCTCCGGCCAAGGCGGATCGCGCTACGGTTCTTCTTCCTCCTCCCGCGGAAGAGACGGCGGACGCGATTACCGCGACCGTGACCGTGACAGTCGTTCCGGTGGCGGCTACGGCTCCCGCAGCGGCGGTTCCGATTACAATCGTGACCGTTCCAGCAGCACCCGCCGCAGTGAAGATTCCAACGCTTAATGGATTCGAATATCAAAATGACGACCCGACGGGTCGTCATTTTTTTTGGAGATTCGTGTTAAATTAGTTCCTACGGATCTGTTAAGGAAGGATTAGTAGAGGAAAGAACGAGAGATGATAACCAGCAGAATGAAAAGTACCAGAATCGCACCTGTCGAAGTAAAAGCGCCGCCTACACCAGACATGTAATCTCCTCCTCGTAAAAAAATTTGAAGATTTATTACCTTAATAGAATATGCCTGCGGGGAAGAAAAGAAAGGGCCGCTACCTATGCTCTACAAAATAGGCTATAATAAGAATAACATCAACAGAGGGGGACAAGGGTTTGGAATTTAGAGGACTAATGGGCGGCTTTTACCGGATTTCCGAATGGATCATGAGGCTGTCCGCCATTAATTTGCTGTGGATCCTTTGCAGCATTCCGTTTTTCTTTTTTGCATTAGCCGGGCTTACTTCGGGCCAAGCGGATATAATGATGCAATCGCTCGTTTTAATGGGAATATTGGCACCGTTTACACTGTTTCCTTCTACGGCTGCGATGTTCACTGTAGCCCGTAAGTGGGTGACCGGGGATGAGGATGTGCCCCTGTTCAAAACCTTCTTCCGCGGCTATAAAGAAAACTTTTTGCAGAGTATGATCGGAGGCATCGCCTTCGTCTTATTTGCTCTGATTTTGTTCGTGAGCTACCGTTTTTATGCGGGTCTCGACAGCGCGCTTTCCCTTCTTTCGTACATGTTCTTGGCCATGGGAATCCTGCTGATCGGCGCCTTTTTCAATTTTTTCTGTATCATGTCCCATCTTCATATGAAGGTTTTTCAAATTATCAAAAACGCCATCCTGCTGACGATCGGCAACCCCGTGACTAGCGTGATGACGATTATCGGGAACGTGGCGATCGTGATCATCAGTTTCCGTTTCAGTTTCCTGCTCGTATTCTTCGCGGGCAGCGTCAGCGCGACCTTTTCGTTCTGGCAGTTCAACCGGAGCTTCGAGAAAATCAAACGCAAGCAGGAGGCTATGGAAGAGGCTGAACGCGAGCGGGAGCAGGAAGAGAACGGGCAGGCGGCTGAGCTGGATGCGGCGTCCGTCCGTGAAGACGATTCGACAAAGAAAGAGTCTGAGAAACTGTAGCTCTGGTCTCTTTTTCAGCGGCGTTCTGAAGCGATAGACCTATTCTTACAAAAGACAGTCGATTCCAGTTGAATCCGGTTCGCGATTGTCTTATAATAGGGATACAACAAAATCCTGCGATGTACGTTTCGGTTTCTTTTGTTTTAAACCAATGATTGTTTCTCGGGAGATCCATATTGAAGCGCGGCTGACATGCCCCCGAAAAGGGACTTCAAAAACGTTTCTGCGATCACCCACCTGCTAAAGCAGGTTTGAAACTATTAAACCGGACGGCATTTGCGGGTTTTCTTATGTAATCATGGATTTTATAAGTATAAAAAAAGACACAGCTCCGTAAACGGGGCTGTTTTTATTTTGTCCGAAAGAGGGTAATTTAAAGAGAGGCTACAGGCACGGACCCTTTTTGTATTAGAACCCATTTTATGCTATGGTAAAAAAGTGGAATGTGAATGTACATAGAGATCAAAAATTTTGCCGAAAGTGGTGGATCGTGTATGAAGCTGTTTCTTGATACGGCCAATGTAAACGAGATTAAAGAAGCGCACGAGCTGGGGGTTATTTCCGGAATTACGACAAATCCGTCTCTGATTGCCAAAGAGGGACGAGATTTCTTTGAGACCCTCAAAGAAATTGTAGGCATCGTAGGCGATCTGCCGATCAGTGCCGAAGTTGTCGCCACGGACGTGGAAGGAATGGTCCAGCAAGGCGAGAAACTTGCCAAAATCGGCAGCGGGATTGTCATTAAGGTGCCGATGACTGCGGACGGCCTTAAGGCGACGAAGCGTTTCAGCGACCAAGGCATTAAAACAAACGTGACCCTTGTATTCAGTTCCACACAAGCGCTTCTGGCGGCACGAGCGGGAGCGACCTATGTATCTCCGTTCATCGGACGGCTCGACGATATTAACCAGGTGGGCATGCATCTGATTGAAGAAGTGAGTCAAATTATTTCGGTACACGAGCTGCCGACACAAATTATCGCAGCCAGCGTGCGTCATTCTACGCATGTGATCGAGGCCGCTCTTCTAGGCTCTCATATCGCTACGGTGCCGTTCAAAGTAATCGAAGCCATGATGAAGCATCCGCTGACCGATGCCGGCGTGGAACGGTTTATGAAAGACTGGGAAAGCGCCAACCAGAAAACGTTCTAAAGATAATCCGGGGCGCACATTTAGAGTGAACGGAACCCCTTGAATTAGAGGAGCCTCTCTGCGGAGAGGCTTTTTATTCATAGAAATGCGTAAGGATGGATGAAATTGGTTATTTAGCCGCTGTTTAATAAAATGACCAGGGATTTATGCCCGGTTTTTACCGTTCTCCTCTTTTGCTTCCCTGCAAAGAATGGTAAGATTGTTTTTAGTGTGGTTTGACAAGCAGTTTGGATATGCTTCATGAAGGGGGAACGACTTTGAAACGAACGTTAGTCGGTTTGCTTCGCAGTTTCGAGACAACCGGTGAGAAAGCCAAAGATCCGGAATTAAAAACCCGTTACTACAAATTATCCAAAGACCAGGTGTGGGAAGAAACCGTCGGGATGATCAAAAAAACACCCGGCTACAAACTCCTTCACGAAGTGAAAAATGTCGGAGAGATTGTGGTGGAAAAACGTACGGCTCTCGGACGTACTCAGGATATTACAATTACTTTGTTTGCGGTTAATCCGACGACAACGGCTATTGATATTTATTCGGCTTCCCGTGGGAACATGGGGGATCTCGGTTCCAATTACCGGACCATTCTGGACATTTACAAGCAGCTGGACAAAAAGCTGGCGGCTTACAAAATCAGCCGCTAACGCTTGGGCTTCTTGCGGGCAGCTTCACAGGCATAAAAAAACAGCAGAGGATTCGATGAGCGCATCGATTCCTGTGCTGTTTTCTTTTTATGCCGGAGTTTTATACGAGCTTTTTAACCGCTTCGATCGCGGCCTCGTAGTTCGGGTGCTCCGTCATTTCACCGAGATACTCCACGTATTGGATCTTGTCATTGGCATCAATGACGAAGATGGAACGCATGTCGAGCTGGAGTTCTTGAATAAGAACGCCGTAAGCTTGTCCGAAGGACTTCGCTTTGTAATCGGAAAGCAGGACGACTTGATCGATGCCTGCGGCGCCGCACCAGCGGGCTTGCGCGAACGGAAGATCAACGCTGACAGTCAGAACGGCAACGTTATCGCCGAGTTTGGCGGCTTCTTCGTTAAAACGGCGGGTTTGAGCGTCGCATACGCCCGTATCGATGGAAGGGACCACGCTGATCAGTTTCACCTTGCCGGCATAATCGGAAAGGGAAACTTCGTTCAGGAGGTCTTTATTCAGTTTGAAATCCGGTGCTGCATCGCCCGCTTTAAGCTCGGGACCGACGAGTGTGATCGGGTTGCCCTTAAAAGTGGCTGCACCCTTGCGTTCTTGAGACATATGTATTCCTCCTTATCGATTATCCGAAAGAACTGGAAATTCCAGCCCTCCCTATTATACCCTCGCGTTAAAGGGGTTGTCCAATACACTCTTTAAACATATGGAGCCCGGAAACGGTTCTCCGGAGCATTTAAATCGGCTATAATAGGTAGAGATAGCAGAACTTACTAATGGAGGAATCTGTGGAGTTACGACAACTGCAGTATTTCGTGAAAGTGGCTAAAAAGCAGCATATGACACAAGCGGCCGAAGAGCTTCGCGTGGCCCAGTCTGCCGTAAGCCGGCAAATCCGCCATTTGGAGGAGGAGCTTGGTGTTCGTCTGTTTGTCCAGAAAGGCCGCAATCTGCAGCTGACTCCCGCCGGGAGTCTGTTTCTGAGCCGTGCGGAACATATTTTGACCGACTTGGAACGCGCGGTGGGCGAAGTACGGGAATTCCTGGACCCCGAAGCCGGGGAGATCCGGGTCGGTTTTCCCCATAGTGTGTCCGTTTCCATTCTTCCGGCGTTTATATCCTGCTTCAAGAAAGAGCATCCCAACGTTAAATTCCGGTTAAAGCAAGGAACTTACACCAGTCTCATCCGTGACGTTACGGAAGGCGAAATCGATCTGGCGATCATATCGCCGTGTCCGGAGACGCACGAGCTCGTCAAGGGAGAAGTCATGCTCACGGAGGAGCTGTTAGCGGTGCTTCCGCCTAACCATGCGCTGGCCGGCTGTAAAAGCATCCGGCTGGAGCAGCTTAAGGAGGAGCCGTTTGTCATGTTCGGCGAACAGTATTCCCTTCGTCCGATCGTCATGAACGCCTGCCTGAAGGCAGGATTTGTGCCGAAGATCGAATTCGAAGGAGACGAAACGGATACGATCCGCGGGCTTGTCGCAGCGGGGATGGGGGTCAGTCTTCTTCCCGAGCTGGCGCTGCGCTATACGACGCATATCGAGCCGTGCGTGGTGAAGGTCGATCCGAAAGTGACGCGCACCGTGGGAGTCATCCGCCGGAGGGACGAGAAGCTTCCGCTCGTGACTGAGCTTTTTGGCCGGTTTCTAATGGAATTTCAGCCCTCTGCGGACCCTGGCAGGACTACGGACGGATTAAACGGGCATTAGCTGGATAACGGTGCCAGTAAGCGCTCCGTCATACATAAGCTGTCGTTTTTCGTGCATATACAGAAAAAAAGCTTTCGTCTATTGTAGACGAAAGCTTATTGCGGTTACAGCATCTGCTGCGTCCGGGTTGAATACGACCGTTTTAATCGTTCGAACGGCTGTTGAAAATCATGACGTACTTAACGAGCTCAAGCAGCGAGATAAGAGCCGCAGCCACATAAGTCAAGGCAGCCGCGTTAAGCACTTTCGCTACACCCTGCTCTTCTTCGTTGGTGATAAAGCCGCCTGCAATCATGAGCTCACGGGCCCGGTTGCTGGCATTGAATTCGACCGGCAGAGTCACGAGCTGGAATAGCACCGCGGCGGAGAAGAAGACAATTCCCAGCAGAAGCAGAATATCAAACTGCTGAAAAATAAGGCCGGCGATAAGTAGAAGCGGAGCGACGCCGGAAGCGAAGTTTACGACCGGGAACATCTTGTGGCGCGCAACAAGCATCGGATAATGGACTTGGTGCTGGATCGCGTGTCCCACTTCGTGACAAGCGACCGAAACGGCCGAGATGGTGCTCTCGTAGTAGACAGGCTCGGAAAGACGTACCGTTCTGGAGATCGGATCGTAATGATCCGTGAGAGCTCCGGGAACCGGCTCGATCGGAACATCGTACAGCCCTTCCGCATCAAGCATGCGGCGTGCCGCCTCGTATCCGGTCATACCGGATTGAACGGGTACCTGGGACCAGCGGTTGAACGTGCCGCGGACCCGGAATGAAGCCCACATGGATAAGCCGAAGGCAATGAGAATAAGAAAATCCATAGGATGAAAAAACATAACTGCAGACCTCCATAGTCAAGATAGTCGTGGGGATCCGTTACGTAAAGGGACCTTTGCCGAGCAAATAGAGCAGTGCCTCGACGCATGCGGCGGTAGGCTGGGTAATCAGATTATAAATCTTTTTGAGCTGATTCGGTTTTAGCTGCTGAATCATAGGATCAAGTTCCTTGATTTCTTTCTGCAGTTGGCCGAGCAGCACCTGATAGGATGTCAGCTTATCGGTCACATGTTCGTCGTGGGCCGCTTTATCCAGCTTCAGCATTGTTGTACGGATTTCTTCCAACGTATATTTCTCTTTTTTCATCTCTTCAATACGTTTGAGCCGCAGCAAGGTTTCATCCGAATACAGGCGGTAATTGGTGTCCGATCTTTTCTCGGGATGAATCAGGCCCAGCTTGGTGTAATAATCGATCGTCCTGGGGCTGACTCCGGCCAACCGGGACAACTCTCCGATTCTATGAAGCTTCATATCCCCATGATTTTGCCCCTCCTTTAAAAGTTGTTGTTCGCACGTGTTTACCTCAGCCTAATGATACCCGATCCTAAACCGTACAGTCAAACGTAATGCTTTTGACATTTTGATGAACAAGTCTACATATGACATATACATTACATTATATGATAAATATATCGTGGAGATCTAAAAAAAGTTGATTTTTTGAATAAAAAACATCCGAAAAGTGAACGAAACCTATTGTTTTTTCGCAAAACGTTCGCGTATAATGACACTAATCAATTATCTTGTAAAGAAACCTAACATGAAGGAGCTGGTATGAATGATTAAAAAGACACTGATCGGGTTAGCGCTGCTCAGTATGGTTTTCCCGGCTTTGGCGTTTGCGGAAGTTCCGACACCTGAGCAACTGCAAGCCGCGATCAACTCGGTATGGGTGCTGGTCGCCGCTATGCTGGTCGTCTTTATGCAGGCCGGTTTCGCTTTGCTTGAAGCAGGCTCAACCCGGATGAAAAATGCCGGCCACGTGGCGGGTAAAACCATTCTGACTTTCGGAATTTGCGCCATCGCATTCTGGGCGTTCGGTTTCGGGCTTGCTTTCGGAGACGGGGCCGGATTGTTCAACAACAATCTGTTCGGCTTGTCCGGCTTTTTCATGGACGGAGTCAACGCCGACGCCTTCGTTTCCTTGAGCGCTTCGGATGTCCCGATCACGATTAAGTTTTTGTTCCAACTGGCGTTTGCGGGTGTATCGCTGGCAATCGCGTGGGGAGGCTTCGCCGAACGCGCCAAGCTCCCGGTGTACTTTATTTTCGGACTGCTTTTCACCGTAGTGATTTATCCGATCGTGGCTCACTGGGTATGGGGCGGCGGCTGGCTGTCCAAAATCGGCATGCAGGACTTTGCGGGCTCCACGGTTGTGCATCTGCAAGGGGCAACAGCGGCATTTGTGGCAACCATCCTCTTGAAGCCGCGCATCGGCAAATTCAATAAAGACGGCTCGCCGAATAAAATTCCGGGCCACAATCAAGTGCTGTCCGTGCTGGGTGTCATCATCATCTGGATCGGGTGGTTCGGTTTTAACCCGGGGAGTACACTGAGCGCAATGGGAGACGGTTTCTTCGGCTATATCGCCTTGACGACAAACTTGGCCGCGGCGGCAGGCGGCGTGGCCGCTATGGCGGTCTCCTGGATTTACTTCGGAAAATCCGACATTCCAAGCATGCTTAACGGCGTACTTGCCGCGCTTGTCGCGATCACGGCTTCCTGCGCTTTCGTTACGCCTCTGGCATCGATCGCCATCGGGGCCATCGCTGGAGGGGTCACTTTCTTCACGGCGATCTGGTTTGAGAAGAAAGGGATCGACGATCCGGTCTACGCTTTCTCCGTGCATGGCATCGCCGGGATTTGGGGCACATTGTCCACAGGCTTCTTCGCTACGCCGGAGCTGGCCAAAACGGTCAATGTAGGCGGAGCGGGCTTGTTCTACGGCGGCGGTTTCCACCAGCTGTGGGTGCAGTTTATCGGAGTAGCGGGCGCACTTGTCTTCGTTCTTGTTATTTCCTTCATCGTCCTCTACCTGATTAAAGTTACGACGGGTCTGCGCGTGACGGAAGAAGAAGAAATCATGGGGCTGGATCTCGCCGAGCACGGCACTTACGGGTATCCGGAGCAAATGAATCACGCGATCGAAGCGCACACTTCGGCAAAGCAGTCCAATGAAGGCGGTCGCTCGGTGCCGGTTTCGTGACCGCGCCCCGGACTGGTCTCATCTAAGGAGATGCCGTCATGGAACCGATAGTAGGCTCGGCTTGGCAACTGCTTCGCACAAGGATCAACCGTGCCGCCGGATCGGATGAACTGGCCCTGATCCGCGCGGATATGCAGGATTTGTTCCGGAGGGAACTCGGCGGGGAAACGGCGGCCTTGCTGTACGAAGAACTCAATTTTACACACGATACCATGATCCGGAAAATGATTTCCTTGGCGGAAAAGCGCCTGGCAGCGGAAGGAGCGGGGGAGCCGCCGCTCCCTTACGCATTCCTGCTTATGGGAAGCGGCGGCCGGGAGGAACAGACGCCGTGGAGCGACCAGGACAACGGACTGGTTTACGAAAATCCCCCGGAAGGCGCGGAAGCGGCGGCGGACGGATATTTCAGCAAGCTGGCCCAGCGAATCCGCCAAGGTCTGGAGCTGGCAGGTTATCCACCGTGCACGGGGAGGGTGCTGGCCGAGAACCAGCTGTGGAGAAGAAGCGAAGCGGGGTGGAAAGATCAGCTTAACGGCTGGTTTGCGGAGCCCGCCTGGGAGAACGCGCGCTATTTGCTTATCGCGGCCGACCTGAGGTGCGTATACGGCAGCGAAGCTCTTACGGACCGGATCAAGCAGGCCTTCCACGAGAGCATAGCGCTCAACCGCGGGCTGCTCCTGCCGCTTCTGGCTAACACCCTGCACCATAAAGTGTCCCTGGGACTGCTGGGGCGTCTGGTGACGGAACGGTACGGGCCTTACGCGGGCGGCGTGGATATCAAATACGGACTTTATATCCCGCTTGTAAATGCGGTCCGTCTTCTGGCTCTGGAAAACGGCATTTCCGATTCTTCCACCCTTAAAAGAATCGATGCGCTCATCGACCGCGGAGCCGTTACGGTTGAGTTCGGCACGGCTTGCCGGGAAGTGTTTCTGCACTCATTGAAGATGAGATTAAACACGCCTTTTTACAGGGAAAACGGACACTTCGCGACTGCGGGTATACTGCCTGCCGGAATGCTGACCCGCAAATGCCGGGCGGAACTGAAAAGCGGCCTTAAATTCGGAAAACGGCTTCAGCGGCAGGTCATCCGCCAGGTGCGGGGTTCCGTCAAGAAAGGCAGAGACGCTTCCTCCGCCAAACTGCGTGAGCATACGGGACAATAGGACCGGAAAGGAGTAAAACGATGAAAGAGAGCGGCCCCGACGGCGGTATGTGGAGGCTTTACAAGATGGGCGGCTTGACCCCGGCGATTACATCCATGTTTAACCCGCGCAACGCCCAGCAGATGGCGTTTATCCGTCAGCTTCTGAAGGATCAGCGCAGACATTCGCTGCTGGACACTCGCCTGCACAATCTCAAAGTCGTTGTTTTTGATCTGGAAACAACGGGCTTCTCATCGACGGCGGACGAGATTATTTCGATCGGCGCCGTGTCTATGGCCGGGGACAAGCTCGAAGACAAGACGTTTTACACCCTTGTGAATCCGAATCGCCCGATTCCTCCTCATATCGAGGAGCTGACCGGAATCCGGACGGAAGAGGCGGCCGAAGCTCCGGACTTGATTACGGCCCTGCGTGAATTTTTCGAGTTTGTAGGGGCAAGGGTTTTGCTGGCGCACGGCTCGGCCCATGACAAAGCGTTTTTGAATGCGGCGCTCTGGAAAACTTCGAAAGTCAGCCTCTCCCACCGGGTGCTGGATTCGATGATGGTAGCCAAATGGCTGATGCCCCGGCGCAAAGACTATACCCTCGATTCTCTGCTTGAGCTGTACGAGATTCCGGTGCTGAGAAGACACCACGCCCTGGACGATTCTTTGATGACCGCCGAGCTGTGGAAGAAGCTTCTGGAAGAAATCGGTGAAATGGGCGTGGATACGCTCGGAGATCTTTACGCGCTTCTCAGTAAAGCCTAGGGCTCGCAGAAAGCGATATGAAAAAGCAAGCAGGAATGCGGGAAGCCGCGGGTACCTGCTTGCTTTTTTCGGTTCATAGCGCTTCGATACAAAGCGGGATTTTACGGAGCCTCGTGAGACTTGTCACCTGATTTGGCCGATTAGACAACGGAGCGGATGCTGCACGCTGCGAGGTCCGATCGGTCCGGGTGTCCCTGTCGGAGGGATCAACCGATCCGGGCTGCTCCGTATCCTCAGTCGTGAGGGCCTTATCGGCGGAATCCGCCGATTCGGACGGTCCGAGTGCAGCGCCGCTCTCTTGCGGTTCCCCCCACGCGTATACCGCTGTTTCGGGAACGGAACGCTTCAGGGAGACGATCCAGAAGGAGGGCAGTTCCGGCCACAACCGTAAGACCGAGATGTCCTCGCAAGACGGCGAAGCGGCCGTACGCGGGTGGGAGTGGAACAGTCCCAGCAGCACGGGACCCGTTAATGAAGACCGCGCGGGCCGTTCGCTTGGGGCTTTTCCGCCTCCTAAGTGATGCATAATATCGGAGGGGGAAATGCGGAAAGAACGGGTGGGGCAAGTCGAAACATTCGGAACCCATACGAAAGAGGAGACATAGGCGGTCTCCTTCCGAATCCTTCCGTAAACGAATCCGCACGCCTCTTCATCCTGAAAGCTGCTAAACCGAGCCAGCCATTCCGTGTACAAAGACCGGCTTACGTTGATTTCAGTTAACCGTTTCGCGTTTATCATGCGCTAATTATAACGGAATCCTTTACCGCACTCAACGGATCAGCTGATTTTTCCCTGCGGTTTAACAAGAAAAAACACAAGGACGAGCGTCAAACCCGCCAGAGAGGATACGGTTATAAAAATGAGCCGGTCGGATTTATCCATCAGCCAGCCGAAGATGGGTGGACCGAAGGCCACGCCGATGAACCGAAGGCTGTTATAGATGGACGTGATCATACCGCGTTCGCTTTTTTCCACGGAGCCGGTGATCATCGTGTTGAGACAGGGGAGAAGCAGCCCGGTGCCTATGGCGCTTAAGGTAAGCAGGCCGATAAAAAAATACAGATTTTGAAAGGCGAATATCGTGGATGCCAGCGACAGCGTCATAACTAAAAGGCCGATGTTGATCAGCCAGCGCATCACGGTGCCGTTTTTCTTGATCAGGGCTCCGGTTGTGTAGGAGGTAATGACCATGCCCAGAAGCGGGATCGCCAGGACAAGCCCTTTTTTGACGCCGTCTATGTGGTAAGGGGGTTCCTCCAATATGTTGGACAGATAAAACAGGACACCGAACAGGATAAAAAGCGCAAGAGAACCCGCGAAAAAGGAAGTGATCAGCCAGCGTCCTTTCTTTTTCAGAATGGTTCCGATTTTGTGGAGGTAAGGCTTCAGCTTCGTCGGTTCCTTTTTGGTTTTGGGTTCGTTAATGAGAAACATCATGGCCAGCAGAGCCAGAAGACAAAAGATCGGAAAGGCGAAAAAAGGCATATACCAGACAATAACAGCAAGCAGGGAGCCGATGATGGGACTGAGCACCTTACCCAACCCGTTGGAAGCTTCCGTCAAGCCGAGAGCCTTGCTTTCCGTCCCCCCTTTATACAAATCCCCGACGAGAGCCATCGCGATTGGGGCCGTGCCTGCTGCGCCGATACCTTGAATGGCTCTGGCTATAATAAGGATCATATAGGATTTCCAGATGGCCCCGAACGCCGCCAAAACCCCGGCCGCCCCATATATAATAAGAGACGGGATGATCACCGATTTCCTTGTAAACCGGTCGGACAAGTAACCGGAGATAGGGATGATCAGACCTGCGGTAATCGAAAACAGTGAGATGACCAGACTGCTCTGAAACTTGGTGATGCCCAGCTCCGTCTCCAATTGCGGGAGAATAGGGACCAGCATCGAGTTGCCGAGTACCAGCACGAGCGGTACCGTCGCAATGGCCATAAATTCAAGAAGCCGGCCTTTGCCTCCGCCTTTTTTGCCGCCTTCAGCCGTCTGTTCGGCGGTAAACTGGTAGTCGTCGTCCTGATCACTCTCGAAAATGATGTCAAGCCCTCGGGATTTCGATTTTTCCATGTGGTTGACCTCTCTTCTGACTTGGTACGGATAGGGTTTCCTCGGGGCGGAAGATCATACTTTTTAAAGCGTTCATAATGTTGGAATCGGATAAAGATGGGGATACTGACCGTGTATGTACCTGATTTTGAGCTTCCCGTGTGATAGAATAAAAAGCGAATGATGCGGAAATGAGGGCTGAAATTGAAACGGAATGCAGCGATTCTGGCCATCGTGCTTCTTCTGGCCGCGGCTATATTTGTCCAGATCGGCAAAAAAGACGAAAAACAAACGGCTGCGCCTACCCAAACGGGCCCCCGTCCGGGAATGTTTGTCCCTTCTTTCAGCCTGCCGGATTTGGACGGTAAGCCCTATCAGGTCGGAGGCGCGCGCGATAAGCCGCTTATTTTGAATTTCTGGGCGTCCTGGTGCGGTCCATGCAAGATGGAAGTGCCGGATTTGATTGATCTTCAGACAAAATACGGGGACAAAGTGGACCTGGTGGCAATAAATGTAACGAGTCAGGATGACGAGCAAAAGGCGAGGGCCTTCGCCAAGGAGTATGGCATCAATTTTCCGGTGCTGCTGGATGAACCCGGTAAAGTCTCGGAATCGTTCAAGTTTCTGGCGATCCCGACGAGCTTCCTTGTGGACAAGAACGGAGTCGTGCAGGAAGTGGTAAACCTTCTTCCGAAGGCGGAGTGGGAAAAGAAAATCAAGGCTTTGATCAAGGGCCGCTAGAAGGTTCTGTAGTTTCGCGTCTAGCCTGCCCGATTTTCGGTGACATGTAAAAAGCCCCGTTTCGAGTCCGTGTGTAAAGGCCAGGCTGCCCACACGGAAGAAACGGGGCTTATCTTTTTGTAAGGAAAAATAAATTAATGGTTCACTAGACCGACCGGTCTTGGATCAAGCGATTCTCTCTCGATGCAGGGTTTGCCGATCAGGGCATACCGGAAGCTGTCGACGAGCGCATGCCAGCTGGCTTCGATAATATTGGAGGAAACCCCTACGGTATTCCATTCGTTCTCGAAATTGCGGGATTCGATGAGGACGCGGACTTTGGAAGCGGTCGCTCCTTTGTCGTCAAGCACGCGTACCTTATAGTCGGACAGGTGCATTCTGTGAATGTCCGGATAGAAAGGCAGCAGAGCTTTACGCAGCGCGTTATCGAGCGCATTGACAGGTCCGTCGCCTTCCGCGGCGGTATACATGGATTCGCCGTGCACGTTCACCTTGACGAAAGCTTCGGAGCTGACCGGACGATCCGCCGACTTTTCCACGAAAATTTTGAACGATTCCAGCACGAACGGCTCCTGCAGCTCGCCGGAAGCTTCCCGCATCATCAGCTCAAGCGAAGCATCCGCGCCTTCGAACTGGTAACCCTCATGCTCAAGGTCTTTGATGCGCGAAATGATTTCTTTCGCTTTGCCGTCCTGCTGTTCCAGATTGAGGCCGAGCTCGGCCGCTTTCGACACGAGATTGCTCTGCCCCGCCAGTTCCGAAACGAGTACGCGCTGCTTGTTGCCGACCTTCTCGGGAACGATATGCTCGTACGTGCTCGCATGCTTGAGGATAGCGGACACGTGGATGCCGCCTTTGTGGGCGAAAGCCGCGCTGCCGACATACGGCTGGTTCATCGGCATGTGCATGTTCGCGATCTCGCTGACGTAACGGGCGACGGGCCCCAGCGATTCCAACTGCTCATCCGAAATGCAGGCGAAGCCGAGCTTCAGCTGCAGATTCGGAATGACGGAGCACAGATTCGCATTGCCGCAGCGCTCGCCGTATCCGTTCATCGTGCCCTGTACCTGGCGGGCGCCGGCTCTCACGGCTGCCAGGGAATTGGCGACGCCCAGCTCGCAGTCGTTGTGGGCGTGGATGCCCACGGGCGTCGTGATCTGTTTCTTGACTTCCGAAACGATCTCGAAAATTTCCTCCGGCATCGATCCGCCGTTCGTATCGCACAGCACGATCCAGTCCGCGCCGGCTTCCTGCGCCTGGCGGATTGTCTGGAGGGCGTAGTCAGGGTTGTTTTTGTAGCCGTCAAAAAAATGCTCGCCGTCGTAAATGACTTCAAGACCGCAGCTTTTCAGATACCGTACGGAATCGAAAATCATCGCGAGGTTTTCTTCGAGTGTCGTCTGAATGGCGGTGTGAACGTGAAAATCCCACGATTTTCCGAAAATCGTCGCGACTTTAACGCCGGACGCCACCAGCGTCGTCAGATTGGGATCTTCTTCGGCTTTGGTGTTCTTGCGGCGGGTGCTGCCGAATGCCGTTACTTTCGCATGCTTAAGATTCAGTTCCTGAACACGGTTAAAAAATTCAATGTCTTTGCCGTTGCTTCCGGGCCAGCCGCCTTCTATATAATGAACGCCCAGCTCGTCGAGCTTCTGGGCAATTTTCAGTTTGTCCTCCACGGACAGGCTGATTCCTTCGCCCTGGGTTCCGTCACGAAGCGTAGTGTCAAAGATTTTGATTGAATCGGACATTTCGGTGCTCCCCCTCTAAACGTGTGGCTGTTCATTTTTCGAATGTTTTCTCGAATGTATAATGCACGATTATACCATAATTTCAACCATAAAGAATGAATTTTCGCAAATTTTGGACGATAGCCGTTCTTGATTCCTCAAGCGGACAGGAATAGACTAAGAATTAGAAGGAATAAAGAGGATAAAGCGCCGAACGACCGCTTTTCGATACGCTATACGGGACCTCGCGCGCCCGCAGGAAGGAGGAAGCCGGGATAATGGCACAGGAAGGGTATCCCAAGAACGGAAGAGTCATTTTACATATCGATATGAACGCGTTTTACTGTTCCGTACACGAAGTCGTGGAGCCCGAGCTGTACCGGGGCAAGCCGATCGCGGTGTCGGGCAGCGTGGAACAGCGCAAAGGCATCATCGTAACCTCCTCCTATCCCGCCAGGGCGCGCGGAGTCAAGACGGGAATGCTCGTCCGGCAGGCGATGAGGCTTTGTCCGGAGCTTGTGCTCATCAAGCCGAACTTCGATTTGTACCGGCAGTTTTCCCGCGGCTTCCGCCGTATAGTCTATGATTATTCGCCGATGGTCGAGACCATGTCCATCGATGAATGTTATGTGGACATAACGGGTTCCAAGCAGTTCGGAACCCCGCTTCAGATCGCGGAGGAGATTCAGACCCGGATACGCGAAGAGCTGGGTCTGCCCTGTTCGGTCGGCGTGGCGCCGAACAAGCTTCTGGCCAAGATGGCTTCGGATATGAAAAAGCCCAACGGATTGTTCGTGCTTCGTCTGCGGGATGTGCCGAAGGTCCTCTGGGACAGACCCTGCGGAGAATTGTACGGCATCGGCAGAAAAACGGCCGAGAAGCTGCAGAAGCTGCAGATTCACACGATCGGCCAACTGGCGGCTGCCGACGAGGGGCTTCTCCGCAAGTCGTTCGGCATAAGCGGCCCCGCTCTCAAGCAGGCCGCCAACGGCATCTCTCGTTCGGAGGTTAACCCGGAGCGCGAGCCGAACAAGTCGGTCGGCCACACGACGACGCTTCCTTACAATTACACGGACCGCAAGGAAGTGTTCCGTGTCTTCTTGAATCTGGCCGATCAGGTCGGGCGCCGGCTCAGACATCAGAAGCTGATGGCTTCGACCGTGCAAATTACGATCCGGGACCCCGATATGAAGACGATCACAAGGAATGTGACGCTGCCCGTGCCGACCGACCATCACGAAGATCTGTACAAGGCCGCGTGCGAGCTGTTCGAGCGGCATTGGGCGCCGGAAAAGCCGATCCGCCTACTCGGCATCACGGGCCAGAACTTGACGCCGAAGGAGGATGCCGCGATTCAGCTCGATCTGTTCAGTTACGAGCAGCAGCCGAAGAAGGACAAACTGAGCGAGATCATGGACGCGCTCCGGGATAAATTCGGAGAAGATGCGGTACTTACCGCGGGGATGATCGGCGACAATCCGTCGGGGCTTATCCGCAACCGCAAACGGAGGGGAACTTCTTTGCAGAAAGACCCGGACGGAGATTCATTCCCGTTATAAAAGCCGGAAGCCGAATAACATCCGGCCCGGAATGAAATCTTAAAGGGGAAGAGCCGGACACCGCATGGCGGCTGGCTTTCCACTTGTACTTTCCGTTGAACTTTCGAATACTTTATATTATAGTGGACAATGGAGGACTATTAGAGGAGGAATTCATATATGGCTAAGTATACATGGGTGGAAAAAGACACCTGCATTGCGTGCGGAGCTTGCGGCGCAACTGCTCCAGATATTTACGACTACGATGATGAGGGTATTGCGGAAGTGATTTACGAAAACGACGGTAACCACGGCGTGACCGAAATTCCGGAAGATCTGTACGACGATCTGCAGGATGCGCAAGACGGCTGCCCGACCGATTCGATCAAAGTGGCCGATACTCCTTTCAATATGTAAGATTTCTTTCTTTATACAAATAAAGCCTTGTTTCCCTATCGGAAACAGGGCTTTATTTGTCTATTATTGTCGGATTAACTCGGATTACCCCGGATAAAAGAAAATAAGAGAGAAAAACAGACAGGATTTGAACGAAATTCAACAGAGCAGCTTCTTCTGCCGATAAAAGGAAAAGAAACACCGGTAATCCTTGAAGCAGGCGGTGAAAAAAGTGAGCACAGAAAAACCGGACGAGAAACTGGCCCGATTTTTGCGGCACAATCCCATTGAAGACCGGGTTTATCTGAAGGAATATGTCCGGGATCATCCGGACCAGCGAATGGCGTGGTATTTGCTCGGCAGGGAATATGCGGCCCGGGGAGACCGGGGGAAAGCCGCTTACTGCTACGCGCAGTCCGGCGAAATCTATGAAGCGTTCGAGAAGCGGAAAATAACCGTCGACTGGTCGGCGCTCGATTCCTCCGTTCCCTGGCCGCAGGAGCTGAAGACGGCGGCCAAGCGGAGCCGCCGCAGGAAAGCCGCGCTTACGGCGGCCCTGCTGGCGCTGATCGCGCTGCTGCCCGCTCCGGCGGGACCGGCAGCGGGAGACGGACGCCCCGGCGGAAGCGCCGGAGCATCGGCGGACCTCCCGGCGGCTGAGGAAGGGCCGCGCGTCTATTTGACGGCGGACGGCGCTTCCTCCGCCGGGAAAGAGACGTCCGCGAGCGGAGCGCTCGAACGGATGCTGCTGCGCGACAGGCCGGCAGGCGGCGAAGCCGTCCTCCTGTCCGCACAGGGCGCGGACGGACCGGGCGGCGGCTGGATCGCCTGGCACAGGCCGCTGAAGCCGCTCCTGTCGGTCGCAAGCGGCGGGCCCGGCGAAGCGGCGGCGATCGCCTATTTCGACGCCGCCGCCTGCAACTGCCGCCCGGACGATCCGGGCCGCTTCGCGGAGCCGGCGGGAGCCTGGCGGCAGCGCCAGGAGCAGCTCCTCGTGCTCCGTTCGGCGCTGGAGGCTTACCGCACGGCAAGCGGGAAGCTGCCGGAGCGACCGGAGGAGCTGCTGCGGCCGTATCCCGACAACGTGATGTCGGGATTGACGCCGTACATGCGGGAAGCGTTCCCGCTTGTACGGGAGGCCGCCGCCGCGGGCGCGAACGGGCAGGCGCCAGCCGGGACAGGCGGCGCGGACACGGCCCCCGGCGCCAAGCCGTCCGCCGCTTCCGCGGCCGCGGAGGAGGCGCTCAGCGAGCCGCTGGCGATCCTCATCGACACCAAGCTGCACCGGCTGGCGCTGGTGAGCGGACGGACCGTCGTGAGGAGCTACGAGGTCGGTCTCGGTGGGGCGCGGACCCCGCTCGGCGAATTCGCCGTATCCGAGAAAGTCCGCAATCCCAAGGGACGGACGAAAGGCGAGTTCGGCACGCGCGGGATGACACTCTCCGATACGGACTATGCGATCCACGGGACCAGACACCCGTCCTCGATCGGCAAGGACGAATCGCTGGGCTGTATCCGGATGAGGCAGGAAGACGTGGAGGAGCTGTTCGACATGGCTCCGAAAGGCACGAAGGTCACCATAGGAAGCGGGCTGCTCCCGGCGGGGCTCGTCGGTGACGGGTCCGGCGGCGACAGCGGCGCATCCGGGGCAGGATTCGGCCCGAAGGGAGCTTTTAAGCTTCCTTCGGAGGTACAGGAGACCAATCCCGGTAAAGTATACCGCTGGCTGGATTAAGTCCCCGTCCGTTAAGGACGGGATGCGAGAGCGCCTTCCCTGCTATGTGCGGGGCGGGCGCTTTTTTTACGTCCGGTTAGAGACCTCTCCGTCCGACGCGTTACGAGACGAAGGCCTGCCGTTTAAATCCGTTTTTTTAAAACCGATTAAAACGATCCGGTTTATCGTAATAGGTTCTGTCGCAAGAAGCGGTCAAAATAAGCAAACATTTGTACGGAATTCATGATAAAGCGAACAATTTTTGTGTTATAATATATTTCGTTCGTGTTTAATGTGGATTAAAGGGGATTATACGTCCCGATCACGGGGCTCTGTACGGATAAAAATCTTTGCATTCTCGCGTGGAACGCGATAAACTGACAGATGAGAGTACTGAGGAACGGAGTGTCAACTGCATGGTATACAAGAAGATCGCTAAGCCGGTCCTGTTTCGCATGGACGCGGAGAAGGCTCACCATTTGACGATTAACGGACTTAAAACGGCTGCCAAGATCCCGGGAATGTCGTCCGTTATCGGCGCCGCATGGGGGTTCGGTCATGCCCCCGAACTTCATAGCACGCTCTGGGGAATCGCGTTCCCGAATCCGGTGGGACTTGCCGCCGGACTGGATAAGAACGCCCAGGCGGTGGAAGGGTTCTCCCGGATGGGTTTCGGTTTTATGGAAGTGGGGACCGTTACCCCCAAACCGCAGAGCGGCAACGACAAGCCGCGGCTTTTCCGGCTTCCGGAGGATGAAGCCCTGATCAACCGGATGGGCTTCAACAACATCGGCGCGGAGGCGATGGCGCAAAATTTAAGCCGCCTCGGCAGCCGTCCGATCCCCGTAGCCGTCAACATCGGCAAGAACAAAACGACGCCCAACGAGCAGGCGGAAGAAGATTACCGCTCCTGCATCCGGACCTTGTACGGGCACGGGGACTTTTTCGTGGTCAATATCTCTTCACCGAATACCCCCGATCTGCGTAATTTGCAGCATGGCAATGATTTGCAGAGATTGCTTCATGCGGTCATGGGCGAGATGAAGAATCAGCACGAGCGGACCGGCGGCGCGGCCAAGCCGGTTCTCGTCAAAATTGCGCCCGACCTGACCGACACCGAGCTGGAAAATACGATTGCCGTCATCGGCGGAAGCGGGGTTTCCGGGATTATCGTTTCGAATACGACGCTTGGACGCGACGGATTAAGTCATCCCAACCGGGATCAGGCAGGGGGCCTGAGCGGACGTCCGCTGACATCTCGTTCGACCGAGCTTATTTCGCGCGTGTACCGAATGACGGAGGGACGCATCCCGATTATCGGGTCCGGCGGAATTTTCACCGCGCAGGATGCCTATGACAAAATCCGTGCGGGAGCGAGCCTCGTCGAAGTGTATACGGCGCTTATATACGAAGGCCCGGGCCTTTTGAAGAAATTGAATGAAGGTTTGTCGACCCTGCTTAAAAAAGACGGCTTTACCCATATTTCCGAGGCGATCGGGGCAGATCAACGTCGACTTTGACCGGAAGTGGAGGCAGTTCTTATGGATGGAAGAGATTGGAAAAAATTTCTGTTTCCTTATGAACAGACCGTAGAGGAACTCAAAATTAAATTCAAAACGCTTCGGGCGGAACTCAAAAACCGCGAGGAATATTCTCCGATCGAATTCGTGACCGGGCGTGTCAAAAAAATCTCGAGCATTTTGGATAAAGCCAAGAAGTTGAACGTATCCATGGACGATCTTGAAACCGGCATCGAAGATATCGCGGGCATCCGCATCATGTGCCAGTTCGTTGAAGATATCGAAACATTGCGCGAGCTGATCCACCAGCGTAAGGATATGAAAGTGCTCTACGAGAAAGATTATATCGCCAACAAGAAGGAAAGCGGCTACCGCAGCTTTCATATGATTATCGAATACCCGGTGCAGACTTCTCTGGGGATGAAAAAGGTGCTCGGCGAAATTCAGCTGCGTACGCTGGCGATGAATTTCTGGGCGACTATCGAGCATTCCCTGAATTATAAATACAAGGAAAGCATGCTGCCGGAGGAGGTCCGCACGAGACTGAGCCGGGCGGCCGAAGCCGCTTACCTGCTGGATCAGGAAATGTCCAATATCCGCGGGGAAATCGTGGAAGCGCAGAAGCTGTTCGAAGACAATTCGAATCTGGTTACCGTCATTCTGAACTGCATCCAGGTGCTGTATTTCTATCATCGCGTCCGGGAAGCCGTCCAGTTCCAGATGCGCTTCAACGAAATTTTCGAAAAGGACGATACACGGGCCATGCGCGAGCTCCAGGAGGAAATCCAGGAAGCCATCAAACGGGCGAAAAAAGGGGCGCGCTGATTTGCGTCCTTACGATCCTCTGTACCTCGCTTTTTTATACGAGTTCAATGTAAACCGGGATTATTACGAATGCCATGAAGTGATGGAGACCCTCTGGCTGGAAGAAGGCCGGAAGCCGTTTTACCAGGGGCTGCTGCAGATTGCCGTCGGGCTGTATCATCATCTTAACGCTAACGTATCGGGAGCCGTTAAATTGATGGAATCGGGGATCGCGAAGCTGCAGGGGTACCCGGACAGGCTGCTCGGAATAGACGTGGCTCTTCTGCTGCGGGATGCGGAAGCGTATCTGGTCAAGCTCCGGAATAACGGGGTGCGGCCTTTCGAGCCTTATCCGCTGGAAATTCGCATCGTGGATGAGGATCTGGCGGGACAGGTCCGGCAAATTCAAGGCGAGCGGCGGACCGAATCATAGACGGAACGGCAGGGAAGGAACCGGCAGGCATATGGCCCGGCCGGTTTTTTTGCAGGCAGGGGCAGGGACAAGAGATAAGCGCGGGCGGGAAAACGGTGTTCGCCTGTACAATACGGTACATAAGAATAAGATGAGGGAGTGGCAGGAATGGCGGATTATCAAAGCAGGCCTTTATCACCGGACGATTTGGACGTTATTTGCGGGCTGCCGCAGAATGCGGGGGAATTGCCGCTTACGCCAATCTGTACGACTGCGTACGGGAGAAGGAATGCTGGCTCGGAAACGTGATTGTGGCGCCCGAGTACCGGGGAAAAGGGGCATCCTCTTTCCTGATCCGGACGATGATGGACAGGGCGAAGCGGGAGCTCGGTGTTCCGTTTCTGAATCTCGTCTGTCACAACACGAATACGCCCGCGCTGCTGCTGTACGCGAAGCTCGGCTTCTGTCCTTTTGACGTGTCGGAGAAGACGGGACCGGACGGGAAGCGTCTGGCCGGCATCCATATGCGCGCCTCTCTTTGAGGCACTGTTTCGCGGCGAGAAGCGGGTGCCCCGCAGCCGGTGCGGGAAGCAGACAGCCGGGAATAGGGCGAACGATAAAAAGGCCGTGAATGTCACGGCCTTTTCGTTGTACCTGCGGAATAGGCGTCAGGCATTATAGTTGAGCGGATGCGCATACTCGAAGCTGGACGCGGAGATAGATTGTCAAACGCGGCGGCTTTTTGCTGCTCAAAATTCCCTTCACGCATCCAGCCTCCGTTCCGGCTGCCGGGAAGTTTTGCGGGGAGACGACGGCAGGCATACGCCGACCACTCCGGCAATCATAAGGGCGGCTCCGATCAAATGGAAATAGGCCAGTTTCTCATGCAGGATGATGACGCCGGCTGCCATGGTAACGATCGTTGCCAGCTGGCTGAAAATGCTGATTTTGAACGCCTCCATTTTGGAAAGGGCGTAATTGGACAGAAATGAACTCGCAAGGGAGGACAGCACGCCCAGAAAAAGGACCGAGACGATGAACGAAAGGTCGCCGAAAGGTTCGAAATAGAGTGGAAGCGTGCCTTGAACGGTGCTTCGGATGACCGCAAATCCGTTGAACGCGATGAAGCCGAAAAGCAGCGAAACAAACGTCAAGTCGAGCGGTGTATAGTTCCGGCTTAATTTTCTCGCGAGCACGCTGTATCCGGCGGAGGAAAGAGCGGAGAGCAGGATCAGGAACAGTCCGGCTCCGTTCATCGTACGAAAGTCCAATCCCTTCATGGCGAAAATATAAACACCGCCTGCCACAGAAAGGGCGATGAACAGATTTTGCCGCAGGCCGGTCCGTTCCTTCAGCACAACCGAAGCGAGCATCATAGTGAAAACGGGGGCTGCGGCTTGAATGATTCCCGCCTCGGAAGCCGACGCCTGTACCAGGCCGAAGGTCTGGAAAGCAAAAAACAGAACGGGATACAGCACGGCCATCGGCAGGATGGCTAAATAATCCCGCTTCCGGATGTTCAGCCGGGTTTTGCTGAGAGCGAGGAAGACGAGCAGCGCGGCCAGGGAAATCGTAAACCTGTGCGCCAGGAGGTCGAACGGCCCTGTGGAAACGAGGGCGGTTTTAACGAATATGAACGAGAAGCCGATGATCAAGGCGTATAGTACGGCGGATAGGTAAGCTTTGGTAAGAGGTGCTGCTTTCATGGCGATCTATTCCTTTGAGCCTGCATGCAAAGCGGTTTATTAAGGTCCTTGTTTAGATTTTAAGGGGACGGGCGGCTGTGCTACAATAGGAGAAAACGTTAACTGTACCGGTACAGATTGGCCGGAGAGGTGTATTCATGCGCAAATATGAAGGAATTTTAACCGATCTGGAGCAGCAGATCGCGGACCGCCGCTACAAGGAGGGCAGCAAACTGCCCTCCATCCGGCAGTTGTCGGAAAGCTACGGGGTTAACAAAAGCACCGTTATCCGGGCAATGGAGGAATTGGAGAGCAGGCATCTGGTCTATTCCATCGCCAAGAGCGGGTACTACGTCGTCCAATCGTCGCCGGATACCGCCCCGGACTCGCCGGAAGTCATCGACTTTGCCGTCTCCGCTCCGGACCCGGCCTTTTTTCCTTATCTGGATTTCCAGCACTGCATGAACAAAGCGATCGATACGTACAAAAACGATTTGTTTGTGTACGGCACTCCTCAAGGGCTGCCCGCACTGCTCATGATGATGCAGAAGCTGCTTGCGGATTATCAGGTGTTTACGCGCGTCAGCAGCCTGTTTGTCGTGTCCGGGGTGCAGCAGGCGCTGGCCATTCTGGCCGGGCTTCCTTTTCCGAACGGAAAAACGAAGGTGCTGATCGAGCAGCCCGGCTATCACCTGTTCATCGAACAGCTCGTGACTCACGGAGTCCCGGTCATGGGAATCCGGCGTTCGCTGGAAGGGATCGATCTGGACGAACTGGAGCGGATTTTCCGCACGGAGCCGATCAAGTTCTTTTATACGATCCCGAGGTTTCATGCGCCGCTCGGGTGCTCTTACCGCACGGATGTGAAGAAGAAAATCGCGGCCCTTGCCCGCAAATACGATGTCTACGTGGTGGAAGACGACTATCTGGCCGACTTGGAGCCGGACGGGAAAGCCGATCCGGTCCATGCTTACGATGAGGGCAAGCGCGTGATTTATTTGAAAAGTTTCTCCAAAATCATGTTCCCCGGCCTTCGTATCGGTATTGCGGTTGTTCCCGGCAGTCTTGTGGACCTCTTCAGCCTGTATAAGCGCATCGCCGACATTGACAGCTCGATGATTTCCCAAGGCGCGCTGGAGATCTACCTGAAAAGCGGGATGTTCGAACGGCACAAGCATAAAATCAAAGCCGCCTACGCGACCAGGTCGTTGCTTCTCCGGCAAATGCTTGCGGAGCATGGGCCGCTTGCCGGCGGCGCAGTACAAGGGGCAATGGAAAGCGAAGAGCTCTCCCCCGTCCATACCCACCTTATACTGAGCCCTTCTGTATCCCAGCCGGAGCTGGCCAGGCGGCTGCGTAAAAAATCGGTGGTGATCGAACCGATCGACAAGCACTATCTGCCGGGCTTTCCCCGGGACAATTATTTGAAGCTGAATGTCTCCCAAGTCGGGGACGAACAAATTCGGAGGGGAGTCCGGCTTCTCATGGAGGAGCTGGGAAGATACGGAGACCGCTGAAGCCTCGAGGGAAGGCGGTTGAACAAATAACGGAGGCTGCTCCAAGCGGTCTGCCGTTTTTTTTATGGGCAAAATCGGATTGACAACATTGTATATAGTGTATATAGTATGCATATACAATATGAACAAAGCTAACGCGAAGCGGGTGAACTATGAACATTATTCTTTCGCAGAGTTCAGGCGAGCCGATCTACGAGCAGATCAGACAGCAGATTCAGCGACAAATTCTGCAGGGAGAGCTGCTTCCGGGAGAAAGCCTGCCGTCGATCCGGCAGCTGGCCAAAGATCTGCAAATCAGCGTGATTACGACCAAGAGAGCTTACGAGGAGCTGGAGAAGGAAGGGCTGATCGACTCGGTCGTCGGCAAAGGCTCCTTCGTCTCCGGTCTGAATCGGGAATATATCCGGGAACAGCAGCTGAAGCAGTTTGAAGCGAAATTGTCGGAAGCCGTCCGGGAAGCCAGGCAGTTGGGAATAACCGTGGATGAAACGATCGAAACCGTCAAAGCGCTGTATGAAGAGGAGGAAGACATCCGATGAACGCCGTGGAATTTAAGCATATTTCCAAAGCCTATTCAAACTTCAACATTCAAGACCTGTCCTTTGCGGTTCCGAAAGGATACATTACAGGACTGATCGGTCCTAACGGTGCGGGCAAAAGCACCCTGATCAAAATTTTGCTCCATCTCGCTATTCCGGAGCAGGGGCGTGTCTTCATAGAAGGAATGGAGATGCCTCAGCGGGAGAAGGAAATCAAGGAAAGGATCGGTTTCGTGTCGGACGAAAGTCATTTCTACGAGCATTTGACTGTCCGCCAGACCGGAAGGCTGCTCGCTTCTTTTTACCGGAATTGGAACGAGGCGCAGTTTCAAACCTATCTGGAGCGCTTCGAGCTTCCGGCCGTGAAGAAGATTTCGGACTTATCCAAAGGCATGAAGATGAAATTCGGTCTGGCTGCGGCTCTGTCCCACGGGGCCAAACTCCTCGTGATGGACGAACCGACTGCAGGACTCGATCCCGTCTTCCGGCGCGAACTGCTCGATCTGCTGGCGGATTTGATGCAGGATGAGCAGCATACGATTCTGTTCTCCACTCACATTACGACGGACTTGGACCGCGTCGCGGATTACATCGCCTTCATGAACCGGGGAAAGCTCGTTTTCAGCGAGAGCAAGGAGAACGTTCAGGAACGGTACGCGATTGTCAAAGGCGGGACGGAGCTTCTGGATGCGGACATCCGCAAGCAGTTCGTTTCCGTCCGGGAAACGTCCGTAGGCTTCGAAGGCCTTGTTTACAACCGGCCGCAGGCCGAGAAGTTGTTCGGAGGCTATGCGGTCATCGAGCCCGCGACGCTGGAAGATATTATGGTCTATACGGTCAAAGGAGGGTACAGTCATGGTGGCACTGCTTAGCAAAGATTTTCGCGTGATGAGAAAAGAGCTCTGGTGGATGGCCATCTATGTGGTTTTCTTTGCCGTCTCTTTCTCCAACTCCCGGATGGGCGGAGTAGTGGTCCAGCTTGTTCCCTCCATCATGCTCTTATTTATTTCCGCGAATCATGACGTGAAGAACCGCAATTTCATCCTGCTGGGCAGCCTTCCCGTGCGGCGTTCGGACATCGTGGGCGCCAGGTATGTGAGCGTGCTCCTGTTCGGTGTACTGGGAACGGGGATCGGTTTTATCGTAAGCACAGTAACGTCGATGATACGAGGGACGGGCGGCGCGTCCGCCTTCTCCTGGGGAACCTCCGGGATTCTCGGCGTCATGCTGCTCGTGTATGCGGCGATTTACCTTCCGCTGCATTACTGGCTGGGAGACAAGTACCTGCAGGTTATCAGCGTTATCATGATGATTCTGCTGTTCGCGTCGACTTCCATGCTGGGCTTTCTTGTGGGCGCCACGGACAAATGGGGGCTTCCTTCCCCGACGGCAGTCGCGGTTATCGCGGCGGCGGGAGCTGCGGCATTTCTCGTTTCTTATCTGATTTCACTCGGAATCATGAAAAAGAAAGATTTTTGACCCGCAGTCACGGGGAGCGGGAATAAACCAAAGAAGCAGCGGATAAGCTCCGCTGCTTCTTTGGTTTATTTGCCATTATGCTTGAGGAAAAATTCTTCGAATTTCGCAGGCGTATTGCCTTCGGTTCCGCCGTTTTCCGGCACGCCGCCGACCATGCGTTCTACCTCTACGCCGTCTTTGTAGTATACGAGTGTAGGCGTGAATTCAATGTTGTATTTTTTCCAGCCGTCCTGGAATTCAAGCAGGTTAAACTGCTTCACGTCGATGCCAAGCTTTTTTTGCAGCGGGACAAGGACGGGCGTCGTTACTTTACAGTGCGGACAATCCGCGCCGTAGTAGTACAGGAAGAAGCTTTCTTTGTTCGCGATGCGTTTGTCAAGCTCTTCGGGTTTGATCAGATTCTGGTAGTTCGGGTCTTCGAGCAGTTTCTGCGTGGCCGGTTTCAGCTTGGAAGCCGATACGCCGTAAAGCTTGTTGGCCGCTTCGTCATTGCCCTTGTTGGAAGATTTCGTGACCACGAAGATCGCGGCGAAAAGGACAACGATAATGCCTAAATAAATCGCTAATTTTTTCATAATTCACTCCTTAAGTGGTTACTTGTTTAGCTAGAATAATTTCGAGACGAAAGAGCGCAAATCCTGCTTGTTCTTCGTGAAAAAGTGAGAAAATCGTGAAAGATTGCCTGTTTTTTTGTCAGACCGAAGGTGCAAGCAGGCACGGAATAGTCTATAATACGGGGAGCCGCACTAAATTCCGCCCGGTATGCTCTACACAAACGCTTCGACCGAAACCCCGATTCGCATAAAAGGCAGTCCACCTAACATGCCCTGGCCCCGGATCTCGGAGGCAAGAGGGCTTTTATTCATAGGGAGGAAAAGCAGGAAATAGAGGCAGGCTCCATAAAAGATTGGCCGGAAGGAGGCGGAAGCGCGATTAAAAGAAAAACACAACGGCTCGATAAGGTGCTCGCCCATCTCGGCTACGGTTCACGTTCCGATTTGAAAAAGACGGTCAAAAACGGCTTGATCGAAGTGAACGGCATCCGGGTCAAAGACAGCGGGATGCAGGTGAACCCGGAGCAGGACGAGATCACCGTAAGCGGAGAAAAGATCGTTTACCGGGAATTCGTCTACCTTCTTCTGAATAAACCGCAGGGCGTCGTTTCCGCTACGGAAGACAACCGGGACCGCACGGTCGTGGATCTGCTCGGCGAGGCTTATGCGCCCTTTGACGTATTTCCCGTCGGCAGGCTGGATAAAGATACGGAAGGGCTCCTGCTGCTTACGAACGACGGCAAGCTGGCCCACAATCTGCTTTCTCCGCGCAAGCATGTGCCGAAGACGTACTACGCCAAGGTGGAAGGCTTAGCCGGAGAAGCCGACAAGCAGGCGTTTGAAGCGGGCGTCGAGCTGGATGACGGGTACGTGACGATGCCGGCGCAGCTTCGCGTTCTGACATGCGATACAACCGCCGATCCGCCGCGTTCGGAGATTGAGCTGACCATCCAGGAAGGAAAGTTTCACCAAGTGAAACGGATGTTCCAGGCAGTCGGCAAGCGGGTCGTTTATTTGAAACGCGTCTCGATGGGACCGCTCCAACTGGACCCGGCTCTGGGACTGGGCGAATACCGGGAACTGACCCGGGAGGAACTGGAGCTGCTCCAGGGCAAGCCTTCTTTTGATTCTGGCCCCGATGTCGACAACGATTTACATAAGTGAGACGAAGCTTAGGCAGCGTACACAAGGCAATGCACAAGACAGTGCATAAGGCTGTGCACAGGACAGTGCATAAGGCAAGAGAGACAAAACCAGATCCTAACGGAGTGGAAAGGAGACCTGCCCCATGACTTACAAACTGATCGCCCTGGATGTTGACGGCACGCTTCTGAACGACGACTATCTCCTTACCGAACGGACCCGGGAAACCGTACGCCGTGTGCATGAGCAGGGAAGCTCTATCGTGCTCTGCACGGGCCGCGGGCCCGCAAGCGCCATTCCGGTTCTGGAGGAACTGGGACTGGAAGGAACGGTCATTACGCACAACGGCGGCGCCACCGTTCAGTCTCCCGGGCTGGAACTGATTCATCAGTATGCGTTCCGGGTGAGCCAAATCGCCGCTATGATCGCATACTGCCGCGAGCATGAGGTGCACTTCGACGTGTGCGCCCCGTTTGATATGTACCTGGAGCGTTTAACCGAGGTCGAACAGGCGATGTACAAGAAGTTTTTCGTCACTCCGCATCTCGTTGCGGATGTTACGGCTTTGACGGTCCCGCTCGTCAAGTTTACGCTTTACAGCGCGGACCCGGCCGTCATGGACACGGTGGAGCGGGACTGGTCGCTTTCCCGGCTGTACGGCGATCTCCGCATGATCCGCAGCGGGGATCATTTTATCGACGTGATGCACGCCGATGCCACGAAGGGCAACGCACTGCGCAGCTTATGCGCAAGTCTCGACGTCCGTCCGGACGAGGTGCTTGCCATCGGCAACTACTTCAACGACCTGGAGATGATCTCTTTCGCGGGTCTCGGAATCGCGATGGCCAATTCTCCGGCAGGCGTTCTGGAGCAGGCGGACCAAATAACCGCCTCCAACAATGAAGACGGCGTGGCGCAAGCGCTGGAAACGCACGTCTTGCAAACGGTCCGCCGGGATTGAGCGAATTGAACGGTCATCCCGTGCGGTCCCCTAAAAAAAGAAAAGGCGGTGCTGCCAATGGCTCGGTCCGGTAACACCGACAAAACGAAAGTCCTGCTGGCGATCATGGTCGTGACCTTCCTGTCTTCCATCGAAGGCACGATCGTGTCGACCGCCATTCCCCGCATCGTCGGCGATTTGGGCGGTCTGGACTTGATGAGCTGGGTCATATCCATTTACCTGCTCACCACGGCGGTTTCTACCCCGATATTCGGCAAGTTGTCCGATTTGTACGGACGCAAGAAAATTTTTATGATCGGAACCGGTTTGTTCCTGATCGGCTCGACCTTGTGCGGAATCGCGCAATCCATGGAAATGATGATCTTCTTCCGGGCGGTCCAGGGGATCGGCGCCGGCGCCATTCTTCCCGTTACGATGATTATCGTCGGAGACATTTACTCGTTCGAAGAACGCGCGAAAATCCAGGGCTGGATCAGCGGAATCTGGGGGCTTTCGGGCATTCTCGGGCCGCTGGCCGGCGGTCTGATGGTCGATTATGTGTCGTGGAGATGGATTTTCTATTTTAACATTCCGTTCGGCATTATCTCCATGCTGCTTATTTCCGCCTATCTGCACGAAAAGCTGGAGAAAACGAAGCGGCCGATCGATTATCCGGGCATTGTGACGTTCACGGTCAGCATGACGGCTCTGATCTATGCCCTGCTCAGCGGCGGGGTTCAGTATGCCTGGGGCTCGCCTGTCATTCTCGGTCTGCTGGTCGTCTCCGTCGTCTTCCTGTTTATTTTTATCGCCGTCGAAAAAAGATCGCCGGAGCCGATGCTGCCGCTTGACCTGTTCAAGGACCGGCTCCTTACGCTCATCAACTCGTCGGGCTTCATTCTCAGCGCCATCCTCGTGGCGGTCACGATCTATCTGCCGCTCTGGGTGCAGAGCGTGAACGGCGGCGGGGCGACCGGCTCGGGCTTCGCGCTGATTCCGCTCTCCATCTGCTGGACGGTCGGCGCTGCCCTGGCGGGAAGAGGCTTTGTCCGTCTCGGCGTAAGATCCGCCGTCCTCATCGGCGTGGGAGGAATTACGGCGGGTTCCGTCGCCTTGGCTCTAATGACGTCCGCAACCCCGGGGTGGGCGCTTGAAGTGTACACGGCGCTGTTCGGGATCGGCTTCGGCTTCGCCTTCACGGCGTACACGATCACGATGCAGTCCGCCGTAGGCTGGAAGCTGCGCGGAGCCGCCATGTCTTCGCATACGTTCATCCGTACGCTCGGCCAGACGCTGGGGATCGCGGTGTTCGGGATGCTGTACAACACCTCGCTGCATACATATCAGCAGGCTCATCCCGATCAGGTCGGAGGCATCGACCTCAACAAAGCGTTGGACGCCCACGGACGTTCCGCGTTCTCGCCGGAAACGATGGCAGGCATCCGCGAGCTGTTCGCGTTTAGTCTCAGCCGCATCTTCTGGTCTCTGCTCGTTCTTGCGGCCATCGGCATCGTGCTCACGTTGCTTCTGCCGAAACGGTTCAAGGTCGAAGAGGAGCCTGAGCTGGCGGCGGAACCGGAGCCGTCCCGGCAGTCCTGACGGATTGAACGCAGGCAATTAACGCTGCATCCATGAAAAAAAGCTTACCCGTCCGCATTTGCAGACTCCGGGTAAGCCTTTTTTTGTTATGGGCCCGCCTCCCGTTTGTCACATATTTTTCCGGCGATCCGGGTACGCTAGGAGCAGAATCTTCCGGGTAAGCATTTTTGGCCTGGCCAGAATGTGCTGCATCGTCCGGAAATACCGATAAGGGAGGCAGAGCAAATGGCCCAGCTAGTACTAAGACCCGACCTGAAAACGGCGGGCGGAGAAGTGACGGAAATCTTGGTGGACGGCCGTTTTGCCGGAATTATCAGTTTGGTGTACCGCGAAGGGGACCGGATGACCGGGGGCATTCAGCTTGAAGATGCCGTACTATCCCCTGCCGGCAAAAGAGAAGTGGACGCATTCGTGCGCAACCATATCCAATGGCTGGTCGATGCGATGAACATCCGGGAATGCGACGTTGTGCTGACGTATGGCAGCTATGACCATATCATCGGGACTCCGCTGCTTCCGGACGAATCCCCGGCGGTGGACTATGCGGACGATGAAACGACGGCGGAGTGGGTCGGTGACGAATCCGTATACGGAGACTACGAGGAAGATGAGCTCGATGACATCTCCATGGAAGAGGACGCTTACGACGCGGAACCGGATTACGAGCTGGTGCTTCTGGAGGATTCGCGCGGGCGGGTGGAGTACCAGCTTTTCGATCCGGGTTCCCGCCTGGTGGCGGAAGCGTCATGCCGGATCTACGGCAGCGAAGCCGTATGTATGCTCGACTGGGTATTCGACCCGCTTGAGGAAGAGATGGAGCTCGCATCGAACCTGATTGTCGCCGATTTTCAGGAAGAAGAGACCGAGAACTTTTTGTTCCACAGCCGTTTTGACGGGGAAATTGTGGATTCGATCGAAATCTCGCTGGAAGAGGCGGATGAGCTGAGCGAACTGGACAGCGGCGAAGAGGAGTACTCGGTCATTCTGGCAAGAGATGACGGCGATACGCTGACCTATGAGATTTACGAGCAGGAATACGGCGGTATTCCGATCGGAACGGCCACTATTGACGTAAGCGAGGATCAGTTGACCGGCTTTATCGACTTCCGCCAAACCGACGATTCCCGCCAGCGGCAGGAAATTGCCCGGCTGCTGATGGAGGAGCTGGACAAGGAGCAGGATTACGATTCGCTGCATCTGTCCATGCTTTACCGCAACAAGCTGATCGATGAACTGTTGTTCGAAAATGTTACGATTCAATAACACGATAAGGCGGAGCCGGAGCTCCGCGTTTTTTCCGTAAAAAAGAGCGGTCCGATTCGCCGGATGACGAAAAGGACCGCTCTTTTTGTTTTGTGCCGGGCTTTGGGGGAAAGGGACAGGGAAGTTTCCGGACAATTACTGGTTTTGGTTAACCAGTTCTTTCAGCGTCTGAAGCGATTGAACGCCTACCATCGTTTTGACTTCGCCGCCGTTTTTGAACAGCTTCAAAGTAGGAATGCTCATCACGCCGAACTTCGAGGCCGTTTCCGGATTGTCGTCGACGTTGATCTTGGCGATCGTTACCGCTTCGCCGGCTTCTTCCGTCAGCTGGTCCAGGATCGGGCTCTGCATTTTGCAGGGACCGCACCACGGCGCCCAGAAATCGACGAGAACAAGGTTGTTGTTATCCAGCGTTTCTTGGAAAGTTTGATCGGATACATTTAGCAAAGACATAGGAATCCCTCCGTGTGTGAAATTTTAGGGTAAGACCAGGTTAGAACGAATTTTTAACGATAGCCTGCTCCAGCGGGAAGCGGCCCGACGCATAAGCCGGTTTCGCCGCTTTGCCGACGGAGATCAGCAGAGTGGGAATGTAGCGCTCCGGAATATTGAATTCCTGCACGAGCGCGGCCGGATTGAAGCCGCCCATCGGGCACGTATCGTAGCCGAGCGCTTTCGCCGCGAGCATGAGCTGCATGGATGCGAACGAGGCGTTGCGGATCGCTTCATCGCGGGGAATGCTTCCGCCGCTTGCATAGGCGCCATTAATTTGCGACACGAGCGTGTCTTTGATTTCCGGCGTCAAGAACCCGCTCTCTACGGCAGCGCCGTAGATCGTCTCGGCGTTCAGGTTCGCCTGCAGGTCGCCCAGGACGGCGACGACAAAGGAGCTTTCCACGACCTGCTTCTGGTTGCTTGCGATGGGGAGCAGACGCTGCTTGGCGGCAGGGTCGTCGATCACGAGGAATTTCCAGTGCTGCAGATTCCAGGAGGACGGCGCCTGGTTAGCCGCGTTCAGGATAAGCTCCTTATGCTCCTCGGGAAACACAAAATCCGGATCGTACGATTTTACGGAGTGACGCTCCGCGATGACTTTCAGAGTTTCGGGAAAAAGCTGTTGGGTCATAAATATCCTCCTTTCGGCGGTTCGCAAAGTTATAGGTAATGTGTGCGGTTTTGCGGAAAACATGTCTCGTTTCCGGTAGTTCCGCGTAGTCAATTTTTTCAGGCCGAACGATTTCTCGGTCGTCGGGTAAAAAAAGCGGGCCGCCGGCCGTTCGGCAGAAAAGGGAGAACTCGGTCAGGCCCGCGGCAGAAGGACGGATATCCGGGCATAACGGATGCCGTCTGGGTGGACTAAACTGTAACTAAATAAGTTACGCTATATCTAGTATAATAAATATTACAGTTAAAACTGTCAAGAGTAACTTTTCACATTCGACAATTTCAGTCATAATCGGAAGTGGAAGGAAGTGGAACTTGAATGAGTGTCCTGCAAAATGAACTGACGCACCTTATCTTTCTGGCGGAGGTCGTAATCGCAAGCCGCAAAAAAGAAGTGATGGAAGATACGCTGCAGTGTCTGCTGTATATTATCAAGTCGCTGCCCGAAGTTGAAGTGCCGGACAGTGTTGCAGAACAGATCGCTCATTTGACGGAACGTATCGAAGAGAAGCTGCGGCAGGAGAATGAACGGATTCAGGAGATACAGGGAAACCTCGGCCGTCTGGCCAAACCGAATTCAATCGCGTAGCCGGCCCGGATTAACATACATCAAGAAACAACCCGCAGGGATGAGTCAGCTCCCGCGGGTTGTTCCGTTTGCTTATGTAAGGCAGGCTTACAGGGTGCCGGCCGGCCGTTCTTATTCGTTGCGGCTGTTCCGTTCTTTCCAGAAGAGGGCGCTGAGCATGCGCTCGACCCATTTTTTGTCCTGCTCCGTCAGTTCGATACCGTCGAAGATAAGTTCGTTGTCATGAAGAAACCGGCGCAAATTGACCGGAGCCTTGAGCTTGTCCCCGCCGCTCTCCGGTTCGTCTAAATATCCGGCGATTTTCATCAGTTCGGCGTAAGGGATGTTCAAGCCTTCGGACAGCTTCATCAGCACATCCGGAGACGGGATATTGCGGTTGCCGTTCTCAAGCTGGGAAATATAAGCGGCCGATACGCCGGAACGGTCTGCCAGTTCGCGGATCGTATAGCCTTTCAGCTTGCGGAGATCTTTGAGCTTGTCATAGAAATACATTGCAGCACCCGCATTTCTTGGTAAACATTAGTTAACATGTTTATCATAGCAGGGAATATGTGGTTTTTCAAAGGGGAACTTTGGCCGCGCGGCCAAAAAAGATTAACAGGCACGAGTAACAACCCGCAGGGATGAGTCAGCTCCCGCGGGTTGTTCCGTTTGCTTATGTAAGGCAGGATTGCAGGAGGGCGGCCGGCCGTTCTTATCCGTTGCGGCTGTTCCGTTCTTTCCAGAAGAGGGCGCTGAGCATGCGCTCGACCCATTCTTTGTCCTGCTCCGTCAGTTCCATGCCGTCGAAGATGAGATCGTTGTCATGAAGAAACCGGCGCAAATTGACCGGAGCCTTGGGCTTGTCCCCGTCGCTCTCCGGTTCGTCGAGATATCCGGCGATTTTCATCAGTTCGGCGTAAGGAATATTCAAGCCTTCGGACAGCTTCATCAGCACATCCGGAGACGGGATATTGCGGTTGCCGTTCTCAAGCTGGGAAATATAAGCGGCCGATACGCCGGAACGGTCTGCCAGTTCACGGATCGTGTAGCCTTTCAGCTTGCGGAGATCTTTGAGCTTGTCATAGAAATACATCGCAGCACCCGCATTTCTTGGTAAACATTAGTTAACATGCTTATCATAGCAGGGAAAATGTGGTTTTTCAATCGGGGGTAAAAGAAAGAAGAGATAACGTCAACTATAGTAAATATTTATGTTTACAATAGTAAATCATAATGCTACCATGGAATTAATTAGGAAATGGGGGCTATGATTTTTTATGAGGATTATCGCCAAATCGGAAGAATTCATCCGCAGAAGAATGACGCTGGGACTGACCCAGCGGGAGCTCGCCAGACAGACGGGATTAAGCCACGCTTACATCAGCTTGCTGGAGCGGTCGATGAAGTCGGTCGGTCCCGGGGCCGCGAAGCGTCTGAGCATCGTTCTCGGAAAGCAGGTCGAGGAGTTGTTCCACATTCAGTGAGCAAAAGGTGCGGTCCCGCCAGAGGCCGCGCCTTTTTGTCATCACTGCTGTGTAGTCATTTGCTGCCGGAAGACCGGGCAGGGGATAAGTCAAGCGCCGAATTTGACGACCTTGTTCTTCCCGGTTGTTTTGGCCTTGTACATCGCTTCGTCCGCCTGTTTGATCAGCTTGTCTCCCGTGAGGCCTTTCTTGTAGGTGCTGAAACCCATGCTGACGGTGACGATGGTTTCTTCTTCGATGCGCTTGCGTATTCTCTCCGCGAGCTCGGCGGGTTTGACATCGGGATCGGTAAGCAGAATGACCAGCTCCTCGCCGCCGTAACGCCCCACGATACCGCTTTCGTCCGCTTCCTGGCGCATGATGCTCGCCACCTGCTTGAGCATCTCGTCTCCCATGTGGTGGCCCTTGGTATCGTTGAGCTTTTTGAAATTGTCTATGTCGCTGAACAGGACCGAAACGTTCAAATTCAGCCGGATATACTGCGAAACTCTTTTATCGAAGTATTTGCGGTTATACACTTTGGTCAGGCCGTCGGTGATCGAGGACTGGTAAATCGCCTGCATGAGCTCGACTACCCGATCGAACAGCAGGAAGAAAAGAATCGTCGCATAGATGACCGGAATAAACCATTCCGCCAGCATCAGCCATTTCTGCTCCCCTTGAAACAGGTACAGATTGACCATATGTGCCGTTTGTCTGGCGAAATACAGCGTCATCACGGCCTGAAATTTACCTTGTTGTCCGATCAGAGGCGTAATGGTGTAAGCGCATAAAAAGATCAGCACGAACATGTACAGCTCCAGCGGCAAGTCGGCCAGCAGCGCAGCCTGCTCGGGACTTCCTCCGGACGGCGGGTAAAAATGAAAAGCGGAAACGCCCAGAGCGACCGCGATCAAGCCGTAAAAATATAAATAATGACGCCGCCGCGTCGGATTATACAGCTGATAAACGCCCAGATTGATCAGGACGAAGGTGACGGCCTGCAGCAGATCGTCCGCGAAGCCCGACATGCCCTGCAGCTGGCCCGAGGCCTGCCAGTAAAGCCGGAGAAGGTTATGCACGAGCATGAGGATGAGCGAGACGGTCATCGAGAGATAGCCTTTTTTTCTGCGTGTATAGTAAAGCCTTCCCGAGATGAAAATCATCAGGGCAAGAATGACTAGCATCATGGAGCTGGCCGTCTCCGGACCCCATGTTTCAATCGGATCGTTCCACAAGTTCAACATTCCTCCGAGGTTATCCGTTCCCTTTTGGGGGGCCGGACTCAAATGTACGTTCGCATTTTCAGGCGATTTCATTATAGCAAAATAGGGCGGGGACAAGAACAACTTTTTTCGGAAAAGTACCGGCAGACGGAAACGCCGTCCCCACCGGCAGGGACGTGTTCTCTTTTCTATTAGCCGGGCAGAAGGTACAATAAGAAGAGGCTGAGCGTATGATGCTGAAGCCGGATTTGCGCCGCGCAAGCGGACGGAGGATCAGGAGTGTGCACCGATGAACATTTTGCAAGCGTTATTCTTCCCCCCGGAGCAGCCGGGCGGGGTTTCTTCCATGGTCCCGTATATTACCGAAAAGTTTAATAAAAGAGGCTGGGACATGGAACTGTTTTCCCTTCCCAGAAGGGTCAGGGGCAAGGGAACCGAGCCCGTTACCTTCAATACGTTCGATTGGACCCGTTACGCGGGAAACCCGATCGTGGACAAATATATCCAAACCTACAAAGACTACGTATGGTGGACGAAGCTTCGTATCCGTAAGAGCTACGATCTGATTCACGCCCATCACCCGATTGCCGCGCTCGCGATCAAGGAAGTATTTCCCGATACGACGGTCATCGTAACCGTTCACTCCAGCTATGAGGGAGAGCTTCTGCTGAACGGAAAAATAGAGGAAGGCGGTCCCGAGCAGCTTTTTCTGACGTCGATTTACGGCGAAATGGAAGCGCGGCTGGATCAGATTTTAACGGTTTCGAACTCTTTCAAAGGATATATAAGCGAATTTATCCAGGACCCCGACCGGATCGGGGTTATCCCGAACGGCTACGACGAGAAGCGCTTCCGGCCGATTTCCCACGAGAACGAAGTGGCCCAGCTCATTACGGTGTGCCGCCTGGTTCCGGCGAAAGGGCTCGAAACGCTGCTTCAGGCCTGCGCGATGCTCAAAGAACGGGGACATCCTTTCGTCCTGCATATTATCGGCGACGGACCTTCCCGAACAGAGCTCGAGGAATTGGCGAAGGAGCTGAACTTATATGAGGAGATTATTTTTTACGGGTACATGCTGCACCCGGAGGAGTTTATGCCCTTCTTCGACGTTTTCGTCCTTCCTTCCAAAGCCGAGGCATTCGGCTCCGTATTTGCGGAGGCGGCTCTCTGCCTTCTGGCACTAGTAGGCACGAATGTCGGAGGGGTTGCGGAGCAGATCGAGAACGGACGCAACGGGCTGCTGGTCGAGCCGGGTGATGCGCCGGCGCTCAGCCAGGCGCTGGAGAAAGTCGTGGTCGATCCGACCTACCGGTATCAGTTGGCCCGTGCGGCTTCGGAGAAAGCGAAGAAATCGTACTCGCTCAACAGGGTCATCCGGCAGCTGCGCGGAGTGTACGAGAGGTACGGCAAATGAAGAGTTTCATCGCTTTAGGCCAAACGAAGGGGGTGAACGGATGAAGGCGCTGAAATTTCTGCATGCCGCCGACCTTCACCTCGACAGCCCGTTCAAAGGGATGAACGCGGTCCCCGAGCGGATCCGGGATGTAATCCGGGAATCGACCTTCGGAGCGTTAGGCCGGCTCGTCCGGCTGGCGGTCCGGGAGAAGGTCGATTTCGCTGTTTTCAGCGGCGATATCTATGACGCCGGCGACCGCTCGCTCCGGGCTCAGCTGCGCTTCCGCAGCGCCCTTGCCGAGCTGGACCGGGCGGGAATCCCCGCCCTGGTTATCCACGGCAATCACGATCCGCTGGACGGACGGGGAGCGGACCTGGAATGGCCGGCGGGAGCTTATGTATATCCGTCGGACAGGGTCGAGAAGGTTCGGATCGTGAAGGAAGACCGGGGGCTTATCGCCGAAGTTCACGGCATCTCGTACGCGTCCGCCGCCGTAACGGAGAACCTCGCCCTGCGTTTCCGGGGCGGGGACGCTTCGGTTTTCCAAGTGGCTCTGCTTCACACGAATGTCGACGGACGCCCGGGATACGACAACTATGCCCCCTGCAGCAAATCGGATCTTATGGGGCGGGGAATCGACTATTGGGCCCTAGGCCACATACATACAAGAGAAATCGTCATGGATCAGAAACCCGCCGCCGTGTACCCCGGTAACATACAGGGCAGAAGCATAAGGGAGTGCGGCCCGCGCGGGTGCTACATCGTGGCTGTGGATGAGAACGGGAGCACCGCGCTGGATTTTCACGCCCTGGACGGGGTGCGCTGGCAGCAGGAGACTCTTTCTATCGCGGGCATCGGCACGGAACAGGAACTGCAGGAAAGCCTGCAGGATCTGCTGGCCCGGCTAAGGGAGAAAGCCGAAGGCAGGCCGACCGTCGCCCGGATCTTCCTGGAAGGCCGGGGACCGCTTCATTTGAAGCTGCAGACTGGGAGTACCCTTTCCGACCTGCTCCGTGAGCTGCGCGAGAGCGAGCTGCTGGCTCTGGCGGGACGTTCGGCTGCCGGATACGACAGGGGCGGCACCGGTGCAGGCGCCGAACATACGCAAGCTCCCCATTCGGTAAACGACAATAAGGAAGAGGGGACGGGCTCTTACCCCAAGGCTCCCCCCTCAGGCGGCGTCTTCCGCAGTGCGGCGGACGTTTCGTTCGTCTGGATCGAATCCATAGAAGCCCGGACGGGGCAGGATATCGACTTTGAACTGCTTCTCCGGGAGGAAAGCTTCATAGGCGACCTCCTCCGGCTGGCGGAAGAACTGGCTGCGGATGAAGGGAAGCTGCGAGAATTCGCCGATGAGGCGCTCGGTTCCCTCCTTGCCCAGAACGGAGCTTCCAGGCTGTTCGGAGGAGCGGACGGGCTTCTCGAAGACACGGGAGATTGGCTGGAGGCGGCGCGTGAACTCGCCGTCGATCAGCTGATGCCGGACGGGAGGCGGGGCAAATGATCATCCGCGAAATAAGAGTCCGGGGGTTCGGTTCCCTGCAGAACCGGACTTACCGGTTCGAATCGCCCGTTACCGTGCTGTACGGCCCCAATGAGGCGGGCAAAAGTACCCTGCTCGGTTTTATCCGCGCCGTCCTGTTCGGGTTTCCGACGCGGGCGCAGGCCCCCGACAGGTATGAGCCCGATGGCGGGGGATCGCACGGCGGCGCGCTGCTGCTGGAGGACAAGCAGGGCCGGACCGTCCTGATCGAACGCTACGCGGATCACGGCGGTCCCGGACGTCCCCCCGCAGCCGGCTCCGTTAAAGTAACGCTCGAAGGAGGCGCGGAAGGCGGTGAAGAACTGCTCCGTCATCTGCTCGGAGGACTGTCCGCGGAGCTTTTTCGGAGCTTGTTCGCCTTCGGGCTGGGCGAGCTTCAGGAGCTGCGGACCCTGCAGGGGGACGACATCGGCGGCTACCTCTACGGAGCGGGCTTCGGCGTGAGCGGAAGCGCCGTAGTGGAAGCGGAGCGCAAGCTTGCCTCAAGAGCGGATGCTTTGTTCCGGCCAAGGGGACGGACCCAGGAGCTGAACCGCAGCATCCGGGCCTATGAAGAACTCCGTTCCAGCCGGAACCGTTCCGCCGACGAGATCAGCCGGTACGAAGAGGCGACGGCGGAGTGGAAGCGGCTTGGAGAGCGGCTGAACGAGCTGGATGCCGCGCGGACGGAGACGACCGCCGAGCTGGAATGGACCCGGCGCTGCGGGAAGGCCTTCGAGCCGTGGCTGAAACTGCGGCGGATTCAGGCGGAAATAGCGGAAATCCCGGAAATTCCCGGATTTCCGCTGCATGCCGCCGAGCGATATGAAGCCATCCGTCAGGAACGGGACGATTTCGAGAATGAGCGGCGTCAATACGAGGAAGAGAGCGCCGCGCTTCTGCGGGCGGTCGAAGCCCTGCCCGTCCGCGAAGAGCTGCTCGAAGGCGCGGCCGAACTCGCCGCCCTTGAAGAGGAAGCGGGGGCGTACCGCAGCGGGCAGCTTGCGGCGGCCTCCGCGGAGACGGAGAAAGCTCAGCTGAACGAAGCGCTGGCGGCTCTCTTGCGGCAGCTCGACGAGCAGTGGACGCGGCAGGATCTGGCCGATTTCCCCGTTTCGGTCGGCATGAAAGAGCAGATCCGGGAAGCACGGGATTCCTTCGCGAAATGGGACGGAGAGAGGGCGCTGCTCGACAGCGAGCTGAGCCGGGTATTTGGCCGTCTGGAGGAACAGCAGAGCGAGCTCGCCGAGCGCCAGCTCGAATGGAGCGAATGGCTGACGCTGTCGGGGCTCCGGGAAGATGCGCCGGGTGCGCGGACAGCCGCCGAATCGGGTCTGCTTCGGCGGTTATCTTCCGATTACGCGCAGTGGAGACTGCTGAAGAGCGAGGAAGAACAGAGAGACCGGATCCGGGAGGAAGAACGCCGCAGGCAGGAGGAATTCGAAGCCTGGTCGGACCAAAGGCGGAGCGACTCCGACCGTACAAGGAAGAAGACCGCTTACGCTGCGGGAGCGATCGCGGTTCTTCTGCCGGCGGCGCTGCTCTTAAGCGGTCAGGCGGCTGCGGCTGCGGCCGTATTTGTTGTGCTGGCGGTGGGTACGGCCTGGCTGATATTCGGTTCTCCGGATAGAGCCCGGGGAAACAGGCACAGCCGGGGTCCCCTGATGCCGGAAGCCCGGACGGAGGGGAGAGGGCGTGCCCGCCGTGGAAGAGCGGCCTCCTCCGGTGATTGGTTGTCTGCTGCCGCGCAATCGGGCGAAGCGGATCACCGGGCAGACGGAGAGGATGCCGGGCTGGAGGCAGACAAGGCGGCTCTCCGGCAGCGGCTTCAGCAGAATCTGGCGCTTCTTCTGAGCAGCCGCGGAGCGGGAAGCCGTGAAGCGGCCGCCGCCCGCGCGAACGGCTCTTCCGATGAAACCTCCGCTCCCGGACGCATGCCTCTGCCGTCTTGGCCGGAGACGCTGAGCTGGCTGGAGCGGGAGCTGGAAAGCTGGCTGACCGGCACCGATTTGTGGGCGCAGCACCGCTCCGAATTGGAGCGGCGGAGGGCCAAGCTTGAAGAACTGAAGCAGAGCATTCAGTCGCTGGAGAAGCAGCAGGCGGCGGTTTCCTCCCGGATGCGTTCGCTGGAAGAACGCGCTGCGTCCGGTCAGGAGCGCTGGAGCGCCTGGCTTCGCGAACGCAAGCTGAGGCCGCACCTGTCTCCCGAAGCGGCGCTGGAATCGCTGCAGCTGATCGCCCGCGGGCATGACCTGCTTCAGCGCCTTGCCGGCTGCGAGTCCAAGCTGGCCTCCCTGCAGGCCTCTTCCGCCGCGTTCGAAGCGCGGACGGTCCGGCTGCTGGGCGAAGCCGAAGCGGCGGACCCGCTGCCGGGACTCCGGCGCCGCGCCGAGCGGCTTGCGGAGCAGCAGGGGCTGCTCGCACGGCGCGAGCGCCTTGCGGCCGAAGCCGCGGAGGCCCGGCGCCGGGAGACGGCTGCCGCGCAGAAGGCGCGTCAAGCGGCGGAGCGCCTGCAAGTGCTTCTGAGCGAGGCGCAGGCCGCCGGCGAAGAGGAGCTTCTCCGGCAGGCGGCTCTCCAGGAGCGCCTTGCCCAGCTCGCGGCCGAAGCGCGGCTCCTCTCCGGCGCGCTGGATGCGCATGCCGGCGTCGCTCGGCGTGAGCGGCTCGACGCGGCGCTGTCCGGCGCCGACGAGGGGAGCCTCGCTTCGCGCGAGGAGGAGCTCGCAGGCAGCCTAAGCGGCCTGGAGGCCGAGGCGAACCGCTTGCGCGACAGGCGCGGCCGCCTGGCCGGCGAGCTGGAGAAGCTCGAAGGCGGGAGCGAGCGCGGCGAGCTGCTCCAGCGCACCGAGGAGCAGCTCGCCGAGGTGCGCGAGCTCGGCGGCAAATACGCGGTGCTCGCGATGGCCGCCCTGCTCGTGAAGCGGACGCGCGAGCGCTGTGAACGCGAACGCCAGCCGGGCGTGCTCCGCCGCGCTTCGGCCTGCTTTGCGGCCATGACGGGCGGCCGGTTTACGCAGGTGGTCGCGCCGTTCGGGCAGCAGCGGCTTTATGCCGTCCGGTCGGACGGACGCCAGGTGGACTCATCGAGACTGAGCCGCGGAACCGCGGAGCAGCTTTACTTGTCGATGAGATTCGCGCTCGTTGAAGAATTTACCGGCGGAGCTTCCCTGCCGCTCGTTTTTGACGATATATTCGTCAATTTCGATAGAGAGCGGATGGAAGGGGCGCTGCGGATTATCGGGCAGCTCGGCGGAAAGCGGCAGGTTCTACTGTTTACTTGTCACGAGCATGTAAGAGATGCGGTGACAGGGATTTCTCCCGCAGCAGGCGTGCTCCATGTTTAATAGACAGTCCAAAGACCCTCCTTATTAAAGGAAGGGTCTTTTGGCGTTCATCGTATAGGTCCTTATAAGAAAATGTTCTATAAAACAGGCATGTTCTCCGCGTTGCAAGAGAACATGCCTGTTTTTTGCGAGTGCGACGGTGCCGTGTGTTCCGGCGCCAAGCATGAAGACTCGGTCTCCCGTCGTCCATCGTCTTTTCGTCGATCCCGCCCGTGTCAGTAATCCGTCACGGTGACGGACCGGAAGATCCGCTCGACATCTTCAGCGGCGACGACCCCCGCCTGCATCTGCAGGGCGTTGGCGCTCCCGCATGCCGCGCCGAAGCGGGCCGCGTCCTCGTCGGTGCTTCCCCGGCGCAGAGCCGTGACCATGCCGGCCACCATCGCGTCGCCGCTGCCGACCGGGTTCACGGCCCGGATCGCCGGGATGGCGACCCGCCGTACGCGGCCGCTGCTGCCCGCGAGGGCTCCCCGCGCGCCGAGCGAGACGACGACGTGCCGGATTCCGCGCTGCATCAGTTCCCGGATGCAGGCGGCCAGATCGTCGTCGGAGGAGGCGGGCCTGCCGAGCAGGCGCACGATTTCATGCTCATTGGGCTTAATGAGCAGAGGCTTCGCTTCGAGCCCGGCAGCAAGAGCGTCGCCGCTCGCGTCCAGGACGGCCTCGGCGCCGGCTTCTTTTGCGAGCGTGATCAGCTCCGCATAGAGCGAGGGAGGGCAGCCGAGCGGCAGGCTGCCGGAGAAGCACACATGCGTGGACCTGCCCGCGAGCGCCTTCACCTTCTCCTTCAGGGTAAGAAGGGAGTTTTCCGCGATGGCGGGTCCGGGCTCCAGCAGCTCCGTCTGCGTGCCGTTGTCCGCATCCAGAACGGTCAGGCAGAGGCGGGATTCTCCCGGGACTTCCGTGAAGTCATGGGGAATGCCCTCCGTGTCCAGACCGCTGCGGATAAACTGTCCGTTGAAGCCCGCCACGAAGCCGGCGGCCGTAACGGGCTCGCCGAGCAGACGGGCCACCCGGGCGACATTGATCCCTTTGCCGCCGGGTACGGCGATCATGTCCGTTACGCGGGAAACCCGGTCCATTTCGAAGCTTTTTACGCGGTACGTTTTGTCGATTGCCGCATTGAGGGTCACGGTGGTAATCATCCGGGTTCTCCTGTCTTGACTGAAATTAAATGAAATCTTTGGCGCGGCCTACGCAGCCGGTAAGCCGCATTTTCGCCTGGGCCAGCTCTTTAACGGCGGCCTTGGCCGGAACCATATATTTGCGCGGGTCGTTTTCATCCGGGTTCGCTTGGAACACTTTCTTGATGGCATCGGAGAAGGCGATGCGCAGCTCCGTGGCGACATTCATCTTGGCCATGCCGAGCGATACGCAGCGTTTGACCTGTTCTTCCGGTATGCCGGAGCCGCCGTGCAGAACAAGGGGGAGGCTCACTTTGCGGTAGATTTCTTCCAGCTTGCCGAAAGCGATTCTCGGTTCGCCCTTGTATATGCCGTGAGCCGTTCCGATGGCCGGGGCAAGCGTCGGCACACCGGTAAGCTCCACGAAGCGGACGCATTCGTCCGGATCGGCGAGGAGCGCATCCTCGTCGGCTACGACGATGTCGTCTTCGACGCCGCCCACTTTGCCGAGTTCCGCTTCCACGTTCACGCCGGCTGCACGGGCGACTTTCACGACTTCCTGCGTCTGCCGGACGTTCTCTTCGAACGGATGCATGGAAGCGTCAATCATGACCGATGTATAGCCTTCCCGGATGCATTGTACGATAAGCCCGTAATCCGTGCAATGATCGAGATGAAGCGCGATCGGAACGGAAGACCGTTTGGCGGCAGCTGCTGCGGCCGCAACGATATAGTCGGGTCCCAGGTGTTTCACCGTTCCGACGGTAGTTTGCAGAATCAGAGGAGCCTGAAGTTCCTCGGCCGCCTCGACGACGGCTTGCAGCATTTCCAGCGTATGCACGTTAAAGGCCGTGATGCCGTAGCCGTTCTGACGAGCCGCTTGAAGCAGGTGTGTAGAAGAAATCAAATGAGCCATTTGAAAAACCCCCTCGTATAAAATGATTGAAACGATCAAAATAATGATTTATAATGTCATTAAGTTGATTATAAGGGAGGAAATTAGAAGATGTCAAACGTTCAAGGCCAATTAACGTATACCGAAATCAGTGCCCAGTCCGCCGCTCTGCAGGCCGCATGGGATCAGCTTCAGAAGCAGTCCGACTGGGTGAACCGTTATATAGGAAACGATCAATACGAGGAAGTCGTTTTTATCGGATCGGGCTCTTCCTACTACCAGTCGATCACGATGGCGGCGACATTCCGCAAATGGACCGGACGCAGCGCATCCGCGCAGCCTTCCTCCGATATTTTCCTGCTGCGCGACGCCACACTTCCGAGAGGGAAGAAGCTTCTGATTGTAGGCGTGTCGCGTTCGGGTGAATCCCACGAGGTGCTTCTTGCGCTTGATTCCGTCAAAAATGCGGCTCATATCGATACGTGCGGCATCACCTGCCACGAGACGAGCAAATTGTTCGGGATGACGGAATGTCTGCTTTCGCCGCTGGGCAAAGAGAAGAGCACGGTGATGAGCAAATCGCTCAGCTCCATGACCTTTATGATGCAGGCCGCAATCGCTATGGCGGCGGGCGGCGAGGCATACTTACAAGAGCTTAAAACTGTGTTAGAATTAGACGAAGAACTGGTCAAAGCCTCGGATACGAGCATCAAAGAATGGGTGTCGGCGCACAACTTCAACAAAACGGTCTATCTCGGACTCGGCGCACTCGGAGGTTTGGCGCTGGAAGCCTGCCTCAAGCTGAAGGAAATGACGTATACGTGGACGGAAGCGTACGGCACGCTTGAGTTCAGACACGGTCCCAAATCCATCGTCGACTCGGGTACGCTTGTCTGCTTCCTGCTTTCGCAGTCCGCTCGCGATTATGAGCTGAAGGTAGCCAGAGAGCTGAAGGAATACGGGGCGACGATCCTCCTTCTGACCGCGGAGCGCGGGGAAGACACGGAGTTTGCGGATCTGGTTCTGGAACTCGGCGGAGCCGCGCTCAGCGATGAAGCGCGCAGCGTATTGTATTTGCCCGCTGTCCAGTACAACGGCTATTACAACGCGATAAAGCGCGGGCTGAATCCGGACGATCCGCGCAACCTGACTCAGTTCGTCGAAATTTAACCTTGTGACGGAGTGAAAGTTGAAATGAATGACACGACTCCTTCCAAAGGAGATCTCAGGCGCCAGCAGATTATGACGATCCTCAAGCAGCAGGGGCGCATTACCATTGGGGAGATCATCGAGCATTTTCAATGTTCGGAAGCGACGGCAAGACGCGATTTGGACCTTCTGGAGAAAAAAGGCGAGGTTGTCCGCACCATCGGCGGGGCCCTGTTCGAAGGCCTCACGGCTGTCCGCGAAACCTCGTTCGCCGAGAAGAAGCAGCAGCTCTGGCTGGAGAAAGAAGCGATCGCCCGCAGGGCGGCCGGCCTTATCGAGGAAGGGGACAGCGTCTGCCTGACGGGCGGCACGACAACCTTCCTCATCGCCCGCGAACTGAAGCAGCGCCAGGGGATTACGGTCGTGACCAATGCCGTGAATATCGCCATGGAACTGGCCGACAGCGAAGGCCTGCAGGTGGTCGTCGTCGGCGGCGTCATGCGCAGCAAGAGCTTCGAGCTCAGCGGGCCGCTGGCCGAGAAGACGATCGAGCATCTCAACATCGAGAAGCTCTTTCTCGGAGTGGACGGTGTTTCCGCGGACAAAGGCATCACGACGTTTTCGGAGCTCGAAGCCCAGACCGCCCGTCTGTTGATAAGCCGCACCCAGCATACGATAGCAGTGTTTGACCATACCAAGGTGGGGAAAGCCTCCTTGTTCTCCATAGCTCCGCTTGCGGACGTAAACGTGTGTGTGACAGACGCGAGGTTGGAACCCGACATGGAGAAGGTTCTTGAGCAGCACGGCATTACCACTTTGTATGCGAACGCATAAGGGAAAGGACGGACGGGAATGAGCTTTTTCGTCGGCGTGGATCTCGGAGGAACGAATATTGTATGCGGGTTGTTGGATGAGGAATTCAATGTCCTGGTCAAAAGCAAACAGCCTACGGAAGCGGCCAAAGGCAGCGACTATGTGCTGGAAAAGATTGCGGTTATGGTGGAAACGATGCTCAGGGAGCAGAATATTGCGCCCGGGCAGCTGAAAGCGGTAGGAATCGGAACGCCGGGCTTTATCGACCCGGTTCGCGGAGTGTGCGTGTTCGCCAGCAACCTCCGCTGGAACGAGGTGCCGGTATCCGACCAGCTCGGAGCAAGACTGGGCGTACCGGTCTTCATTGACAACGACGTCCGTATGTATGTCTACGGCGAAGCCATGAAGGGACCGGGCCGCGGGTACGAGCATGTGCTCGGGATTACGCTCGGGACCGGCATGTCGGCCGGACTGGTCAATAACGGCCAGCTGTATTACGGCGGCGGCTTCATGGCCGGCGAAATCGGTCATATCCGCGTCGACGATGCGGAAACGACGCCATGCGGCTGCGGACTCGTCGGCTGTCTCGAAACGATCGCATCCGCGACGGGGATCGTCCGCCAGGTCAAGGAAGCGCTTGCGGCAGGACGCGAGAGCATCCTGGGCCAGTGGTTCCCCGGAGAAGAAGCGGCCTCCGTTACGGCTGCGGATGTTTCCCGCGCGTATGACGAAGGCGACCGGCTGGCGATCGAAGTCATGAACCATACGGGCAAGCTGCTGGGCCGCGGGCTCTCGTATGCCGTAACCATGTACAGCCCGGACGCGCTGATTATCGGCGGCGGAGCCTCCCTGGCCGGCGAGCGGCTGTTCAAGCCTATGCGCGAAGAACTGCAGAAGTCGGTTTACAAAGGATATTGGGAGCGCCTCACCATCCACCCCGGCACCCTTATCGACGACGGCGGCGTAATCGGCAGCGCGGCATTTGCCGCAAACCGTGCGGCCGGGATCGTATAAGCCTTTTTTCGGAACCTTTCTAGGCTTATCTAGGTATAAAGTCATTATTTTTGCATGTAAAAAACAGGAAAGACCTTTCCCTATGTCGAATAGGACGGAAAGGTCTTTTTTTTGGCTGTAAAGCACAACTTGTCCGGCGTAACAGTCGTCTAATAGAAGACCGGGGACAAAAGAGGTTCTACAGGAACTGGGGGGACAGACATTTGTCTGAGAAAAAACCGGCAAAACCCGGAGACCGGGAGATTACCTATCAAGTCGGGCGTCGCAAAGGCCGTATCCGCACGGCAAAAGCGAAGGCCCCCGCGCAGGACGAGAAGCTTCCGGAACCGAAGCGGGAGCCTGTCAAATCGAAAAAATCTGCATCGGAACGAAAAAAAGCGAAGACAGAGGCCGAGCGTGCGTACTCCCGATCCCGGCAGGTTGAAGGGATGGAGGCCGCAAAATCGTCTGAGTATATAGAACATCCAAGCAATCCTTCTCCTGCGGCTGGTTCCGGCGAAAGCGCGAATCGGGCCCCAGACCCGCCAGACCCTGCCGTTCGGACGAACCCGGAAGAGAAAGCGACACCCATTTCCGGGGAAAGCAGCCGCCTTATGGAGCTGCTGTGGCGGTCATCACCGCTGCCCGGTTGGCGGGCGGCGACAATGATAACCTGGGTACTGTCTGCCGCGGCAGCGGCGTGTACCCTCTGGGTCGTGTCCAGGCTCTTAACATTCGGCTGACAGCCTTGCGCAAGGGAGAGGATTTCCATTCAACTGTTTACAATTCTGGCCGTTTTTACAGCCTTTTTCGGGCTTCTTGTAACCGCCGCTTCCGTTTATACCGCCTGGGTCCTTCACCGGATGTGGCAAAGGGATATGCGGGGCGCTGCTCCCGAACAGCATGCGGCAAAATTTTTGCAGCGGATTACCCCGCTTGATTATGCGCAGTTTGCTCTCATGGCGATCGGAATCATCATGCTACTTGCCGATCTTGTTGCGGTGCTGCGCGATGCGAAAGCTTTTCCCGATTATCACATCGGTTATTTGCTTTGCGGATTTTTATTTGTATTTCTGGGTATGCTGATGAGCTTCAACCGTCTGCTTTTGACGGTGCGGGCGTGGCGTTCCTCAGGCGGAGCGGTTTCTCCACATCATCACGGCCAGCCACACCGAGCTGACAAGGCCGAATAACGGATAAAGCGCCGACAGAAGCGGCTTAAAGCCGATCAGGCTGACGATATAGCTGAGCGCGATAAGCAGGAGAAGAACGGTCCTGCGGCCGAGGCCCGTCCGCTGCTGCAGCTGAAGAGTCAGCCCATAGGTATTGGAAAGATAGGTCGTAAAGATTTCTCCATAGATGACAAGCAGATACACAAAAGGGATGACGGTTCCCATCCCGTCCATAATCCGGGCCATCGGAATGCCGAACTGGCGGATTCCCGGCATCTGTGCGCTCAGCGCATAGTGCGCGGCGAACAGTAGAAGACCGATTCCGAGCCCGCCCAGCAGTGCGCCCCGGAAAAGTACGCGCCGGTCTTTGATCTGGGCGCCGAGCGGAACGAGAACCGCTTGGGCGGTGGCCAGGTTGAAGCCGACGTAGAGCAGGGGCGCGGTCCAGACACTGAGCGGCGAATGGTCGGTACCGAGGGTCAGCCATGCCTGCGAAGTGGGAAGCTTATTCGTGTAGAGCACCAGAATAAGACTGAACGTGGCCATTATCGGCACGACGACCGTGTTCACCGCCATAATCGCACCGATGCCGCGTGTAATTACGGCATAGGACAGGACAACGGTGACGAGCAGTCCGCTCTGGAAGGGCAGAGACAAGTGCTCGGAGAAAACCGTTCCTCCGCCGGCGAGCATGACCGAAGAGATGCCGAAAAGAACGAACAAAGTGAACAGAGAGATCCATCTGCCGATTTTCGGGCCGAATAAAGCGATATTCAAATCTTCGTACGACTCCGCCCGGACATCGTGCGCCATGAGCATCATTTTGATGCCGAGCCATACAAACAAGACGCTCGCGAGCGCGATGGTTAAGGAAGCCGCCGCGCCGTAGCGGGTAAAAAACTGCAGGATCTCCTGACCCGACGCAAAGCCCGCTCCCACGACCGTCCCGACATACGTAAAAGCAACCTGTGCGGTTTGCGTCCATGTTTTAGAAGCCATTTTTCTCACCCTTCACGTTTCGTACTAGTACAAGGTATGTTTCGGACCGGACGGGCATGACAGCAACATAAGAAACGCGCAGGAACAACCCCGTTAGGAGTGTTATGTAGTGAAAGAAACGATATTTGAGCTGATTTCCAATTACGGGTATACGGCTCTTTACGCTTTGCTTGCCGCCGGCATTGTCGGCCTGCCGATCCCCGATGAGACGCTGATGACGTTTGTCGGCTCGCTTACGATGGACACCGGTCCGTTGAATTTTACGCATTCGCTTATCGTCTCCTATCTGGGAACGATGACGGGGATGCTGATTTCCTACACGGTCGGACTTCGGCTCGGCAAGCCCTTCCTGTACAAAATAGGAAAGTGGGTCCGCATCAAACAGGAGCGCATCACCCGCACGGAGCTGTGGTTTCAGAAATACGGCATGTGGGCTGTCTTTTTCGGGTATTTCGTTCCGGGACTCAGACATTTCACCTGTTATCTGGCCGGAGTCAGCGGGATTTCCCTTTGGCGCTATCTGCTTTTTGCCGGATCGGGCGCTCTGCTGTGGTGCTGTACGTTTCTTTCGCTCGGACATTTTATCGGGGCCAATTTTGAGGCGGTTCTGCACGGTTTCCACACTTACCTCGGTATCTGCATCATGTGGCTCGCCGTCGCAGCCGCAGTCGGTTTTCTTATTTTCTATCTAGTCCGCAGAAAAAGAAAAAAGAACAGTTAAAAACCCGCAAGCCTTAGGGCTGCGGGTTTTTAACTGTCCGTATACCGGCGTTTAGCTGGCCGGGAACAATTTGATGGATTGGATCGTGTGATTGTCGGGATCAAGGTCCAGCTTCAATACGGTATTCTGGGCTTTGTAGGTCAGCACGTAATCCGTACGGTTGTTCGGCTTGCCCAGAACGTCCGCGGCATCGTCGGCGGTTTGTCCGAGACGCAGCCCGCCAAGGCCCGGATCGATATCGGCCGATTGGATCTGGACGAATTCGAGGCGGTCGAACACGTTGAAGCCGACGGTGAAAGACCCGTATTCGTAGACCGTGACGGACTGGGGATCCTCGTCCATGACGAACACGTTCTTCGCTTTTCCGAAGAGATTCAGCACCTCGTCTTTAGGCGTGCCCAGCGTGACGCCCATCAAGGCCGGATTGTTGACCCGGTATGTGTTCTCCGGAGTCACTACGGGCTTGGCCTTGACCGGCCCTTCCGTATTTTCGTTGGAAGAAACGGCGGCCGAACGATCGGGAGCCGGTGTCTGCCCGGCTGCACCGGAAGGCGAAGGCTGCGCGTTTCCGTTAGGCTCTGCCTGATTTGCGGAGGGACCGGCAGTTTCTTTCCCCCAAAACGTATGTACAGCTTCACAGCCTGCCGCCGCCGGCAGAACGGAGATCAGAAGACCGATCATCGCTGCTCTGCGGAGTTTGTTCTTCATTGCAATCGTTCCTTTCTTCTGCCGCTCCGGTTTCGGACGCGAAGCGACATTCCTTATCATAAGCCCTGGGGACGATTCGTTCAAATTTCATATTAGCCTGGATGGGGTGAAATTAGAGACTGGCGTTCGTTCAAACGGCTCCGTCATCTGCCGTGCACGGCTTAAGCCGTCTTTTCTTGCTTTGCCGCCGGCAAGGAGGGCGGCATTAAATGCCTGTTATTTATACAGACTCGTAAAAGGGCCGAAAAGTTCCGGGAGAAAGGGCCTAAGGCGCAAAATGGGACTTGAAACCTATGTTTGGCTTGTGGTACGTTAACACATATTCAAAGGTGGAGGAGAAGCTATGGAACTGTTGAAACAACGTATCTTAGAAGCCGGAAGCGTCGTTTCCGACCAAGTCGTTAAATTGGATGCCATCTTGAATCATCAAGTTGACCCTGCATTGATTAAGGAAATGGGCAGGGAATTCGCCCGGCGTTTTGTAGAAAGCTCACCTACCAAAGTGCTGACTGTCGAATCATCCGGAATCCCGCTCTCTTTTGCCGTAGCAAGCGAGCTGGGCGTCCCGTTTATTTTCGCGAGACGTAAAAAGTCGGTGACCATGGGCGAGGATACGTATTGTGAACGTGTACCGTCCTTCACCAAAGGAATCGTGACGGATATTATGGTTTCTTCCCAATATATAACCGCAAACGACCGGATTTTAATCATAGACGACATTATTGCCAACGGCGATGCGGCCAGAGGGCTGATCCGGATTGTCGAACGCGCGGGAGCCGAACTGGTCGGCGTCGGGATCGCCGTAGAGAAGGCGTTTCAAGCCGGAGGCCGCGCGATCCGGGAGCAGGGAATCCGTACGGAGTCCCTCGTGACGATAACGTCTCTCGAACAAGGACACATCGTGTTCGCCGATTAACCGTTATTTTATGAAAACATTTTCATTCTGCTTCAATACTTTCCTGGACGGGGTAAATTCGATATAATAGAGGAAGGTATCTGGAGAGGAGGGATCGCTATGGGAAATGAGCAAATTCCAGCCGAATATTTGCTGGAGAAGCTGTCCGAAGCGAAGAACCATTTCGAACGCGCCCTAGACTGCAAACACACCGAGTTTGATGATTTGTACCCGTATATGATTGAACACCCTCAATTTTTCTGGTATAAACGATACGTGGCATGGTCTGAACTTCTTACGGTGGTCAAATTCTTCACGGAACTTTCCGTTCCATGGGAGTCCCAGTTTACGGTTCAGCAGGTCGATTATATCAAGAAACGCGTTATGTCGAGCAAAGTGTTGGATTGCTGGTTTGAAAATACGGATTCCAAAGAACACGTCGGCTGATGTGTTCCTCATAAGCAAGACCTGCCGGGCTTCCCGGCAGGTCTTTTTTTAATTCAGCACATTCATTTCTTCGATATGCTTGCGGGTCTCTTCCGTCCCCAGATTGTAAAGCGTCTGGTAAATCTGCTTGAGATCATAGTCGTAGGCGTCGTTTTCTTTGTCCTTGTGATATTCCTTAAAAGGCAGGAGAGCCCGGAAATGCGTTGCCTCGTCCGATTCGTCCATCACCTCGAAAAGTTCGGCCAACTTGTCGATTTCCTCATCCGTTGCCTTGATTTCAAAATCAAAGTTGATTTCATCCGCTTCGTCGACGATTTCTTTGGAACCTACGCTGACGTAATATGTTTTTTTGCCGTCCATCGCTCTTCGCTCCCTTCGTATAAGCCTGACCGCAGGTTTTACCCTTTCCTCTTAAAAGGATTGCCCAACTAGCCGGCTTCTAAAACTCCCGCAGTCCACAGATTTTATTACCCGGTGCCCGAAAAAAATGAATCAGCGTATTCCGTCCGCACTTCGGGCTCTCTTGGCTTGCCGCCGTGTTTTGTGTATGCTAGTAGGGATGCCGGTTATGCCTTGCAGGCAAGCGGGCCGAAAAACCGATAGATACAATTGCCCAGGAAATGTTTTGGAGCAAAAGGAGGGCTTGTCATGATCAGCGACGAGCAGTTAGACCAATACCGGATTGACGGCACCCTGCTTAGAATCGTCAGGGATGCGGATCCGCGCAACGATATAAGAGGCTACGTGGTGGCTTGGAACGAGTCGTCCGTCGCTATTCGTAAACGCAGCCGGAAGCTGGTGCAGCTGGACAGAAAGTACGTTTATCAGCCGTATACGGAGAGCCGTCCCGCTGAGTATACGCTGCCAAGGGAAACTAGCGAGGGCGAGGAGGCCTGATCCGTTGAACACTCAAGAAACGCTCATTCAGACGGTAAGCCGCCCGGCTGCATTAATTACCGCAGCCGTGAAAGAAGGCGCGGTAGGGAGCTATCTGCTGCTGGAAGCACCGTCGCCTTTGAGGACGTTAAGCTCCGCGCCGTGGGGCGGCGGTTTCGGTTATCACCGGACGATCATCAACCGGAAGGTAGACAAAACGTATGCCTGCGGAGATCCGGTGACGGAAATGAACGGGTTCCTGGAGGCGGCAGGTCTGAACAGGGAGGAAACGGCCTGCCTGCTGACCTCCGTACATATGAGCGGCCTTGGCGAAAGTCATCTTCGACTGGACGTTCCCGTCCCCGTGCCGGTAGGAGCCGACGACCAAGCTTCGCGAAACTTTCTCGATACGTCTGACAGTAAGTTGGATGTTTCCTCCGAAGCCGATCGGGAAGCGCAAAGCTTTTTCGAAGCATTTGACGGAAGACTGGACACTCGAGGGACGGAGAAAGCAAGCCTCTCCGCAGCAGCAGACAGGGATTCGGCGAATCCCGTGAACGGCATCGGCACGGCGGAACCCACTGCCACTGCCGCTTCCGCGGCGGACACGGGAATAGCCGTCAGTGCCTGGGTCACCGTCGGCTATTCCAACAAAGCGCGTGCCGGACGCGGGCTTCCGGCTTCGGCGCTTTTTCCCGGCACGATTAATATTATCGTGGCCGTGGAGGGCGAGTTGACCGATGAAGCCATGGTCAACGCCGTCATTACCGCCACCGAGGCGAAGGCGGCGGCATTGCAGGACCTCGGCGTAGCGTTGGACGACGGAAGCGGGGCGACGGGCACGACGACGGACGCCGTGCTGATCGCCTCCACGCAGAGAGGTCGGCTCCACCGCTACGCCGGAACGGCCACTTACCTCGGCCATATGATCGGCCGGTCCGTTTATGAAGCCGCCATGCAGTCCGGCCTGGCTTACAAGAAGGCTCTGGCGCTCCCGTAAGGTGAGACACCGGTGTACACAGCTGCCAGCGCATGGCCCGGTTTCTTATAACGGTGGTGACCTGTAGATCCTTCACAGTACACATCAACCCTCGGTGTGGCGGTTTGTGTGGTACGCCTCTTAATAACAGTGCAGCGCCTCCTTCCTATAGGATGGCGCTGTTTCTTTTTGTACGATCATGATAGAGAAAACGTTGGAATAAGCATGGAGTAAGCTTGAACGCCTTACAGTGAATCCGCCCGGAGTTTTCTGAAACCGTTGAACACCCCAGTCGTATCATCATGAAGGAGAGGGGGAATTGCCATCGAGTGGAGTTTGGACATACCGGTGCTATTTTTGGCGCTCGGTTTTACGTGCTGGTGGCTGGGCGAATGGATTTCGCTGATCCCTCTCAAAGCCGAGGAATTTCCCGTTCCCACTGTCACATCCGACAAAAGGAATTCGCCGGTTCTTATCCGGCACATCGGGTTCGGCATTTTCAGAATCCGGCGGAAAGTTCCCGTCAGGAGCGATCATCATTCCGACGAACCGGATTCCTCCCGTTTAACGCGGTACAGATTATTGTCGGTATTGCCGCTATCAAAAAACGGGAGGAATCCTTTATGTCACTTTTACAACCCTTTATCTCTTCGCTGGACCGTATTCTGAACGTATTAGCCGCCTTTACGAATGATTGGGGGCTGGCCATCCTGCTGCTTGCCCTGCTTGTGCGCAGCCTGCTATTCCGGGTAAATCTGCTTAGTGCCCGGCAGCAAGTGAGACAGATTCGTATGCAGCCGGCCATCCGGCAGCTCCGGGAGCAGTATGCGAACCAGTCCGGCAAGCTGGGCGAGGAGATGCTCCGGCTGTATTCCCGCTATGGCATCAAACCTGGACTCGCGTTTGCGGTGGGATTGATCCAGATGCCGATTTTTATGAGCCTTTATCCGTATTTTTCTCTGCACGGCGCTCAGATGACCTCTATGCTAATCCCATGGATGCCGTCACTGGGCGTTCCCGATCCGGCGCACGCGCTGCCTGTGTTGTACGGCATTATAGGATGGCTGGGAATGCTGATCAGCCTCGTTCCCGATCCGGCGGCGTCGCAGCCGGCGCTGCTCAGGGCGGGAATGCCCCTTGTCATCATGGGCGTTTCATTAACGGTGATGTGGCGCTCCCCGGCGGCTCTTGTCCTTTACTGGGCGGGCAGCGGTATCGTTACGATACTGGAACGCCTATTCTTCCGCTCGTCATACGGTCAAAAACTGCTTCACAAAGGAATTCCGGTCCCGGAACCGGTAAAGGATTAGAAACGCGTCCAGTCCAGATAAGGCAAGGGGAAGCCGTTACGGCTTTCCCTTGTATTATTTTGGGTATATGTATGGAGATGGCGCGTCTCAAAAAAAGATTAGAAATATGTTTGACAAACGTTTTGCCGCATGATATATTTAATCTCGTTCTTACAAAGCACGCGGTCGTGGCGGAATTGGCAGACGCGCTAGATTCAGGTTCTAGTGGTGTAACAGCCGTGGAGGTTCGAGTCCTCTCGACCGCATCAGCAATACAGGAAAGCCACTGGCTACCGGTCAACCGGAGCAGGTGGCTTTTTTGTTTTTTATTAAAAAATCCTTCTTTAAAAATGAAACGAATGCCTGGCCTTTTTCGTATAATCATTTATAAATAAGTGGAAAATGGGTAGTATTTAAAAAGGAGTGTGTTGTAATTTGGAAAGAACGATGACGTATTCCCACCAAGGATCGCTTTCTCACATCTTGCGGACATTTGCGCTTTCTCTGCTGATCTCGTTCGTAGGCATGCTGGTGGGTGCCATGATCGTACCGCCGTCGATCATCCCGCTGTTTATTGTCGTTGAGCTCGTGATGATCGTGGCGGCCATTGTAGTCCGGATGCGCGGCAAAAACATCGGCTACGGGTTCCTGTACGCCTTTACGGCTATCTCGGGCGTAACCATGTACCCGGTTATTATGTCGTACGGTTCGATAATCGGTGCCAATCTCGTGTCCGGGGCATTTCTGGCCACAGCCGTTATATTCGGGGGACTTGCCTGGTACGCGGCCCGTTCCGAGAAGGACTTCAGTTTCCTGGGAGGCTTCCTGTTCGCGGCAACGATCGGCCTCGTGCTGATGGGCGTGCTATCTTTGTTCGTCAACTTCGGTTCGACGCTGAATCTGCTCTTGTCCGTTGGCGGCATTCTGATCTTCAGCGGCTGGGTGCTCTATGATGTCGCTCAATATCGCGAAGGCGTGGCAGCGGAAGAAGTGCCGCTCGCCGCAATGAATTTGTATCTCGACTTTATTAACCTTTTCCTGTATATTCTGCGTTTTATCGCTTCGATTGTCGGCATCAGCCGCGATTGATGCAGCCTCGAATTACAGGATGATCAAAAAACCGGCTGACGCCCTGAAGCGTCAGCCGGTTTTTTTGTGCGCCATTTCAGCGGCCGCGGTGTTTGTCTTTGGCTTTCTGACGGGCAATCTCGCGCTTGCGGGCCGCGTCTGCCTCGCGTTCTTCCCTGGATAACGTTGTCCGCACTTTTTTGCGGTACTCGAGATCCGCTCGGATGGCTGCCTGGGCCATCGTGGAAGGGCCCTTTTGCGCTAGCTCCCTGGAAGCCAGCCGTGCAAGCCGCTTCGGATTGATTTTCCGATCAGTTACGGGAGCGGCACGAACGCCTTTGCCGACACTTTCAAGCAAGCGGAGCAGATCGTGCAGAACAAAGTCCAGCACTTCCCCGTCAAGGGGCTCCGTTCCGAATAGGTGCCTGGCTGCATGCAGGCTGCCGCTTCTTTCGTCCTCCGCAATTCCAATCCAGTACTGCCCGTCGTAAAAAACCGTTAATTTCATGTTTTTTCCCCTCCGTTTAAGTAAACAGAACGCCGGACATCCCGAGGGGGAAGGCTACGACATGTTAACAGACTTAATCAGGCTTAAATCTGCAGCATGCATCCGGACTACCAACCGGACTGTGATTTTACGCTCCACTTTTCATTATAGGAGGGGAAGGAACGATTGGAAAGAGTCATGACCGGGAATGTGCGAATGGCCGGTTTTACGCAAAGGCAGTCGGGGAAATACTAAGAGTTAAAGCAGAGCGCACTCTTAATGCGGAAAGGAAGGGCTGACAAATGGCAAAAGGCGGAGAAGAACTCGTGAAATATATAACGGAACAAGTGGTTCACTATATAGAAACCCCAAGGCAAGTACGAAAGGAAGCGCGCGTCAGGCACAAAGAAACCAGAGAAAGCTGGTCGGTCCACTGGTTCGGGATGATCCCCCTGTCCATCTCCATGATCATAAAGGCCGTAAGGCGCCGGAGCAAAAACTGAATGTTTAACTCGCAAGGCCGAAATTGAAGCGATTGGTCAAAAAAAGAAGCTTCCTCGGGTTCACGGCGGAAACGGTAAACCGTTCCGGGACCCGGGGAAGCTTTTCTATGGGAAAGAGGAGGAGATACCGTCAGTCGGGTAAAACTGTCCGAGCGAAACCGCTTCGTCCAGGAGAACAAAGCGTCTGCCTTCCTGCTCGAAGGCGATAAAAGCGGCACCGCCGGTCCAGCGCAGAGCGCCGGTTACGGGAAGCGGCAGCGTAAGTCTGCCCCCGAAACATTCACAGACGAAAGTCAAGGACTTGCCGGCCGCAAGGTAGGGCGTCAATTCTTCATAAGAACGGATAGGGAGCGCGTTTCGGGTCAGCCAGGCTATCTCTTCATAAGGATCGGACGGCATGACCTCAAGCGGCGTTCCGGGTGTATGTTCAAAGGCTGCGCCATGCAGCCCGAGCAAACTTGAATCACTTGCGGGCGAATAATTTTGAAAGGTCCGGATTTCGCCGGTTTTGGCATCGACGAGGATACGATTGTTCCCGGCGGGAACGGTCCAAACCGCATGGAAGGCATCCGTATAAAGACGGCGCAGCCTTGTTTCCGCGGAGTCCAGCCAAGCTTGATAGGACATGGATGCAGGAATGATGGCGTGCTGCACCAAGGTGCGGTACAGCGTGCGGGTGCTGAACAGGGGATGTTCGCCTGTTCCGTATTCGATGAGCTGCAGAGTACCGTTTTCGGCGGCGGACACGATCAGATAGCCTGTCTCGCGGCCGTTATCCGTCAGCAGGACGATCCAGCCGTGGGTACCCGGACCGAGAGGAGCGACCGTCCACTTGGCGCGGTTCCAACCTTCGAAACCTTTCCGTCCGGCAAGACTGTCGATCCAACGTACGATGTGTTCGTTCAGTACGGTACCGGTGTTGGACGCTCCGGGAGCATCTGACGGTTCATTTGCCGTAAAATCCGCCAGAACCTCGGCTGGTCTGATTCCGGGAAGGATCGTGTACCTTTTATCCAATGACGCTCGTCCGGCTTCCTGCTTCATGCGTGTTGCCGAGCCGGGAAGGGACACTTGAGCTTTTGGAGAGAAGAGTTGTTCACCCTGCGAGAACGAAGGGGGCCCGGCAGCGAGCCAGACAACGAGCGCCAGTAGCGCTGCCGTCCATACAGCTGTGCGGTTCATTTGTTCACCTGCCTGCCGTTCATTCTATAAATCTAGTGTAAGGGAATCCTTGCAAAAAGTTTGTTAAAACGTGTAGGCGGGACCATAGGAACTTTTAGCGACTTTCGTCGCATCTTCACCTTTCGTCCGCCCTTAAATGAAATAATCCGCAATTGATGACGGATACATGCACTCTCGGCCGGTATTGCCAGTCTACTTCCGCCTGCCGGGCCGCATAGCGGATCTCCAGTTCTTCGCGGGCTTCCGGCTCGGCTGCCGCGAGCATGCCTTCGTAATACAACCGGACGAGCTGATGTTCTTCGGCCAGCACCTGGTTGGCACGGTCCGCCCAGCGGTGGTCGGTGCGGCGGATTTTGTGCTCCAGGTAATCTTCCAGGATCGAGGCGGCCCTCGAAAGGGTCAGATTATCGCCGAGCAGATGAATGTTGGCCGGCAGTTTCGGTGCGAGCTTCCTCGTCAGCATGGAGGGATGAAACTCTTCGCGGATTTCTCCCGTGGTCATTTGAATGGCCAAGGAATGAACCTCGCTGCGTTTCATATCGCAGGCATACTCCACCTTGTAGTTCACATTCATCCAACTGCAGTAGGTGAGGGGAGCGGAGCGCCCCGGCTGAGAACTGCTGGCGGCTTGCGGCGGAGCCTCGAACAGCCGGGTAAACCGGCCGTTGTTCAAGACCGTCGCGAAGAGCTGCTGCAGGCGGCGGCTGCCGAAGGTAACCTCGTCGCGGGGGACGCGGCCGACCGGCGGAGCGGGGGCCGTGCCGAAGTACCGCCCGAGGATGCTGTCCGCGGAGCGGATCGCTTCGGGCGGACTTCCGCCGCTTCCGGCCGCAGGAGCGGCGCCTCCCGGGACGGTGCCGGCAGGCGCCCCCGGCCCTGCTGCGCATGCCGCGAGCGTGCCCTGCGGGCTCAGTGTCCCGCTGCTGCCCGCGGGAACAGTGCCGCCTCCGGCCGCCTGGCCACCGCCGCCCGCAGCGCCAGGGGCCGCGGAGACGGCACCGGCGGCAGCCCCCGGACCGGCCGGTACGGGACGATCCGCCGCCGCGGCTGCCGCGTCCCCTTCCGGATCGAAAACGAAACGGTAGGTCATCGTTTCGGGTTCGACTCCGGTGCGCTCGACGAAGCTCCAATAGTAGGAGCGGCCGGTGAGTTCTTTATCCGCCTCCGGAGAGAGGTTCACGATGACGGCGTGCTTCGTTTTTTCGATAATGCGGCAGTTGTACGCTTCCAGAAACCGCATAACAAAGCGTTCAACCTGGGCGGTATTCATGGTTCACCCCGACATTCTGCCCGATGGCGCTTAGTATGGAACCGATTTTGGCTTTCCTTTCGTTTTCCGGTTCAAGCTCCTCCCGGATGCCGGTAAGCGAATCCCCGAGCCGGTCGATCTGACGGCGCATGTCTTCATCGGAACGAGATTCCATCATCATTTTAAATAGGGAGCTTTCCAGCGAGGCCGATTTTTTTTCCAGACGTTCCAGAATCGAATCGAGTTCGCCGATGACCAGCTCGAACATGTTTATTTTTTCGTGCAGCAGATTCAAAATGTGCTCTTCGATCGTATTGCGGGTAGAGAGATTGTAGATTCTTACGTCGTCCGTCTGGCCCAGCCGGTGAACCCGTCCGATCCGCTGCTCCACCCGCATGGGATTCCAGGGCAAATCGAAATTGATCATATGATGGCAGAACTGGAGATTGATTCCCTCGCCGCCGGCTTCGGTTGCGACAAGCACTTGGGCGCGGGTACGGAAAAGGTCCATCATCCAATCTTTTTTGCCCCGGTTCATTCCCCCGCGATAGGGGACGGCCGTAATTTTGTTCTCTCTTAAATAGTTCAGCAAATATTCCTGGGACGCCCGGTATTCGGTGAATATGATGACCTTGTCATCAATCTCCCGGATCAGATTCAAGACGGTTTCGGCTTTCGTGTTAGCCTGGATGCTGCGGATTCGCTCGACCAGCTCCCATATCTTGGTCCGGACCGGAGAGTTTTCTTCCGTCTTTTTGAACATGTTGACTAAGGTTATAAAAACGGCGTCCCGGGAGCTGCACACTTCTCTTTGAAGGGTGACAAGCGCCAGCGTATTGCTCGGTTGGCTCTGATTTTGTTCATACTGGCTGCGGATAAAATCCGTGACGCCATCGTAAAGCGCCTGTTCCTCGGGTGAAAGCGTAAGCGTGATATTTTTCACGATTCGTTTCTTGAACTCGACATTTCCGTCGCCGCGCCGGTTGCGGATCATAATTTTGGAAAGCTCCTGTTGGAGAATGCCTTCGTTTTTCGGGATTCTTTTGGCCATGACAAAGTTGGCTTGAAAATTCGTCTGCGCCCCGAGCTGCCCCGGCTTCAGAAGATTAATCAGATTGTACAGTTCTTTAAGATCGTTCTGTACGGGCGTAGCGGTAAGCAGCAGGCAGTATTTTTTACGCAGCTCTCCGACGAACTGGTAATTCGTTGTTTTTTTGTTTTTGAGTTTATGGGCTTCGTCCACGATAAGCATGTCGTAATCCAGACCGAGCACGATCTCCCGGTGCGGGTCCCGCTTGGCGGTGTCCATGGAAGCGACAATCACGTCGCACGTCTGCCACATGTACGATTTTTTCTGGGCGGCTGCCGCGATCCCGAATTTCTGATTCAGCTCCCGGACCCACTGCAGGACAAGCGAAGCGGGTACCAGAATGAGCGCTTTGCGCACAAGTCCGCGGATCATATATTCTTTTAAAATAAGTCCGGCTTCGATCGTTTTGCCGAGTCCGACTTCGTCGGCCAGAATAGCCCGCCCGCGCATGTCGTACAGCACTTTCTTGGCCGTATCGATCTGATGGCTCATGGGCTCGATTCCGTTCACGTGCTTCAGGCACAGAAGCTCGTCGAAGGAGTGGATCAGGCTCGACTTTTCCGCCTCGTAAGCAAGCTGGTACAAGGTCCAATTATCCCAGGGGCCGTTGCGGACGACACGCGACTCCCAGTCCAGGAACCATTCCCGATCCGTGTGCATGCTCAGCCCTTCATGAATCGGGCGGATGTGCTCCGTTGTCTGGTTGTTCATCTAGGCTCTGCCTCCTTCTCGAAAATGGGCCGTATCCCGACCCGTCTGCCCGTCATCCGCTTGCTGCTGCCGTTATGAGCGGTCCGGCGTATGCAATCTGCAACTTTGTAACTAGTATGATCCAAAGAAGGAGGTTTCATAACGCAGCCGCATTGCCGGGACTTCTTCGACTTGTACCGCCATAGACATCCTTGCCGGGAGCTCTATCGAATGTTATCGGAAGCGCTCCTGTGCTATGATAAAGGAATGAACGTGCACTCAAAACCGATACGGGCGGGCCGGGCTTTCCGCGCCTGCCGTTCTTGATAAGAAGGGAAGAGGAACATGACAACATGGCGTTATATGCATACAGGCAACCGGACGGCGGCTGAGAACATGGCGATCGACGAAGCGATTCTCATCGCGCACAGCGAAGGCAGGGTTCCTCCGACGGTCCGTTTTTACGGCTGGGGGCCGGCGGCTCTCTCCATCGGTTATTTTCAGAAAGCGCAGAAGGAGATCGATCTGAACAAAGTCGCCGGCCAAGGTCTCGGATTCGTACGCCGTCCGACGGGCGGCCGGGCGGTTCTGCACGATGCCGAGCTTACATACAGCATCATCGTCTCGGAGCGCTATCCGGGAATCCCGACGAGCGTAACGGAAGCTTACCGGGTCCTAAGCGAAGGGCTGCTGCTCGGATTCCGGAAGCTGGGGCTGGCGGCCGAGATGGTGAACCTGGCAACCGAAGAAGAGAAGCGGAAATACGAATCGCTCGGCTCGGCGGCCTGCTTCGATTCCCCTTCGTGGTACGAGCTTGTCGTGGAAGGCCGCAAAGTCGCCGGAAGCGCGCAGGTTAGGCAGAAGAATGTCGTGCTTCAGCACGGTTCTATTTTGCTGGAACTGGACGTCGAGCAGTTGTTCGGCCTGCTGCTTTTCTCCAACGAGCGGATTGCCGAGCGGATGAAGCAGAGCTTTGTGCAGAAAGCGGTCGCGATTAACGATTTGCTCCGAACTGCCGGGCTTGCCCCCGTGACACTCGGAGACGTGGAAACCGCATTCCGCGCCGGTGTAGCCGAAGGCATGGGTATTGAGCTTGAAGACGGAGTGTTGACTCCGTACGAGCTGGAGCTTGCGGAAAAGCTGGCGCGCGAAAAGTACAGTTCCGACGAATGGAATTTGAAGCGGTAGCGGTAATTTTGGGGTGAGGTGAACGTACCATGTCGATCGACACGATTATAGAACGAACGGGGAAACGGCCGCATACGGCGGAAAGCCTTGCGGAGGATCTCAGAAGACTCGGTGTGAAGGAAGGGATGACTCTCTTGGTCCATTCCTCTCTAAGTTCCCTCGGTTGGGTTTGCGGGGGCACACAGGCGGTCATAACCGCTCTCCGGGACGCATTGGGAAGCGGGGGCACGCTGATGATGCCGACACACAGTGGCGACTTGTCGGAGCCATCGGCTTGGAGCAATCCGCCCGTTCCGCAGGAGTGGTGGGACGTGATCCGAAGCACGATGCCGGCCTATAAAGCGGAGGAGACCCGGACGTTTTTTATGGGAGCCTTGCCGGAAGCATTCAGAACTTACCCGGGGGTTATGCGGAGCAGCCACCCCCAGGTTTCGTTTGCGGCGATCGGACCGCAGGCGCAGAAACTGACCGGTGATCATTCCCTCGCTTACGGGCTCGGGGAGGGTTCCCCGCTAGCCCGTCTGTACGAGCTGGACGGTCATGTGCTGCTGCTAGGCATCGGTCACGGCTCCAACACGTCCATCCATTTGGCGGAATACCGGGCGGAGTATGCGTCGAAGAAGGAAGTCGCGAACGGGGCGCCTGTTCTTGATGGAGACGGGGTCCGTCAGTGGGTGGAGTTTCCGGATGTCGGAATCGACTCGGACGATTTCGACCGGGCGGGTGCGGATTTCGAAGCCCGGCACTCGGTAGTCATCCGCGGAAAAGTAGGCTCGGCTGACACGGCCTTGATGCCGCAGCGTCCGCTTGTCGATTATGCGGCGGAATGGATGAGGCAGCACCGGTAGCGAAAGGATGGCGGCCGCCCCTTGGTTTGCTCCCGTATATGCGGGTGTGTGGCTGACCGCCGTCATGCGAGGCTGAGCACGCGACTGCGCGCTGGGAGCCTCGCACGGTGCGGAATACCGAACGTGCGCAGCGGGGGACGGCTCGTGCGCACCGCCGGGTTAACCGGTGCGGGTGCGAACCGGAGCCGAGCCGCGGGAGCCGGGCACGTACCGGATGCGGGTGGCCCCCGCATACCGGTTCCCGCCTTCGGCGGCCCCGCTGCCGCGGTAAAAAGGCCTCCAAACCCACTCTAGAGTGGGTTTGGAGGCCTTTTTTGCTGTCCGCCGGATTAGCGGCTTCCGGCCGGGATCGCCGCCTCGAAGGCCTGCTGGAGCCGCCGGGTAACGGGACCGGGCTTGCCGTCTCCGATAGGCCGGCTGTCCACCAGCACGACCGGCATAACTTCGGAGCCTGTGCTGGTGATGAAGACTTCATCGGCCGAGGCGAGTTCCTCGGCCCGAAAAGCTTCTTCACGCACGGCGATGCCCAGATCTTCCGCGAGCCGGAGAACGAGCGAGCGGGTGACGCCCCGCAGGATATGATGATCGGCGGGATGAGTTTTCACGATCCCGTCTTTGACGATCATCACGTTGGACGCGCTGGCTTCGGTGATGACGCCGCCTCGGTTGAAAATAACTTCGCCCGCGCCGCCGTCAAGGGCCTCCTGCTTCAGCAGCACGTTCGGGAGCAGGTTCAGCGATTTGATATCGCACCGGTGCCAGCGGATATCCTCCCGGACGATGGCGAAAATCCCGTTTTCCAGATCTTTCAGCGGACGCAAAAACGGGGAGCACCAGCCCGTCACGACCGGCTCCGCCGCATCCGGGAACGGATGGGAACGCGGAGCGACACCGCGGGTGATCTGAACGTAAGCGAGGCCATCGGGGATGCCGGCCGCCTCCGTGAGCCGGTTCAGCAGATTCTCCAGCTCTTCGAGCGGATAAGGAAGGCCGATCCGGACTTCAGCCATACTGCGGTTGAAACGTTCCATATGTTTCTCTACTTCAAATAGCCGGCCGTCGTAAATGCGGAACACCTCGTAGACGCCGTCCCCGAAATAATAGCCCCGGTCAAGGGGAGAAACGCGGACTTCTTCGTCCGGTACAAGTTGATTTCCGAAAAGCATCATCGGGCAAGTTCTCCTTTAAGCTATCTTTCTACTACCAAAATAAGCGCTTGTGTTGGCAAGCGTGTCTGGACGCAGCCGATTGAAAGTAAAAAGGTTGTAGGGGATAATACGAAAAATTACCCAACTGGCGAACGTCCGTTTCTTTTTTGGGCGGATCTGTTTATAGTATATAGGGGAAAGAATGCCTTACACAAATGAGCCGATGGTCTGTATGCACGGAAATCGGCTGCAGCGATTTTTACAAAAAATTACCCGTGGGGCACTGCGGCTCTTACTCTTTTACAGGTTCGGAATGTCGAAAATTGTCGTTTTTTATAAATGTTTTGCGAACGAAATAAAGAGCAAGGCGAAGAAAAAGTGAGAAAACAAGCACCTGCTTTTTGTTATCCCGTTGAATTCATTCGCAGTTTATTCGTAACACAACATCTAGTGTTGTATAATCTTTTATGGACACTATATATAGTGCTTACGTACATACCGCGAATTTCGCGCAGTGGTGCGGGTTCCCGGGTGCAGGTACATTGATTTGGGAGGGTGTTGCCGTTTTGAAGACGATGCAGCGGAAAAGTTTGGAAGGTTTGAGCGAAAAAATCTTTTTGGATCGTTATGCGTTAAAAGATGCGGACACGAACAATACGAAAGTCGGAGACGTGGTGCTTGTCCTGACCAAGGACGACCCGAAATTTCCGGCCAAGGAAGTCGGGGAAATCACCGCGCGAGATGGGCGCAATGTGACCGTTAAGCTGCGCAGCGGCGAAACGATCGAGTCGAACATCGACAGACTGACTCTTAATATAGAAAAAACGCCGGATGAGCTGTGGGACCGCCTGGCCAAGGCAATGGCTTCCGTAGAAGCGACGCCGGAAAAACAGAAGGAATGGACGGAAAAATTCCGTTACATTCTGGACGACTGGAAGCTTGTTCCGGGAGGCCGCATTGCCGCAGGCGCGGATGCCAGCGATGAACTGACGCTGTTCAACTGCTATGTCATTCCGTCTCCGCATGACAGCCGCGGCGGTATTATGGCCACCTTGTCCGAGATGACGGAAATTATGTCCCGCGGGGGCGGGGTCGGAATTAATCTTTCGTCTCTTCGCCCGCGTCGCGCAATCGTTAAAGGCGTTAACGGCTCTTCCAGCGGTTCCGTGTCATGGGGAGGCCTCTTCAGCTATACGACGGGCTTGATCGAGCAGGGCGGCAGCCGTCGCGGTGCGCTGATGCTTATGATCAATGACTGGCACCCCGATCTGCTTGATTTTATCACCGTTAAATCTACGATGGGCCAGATTACGAACGCGAACCTCTCCGTTTGCGTAAGCAACGGCTTTATGAAAGCGGTGAAGGAGGATCTGGATTGGGATCTCGTGTTCCCGGATACGACGGACCCCGAATACGACGAAGTTTGGAACGGCGATCTCAATGAGTGGAAAAAGCTCGGAAAAGCCGTAAAAGTGTACCGCACGGTCAAAGCCCGCGAAGTTTGGCACACGATCATCGAGTCCGCATGGCGCTCCGCGGAGCCGGGCGTCGTGTTTATGGAGTACTACAACCAGATGTCCAACAGCTGGTACTTCAACCCGATCATCTGTACCAATCCTTGCGGAGAGCAGGGGCTTCCGGCTTGGGGTGTATGCAACTTGTCCGCCGTTAACCTGTCCAAGTTTTACGATGAGGAGAATGACGATGTCGCCTGGGACGAGCTGGGCAAAACCGTCCGTTACTCCACGCGTTTTCTGGACAACGTCATCGACAAGACGCCATACCACTTCGAGGAAAACCGCGAGAACCAGCAGGGCGAACGCCGTGTCGGACTTGGAACGATGGGGCTGGCCGAGCTGATGATCAAGCTTCGCATCCGTTACGGAAGCCCGGAATCTCTCGAATTCCTGGATAAAATCTATGGTTTCATGGCACGCGAAGCTTACTTGGCTTCTTCTGAAATTGCCGGCGAGAAAGGTTCTTTCAAGCACTTCGACACCGAGAAATTCCTGCAGAGCGGCTTTATGAAAAACATGCACGAGGTTTATCCGGAAGTGACGGAATCCGTCCGCAAGAACGGTATGCGCAACGTGACGGTCATTACGCAGGCACCGACGGGAAGCACGGGAACGATGGTGGGAACTTCCACCGGTATCGAGCCTTATTTCGCCTTTGAATATTTCCGCCAAAGCCGCCTCGGTTACGACAAGCAATTCGTGCCGATTGCGCAGGAATGGAAGGATGCCAACAAGGACCAGGACCTGCCGGATTATTTCGTGACGGCCATGAGTCTGTCGGCGGAAGATCATATCCGCGCTCAAGCCGCTATCCAGCGCTGGGTAGACAGCTCCATTTCCAAGACGGCGAACTGCCCGGCCGATTTCACGGTCGAAGAAACCGAACGGCTGTATGAGCTTGCCTTCGATCTGGGATGCAAAGGCGTGACCATCTACCGCGACGGCAGCCGTGACGTACAGGTACTCAGCACCGGAACGGACAAGGACAAGAAGGACGAAAAGAAAGCCGAAGCGGCCGTTCCTGCGCCTGAAGTTCCGACAGAAGCACCGTCTGTGGCGGTTGCGGCGGAACCGGTCGTCCAAGCGGATGCGATTTCCGGGAACGTCTTCGATAAAGAATATAAACGCCGTCCGCAAATTCTGCGCGGCGCTACCTATAAAATCAATACGCCGTTCGGTATGGCGTACATTACAATCAACGACATGAACGGCTCGCCGAGCGAAATTTTCCTCAACGTGGGAAAAGCGGGCTCGGACGTTTTCGCCATGGCGGAAGCGCTCGGCCGCGTCTGCTCCTTGTTCCTGCGCTACGGCGATCACGGGAACAAAGTGAACCTGCTGATCAAGCATCTCAAAGGCATCGGCGGTTCCGGGGCCATCGGCTTCGGCGCCAACCGTGTCGAGTCCATCGCCGATGCGGTCGCCAAAGCGCTTGAGATGCATGAAGAGGCGATGGCCGGCGAAACGGGTGCGGAGGCTTACGTAACCGCCACGAAAGAAGTCGTGCATGAAGCGCCGGATGCACTTAGCGATGCTGCACCTCTCGCAGGTGCTGCGCCTGCCGGGTTGACTTCGCTTGACTTGTGCCCGTCCTGCGGCTCCGCTTCGCTCGTGAACAGTGAAGGCTGTAAGAACTGTACGAACTGCGGATACAGCCGTTGTTCGTAAGAATGATTGAAGTTTCGTTTACTTTATAAGAGACAAAGGCAAGATTAGGTGAAAGAACATCCTAATCTTGCCTTTTTTTTTTGAATACCTATCTATATCCAAGGGTTTATAGGGTTGCCTAATGAACAAAAACCGAGAGGGTGAGCGCTACTAACACTTTCGGTTTTTTCTTAACAAGTATCCGTATTTTCTTTGTTTCTTGGATATTCCGATCATTGTAAGTCCCTTGATCAGACTATTGTCTGATATCAACTGTTTTTGTAGGTGAGTCCCAAATTACTTTTGCTCCAAGTGTCTCACTTACCATTCTTGCAGGTACAAAAGCAGATCCGTTAACGACCGTTACGGCAGATTCCAAGAATACTTCTTTGCCGTTTACTATGGCTTTATTCGAGCCGATTTTTAATTGTAAAGAGATATCTGATTTTTGAGCCGTCACGGTTTCCGTGTTACTATCCCAGGATACATTAGCGCCTAGAGCTTCAAAGATTTTTCTCATAGGAACATGGATAGAACCAGATATGTTTTGCGGAGATTCGTCTTCCGTATAATCTTGAACTTCATCATTGATCCTTACATAAATCCGTTCACCGTAAGATACAGCCGCTCCATTTAATGCTCTGACTTTGAGTTTGCTGACGGATCCTTCATTTAATGGGTTATTGGCCAAATAAATTTCCCAAAGATCGGTTTGATTATCCAGAGGACATATATCTCGGATTTGATTATTGACCAATGAAATCTTTCTTGGAGTTAATTGAGATAGTGCGGATATATCCGAAAGAGCATTGCCATCCAGATACAAGACATCTAACATGTTCAGCGATTTAATCGGACTAAGATCAGTAAGTTGGTTATTACTTAAATCAAGTTGGTAGATACCATTCTGAGCTTCTATTCCACGTAGATCACTAATTAAGTTTCCGTCCAGAGAGAGCAAGACGAGTGGAGGCAGGCTCTTTAGAAATTGAAGAGAAGCAATTCCGTTTGATCCTAAATAAAGAGAACGTAATTCAGGTAAGTTCCCCAAAGATTCCGGATCGGATATGGAGTTGCCATTAAGCGATAACAACCATAAATTTGGTAATTGAACAATGGGCTTAATATCTGAAATCCGATTATGATTGAGCCTCAATAACTCGAGTTTATTCGCATGAGACAAGGGAGAAACATCTGAAATCTGATTATTCGAAAGATCAAGATCCTGTAGCTTGCCAAGTTTCCGAAGGCTGCTTATATCGGTTATTTGATTGTTTTCAAGCTGCAGCCATTTCAGATCCGGATGATTTTCAAGAAAGCTTATAGTGGAAATATGAAGAGAACCGATACTTAACAAAGTAAGCTTAGGAAAATGTTTAAGGACACTTAAATCTTGAACCGGATTTCCAGTCAATTCGAGGCTAGTCAAATGCGATAAGCTTTTTAGAGGGTTAATGTCTTTAACCCGGTTGTATTTAAGACCAACGAATTCAAGTTTGGACAGATTGCTTAAAGGTGAAATATCTGAAATTTGATTTTCTTGTAAATTAGTAGAAGATAAATTTTTGAAATTGCGCATGGGGGATATATCCTGAATTTGATTCGTATAAGCGTCAAAGGCGGATAAGTTTTCAAGATTATCTATAGGATTAATATTTTGTATCTGATTTTCAGATAGGTTAAGTACTTTTAAGTTGCTAAGATTTTTAAGAGGGCTTATGTCGGAATGGCGTATTCTAAGCCGTTTAGCGTCGTAATGCCCTGCCAATCCGCAGGACCTATTTTTTTGAGGTTTTCCATGTCCCCGACCGTTAATGGGCCTTCATTTTTATTGAGTTCATGTCTAATGACTTTTTCAAGTGCCGAATCCTCAATCTTAACTTCAGGGGATTCTGCAGAAGATTTTATAGGCAAAAATAAAACCAATACAAATACCATACTAAATGAGAAAGTGATAAACCCAGCTTTTTTCAAATAATTCCCTCCAGTATTTAAAACACCATGTTCTTTTACCTGCTGCAAAATTTCCAACTAAATACAACCCGGTTCATAATTTCTAGTTGTGCACGCCTATCTCCTTCTGCAAAGAAAATTAAACACTCTTTATGGGTGAAGAAACTGAACGGAAAACCCAGAATAACTGTTAGTTCTGTAGGAGACGATGAATTTGTAAGTCTCTATACCGAAGGCAAAGGAGTAGGAATCCAAGATATTCATGAGCTTCTGAAGAGGCTGGACAACAATGAATTTGATTTGGTTGCCGTTGGAAGGGCACTTTTGGCCGACCCCGCAGGGGCTCGGAAAATACGTGAAGGGCGGGTGGATGAAATCCGTCCTTTTATTCCGGACTCTCTTCATACTTTGTTTTAACATGGAAGCGCTGCGACACACGAGCGAAACCGTTATTCCACTGACAGATGTCTTCGGGCTCCTTTTTCATTTTGGTGCTATCTCGTAAAAGTTCTTATCTAAGGGATGTGAAGTGGATCTGATTTTGCTGCTGGATGCGGAAAAAACGTTTTATGGACCCTATTACAAAGATTGATTGTTGAATGCACATTTTCTGGGGACATTATTTTAGACAATATGCCAGCAAAAGAGTTAAGAGAAAAGAGTCTGGAACAAGGCTCTTTTCCGCTTCCACAAAATGGTTGTTGCAAAAGACGTCGGATGCTGGTAAAGTTACTTCTTGCCGGCAACAACGAAACACGCCGCGAAAAAAGAAATTCAAAAAAAGCTTGCATAACTGAGCGCGACTGTGTTATAGTATAAAAGTTGTCGCTGAGACAAGCGCTAACGACGAAGGTCGCAAGGCCTTACGAGATTGTCCTTTGAAAACTGAACAACGAGTGATTGAAGCGTCTCAAGTAATTGAGACATTAATGAGAAGAAATTCTCGTCAGCAACGAATTTTTGAGCTTAATCAGCTTGAGATAAACCGCTGGCTTTTGGCCGGCACAACTTTATCGGAGAGTTTGATCCTGGCTCAGGACGAACGCTGGCGGCGTGCCTAATACATGCAAGTCGAGCGGACTTGATGAGAAGCTTGCTTCTCTGAGAGTTAGCGGCGGACGGGTGAGTAACACGTAGGCAACCTGCCTGTAAGATCGGGATAACTACCGGAAACGGTAGCTAAGACCGGATAATCGATTTCTCCGCATGGGGAGATCGTGAAACACGGAGCAATCTGTGGCTTACGGATGGGCCTGCGGCGCATTAGCTAGTTGGTGAGGTAACGGCTCACCAAGGCGACGATGCGTA